>NZ_BJUL01000067.1 GCF_007989605.1 Vreelandella venusta | reverse complement strand
AGAACGATAACGTCGCCAACTTTATCAGCGGCGATAATATCGAACTGAGCGACGATAATGGCGCGATTGAGATTGCCACTAGCCCCGATCTGACGGCGGATAGCCTGACGATTAACAATGGTCCAACAATCAATGACAACGGCATTGATATGGGCGGCGATACCATCACCAACCTGGGCGATCCGGTGAATGCTGGCGATGCGGTCAATCTTGATTACTTCGATGCCAACCGCGCCCACTACTACAGCGTCAACGACGGCGGCACCATTGGTGGCAACTACAACAACGATGGTGCAACGGGACTAAACGCGATTGCGAGTGGTGTTAATGCCTCCGCCAGCGGTGAGGGTGCGGTGGCACTGGGCTTTGGCGCCAGTGCACCAATTCGCGGCAGCCTCGCGCTGGGCAGCGGCTCGGTAGTGGATCGTGCCTTAGCTCCGGACTCCGGTTTTATCCCCGCAGGGTCTGCAACGATTGAGTTCAATACCACCGATAAAGAACTGCT
>NZ_BJUL01000066.1 GCF_007989605.1 Vreelandella venusta | reverse complement strand
ACGTCGAACTCTGCCAGTGCCCGCAGGCGCTTGGCCTGTTTTTCCGCCGTGCGCTCAAAGGCGCCTAAAAAGCCCTGCACTTGCAGCGGTTTGCCGTTGGCAGAAAATGGCATCACGAACACCCGCAGATTCAGCCGCGACAGCAGTTCCACCACGTCCATCACCAGTTTGGCTTCAAAGTGGCTGGTGAAGGCATCCTGGACAATGATCACGCTGTTGGCACGCTGCTGTTCAGTCAGCAGTGCAAGCGAGGTAGGCGTAGCTTCGGCCACGCCCCAGGCGCGCAGCTGCTTTTTCACGCTGGCGCGGGAAAGCTGGGGGGAATCGCTCATTCCCAGCCCTTTACGCATTAGGCTATCGACCCAGCGCTGGTTGAGTAGGGCGTTATACAGCGGCGCTACCTTGGCAAGCGTAGGCAGCATGAACTCAGTGCCACCGATGATGTAATCGCGCAGCGGGCGTAAATAGCGGCCGTGGTAGACCTCTAAAAACTGCGAACGGAACTG
>NZ_BJUL01000065.1 GCF_007989605.1 Vreelandella venusta | reverse complement strand
CCATCACGGGGCTTGTGAGAGGCCATCTGCGCTTCAGGGCTAGGCGTACCTTTGGGTGAAGCGGCAGACTTCTCACTTGACTGGCTAGTATTTGACTGACTGGCACTAGCGGACTGCGCTTTTTCCGGCGCCGCTTGTTTCGGGGCTGCTTTCTTAGCACCCGCCACTTCTATATAGCCAATCACATCGCCTTCAGAGACGGTATCACCCTCTTTTACGGTCAGCTCTAAGAGCTTGCCTTTGTAAGGGCTAGGCACGTCCATTGACGCTTTATCAGACTCCAAGGTGATCAACGGATCTTCTTCGTTGACCTCATCACCTGCCGACACACCAATTTCGATAATCGGCACGTCAGAAGAGCCTGACAAGTCAGGTACACGAATCTCTTTGCGCTCAGGCTCACCGCTACCGCTATCTTCTTCAACGGCCGGTTCTTCAGCAGCGCCTTGCGGCGCGCTGTTGGCTTGGCTTGCGGCTTGCGGTGCGTCTTCTTCAGCCGATGTATCCCCGCTGTCGCCAGCGATCTCCATCTGGCCGATCACGTCGCCTTCCGAGA
>NZ_BJUL01000064.1 GCF_007989605.1 Vreelandella venusta | reverse complement strand
CTAGCACGGATGCTATCAATGGCAGCCAACTGTTTGCTTCTAATCAAGCGATTGAAGAGGTGAAGGCTACGGCTAACGCTGGTTGGAACCTAAGCACCGAAAATGGCGCGGCAAGTAATGTGGCACCGAATGGTGAAGTCAATCTGCGCAATACAGATGGCAACATCATAATCAGCCAGACTAGTAATAACGGCCGCGAGGAAGTGACCTTTGATCTGGGTGATGATGTGGCGATTGGCAACAGCCTCACCGTTGGTCAAGACGGGCCTGTCATTAGTGACGAAGGCATCACTAACTTGTCCGAAGGCGATATATCAGTAGAGAGCCAAGATGCGATCAACGGATCGCAACTCTATGCGACTAATCAATGGATTGAAGCGCTAGAGAATAGCGTTACGAATGTGGTGGGTGACGGAAGCGATGAGTACATAACCAACAACGGCCTTGGTATTCGCTATGTGCGCACCAACGACAGTGGCTTGGCAGTAAGCGATGCCTTTGCCCAAGGAGAAGGCGCCACCGCCGTGGGTTACGAAGCTGTGGCCTCCGCCGATCGT
>NZ_BJUL01000063.1 GCF_007989605.1 Vreelandella venusta | reverse complement strand
CGCGCGGTGTAGCGGCCGTCGCTATCCGCATAGATCGTGCGGCGCATGTTGTACTCGTCCTGCGAAGGATCAAAGAACGAGTAGCCTCCCTTGGAGTTGCAGTGCCAAATCTCGACCTTGGCACCGGGGATCGGCTGCCCGTTCACGTCACGCACCTGGCCGGTCAGCCACATGATTTCGCCATCGGGGTCGCTGCCGTCATCCATACGGGCGAAGCCTTCCGCTTCGGGAGCACCGGCCACGTAGAGCGGGCCTTCGATGGTCCGTGGGGTGCCGCCGGTGCGCTTAGCTTCAGCGTCGATGGCATCTTGGCGCATATCGAGGAAGTGGTCGAAGCCAAGCCCTGGCGAGAGCAACCCAAACTGGGTCTGGCTGCCCAGGGCATTGAGTAGGTTAACGCCCGCCCAATACTCCTCCTCGGTGACATCGAAATCGTCAATCAGCTTGAACAGATCGCTGACCAGGCGGTGAACGATCTGCTTGGCGCGCTCATTGCCACCGGCCTGATCAAAGCCGGCCACGGCTTTTAGGAAATCTTGAACCTCGGGAGTATCGAATATTTTTACGGTCATGGTGAAACC
>NZ_BJUL01000062.1 GCF_007989605.1 Vreelandella venusta | reverse complement strand
ACACTTTGTAATGCGGAGTCAGCCAGCGTTAGGCTGTCTTTGCTGGCTTGGCTGAGATCCACGGCGTAGTCGGTGACATTGTTGGCGTCGGGGGCAGCGGCAGTTACATCCACTGCACTAGAGCCAGCACTCACCGATGCACCATTAGCATTCACGGTGTAGATGTCTTGGCCATCAGCGCCGGTGGTTTGGCCAACACTGGCCACGTTGGTACCTGCGGCCACTTCAGTGCGGCTGGCGGCTGCCGAGATTGCCAACTGTTCTTCGGTGGCAGCACGGCCTAGCGTGGCGAAGCTGGGGTCGGCCAAGTCGATATTGGATAACCCGACAATATCGTTGGTGGTGGCGTTGGTAACCACACTACCTACGCTGACGCTGTTATTAACGACCACATCGTCACTGAGGTTAAAGGTCATTTCTTCGCGGCCATTATTAGTGGCCTGGGTAATCACCAGATTACCGTCACTGTTGCGCAGATTAACTTCATCGTTCGGAGCAATGTTCTGTGCCACGGCGTCTTGGGCACTAAGGTTCCAGCCGGTGTTGGCGATATCACTGACTTGCTTCAATTGATCTTCACTGGCAGCCTGCCCTGAGGTGAAGTTATCGGGATCAAAGGTGAGGTTGCTCAGCCCATTGATGGTGTCACCTCCAGCAGTATTAACAGTGACATTGCCGAACTGTGGTGAATCGATAGTGGCGACCGTAATGTCCGTACCGTTGCGGGTGATAGCGATGTTTTTACCATCATTCACCTGAACGGTGTCGCCGGGGGCC
>NZ_BJUL01000061.1 GCF_007989605.1 Vreelandella venusta | reverse complement strand
ACTTTCTTGGCGCCCAAGCGTTTGGCCAGCAGCGACGACATAATATTGACCTCGTCGTCGTTGGTCAGGGCACAAAAGATATCGCAGTCTTCGATGTTCTCTTCTTCCAGCAGCCGCTTGCTGGTGGCGCTGCCGTGAAGTACCACCGTTCGGTCAAGCCGCTCTGAAAGCGCAGTACAGCGCTCTATGCTGTGCTCGATAATCTTAACTTGGTGGCTGTGCTCCAGATGCTCGGCCAAGCGTTCACCGATATTGCCGCCACCGGCAATCACCACCCGCCGGAAATCCCGTTCAACGCGGCGTAGTTCGCTCATTACCGCGCGAATATCACGCCGTGCGGCCAGGAAAAACACCTCGTCGTCGGCTTCAATCACCGTATCGCCACGGGGAATAATTGGCCGGTTGCGGCGGTAAATGGCTGCCACGCGTGTTTCCACATTAGGCATGTGTTTGGCGAGAAAGGCTAAATCCTGCCCCACCAGTGGGCCGCCGTAGAACGCCTTGACCGCCACCAACTGCACCAAACCACCGGCAAACTCCAACACCTGCAGCGCACCGGGGTGCTCAATCAGGCGGCGCACATGATCCGTCACCACTTGTTCAGGGCTGATCAGTACATCAATAGGAATCGCTTCGTGGGCAAACAGCCCCTTACGGGTGAGGTAGGCGGTTGAGCGTACGCGGGCAATTTTAGTAGGCGTGCGAAACAGCGTATGGGCGACTTGGCAGGCGATCATGTTGATTTCATCGGTGTTGGTCACCGCAATCAACATATCGGCATCTTCACAG
>NZ_BJUL01000060.1 GCF_007989605.1 Vreelandella venusta | reverse complement strand
GGAAGGCGCTGCCATCCCATACCGGTTTCATCTGCGCTTTCGATACTCCCAGGATCGCTACTTCCGGCGCATTAACGATCGGTGTGAACGCGGTTCCACCAATCGAGCCAAGACTCGAAATAGTGAAGCAGCCACCGGTCATCTCATCACGCTTTAGCTTCTTGGTTTGCGCTTTCTTGCCTAGTTCCGCCATCTCCTTGGCTATCTCGATCAAGGATTTCTTATCGGCGTTGCGCACTACCGGCACCATCAAACCATCCGGGGTATCCACGGCAATCCCGATATGCACGTAGTTTTTCCATACCAGCGTTTCGCCGTCGCCTTTCAGGCTGACGTTGAACTGGGGGAATTTACGCAGGGCAAAGGCACAGGCTTTGACCATAAACGGCAACGGTGTCAGCTTAGCGCCCTGAGCTTCGGCCTCGGCTTTCATGGCTTTACGGAAGCTTTCAAGCTCGGTAATGTCGGCCTCGTCGAACTGGGTCACGTGAGGCACATTGAGCCAGCTGCGATGCAGATTGGTCGCGCCCATCTTGAGCAGGCGCCCCATCGGCTTCTCTTCGACGTCGCCAAACTGACTGAAGTCGACTTCTGGTATCGCGGGGATGCCAGCACCACCACTCGCCGCTGGGGCAGCCGCTGTTTGTGCGTTACCTTGGTTGGCAATGGCCTGCTTCACGTAAGCCTGCACATCCTCTTTCAGCACCCGATCTTTCGGGCCACTAGGCTTAACAAGGCCGAGGTCGACGCCGAGCTCACGTGCCAGCATACGCACTGCTGGGCCTGCGTGTACCAGCTTA
>NZ_BJUL01000059.1 GCF_007989605.1 Vreelandella venusta | reverse complement strand
GGCCCGCGCCGCCGCTGGTGCAACAACCCTCTATGAGGCGGAAAACGTTCAACCCCACGACCTGGATAGCGACAGCCCCTACCTAACCTTTGAGCACAACGGTGAAACGATCAGGCTTGAGTGTGACTACATCGCCGGTTGCGATGGTTATCATGGCGTCTCACGTCAATCGATTCCTCAAGACCGCATCAAAGAGTTTGAAAAAGTTTATCCGTTTGGCTGGTTGGGGATGCTCTCGGATACGCCTCCCGTCTCTGATGAGCTGATTTATGCGAGTCACGAGCGCGGCTTTAGTCTTTGCAGCATGCGCTCAGCGACGCGTAGTCGTTACTACCTGCAAGTGCCGTTGGACGAAAAAGTAGAAGATTGGTCTGATGAGCGTTTTTGGCAAGAGCTTAAACGCCGCCTGCCTGATGAGGTGGCCGCCAAACTGGTTACCGGGCCTTCGATCGAGAAAAGTATCGCGCCGCTGCGTAGCTATGTGGTCGAGCCGATGCAGTACGGGCGGCTGTTCCTGGTCGGTGATGCCGCGCATATTGTACCGCCCACCGGCGCTAAAGGGCTTAATCTGGCCGCCAGCGATGTGAATACGCTCTATCGGCTAATGGTGAAGGTCTACCAAGAGGGGCGCACGGATTTAATCGAGCGCTACTCGCAAACCTGCCTGAAACGCATCTGGAAGGCGGAGCGCTTCTCCTGGTGGATGACCTCCATGCTGCACAACTTCTCTGATGAGGAAGATTTCAACAGCCGCATGCAGTTGGCCGAGCTGGACTACGTGACCAGCTCTAAAGCGGGGTTGACCACCATTGCGGAAAACTATGTGGGGTTGCCCTATGAGTCACTTGAATAGTC
>NZ_BJUL01000058.1 GCF_007989605.1 Vreelandella venusta | reverse complement strand
GGTTGCCGAAGGCGACACTGACGTTAGCGTGACCGCTACAGTGACTGATCCTGCAGGTAACTCGTCTAGCGATAGTGACACAAAACCAGTGGCTAACGATGAGCCTCCACAGGACAACGAAGCCCCAGCGGTATCTGTTGAGCTAATTGGTAGCGGCGACGACGGCACCTACAGCCAGGACGAGATCGGTGACGACGGCACTGTTACCGCTCAGATCACCCTGGAAGACGGCACCGAGGTAGGCGACACCCTGACGGTCACCGACAAAGACGGCAATGAACTGCTTAATCGTCCGGTCACCCAGGACGACCTGGACAACGGCGTGACGGTGGAAGTCCCGGTTGCCGAAGGTGACACTGACGTCAGCGTGTCCGCCACGGTCACCGACCCTGCGGGCAATTCCAGCAGCGATGACGACAGCAAACCAATCGAGCCGGTCGATAACACATCGCCCGCAGTCTCGGTCGAGCTGACCGGTAGCGGCGGTGACGGCACCTACAGCCAGGACGAGATCGGCGATGACGGCACCGTTACCGCCCAGGTCACCCTGCAAGACGGCACCGAAGTCGGCGATACCTTGGTGGTCACCGACAAGGATGGCAATGTCCTCTTTGACGGAGAAGTCACTCAAGACGACCTGGATAATGGCGTTACGGTTGAGGTGCCGGTTACCGAAGGCGACACTGACGTTAGCGTGACCGCCACAGTGACTGATCCTGCAGGTAACTCGTCTAGCGATAGTGACACAAAGCCGGTGGCTAACGATGAGCCGCCACAGGACAATGAATCCCCAGAGGTATCTGTCGAGCTAATTGGTAGCGGCGACGACGGCACCTACAGTCAGGACGAGATCGGTGACGACGGCACCGTTACCGCCCAGGTCACGCTGGAAGACGGCACCGAAGTAGGCGATACCTTGGTAGTCACCGACAAGGATGGCAATGTCCTCTTTGACGGAGAAGTCACTCAAGACGACCTGGATAATGGCGTTAGCGTCGAAGTCCCGGTCTCCCCGGGTGACACCGACGTCAGCGTGTCC
>NZ_BJUL01000057.1 GCF_007989605.1 Vreelandella venusta | reverse complement strand
ACGTCGGACAGCTGGCTAACATCCTTCAAGGCAGCCAAGCGCGGCAGTACGTTTTTACCAGTGGTAGAGGCGCCGGCCAACACGTGGGTATAGTCGCCAGCCAATTCAACCAATAGCGCGCCCATTGGCTCGGCAAGCTGATGGGCGTATACGGCGTTATCGGCAACGCGAACTTTACTGACACCGTCAAGCTTTGCGGCAGCATCCGCAGCCGCTTGGACGCCTTCACCGGCCACCAGCACGTCGATATCACCACCAATCGCCTTGGCAGCAGCAACCACGTGAGCGGTTGCGCCCGCTAACTGACCTTCATGGAGGTCGGCAAGTACCAGAATGCTCATGAGATCAGCTCCTATTAAAGCACTTTGGCTTCGTTTTTCAGTTTGTCGATCAATTCATCTACCGAGGCGACTTTAACACCACCTTTGCGCTCTGCCGGGGACTCCACTTTGAGCAGACTAACCTTGGAGGCCACTTCAACCCCGTAATCAGCGGGCGTTTTGGTATCCAGCGGCTTCTTCTTGGCCTTCATGATGTCGGGCAACTTCGCGTAACGCGGCTCGTTCAAACGCAAATCGGTGGTAACGATAGCAGGCAGAGAAAGCGCGACGGTTTGCAGGCCACCATCGATTTCGCGAGTGACATTAACCTTGTCACCGTCAACAGCAACCTCAGAGGCAAAAGTACCCTGAGGAAGGTTGGTCAGCGCGGCCAGCATTTGCCCCGTTTGATTGTTGTCGGTATCGATGGCCTGCTTACCGAGAATCACTAAGCCAGGCTGCTCTTCGTCAACAACCTTAGCAAGTAGCTTGGCCACCGCAAGCGACTCAACGCGCTCGTCGGTTTCAATATGAATAGCACGGTCTGCCCCAAGCGCTAGCGCGGTGCGCAACTGCTCTTGAGCCGCCTTAGGGCCAACGGTAACGGCCACGACCTCTGTCGCAACACCCCTCTCTTTGAGGCGCACCGCTTCTTCTACGGCAATTTCGCAGAAGGGATTCATCGCCATTTTGACGTTGGTAAGATCAACATCAGAGTTGTCCGCTTTGACGCGGATTTTGACGTTATAGTCGATGACGCGTTTAACCGCGACGAGTACTTTCAT
>NZ_BJUL01000056.1 GCF_007989605.1 Vreelandella venusta | reverse complement strand
GCACTGGCGATGGGCTACGACGCTATTGCCTCGCATCAAGGTAGCGTAGCGCTAGGGGAAGGCGCTCGCACTGCAGAAGCGGTTGGTACCGCATCGGTAGACATTGCAGGCCAAACGTACCAGTTTGCAGGTGCTTCTCCCGTCGCCACCGTCAGCGTTGGCAGTGTGGGCAGCGAGCGCACCATCACCAACGTGGCGGCAGGGCGTATCACCGCGGATAGCACCGATGCCATTAATGGTAGCCAGCTCTATGCCGCGATGGACTTTATGGGCAGCCTGGATGATCGTCTGACGATTGTTGAAGGTGACACGGGTGGCGGTGGCGCAGACGGCGCTGTCATGTATGACCGCGATGACAACGGTGATATCAACTACGACAGCGTTACGCTGGCAGGTGAAGATGGCACCAAGCTGACGAACGTTGCGGATGGCGATATCAGCAATGATAGCTCCGATGCGATTAACGGCAGCCAGTTGCACGATACCAACCAGAATGTAGCTAACAATACCAACAGTATTGTTGACAACAGCCAGCGTATTACCAACAACGAAGGGAATATTGCCGACAACAGCCAGCGTATTACCACGAATGAAAACAGCATCACGGATATCAACGAAACGCTGGGGCTAGGGTTGAACTTTGGCGCTGATGAAGGCGATACGGTTAACCGCCAGCTGGGTGATACGGTAGCGATCACCGGTGATGACAATATCACGACCAAGACAACCGGTGACGGTGTACAGATAACGATGAACCGTGATTTGGATGTAGATAGTGTCACCACCGGCAACACCACGGTTAATAACGACGGTGTGAGCATTAAAGATGGCCCGAGCATGACGGTTAACGGCATTGATTCGGGTGGCACCACTATCACCAACGTCGCACCGGGTGTTAATGAGGGCGATGCGGTCAATGTAGGGCAGATGAACGAGCTTGGCCGCCGCTTCCAGAATGAGATCGTCAACGTGCATGGTCGTATCGACAGCGTCGAACGCAACGCGAATGCGGGCTCTGCCAGTGCGATTGCCGCTTCCACGGTGCCGCAAGCCTGGATGCCCGGTAAGAGCATGATTGGTGTCGGGGCAGGTACTTATGGCGGTGAGTCAGCGGTATCGGTCGGTATCTCGCGCCTTTCTGACAATGGTCGCTGGGTGATTCAAGGCAAGGTGACGGGTGATTCGCAAAGCAACTTCGGCGCAGGTATTGGCGCTGGCTGGCACTGGTAAAGGAGAACGACGTGAACAACCTTCGT
>NZ_BJUL01000055.1 GCF_007989605.1 Vreelandella venusta | reverse complement strand
GCGATCTGCAGAGGCCACAGCCTCGTAGCCCACGGCGGTGGAACCTTCTCCTTGGGCAAAGGCATCGCTTACTTCAAGTCCAGTGTCGTTGGTGCGCACGTAGCGAATACCTAAGCCATTTTCAGTAATATATTCATTACTAATATCGCCAGTCACGTTCGTCACGATGCTTTCTAGCTGATAAAGCTGAGAACCATTAACTGCATCTTTACTATCCGCAGATACATCGCCTTCTGCCAAGTTAGTGATCTTAGTATCACTCATATCGATACCCTCGACACTAATGACAGGACCACTTTCACTGACGGTGATGCTATTACCTACTTGCAGATCATCGTTTAGCGCCAATTCCAACGTCTCATCATCGCTCAGCTTGGTGATGATGTTGCTGTGCCCCTCGTCACCGGCTTCGCCTACGATATCGAGACGGTCGCCCAATCGGCGTTCAGTGTCATCACCTTCATCAGCACCAAACGTCAGCGGCGTATCCCCCAACTTAGTCACGCTGTTATCAACGTAGCTCTTGTTGGTGATGTGGTTGTTTTCAGTGATGTCTCCGTCGTAGGTGACGTTACCCTCGTTGTTAACTAAGAAGTTATCGCCCAGTTGAGTGATACCTTCCACCGTCAGGCTCTCATTCACCGTCATGTTATTGGTGGTAACGCTGTCACCATCAATAAAGGTCTCGCCCACGGTGATGCTGTTGTCGACGTTCAAGTCAGCATTCAGAGCCAATTCCAGTGTTTCTTCATCAGTCACTTTGGTAATGATGTTGCTGTGACCTTCATCATCGGCTTCACCCACAATATCAATACGGTCGCCCAAGCGGCGTTCAGTGTCTTCACCTTCATCAGCACCAAACGTTAACGGTGTATCCGCCACTTCGCTGACCGTGTTATCCACATACTGCTTGTTGGTGATGTGGTTGTTCTCGGTGACGTCGCCGTCGTAGGTGATGTTACCTTCGTTGTTAACGAAGAAGTTATCGCCCAGTTGGGTGGTGCCTTCTACCGTCAAGTTTTCGTTGATAGTGGTGCTGCCGTCGACGTATAGGTTCTCGTTCAGATAGGTGTCACCCTCAACCGTCAGGCTCTCGTTCACCGTCATGTTATTGGTGGTAACGCTGTCACCATCAATAAAAGTCTCGCCCACGGTGATGCTGTTGTCGACGTTCAAGTCGGCATTCAGCGCCAACTCCAGTGTTTCTTCATTAGTCACCTTGGTGATGATGTTGCTGTGACCTTCATCATCGGCTTCGCCCACGATGTCGAGACGATCGCCCAAACGGCGCTCAGTGTCTTCACCTTCGTTGGCACCAAACGTCAGTGGCGTATCGCCCAACTCGGTCACTGAGTTATCCACGTACTGCTTGTTGGTGATGTGGTTGCCTTCGGTGATATCGCCATCGTAGGTGACATTGCCTTCGTTGGTT
>NZ_BJUL01000054.1 GCF_007989605.1 Vreelandella venusta | reverse complement strand
AGGCGGACGCGGTGGCGATGAACTGCCCACGCTCTTTGTCGATGGCGCGCAGCATTTCATCGACCCAATGCTTGTGGTGCAGCACGTAGAGCCCTTCGTCTTCCGGAGAGGCGCCGCTGAGCAGAGGCTTCATGTCGATTGCTTGAGCATCTTCATCGGCGCCTTCGATCCATTGCTGAGCCCCTCGCGAGAGGTCATTCCATTCGGCCAGCGCACCGTTGTAGCCTTCTTGGCAGGCACGGAACTCTTCAAGATCGTCCGGGGTGCCCATACCGGAGACGTTGAAGAAGTCTTCGTACTGGCGGATGCGCAGCGCGCGATCCTCGGCGCTCTCGCCTTTGGGCGCGAAGCAATAGATGGTGACTTCGCTTTTATCCACGGCGATCGGGCGAATCACACGAATCTGCGTGGAGAACTGGTCCATCAGGTAAACATTGGGGTAGAGGCAAAGGTTGCGCGTTTGGTTGACGATGGAGTCGGCGCGCGCCGCACCAAGTTGTTCTTGAATCCAGTCTTTGTGCTGATAGACGGGACGCACTTCAGGATTGAGCAGCCGGGTCCACAGCATCATGTGGCCATTTGCATAAGAGTAGAAACCGCCTTTGCTCTTCGACCAACCGTCAGCATCGACGGATTTCGTGCCGCCCGCGTCATAATTACGCCGCTCCATGGTGGAGGCGTAGTTCCAGTGCACGGAGCTAACGTGATAGCCGTCAGCACCGTTCTCAGCCCCGAGTTTCCAGTTGCCGCTGAAGGTATACGACGACGTGCCGCGTAAAATTTCCAGGCCTTCGGGGGCTTGGTCGACGATATTGTCGATGATCTTGGTGGTTTCACCCAGGTGCTGTTCGAGCGATTGAACGTCGTCGCTCAAGCTGCCGAACAAGAAGCCTTTGTAGTTTTCAAAACGCGGTAGGCGTTTGAGGTTGTGGGAGCCATCTTGCTTGAAGTTGTCAGGGTAGGCGCCGACTTTTTCATTTTTAGCTTTGAGCAGTTGGCCGTCGTTCTTGAACGTCCAGCCGTGGAACGGGCAGGTAAACGTGCCTTTGTTACCCCGTTTGCGGCGGCACAGGGTGGCGCCGCGGTGGGCGCAGGCGTTAATCAGGCCGTGCAGCTCGCCCTGCTTGTCGCGGGTGATGATTACCGGTTGGCGGCCCATGGTAACGGTCATGTAGTCACCCGGCTCGGCGACCTGGCTCTCGTGGGCCAGAAACAGCCAGTTGCCTTCGAAGATGTGTTTCATCTCCAGCTCGAAAAATGCTGGGTCGGTAAACATGCTGCGGTGACAGCGGAAGATGCCATTGGCGGGGTCGTCTTGGACGGCACCGCGCACACGGGCTTCGAGCTGATCAAGCTGCGTGGTCATGATCTCTCTCCTGGTATTTGTTTTGTCACGCGGTTAGAACTTCAAGGCGAGCCAAGGGATGAGCCCGCCTGATGCAAGGTGTGGCAGTTAAACCTTGGCCGTACCGGCGAGCTGGCTGGCGCGGTCCTGCTCATCCTCTTTGGC
>NZ_BJUL01000053.1 GCF_007989605.1 Vreelandella venusta | reverse complement strand
TCTGATCAGGTAATTCATTGTGAGCGCTTACCGCGAGGGATGATGCATCGTTTAAGGAGGTGATCCAGCCGCAGGTTCCCCTACGGCTACCTTGTTACGACTTCACCCCAGTCATGAACCACACCGTGGTGATCGCTTTCCCGAAGGTTAAGCTAACCACTTCTGGTGCAGTCCACTCCCATGGTGTGACGGGCGGTGTGTACAAGGCCCGGGAACGTATTCACCGTGACATTCTGATTCACGATTACTAGCGATTCCGACTTCACGGAGTCGAGTTGCAGACTCCGATCCGGACTGAGACCGGCTTTTCGGGATTAGCTGACTCTCGCGAGCTCGCAACCCTTTGTACCGGCCATTGTAGCACGTGTGTAGCCCTACTCGTAAGGGCCATGATGACTTGACGTCGTCCCCACCTTCCTCCGGTTTGTCACCGGCAGTCTCCTTAGAGTTCCCGCCATTACGCGCTGGCAAATAAGGACAAGGGTTGCGCTCGTTACGGGACTTAACCCAACATTTCACAACACGAGCTGACGACAGCCATGCAGCACCTGTCTCTGCGTTCCCGAAGGCACCAAGTGATCTCTCACAAGTTCGCAGGATGTCAAGAGTAGGTAAGGTTCTTCGCGTTGCATCGAATTAAACCACATGCTCCACCGCTTGTGCGGGCCCCCGTCAATTCATTTGAGTTTTAACCTTGCGGCCGTACTCCCCAGGCGGTCGACTTATCGCGTTAACTTCGCCACAAAGTGCGCTAGGCACCCAACGGCTGGTCGACATCGTTTACGGCGTGGACTACCAGGGTATCTAATCCTGTTTGCTACCCACGCTTTCGCACCTCAGTGTCAGTGTCAGTCCAGAAGGCCGCCTTCGCCACTGGTATTCCTCCCGATCTCTACGCATTTCACCGCTACACCGGGAATTCTACCTTCCTCTCCTGCACTCTAGCTTGACAGTTCCGGATGCCGTTCCCAGGTTGAGCCCGGGGCTTTCACAACCGGCTTATCAAGCCACCTACGCGCGCTTTACGCCCAGTAATTCCGATTAACGCTTGCACCCTCCGTATTACCGCGGCTGCTGGCACGGAGTTAGCCGGTGCTTCTTCTGCGAGTGATGTCTTTCCTAATGGGTATTAACCACTAGGCGTTCTTCCTCGCTGAAAGTGCTTTACAACCCGAGGGCCTTCTTCACACACGCGGCATGGCTGGATCAGGCTTTCGCCCATTGTCCAATATTCCCCACTGCTGCCTCCCGTAGGAGTTCGGGCCGTGTCTCAGTCCCGATGTGGCTGATCATCCTCTCAGACCAGCTACGGATCGTCGCCTTGGTGAGCCTTTACCTCACCAACTAGCTAATCCGACATAGGCTCATCCAATAGCGGGAGCCGAAGCCCCCTTTCTCCCGTAGGACGTATGCGGTATTAGCCTGGGTTTCCCCAGGTTATCCCCCACTATCGGGCAGATTCCTATGCATTACTCACCCGTCCGCCGCTCGTCAGCGGGTAGCAAGCTACCCCTGTTACCGCTCGACTTGCATGTGTTAGGCCTGCCGCCAGCGTTCAATCTGAGCCATGATCAAACTCTTCAGTTTAAAATCATTGTGATGCTTACTCGTTACCCGAAAACGTAATGTTTACGAACAACAAAAGCGCATCAAACTTGGCTCAAGGTTCAAACGAATTCATTCAAACTTTCGTTCTCATGACCGCTTGCCTTGATATTTGGTGATTTATCACCCTCATCGGCAAGCGCCCACATGAATTACCTGATCAAATT
>NZ_BJUL01000052.1 GCF_007989605.1 Vreelandella venusta | reverse complement strand
CGCAGCCACTCACGCATCAAGCTGGCACGGCCTTTAGGCGAATGCACGCGGTCACGGGTAGCCTTCCAGGAAGGGCACATGGGGTCATCAACATCGTAGTTGTAGCAGGCGCCATTGCCGTTGCAGTACACCGCCGCGTCGTAGGCCTGCCACGCCCGCTCATCAATGGTGCGATCCAACTGGCCGCGCAGGGTGACGCCATCAATCGTTAATAGCTCAGGGTCACTGTCTTTGGCGATTAATTCGCTGCCTTCGGCGGGCGACGCAATCTTGCCGGGGTTTAGCTGGTTATGCGGGTCAAACGCGGCTTTAACGCGCTGTAGGCTGGGATACAGCTCGCCAAAGAATTTGGGGCCGTACTCCGAGCGCACGCCCTTGCCATGCTCGCCCCATAACAGCCCGCCGTATTTCTGGGTCAGGTCAGCCACTTGATCAGAAATCTCACGAATCAGTTTTTCCTGTTCGGGATCTTTCATATCCAGCGCCGGGCGCACGTGCAGTACCCCCGCATCGACATGGCCAAACATACCGTAGGAGAGCTTGCGGGCATCCAGTGCGGCGCGAAACTCACTAATAAAGTCAGCCAA
The DNA here is from genome assembly GCF_007989605.1 of Vreelandella venusta. Taxonomy (GTDB): domain Bacteria; phylum Pseudomonadota; class Gammaproteobacteria; order Pseudomonadales; family Halomonadaceae; genus Vreelandella; species Vreelandella venusta. Next base: position 1,212 of record NZ_BJUL01000052.1, on the reverse strand, counting down.
GTGCTCTGGCGGTACAGCGGTATCTTCGACAAACGCAAGTGGGCGCTTTTCGCCCTGTACATTGCCCAGCAAGCCCACCGAGCGTTTGCGCATGGCGTAAACTTTTTGGATCTGCGGACGGCCTTCCGCCAGGGTATAGCCTAAGCGCTCTACCGTGGTGTCTTGGCTCAAATGGTCCGTGAACGCCCGCACCCGTTCTGCCAAGCGTTCAGGATCATCGTCATTAAACTCGATCAGGTTAATGCCACGAATTGGCGTGCTGCCGGTGGCGGGGAAAAACGTCGCCACGCTGTCCCAGACAAAGTCCTCCATGGCCAGCTGCAGCACGGTGTCGTCAATGGTTTCAATCGAGGTGGGGCGCGCGCTGGTCGTCATCAATGCCTTGGCATCGCGTAGCGCGTCCATAAAGCTGGCATAACGCACATTGACCAAAGTGGCGTGCTTGGGAATCGGCAGCACATTGAGTACCGCTTCATTCAAAAAGCCCAGCGTGCCTTCCGAGCCGCACAGTAGGCTGTTCAGGTTCAGCTGGCCTTCTGCTTCCCGCAGATGCGCCAGATCGTAGCCGGTTAAGCAGCGGTTGAGCGGCGGAAATTTGGCCTCAATCAGCCCACGCTGTTGGTCAATAATCTCAGCCGCGGTGGTATGCACCTGGCCGAGTATGCCGGATTGGGCAACGGCCTGCTGCTCCTCGTCAGCGCTAAGCGCGCGGCTATGCAGATGCTGGCCTCCCAGCAGAACCGTATCCAACGCCAACACATGGTCACGGGTTTTACCGTATTCGCAGCTGCCCTGGCCGCTGGCATCGGTGGAGATCATGCCGCCGATGGTGGCGCGATTCGAGGTCGACAGCTCCGGGGCGAAAAACAGCCCATGGGGCTTCAGCGCCGCGTTGAGCTGATCTTTCACCACGCCTGCCTGAACGCGCACCCGCCGCGCCTCAACATCAATCTCGAGGATCTGGTTCATATGGCGGGAAACGTCCACCACGATACCATCGGTCAACGACTGGCCGTTGGTACCGGTGCCGCCCCCCCGAGGGGTGAGCACGACATCGCGATGGGGCAGCTCGGCAGCCAGCTTGGCAAGGCGTTCCAGGTCTTCCGCATGCTTAGGAAACACCGCCGCTTGGGGCAGGCGCTGATAAATCGAGTTATCCGTTGCCAGCACCGTGCGGTTGGCATAGTCAGGGGCTATCTCGCCTTCGAAGCC
>NZ_BJUL01000051.1 GCF_007989605.1 Vreelandella venusta | reverse complement strand
CTGCATCTGCATCTGCATCTGCATCTGCATCTGCATCTGCATCTGCATCTGCATCTGCATCTGCATCTGCATCTGCATCTGCGTCTGCGTCCCCTTCGCCTGGCACATCGACTAGGGCCACCTCGGCGTTGATATTCGCGGACTTCACTTCGTTAGTTACAGTATCCACGACGTCCACTGTGAAGCTGTCCACACCTGCGCTGCCCACCTCTGCATCCGGCGTGTATGTGTAAGAACCGTCGGTATTTATGACCAAAGTGCCATATTCACCAACGACTTCTATCTCACCATTCACAGGCGTGAACTCAGTACCATTGAAGGTGATGGACTGAACTTCCAGGTTACCGGTATCACCGCTGGCGGCCTCATCAATAAAGTTGCCTTCCGCACCCTCACCAACAGTGATGTCCTCAATTTCCAGCAAGTCGGTAGCGGTAACGTCAAGGTCACGAGTAATGGCCACACCAACATTGATCAAGCTTGGGTCGGGAACCAGAGTGGCGCGATAGTCGCCCGCATCCAGATTTTCCAGAGTCACCTGCCCAGAAGTACCCCCCAAACCAAGAAGACTAAGTGAAAGCAGTCCTTCGTCGAGATTATTCTCACCATCCTCAACACGTGCCCACTCCCCGTTCTCAAAGCTTTCAACGATCAGAACATAGTCGTCCAGTACACCGACCTCCAGAGCTCCAGAGATATCGAGGTTGAACGTGGTCTCGTTGGTATTTTCATCCAGACTAAACTCGACCAGCGGGTGGTCACCAGAGCCAATATCCAGGTTGGCGAGTCCACCTAGAAGATCGATACCAAGCAAGTCGGACTGGCTATCGCTACCAGTATCCGGCGTTTCTTCCGGCTCATAGCTGATTTCACGCTCTAGATTCGCAGCAATATCGATATTGACTAGTTCGAAATCAGCATCGGCATCAGCATCGGCATCGGCATCGGCATCAGCGTCTGCGTCGGCATCCGCATCGGTGTCGGCATCGGCATCGGCATCGGCATCCGCATCTGCGTCGGCGTCTGCATCGGCGTCGGCGTCTGCGTCTGCATCTGCATCTGCGTCTGCATCTGCATCGGCGTCGGCATCTGCGTCGGCATCTGCATCTGCATCTGCATCGGCGTCAGCATCAGCGTCGGCATCCGCATCGGCGTCTGCGTCTGCATCGGCGTCAGTATCTGCATCGGCGTCAGTATCTGCGTCGGCGTCAGCATCCGCGTCGGCGTCGGCGTCGGCGTCGGCGTCGGCGTCGGCGTCGGCGTCTGCATCGGCGTCAGTATCTGCGTCGGCGTCAGCATCCGCGTCGGCGTCAGCATCGGCATCCGCATCGGCATCGGCATCGGCATCCGCATCCGCATCTGCGTCGGCGTCGGCGTCGGCGTCTGCATCGGCATCCGCATCTGCGTCGGCGTCTGCATCGGCGTCTGCATCGGCGTCGGCATCGGCATCGGCGTCGGCGTCGGCATCCGCATCGGCGTCTGCATCGGCGTCAGTATCTGCGTCGGCGTCAGCATCCGCGTCGGCGTCAGCATCCGCGTCGGCGTCGGCGTCCGCATCGGCATCCGCATCGGCATCAGCATCAGCATCTGCATCTGCGTCGGCGTCGGCGTCGGCGTCAGTATCTGCGTCGGCGTCAGCATCCGCGTCGGCGTCAGCATCGGCATCCGCATCGGCATCGGCATCCGCATCCGCATCTGCGTCGGCGTCTGCATCGGCATCCGCATCTGCGTCGGCGTCGGCGTCGGCGTCTGCATCGGCGTCTGCATCGGCATCCGCATCGGCGTCCGCATCGGCATCGGCATCGGCGTCGGCGTCTGCATCTGCATCTGCATCTGCATCTGCATCTGCATCTGCATCTGCATCTGCATCGGCGTCAGCATCCGCATCGGCGTCTGCATCCGCATCTGCATCGTCACCAAAGTCACCGACT
>NZ_BJUL01000050.1 GCF_007989605.1 Vreelandella venusta | reverse complement strand
TATCAATGATGGTAATGGCGACTTTACCCAGACAGACCCAAATGTAGCATTTAATGTGGTCAATGGCATAAACTACCTTGTTGCCGATTTTGATAATGACGGTGATGAGGATGTCATGGCGACTGATGGTGATACTGATTCCAGCTATTATCGTCAGGATGGCACTTCCGGTGGCACAGATAACAAGCCACCGGTTCTCTCTGCAAGCACGCCAGACGATAATGCAACCGAAATAGAACCTACATCCAACATCAGTCTTATGTTTGATGAGCCCATCTCATCAACTGGCACTGGCGAAATTAGGATTTATAAAGCATCCGATCATTCTCTAGTCGAGTCGATCCCAGGGAATGATGGTCGAGTTACTGGTTCGGGTACTTCTACTATTACGATTAACCCTGCAAATGATTTCGATGCCAGTACCGAATACTATATTCAAATCGAGGAAGCAGCCTTTTTCGATGCTGATGGCATGACCTTTATGGGGATTGAGGACACTACCTCGCTTAGTTTCACAACCAGTTCTGGCAACGCCACCCCCAGCATTACCCTGCCCAGCACGCCGACATTTGGTGAGGACAGCATCGCCAATGCCATTGCCGATACGCTTGAAATCAGCGACGGCGACGACGACAGCCAGGCGGTGACGCTGAGTATCGCCAACGGCACGGCGACGCTTGGCACCACGACCAACCTTGTCAATCTCAGCGGCAACGGATCCTCCTCAATCACCTTCGACGCCAGTTCGCTGAGCGACGTCAATACGGCCCTGGATAGTCTGACCTTTACGCCGGATGCCAATTTCCATGGCACTGCCAGTATTCAGGTGCAGACTGATGATGGCAACGGCGGTACGGACGTTCAAACGTTCAACATCGCTGTCAACGAAGCTCCCGAGGTATCCAGCATCAATCGTGGCGCGACGCCGACGAACAATCCGAGCAATGCCGATACAATCGAGTTCGATGTGACTTTCAGCGAGAATGTCACTGGTGTCGATGCGTCCGACTTCAATATTTCCACAACCGGCAGTGCCACAACTGACAATGGCGATAGCGACATCACCGTTACTGGCAGCGGCAGCAGCTACACGGTCAGTGTCGCCAACGTCACCGGTGATGGCACGATCACGGTGGATCTTGCCGATAACGACACCATTGTCAGTGACGACGGACACAATACGCCGCTTGGCGGGGTGGGTGTCAGCGCTGAAGGTGACGGTAGCCGTTACGGCGATCAGACATTTTCTGTAGACCATTCCGCCCCGAGCCTCGCCAGCACAGCCAGCACCGACTTCACAGAGAACGGCACAGGCACTGTGCTTGACCTGGACGCCGACGACGGGGCTGGGCCAGACAGCGGTGTTACCTATTCCCTGACCGGCGGGACGGACCAAGCTGACTTCAACATCAATAGTGCCAACGGCAAACTCACTTTCGTCAGCGTGCCAGATTTCGACAATCCGGCGGACAGCAACACCAATAATGACTATGTGGTAGAGGTCACGGCTACGGATGGTGTGGGCAATACGGCCGTGCAGACCGTGACAGTTAATGTAACCGATGTAGACGAAGCTCCGGTCTTCAATTCCGGCACAGCAGTGGACTTCGCCGAAAACGGCACGGGCACGGTGATCGACGTCAACGCCACTGACGGCGATGGCGGGGCGGATGATGCCAATGTATCCTACTCACTGACTGGCAACGGCGCGGATGACAGCCTGTTCAGCATCGATGCCAACAGCGGCGTGGTCACCTTTAACAGCGCTCCGGACTTTGAATCTCCCACAGACGATGGGAGAAATAACGTCTACGACATCCAGGTGCGGGTGGAGGACGCCAGCAATCAGGTAACGCAGGACATCACCATCACGGTGACCGATGCCAATGAAGCCCCGGTCCTGCACAGCAATAGCGGTTTTACGCTGGATGAAGGCGCTTTGCATACACTCACTGCCAGTGAGCTTGAAGTTAAGGACGCAGACAATGTGGCGTCTGAGGTAACCTTTACATTGACCAGTTTACCGGATAATGGCTCCCTGAGTCTGAATGACTCAGAACTGGCGGTGAATGATACCTTTACACAGGCGGACATTGAAAATGGTCGAGTGGTTTATGCCCATAACGGTGGTGAAACTACGTCGGACAGTTTTGACTTTACCATCTCTGATGGAGCGGGTGGCACAATTGATGCCACAACCACTTCAATCACCGTCACACCTGTCAATGATGCCCTAACCGGTGATGTAACCATCAGCGGCATCGCTGAAGAGGATCAGGTACTTACCGCCTCGAACACCCTGGCCGATGGAGATGGTATGGGCACGGTAACGTACCAGTGGCTACGTGATGGTAATGAAATAACGGGTGCGACGGGCACTACTTATACTCTGACCCAAGCGGACGTGGGCGCTGCCATCAGCGTTCGGGCCAGCTACACCGACCAGCAGGGCACAGACGAAGCAGTGACCTCTTCTGCGATGGAGAGCGTGGCTAACGTTAACGATGCACCGACGGGCAGCGTCACGATCAGCGGAGATGCGATCGAAGATGAAACGCTCACAGCCGACACT
>NZ_BJUL01000049.1 GCF_007989605.1 Vreelandella venusta | reverse complement strand
GGGTCTGCAACAGTGGTAAATCCCCCTCCGTTGTTTTGGTAGTAGGTAGAAGTATTAGCGTCGACATCAGCCACCAGAATATCTTCATCACCATCATTATCAAAATCAGCAACAAGATAATCTTCGGCATTGGCCAAATTAAATACTACATTTGGGTCTGTCTGGGTAAAGCCGCCACTACCATCATTGATGTAAACTTTGTAAACCAAACCATCATAAGCTATAAAATCTCTATCACCGTCAGAGTCATAATCTATATCTATAAAGAGGCGATAACCAGTAGCAGCTGTTTGCGCACCTGCTGCTGCCAGTGGATCAGGCTGAACTGTATACTGACTAGCTAAGACTGATGAGAAACCCTTCACAGTAATAGAGTTTGATTGAACGTTTCCGCTAGCAATCTCCAACACCCAATCCCCACCCAGGGCTTCGGAACCGGTCAAGTCATCTGAGACCGCAATATCAGCGCGAGTGATGTTTGCCAGGGTCTGGATAAGGCTTTGGGCCGTTTCGCCCTGGGCGACATAGCAACCATAAAGCAGAATATCGCCGTCTTCGGTCAAGGCGCTGCCGATTTGGCTCAGTTCATTCTGATAGGCTGGCAGCGAGTCGCCGGACAAAGCTGCACTTCCCAGATGCTGACTGCCAGCGGAACCATGACCAAACACATGAATCGCATCATAACCTGTGTGCGTCGCCGCCCACTCAGCCATGACCTGCACACCGTCCTGATCCGGGGCAACGAGCACTACCTCCATTTCATCAGGTAAACCATCGACCAGTGACTGATAATCTGCGACCGAAGTATCAACAAAAGCGACTTCACGGCGACTCTGAGGGGCATTCATGGCAACTTCTCCGGCTATTTTTCTTCTTCAGACGTCTTTAATGGCGACGCTGACATTCGATTGTTCGATAACCACACGAGCCTGGTTGGCATTCGAGCATCGCCCGAACTCTATCTCCTGAAGGTGCCGATCCCTGCCAAGTCGAGGCAAAACTTTACAATATTTAATATTGTAATTTGAAAATACCAAAAGCCCCCCTTCAGCGCTATCAATTAGAATGAGAAAACACAAAGTTAATTGGTAAAAAATAATTAAAGTTGCAATTCAAAAGTATTGCTTTTAACAACAAAAGGGCCTGCGAAAACTCGCAGGCCCTTTGCAACACATACTGGCTCACCCAGCTAGACGTTATTTATAGGCTATTCAACACTTTGTTTTTAGAAGTGTTCTCACGTTCTGCGTAAAGCGACAACTCATCGGTCACCTGGGCACCCAGTGCCTCTTCAAAGGCATCGCGATTGGCATTCCCGGCATAGGCTTCGCTCTCTGCACCACCGAGATTCGACTGGAAAATACCCGCCGCACTCACTGGTAGAAAGTCTTCATAGGTAATCGGCTGTGCTTCCACCAAGCCCTGGGCGATTAACGCTTCAATATCGGCACTACCAACGTCTTTAGCTGCCTGACCTTTCTCGGTCAGATGATACTGAAAATACGCTAGCCCCTCGCGGCGCATGGCCTCGTCGTTATCAGGGAACTGGGCAAAGATGTTTTGCATAACCGTTTGGTGGGCGTCGTTATCCAACCCTGCGGTTTGCTTGCGGCCTTCAGTAAGCAACTGGTCATAAAGCGCACGGCCTTTTGGTGTTAGCGCTACGCCACGCTGCTCAATTTCACCAAAGCGAGCGGTGTGAGTACCTTGCGCGTCACCGGCAAAGCGGATTGATTCTTCCAATGCCTTAAAGCTGGTCTGGCGCAGCAAAATGGGGCATTCACGACGTGGCGGCCCTTCAATGACGGCTTTGGGGTTCATGCCCATCTCCGGCATGCGGCGCTGTGCTTCGTCGATATCCAGAGTACGCGGCGTCAGGTGATTGATATGCGGCCCACGGAAGCACACCACATCGGCAATCAAACGGTGCTCATCATGGAGCGCCTGATAAGTTTCCAGATCGACCGTCGCATCCTGGTGCCAACGGAAGGTTTCCAGCGCTTCTTTGACGAATTGGTCGGCCTCTTCGCTGGTTAAGCCACCCTGGGTTTCATGACGCTCGATAAGTTCGCGCGCCCCTGGGGTGAAGATATCGCGCTTGGCTAGAATCTCTTCCGAACGCTGGCGCAGAGCCTCACTTTCAATCAGTTCTAAACGCAGTAACGAGGTAAAAACACGGAAAGGGTTCATCGCCAGCGCATCATCGTCGATAGGCCGGAAGGCGGTTGAATGAACCGGCACGCCCGCTTCTGAAAGGTCGTAATAGCCCACCGGATACATACCCATCACAGCAAACAGGCGGCGCAACATGGAAAGCTCTGCAGCAGTTCCCACACGAATAGCCCCGTGGCGTTCTACGCTCAAACGTGCCAATTCACCCTGCGCTTCCAGGCGGCGATGCAGTTCAGGCTGTTGACTAAGTGTTTCTTGGTTAACGCGCTCGACAAGTTCAAGCAGCGTGCCGTACTGCGGCACTTCGGCTTGATACATGGCCGACATTGCCTTAGAGAAACGGTCACGCACTTCATTGGTTGAAAGAAGGCTCGGCTGAGTCATTTCGTTGCTCTCTCTTGCATATTGTTGGGATAAGGATGAGACACCGGCGTCAATAGCGCCAACAGCGCCTGAAGCGGGTGGTGTAATGTTTGCGCTGAGTAGCGTTTCACCTGGCTACGGCAGGAGTAGCCGGTGGCGAGCAGCTTGCCCGTGTTTTCCTCGGCTTCCACCTGGGGCTGCCAGGATTGGGCATAAATAGTTTTCGAGGTTA
>NZ_BJUL01000048.1 GCF_007989605.1 Vreelandella venusta | reverse complement strand
CAAACAAAAAACCCAGCCGATTGGCTGGGTTCTTTGTTAAATAAGTGCCTGACGATGACCTACTCTCGCATGGGGAGACCCCACACTACCATCGGCGCTAAGCGGTTTCACTTCTGAGTTCGGCATGGGATCAGGTGGTTCACGCGTGCTATGGTCGTCAGGCGTAACTTGTAATGCATATCATGCTGACGTGTTTTGTGGCGTCTCTCGTTTCCTGTCATCGACAGGAAGCGCGTATCCGGTTTTCATTATCACTACGACCAGACCCCTTGGGTGTTATAGGGTCAAGCCTCACGGGCCATTAGTACACGTTAGCTCAACGCCTTGCAGCGCTTCCACACCGTGCCTATCAACCAGCTGGTCTCGCTGGGCCCTTCAGGAGGCTCTAGGCCTCAGGGATGTCTCATCTTGAAGGGGGCTTCCCGCTTAGATGCTTTCAGCGGTTATCCCGTCCGCACATAGCTACCCGGCAATGCCACTGGCGTGACAACCGGAACACCAGAGGTGCGTCCACTCCGGTCCTCTCGTACTAGGAGCAGCCCTTCTCAAACATCCAACGCCCACGGCAGATAGGGACCGAACTGTCTCACGACGTTCTAAACCCAGCTCGCGTACCACTTTAAATGGCGAACAGCCATACCCTTGGGACCGACTTCAGCCCCAGGATGTGATGAGCCGACATCGAGGTGCCAAACACCGCCGTCGATGTGAACTCTTGGGCGGTATCAGCCTGTTATCCCCGGAGTACCTTTTATCCGTTGAGCGATGGCCCTTCCATACAGAACCACCGGATCACTAGAACCTGCTTTCGCACCTGCTCGACGTGTCTGTCTCGCAGTCAAGCACCCTTATGCTCTTGCACTCATTGCACGATGTCCGACCGTGCTGAGGGTACCTTCGTGCTCCTCCGTTACTCTTTGGGAGGAGACCGCCCCAGTCAAACTACCCACCACACACTGTCCTCGATCCGGATAACGGACCTGAGTGAGAACGCCAATGATGCCAGGCTGGTATTTCAAGGTTGGCTCCCCTCGAACTGGCGTCCGAGATTCAAAGCCTCCCAGCTATCCTACACAGGCAACATCAGCGTCCAGTGTGAAGCTATAGTAAAGGTTCACGGGGTCTTTCCGTCTAGCCGCGGGTACACCGCATCTTCACGGCGATTTCAATTTCACTGAGTCTCGGGTGGAGACAGCGTGGCCATCATTACGCCATTCGTGCAGGTCGGAACTTACCCGACAAGGAATTTCGCTACCTTAGGACCGTTATAGTTACGGCCGCCGTTTACCGGGGCTTCAATCAAGAGCTTCGGACGAATCCTAACACCATCATTTAACCTTCCGGCACCGGGCAGGCGTCACACCCTATACGTCCGCTTGCGCGTTAGCAGAGTGCTGTGTTTTTACTAAACAGTTGCAGCCACCTGGTATCTTCGACCGGTTCGGGCTTAGAGAGCAAGTCTCATCACCCTACGCCGGCGTGCCTTCTCCCGAAGTTACGGCACCATTTTGCCTAGTTCCTTCACCCGAGTTCTCTCAAGCGCCTTGGGATTCTCACCCTGACCACCTGTGTCGGTTTGGGGTACGGTCGCACATGATCTGAAGCTTAGAGGCTTTTCCTGGAAGCGTGGCATCAATGACTTCCTGACCGTAGTCAGTTCGTTTCGTGTCTCGGCCTTGAAGGGTCCCGGATTTACCTAAGACCCAAGCCTACTCACTTTCACCAGGACAACCAACGCCTGGCTCACCTAGCCTTCTCCGTCCCCCCATCGCAATCATGTCCGGTACGGGAATATTGACCCGTTTCCCATCGACTACGCCTTTCGGCCTCGCCTTAGGGGCCGACTCACTCTGCTCCGATTAGCGTCGAACAGAAACCCTTGGTCTTCCGGCGGGGGAGTTTTTCACTCCCCTTATCGTTACTCATGTCAGCATTCGCACTCGTGATACCTCCAGCGAACTTCTCAATTCACCTTCATCGGCTTACACGACGCTCCTCTACCGCTCACACATAGTGTGAACCCGTAGCTTCGGTACCTGGTTTAGCCCCGTTACATCTTCCGCGCAGGCCGACTCGACTAGTGAGCTATTACGCTTTCTTTAAAGGATGGCTGCTTCTAAGCCAACCTCCTAGCTGTCTGAGCCTTCCCACATCGTTTCCCACTTAACCAGGATTTCGGGACCTTAGCTGACGGTCTGGGTTGTTTCCCTTTTCACGACGGACGTTAGCACCCGCCGTGTGTCTCCCACGCTTGCACTCACCGGTATTCGGAGTTTGCCTCGGGTTGGTAAGTCGGGATGACCCCCTAGCCGAAACAGTGCTCTACCCCCGGCGGTGATACGTGAGGCGCTACCTAAATAGCTTTCGAGGAGAACCAGCTATCTCCGAGCTTGATTAGCCTTTCACTCCGATCCACAAGTCATCCAAATCTTTTTCAACAGATCCTGGTTCGGGCCTCCAGTTGATGTTACTCAACCTTCACCCTGCTCATGGATAGATCGCTCGGTTTCGGGTCTATATCCAGCGACTGTGTCGCCCAGTTAAGACTCGGTTTCCCTACGGCTCCCCTAAACGGTTAACCTCGCCACTGAATATAAGTCGCTGACCCATTATACAAAAGGTACGCAGTCACAGAACAAGTCTGCTCCTACTGCTTGTACGCACACGGTTTCAGGATCTATTTCACTCCCCTCTCCGGGGTTCTTTTCGCCTTTCCCTCACGGTACTGGTTCACTATCGGTCAGCCAGGAGTATTTAGCCTTGGAGGATGGTCCCCCCGTCTTCAGTCAAGGTTTCTCGTGCCCCGACCTACTCGATTTCACATGATCAGATTTTCGACTACGGGGCTATCACCCACTATGGCCGCGCTTCCCAGCGCATTCGTCTAATCAGTCACATGCTTAAGGGCTGGTCCCCGTTCGCTCGCCGCTACTAGGGGAATCTCGGTTGATTTCTTTTCCTCAGGGTACTTAGATGTTTCAGTTCCCCTGGTTCGCCTCTTACGCCTATATATTCAGCGCAAGATACTCATCTTATGATGAGTGGGTTTCCCCATTCAGAGATGCCCGGGTCACAGGTTGTTTGCCACCTCGCCGAGCCTTATCGCAGGCTTCCACGTCTTTCATCGCCTCTGGCTGCCTAGGCATCCACCGTGTGCGCTTCATTGCTTGACCCTATAACCCGAAGGAGTCTGGTGTCTCGCAATGATAACGATTGCCGGATACGCTTGAGACGTATCACAAAACAATTACGTATAAACGTTTTAAAACGTTTATGTCAGCATGATATACATTGTTAAAGAGCGACTG
>NZ_BJUL01000047.1 GCF_007989605.1 Vreelandella venusta | reverse complement strand
CGCTATCGCCTTCTTTGACCGTCAGCGCAACGATCTTACCTGCGTGCGGGCTGGGCACGTCCATGGAGGCTTTGTCAGACTCCAGGGTGATCAGGGTATCTTCGGCGTTGACCTCATCACCGGCGCTAACCGCGACTTCGATGATTTCAACGCTGTCGGAACCGCCCAGGTCAGGCACTTTAATATCGACCGCCTGCTTGCCGCCGCTGGCTTTTTTCGCTGCCGGTGCGGGGGCGTCTTCCTGCGTCGGTTTGGCTTGTTTCGCTGGCGCGTCGTTGGGCTGACTGTCAGACGCGGGGGCTGACGCCTCTTCGCCACCGTCTGTGCCGCCTTCAACCTCCAGCTCAACGATGTCGTCGCCTTCGGAGACGCTATCGCCTTCTTTGACCAGCACTTTGAGTACCTTGCCGCCTTTCGGGGCCGGGACGTCCATGCTGGCTTTGTCGGATTCCAGGGTGATTAGGGTGTCTTCCGCTTCAATGACGTCGCCTTCTGACACCGCAATCTCGATGATTTCGACATCGGTATCACCACCGATATCGGGAACTTTGATGATTTCGCTACTCAAGGTCGCGCTCCTTCCAAATCGGATCGAGCCGGCGGGCATCTGCCCGCCGGGCAGCGGTTTAGCTGGTCAGCGGGTTCGGCTTATTGGCGTCAATGCCATACTTCTTCAGCGCCTCGCCGACGTGCTTGCGATCAAGCTCACCACGGTCTGCCAGAGCGCGTAGCGCCGCGACGGTGACGAAGTAGCGGTCTACTTCAAAGAAGTAGCGCAGCTTCTCGCGGGTGTCGGAACGGCCAAAGCCGTCCGTGCCCAGCACGGTGTACTCAGACGGTACCCAGGCACACACCTGGTCGGCGTAGAGCTTCATGTAGTCGGTGGAGGCAATCACCGGGCCGTCGCGGCCTTCCAGGCACTTCGTCACGTGGGGCTTGTTAGCCTCAGCGTCCGGGTTCAGGAAGCCTTCACGCTCCAGCAGCAGCGCTTCGCGACGCAGCTCGTTAAAGCTGGTCACGCTCCAGATATCCGCCCCAATGCCCCAGTCGTTGGCCAATAGCTCGGCGGCGGCTTCGACTTCGCGCAGGATGGTGCCGGAGCCCAGCAGTTGCACGCGGCCTTTATCGCCCTGGGTTTCGTTGAGCAGGTACATGCCTTTGACGATATCGTCGGTGGGCACGTTCTCAAGCGCGGGGTGCTCGTAGTTTTCGTTCATCACCGTCAGGTAGTAGAAGCAGTTCTCTTTGTCGGAGAACATGCGCTTCAGACCATCCTGGAGGATGACCGCCACTTCGTGGGCGTAGGTCGGGTCGTAGCTGCGGCAGTTGGGGATGGTGGAGGCTTGAATCAAGCTGTGGCCATCCTGGTGCTGCAGGCCTTCACCGTTGAGCGTGGTACGCCCGGCGGTGCCGCCGACCATAAAGCCGCGGGCTTGCAGGTCACCGGCGGCCCAGGCCAAGTCACCAATGCGCTGGAAGCCGAACATCGAGTAGTAGACGTAGAACGGCAGCAGGGTGACGTTGTTGTTGCTGTAGGACGTTGCGGCGGCAATCCACGCGGACATGGCACCGGCTTCACTAATCCCTTCTTCGAGAATCTGGCCTTTCTGATCCTCGCGGTAGAACATGATCTGGCCTTTATCGACCGGCTCATACTTCTGACCTTCCGAGGTGTAGATGCCAAGCTGACGGAACATGCCTTCCATGCCGAAGGTACGCGCTTCGTCAGGAATAATCGGGACGACATGTTTGCCGAGCTTCTTATCCTTCACTAGGCCGTTCAGCACGCGCACGAACGCCATGGTGGTGGAGACTTCGCGCCCTTTGGAGCCGACCATTTGCGAGGCAAAGGTTTTGTCTTCCAGGCTGGGGATCTCCAGCGCCTCAAAGTCACTGCGGCGGCTCGGCAGGTAGCCGTTTAAGCGTTCCCGCTGCAGGTGCATGTATTTCAGCTCGGGAGAGTCTTCTTCCGGCTTGTAATAGGGCACATCTTTAAGCTGCTCGTCGGTGAGCGGAATACCGAAGCGGTCGCGGAATTTACGCAACGCTTCATACTCCATGCTCTTGACCTGGTGGGACTCGTTGGCGGCTTCGCCATCGCCGCTGCCCATGCCGTAGCCTTTGACGGTGTGCGCCAGAATGACCGTGGGCTTACCGTTGGTCTGGTTGACCGCTTCGTGGTAGGCCGCGTAGACCTTGAACGGGTCGTGGCCACCGCGGTTGAGCTTCCAGATGTCTTCGTCAGATAGATCGTTGACCATCGCTTCGGTTTCGGGGTACTTACCGAAGAAGTGCTCGCGGGTGTACGAACCGCCGTTGGCCTTGTAGTTCTGGTACTCACCGTCGACCGCTTCGTCCATGCGTTTTTGCAGGATGCCTTTCTTGTCCTTCTCGAACAGCGGATCCCAGTGACGTCCCCAGACCACCTTGATGACGTTCCAGCCAGCGCCGCGGAACACGCCTTCGAACTCGTCCATGACGCGGGAGTTGCCGCGAACCGGGCCGTCCAAGCGCTGCAGGTTGCAGTTGATAACGAAGATCAGGTTATCGAGGTTTTCACGCCCGGCCAGGGAAATGGCGCCCAGTGACTCCGGCTCATCACACTCGCCGTCGCCCATAAAGCACCAGATCTTACGGTCGTACATGTCTTTTAGCTCACGGTGATGCAGGTACTTCATCACGTGGGCTTGATAGATGGCCTGAATCGGGCCAAGGCCCATGGACACCGTGGGGAACTGCCAGTAGTCCGGCATCAGCCACGGGTGGGGGTAGGAAGAGAGGCCATCGCCATCGACTTCGCGACGGAATTTGTCCATCTGCTCTTCTGACAAACGGCCTTCCAGGTAGGAACGCGCGTAAATCCCCGGGGCAACGTGGCCTTGGATGTAAATCAGGTCGCCTTCAAAGTCGCCTTTGGGGGCGCGGAAGAAGTGGTTAAAGCCGACATCGTACAGCGTGGCCGACGACATAAAGCTGGCAATGTGGCCGCCCAGCCCGGGGTTGGCGCGGTTATTACGGATGACCTGGGCAATGGCGTTGTAACGAATCAACGACCGAATGCGGCGCTCCATAAACAGATCGCCGGGCATCGGGGCTTCGCGATGCACAGGGATGGTGTTCCGGTGCGGGGTTGTCACCGAGAAGGGTACCTTCATCCCGTCCCGGCGCAGGCGATCCGCCAAGCGGGTCATCAGGTAGCGGGCACGATCTTCGCCCTCACGATCCAGTACTGATTCCAGGGATTCCAGCCACTCCGTGGTTTCGAGCGGATCGAGATCTTCTCTTGTCTCCAGACTCATAGAGGTCTCTCCGAATGACGAT
>NZ_BJUL01000046.1 GCF_007989605.1 Vreelandella venusta | reverse complement strand
TTTTACTCCACAGTCACAACATCCATGGGACACTAACCCACAGTAATTACATACAGAATGGTGTCGGCTTCATTATCAACAAAATATGCAGGCAAATGGAGTGCGGTAGTGTGTAAGCACCTCACCGTACACTCCACTTAAGCCTCATATTTTTGATTCTTGGCCAGCGTTTATAGCCGATATCCAGGTTTTTAGATGGCATTAAGATTATTTCTTAATTTATTATAGTGTTCTATAAAACCCACGGCAGAGAATATAAAAGTGAAAGCGCCATGCTCAACAGTAACGGAGTTGCTTCTTCTAAACTGATTTATTACATGCCTTGTTCCTTGTTCTGTAGAGGCAAAAAATAGATTCCACTCCCCTCTGCAATGTTGGGAAAACTGCACAAGTGTTCCATTTATAGACACTGGATCATGCTGTATTGTGCGTTCCCCATTTTCTCTACAATACTCTGGAGAATATGCTTCAATGTATACATTAGGTTCACCACTTTTTGCTTCATAAAGAGATGCATATAAAGCCCCGTGGATACTTTCCATTACGGAGGATCCTCCGTTAGAAGTGGTATACCAAGCATCTTTTCTACTCTCTGACATTGCTGGGGTTTTTATTGAAAAAATTAGGATCAAAGCCAACAAAATTTTTTTAGAAAGTTTCATTTTAATTTCCCTATAGAAGCAGTTTACTATGCTATGGCTTCTTTTTTTAAGAAGAAAAATACCAAATTATATTTTTACTTTCTATAAAAGTTCACCGCACACTCGCACAATATCTGACAAAGCCAGATCAGTTAGTAGTAGCTATGATGGGGTTAGTTAAGCTCATGAACGTTATGTTCTTTCAGGTATTGGCGTAAAGCTTGGTTCATTCGCGTTTGCCAGCCTTTCCCTGTTTGTCTGAAAGCTTCTACAACGTCCTGATCGTACCGAATCTTAACGGGCACCTTGCGTTCACTCTCTGGAATCGGTGGCCGCCCACGGCCACGCTTCACCATGGTATTGCCATGATACTGGTGTGCCGCTTCAAACCATTCGTTTGTCAGCTCTGGAGCGTCATCAGGATCAAACCAAGTGCTGTTCGTACCGTTGTCGTTCGCGTTCATTGGCATACCTCATGGAAATGATGCGGCGCTTTGTTCCGCGTTGTGTCCAGACAATCACAGTCACTTTGCCAGATAGCTTGCCCACGGTGATGATGCGCTCTTCGCCGTAGTCCTGGCGGTCATCCATCATGGAGAAAGTGTTGCCGGCAAAAACGGCAGGGGCATCGTTAAAATCCAGGCCGCGATGCTGCAGGGTGTCTTGCTGTTTACGCAGGTCATACTCGATCTCACTGCCTGGGGCCATCCGGGTCTCCTTGTCCTCTTTTTTATTGTACCCCCAGAAAATAACGGCGCAAGCGGCTCTATTTTTTGTTGTTTCAGTTCTCCAGTAATTTCCTGTTTGGCAAGGTGGTGGGCTATGCCCACCAAAACCCGGTTACCGCTTCGCGGCATAAAATTGGCGCCTCAAAAATCAAGATAATGGGGATAATGTTGAATTTTGGCCGATAAGCGTGAAATCTTCACGTAAATAGCTCAGAATTTGCATAGCCAAATCTCCTTAGCTAGGGTTTAGGTACGTTAAGCAATGGACGCTTTGCGCAAGGACGACCGAGCACGGAACGCTTGATGATCTCATGGACGTATGAGCAGGACGCTCAACAGAGTTCGCTAGGAAGCGATGTAAGAATTCTGCCCGACCCGAAAAGGTCGGGCTTTTCTTTGTCTGTCGTTATTTAAACGTTATTTTTTAACGTTTATTGGTCTACACTTGTAGACACCTCTCCCCTTGAGTGAACAGCCATGGCTCTTCGCAAAATCAGCGACCTCAAACCCGTGTTTAGCAGTGAGCGTGTCACCGAGTGGCAGCCCGTGCCCCTGGGGCCACGATACCGTTATGAGCGAGATCGGGCCGCGGTCGGGCAGGAAGTCACGCCTGGCAGTGAGCAGTATGAGTGGCACGTCTTGGCGAACAATGACCTGGCCCATGCCAAGCGCAAAGTGTTTGCGCTGATCACCGAGGAGTACCTGTAAATGGCGCGCACGCGGGCCATACAGAGCGCTGAGGCGCCTTTATGGCTAGAGGTGCTGTTAGCGTACGCGTTTGGCTCTGAGCCTGCTCAGCGAGCTGCACAGCTGGATTTGCTGGGGGTGGCCTATGATGCCACTGCATATCCCAATGATATCCCCGATGCTCGATTGGCCGAGCTGCTGCTGGCCTGGGCTGAGCAGTATGTGCCTGGGGAGGATTGGCAACGGTTGCAGGCCCGAATCAGGCAACGGCGCTCACAGTTGCGATAGCGATTCAGCATGAATTTAGGGTGGGTGCTGTGACTCGCAGTAGCAATCAAACTGCACCGCATGCGGTGCAGTTTTGACCAAAATCCGGTAGCGATTATGCGTGTGTTCGCTCCGGCATCGAGGGTGGAGGTGGCGGCTCACCAGCTCGCCCGAGCATTGTCCATAACTGACAAATTGCGTAGTGGTAATCGCGTTCCGTGCTGGGCGCAAATTGCTGTTTTTCATAAAATTCGTAGACATGGCGTTTACCAATTTGCTCAGGAGGATGCCCGACGGCTTCGATAAATCGCTCGATACGAGCAGCCGTGTTACGTCGTGACGTTTTGCCCCCTTTCCGACGGTACAGATCTATTTTTTGCCGCAGTTCTCGGCTGATGAGCGCGTTCATGCATTACTCCCTAGGTAACTGTTGGTGATACTGATCCGACCGTGGCCAAGTTCGCCGGCGATTTGCAGGCGGGCCTCACGGTCAATATCACGCGGTGCCTGGCCTCCCAGTATCGGTGGGGCATACCCAGTGATTTGTTGATAACGGTCGCAGGCGTAGGCGCTCCGCAGATCATGCAACCGGCTGACCCCGTGCTGTTGCAGGGTTTCGCGGATCTCGCGCAGCCCGTTTTCACGCCAAGATTTCCAGTTTTGATCGGCAGGCATCACCGCTCTGGCGGCTCCCTGCGCAGCGGCGGCACGCTCTAAAACGGCGATCTGTCGCGCTGATGTGAGCGGGATTTCGCGACTTCTCCCCCCTTTGGTGCCATCAGTGATCGTAACGGCACCTCGCGAGACAGCCTCACGGAGTGCCGCATGGGCGTTGAGCAGCGAAGCCTCTTTTGAGCGTAGGCCTAGCTCACGGGCGAGATCTGCAATGGCCACTCCGCGTTCATTCAGTGCCGCTACGCCGCGCTCCAACAGTGCCCTGTCGAACCCTGTCGGCGGCGTCTCACGAATCGCGCTGCGCTGATCAATGCCGCACTCACGCGTGGGGCTCACGCGTTGCCACGCGCCCTGCGTGGCAACGCGCATCACTGTATTGATAGCGGACACAGCGTTTTGCGCGTGCCCTTGGCCGATCTCGTGATTGCTGACGCGGTCGGCCAGTTGTTGCCCGTATTCGATGACGAGTTCACGGCTAACGTACTCCATCTGCTTGACGCCATTTTCGCGTGCAAACGCGGCAAATTGCGCAAAGTTACGCCCCGTTTCGGCGGCATGAGAAAACCCCATGCCGCTCGCCTGGACGGTGTTATTCAGCGCAAATTGTGCCGCTTTGCTCATGTCGCGTGATCCCAGTCCGAAATTTCTACTCATGTCCCACCCCATCGGTTGTTTTAGTGCTCCGCGAAGCCGTGGCCGCGCGGCAGCGACTGTTGAGTTTTACGCGAGTCATTACGGACGCTCGCCGATCCAGGGGGTGGCAAAAATGGGCAAATCGATTGTGGTTTTTGGTGGGTACTATGGGGGGAGCCATCCCCCGCGCTACCAATCTGTCACGACGTGACAATCGGCAGCTCCGGCCTAGCGCGTACGCTCACCCATTGCCCAATGGGTGCCCAAACCATGAGTGAAAATGTCCGTCCAGGACATTTTCGTCGTTTTTCGTCGAGAAATTCGTTCGACGAAAAACGAAAAAAGCCGCATGTGGCGGCGCTTTACGGCAGATGCCGGTGGAGGATCGCTGTTCGTCAGGTGGGGAGCCCACCTGACGAACAGTTGTGCAGATAGCTCGTGATGAGCCAATAAAAAGCTGGCTAGTGCCAGCAAAAGGGGGGCACGGCAAGCGTGCAAGCAACGAGGGCATGTGGCGACGGCAGGCGGTAAACTGCGGCCGGCGCAATACAGAACGGTGAATACACATAACACGGCGTTGCTATTGAATACTGCCAAACAGGCAGGCATGCGAATAGCCGGGCGATCGCCTGGGCTGAAGGGAATATTGGCATAGAGACCAACAGAAGAAACAGCGATAAAGCTGGGGGAAAATGCTGGTTAATTTTGCGTGGCCAGCGCTACCACGTCAGATCGCTAACGAGCGACAGAAACCTAACATTATCAGTAGAATGAGGGTAAGACAAGCGCGTTGAGAAAGGACGTTGTCATGAGCGAAACAGCACAGTTTTTTATCGGGATATCACCCATCTTATTGATAATGCTAGGGACGGTTATCTGGGGTGCTTACGAGGTTACGATGAAATCTCGTCGTCCTCGTCAGTAGATTGACGTGGAGCAAACGCGCTGCGGGCCATAGCTCGCAGCCCATGCGGGTCATCATCAGCACCTGTCTCCTGTGCGCGCGTTTCTGTATCAGGTGCCGGCAACTGACGTAGATGTCGTACCTCTTCTCGCAAGGCCACTAGCTCGCTGTGCATGGCATGCAACGCCTGCAACATCGCCTGTTGGAAAGGCTCTGGATCTTGAGTTGTGTTTGGTTGCAACGCAGGTGGTAAATGCGCCGGCTCTCCATAGCAGCGCACTAGTTCAGCCATATCAATGACACGTACCCCATCGCCTCGCAAGGTGCATGAAAGGCGGCCCGACTCGATATGGCGGTGAACGGTACTACGGTGTTTACCGTACAGTTTGGCGGATTGCGGGATGGTGAATTGCATAGGTGTCTGATCCGTTGCATGCCATGGTTGCATAGTAGGTCAGCAGGCCATAGAGCGTTAGCCATGGCATCAACAGATCAAGGACTTTTCACCGCGCAGAGTGCTTAGACTCTTCCAGCAGACGTAATGCAGCATCCTCATAGCTCTCGCCTACCCGGGCATTGGTTTCAATGACCGCGCGAGGAATGCCGTATATGGCTCCTATGGTGCTTTTGTCTTTCCCTTTGGCATTTCCACTGGCTTTTGCTTTTCGTGCATTCACGGGCTTTTCTGAGGGCTTCTCGCCGAAGGTAAACACCAAATGAGAGACGCGCCGCCCCGTCTTGCGCTGGTCCCACTTCACCCACAGCGGGCTGTGCTCGTTTATCTGCTCGATGGCAGGTTCAAGTACGCGCCGCTTAAAGTCCTTAAGCGCTGGGTATTTACCTTCAAGTAAAAAAGCATTGCGTAGCCAATCAATGGAAACTTCTCGCCGGCCCAAGCTACGCCACTGAATAAGAAGCTCGTAGAGGCGCTGTCCATAGGAGCTAGTCATGCGTGACACATCCCTCAGAGCAAAATTCGTGAACTGCTCAGTGAGGTTTGTGAGATACGGCAGCATGTCTTTTGTGAGTCGGAGCTCTACTCGCCCTTCTTCTTCGATATAGATGATTGTTTGAACCCAGCCCGTAATCATGACCTTACGCTTACGGCCTTGCCCATTGGGTTCTTGTATTAACCGGACATCACGACGTTTAAGCCTCAAAGCAGCCTTCTCAAGCTCTCGGTAAGCCTGCTTAGTCGATGTGCCCGACATTTCTGCAAGCTCACTAGCGCTTATGCTGTAAAGCACGTCATCTGTAATCGGCTGATCACGGCGCACCTGGGATATGCACGCATACATAATGCGTTGTTCAGCAACGCTCAGCCGATATTGAGCCTCAATCAAAGCGTTACTCTTATACACCTGAAGCTGGTCCATAGCCTTGCTCTTTTTGCACATTATGGGGACAAAATACACAAGGTCCCTTTAGGCCGCAAATCCGTCCCTCTTTAGGCCGCAAATCCGTCCCCTTTTAACCGCAAATCCGTCCCCTTTTAACCGCAAATCCGTCCCCTTTTAACGCTATTTTCCCTTATTTTTCATATCCTTAAAACGTCTAAAAGGGTAAAAGGGTAAAAGTACATAAAAGAATTCTATGCACTCACATAGCCTGCC
>NZ_BJUL01000045.1 GCF_007989605.1 Vreelandella venusta | reverse complement strand
CATGGTCCTCCTAATGGTTGCATCTTGTTAAAGGCCTGCTTCGGGGAAATTTGTCAGTGCCTTTCCGCCATAACGAACCGCTCTGGCGTGGGCGTGGGCGTGGGGAGCGAAAGTGGTCATATAAAAGCGTGCTAATGAGATGAGGCCTGCCAAGTAGCCAGATTCTTCGTCAGCGGCTTTGTGCTTGGCGTGTGCTGCCAGGGCCATACGTGTGAGCTGCCAACCACCGCACACAGTACCTATTAAGTGCAATAGAGGTGTCGCGCCACCGTAGAGGTCGGCAACACGTGCTTGGTTCTGTGCAAGCACCCAGTCGGAAGTAACGCTAAGCTGTGTAGCTAACTCGTCGAGATCAGCAGCCAAATCTTGAAGATCAACAACCTGTTCTAATGCCTTTCCAGTGGTACGTATATCGAGGAGTAGCTCACGCAGGGTGGCACCGTTCTCGCGCAGAATTTTGCGCCCTAGGAGATCGTTGGCCTGAATGCCTGTGGTGCCTTCGTAGATGGTCATAATGCGTGCATCACGAAACAGCTGAGCGACCCCAGTCTCTTCGACGAACCCCATGCCTCCGAACACTTGGATGGACTCATCACAGATATCGTTGCCGACCTCGGTGCACCAACCCTTGGCCACTGGCATCAACAGGTCGACATAGCGGCGATGCTTCTCAGCAACTTGGGCGTCAGCATGATGATTGGCAATATCAAACCAGCTAGCCGCCGTATAAAGCAGGCCACGCATGGCCATCAGCCTGGCGCGCATCGATACTAGCATGCGCTTGACGTCTGGGTGGGAAAGTATCGGCTGGCCACTGGCGCCATTGATGATGTTACGCCCTTGTACACGTTCCTGTGCGTAGGCCAATGCGGCCTGGTAGGCTCGCTCACCCATTGCGACACCCTGCACGCCAACATTGAAACGTGCATCGTTCATCATGATGAACATGGTTTTCAAGCCCTGGTGCGGCTCACCAACCAGGTAGCCAGCTGCACCTTCTTTGTCACCGTAACTAAGTGTACAGGTGGGGCTACCATGGATGCCCATCTTATGTTCGATGGAAATACAGCGGATATCATTTTTATCGGCTGGCTGGCCGTTGTCGTCGAGCAAGAATTTGGGCACTAGAAACAACGACAGCCCCTTGACGCCCTCAGGAGCACCAGGGAGTCGTGCTAGTACTAGGTGCACGATGTTGGGGGTGAGCTCATGTTCACCGTATGAGATGTAAATCTTTTGGCCGAAGAGAAGGTAACTGCCACCTTCGGCAGGCTCGGCGCGCATTCGTGTGGCACCCAAGTCCGAGCCAGCTTGGGGCTCGGTAAGGTTCATGGTCGCCGCCCACTCACCACTGACCACTTTATGTAGCCAAGTGGACTTCTGTTCTTCGTTGGCGGCGATCATCAGCGCTTCGGTTTGCCCCACATTAAGCTGAGGCAGCATCGCGAAGGCCATGTTGGTAGAAAACCACATTTCCCAGACGGGCGTAGACACTAGCTTCGGCAAGCCCTGGCCGCCGAACTCCTGTGGTAGGGAGAGGCCGATCCAACCCGCTTCACGAAACTGGTCGTAGGCATGCTGCCAGCCATCGGGTGTTATTACTCGTTCGTCTTCCAGGCGGCAGCCCTGCAAGTCGCCTTGACGGTTGATGGGGGCTAGAACACCTGATGCGAACTTGCTAGCTTCTTCCAGCACAGCTGCCACCAAGTCGGGGGAGGCATCCTCACAGCCTGGAAGAACGGTAATCTGGTCGAGCTCGGCAAGTTCGTCGAGAATGAACTGCATGTCACGTAGCGGCGCTTGATAGTCGATCATGGTCGTGGCTTCCTCGTAGAGATGGTAGCCGATTCATCAATGGGAGAGGGCGGGCTATTTAGTAACCCACCGTGGTCAGTGTTGAGACATAAACGCTTAGCGTGGGGCCATGCGGATAGCGCCATCAAGACGAATGGTTTCACCGTTGAGCATGGTGTTGCCAACAATATGGCAGGCCAGTCGGGCAAACTCGTCGGGCTCGCCAAGGCGGTTGGGAAAGGGGATTGAGGCAGCTAGCGATTGCTGAATCTCTTCGGGTAGCGTTTCCATTAGTGGGGTCATAAACAGGCCTGGCGCAATGGTCATCACGCGAATACCATGACGGGCCAGTTCTCGAGCGATTGGCAGCGTCATTGAAACAACGCCTCCTTTAGAAGCGGCATAGCCAGCTTGGCCGATCTGACCGTCATAGGCTGCCACTGAGGCGGTATTGATAATTACCCCTCGCTCCCCGTCGTCCTGGGGCTCACTCTTGACGATGGCCGCTGCGGCCAAGCGCAGCATGTTGAAAGTGCCTAGTAGGTTGATCTGCACGACACGAGAAAACACTTCCAGCGGCTGAGGCCCCTCACGGCCGACGATTTTTGCAGGGTCACCAATGCCAGCACAGTTTATAAGTCCTTGCAGGCTGCCGAACGCGTTTAGTGCTTTATCCACGGCTGCTTGTGCGTCAGCTTCGCTAGTGACATCAGTGCGGTGGAATACCGCATTATCACCCAGTTCGGCAGCAAGTGATTCACCACGCTCGCTATTTAAGTCGGCGATGACAACTCGTGCGCCAGCGGTGTGTAATGCACGGGTAGTGGCCGCACCTAAGCCAGATGCACCGCCGGTTACCAGAAACGTATTATCTTTACAGTTCATGGCAAAACTCCTGTGTTAATTCTAGTGAAATTAGCTTCTTGGGCCTTGGTTCTTGCGCTCAAGAAACTCGCCAATACGCGCAACAACTTCTGGGCTGGTTTGCGTTAGAGCGGCAGTCAGTGACTCAACAAATAGGCCGTCGTCGCTACTCATATCGGCGATGCGGGAGATGGCTGAAACCATGGCCCAGTTGGCCATCGGGGCATTTTCGGCAATCCGTTGGGCCAGCTGGTGGGCCTTGTTAAGACTCTCACCCTCGTTGACCATGTAATGAGAGAGACCCAAGCGCTGGCCTTCGTCGGCTTCCATGATGCGTCCGGTAAGCATCATCTCGCACATACGGCCTGGACTGATGATATTGGCCACGCGGACCGAAGCACCGCCACCCACAAAGATGCCGTGACGCCCTTCGGGCAACTGATAAATCGTACTAGGTTCAGCAATGCGTACATGGGTGGCGGTCGCCAACTCCAGGCCACCGCCAATCACTGCGCCTTGCAAGGCGGCAACTACTGGAATGCCACCGTTCTGCAAGCGGTCAAAGATGCGGTGCCAGCCACGCGAATGCTGCATCACACCAAAAGGGTCACGATGCTGGTGTTCGGAGAGGTCAAGGCCTGCACAGAAGTGTTTACCTTCGGCGGCAAGAATGATCACCCTTGTGTTTTCTGGCGTTGCTACTAGCGCTTCCTCCAATGCAGACAATAAACGATCACTAACGGCGTTGCGTTTAGCTGGGCGCGCTAATGTGATGGTATAGATAGTGTCATCTACCGATGTCTTGACCAGTGTCTCGCTCATGTCGTCCTCGTGATTTAAGGCTGGGGGGGCAGGGTAATGACACTGTTATCAGGCGACTCGGCATAGAGTGCGTTCACCAGATCAGCACGACGTGTCAGCACCATGCGTTGGTTGATGTAGCCCTTGTCAGTAATCTCGCCAGCCTCAGCTGACGGTGCCTCACTCATCAGCAAGGCACGCGTTGCGTAGGTCGAGGTGCCACCACCATTAGCTTTCAGGGTCTGCAGCCCCTTGCTCACATGCTCAATAATCTCGGGTCGTGCCACCAGTGTTTCGAGCGGCGTATCTATTGGAAGGTCTGGGCACAAGCGGCGGCATTCCTCTGGGTGTGGGAAGATTAAAAATCCAATTTCGTCGAGATCATGTCCGGTGACGACGATGTCTTGCCCAATGGGGGCTATCGCCTCAAGCCCGGCCATGCGTAAAGCACCCACATGTACCCAAGTGCCGGTAAGCAGTTTGAAGTCTTCGCCGACCCGGCCATCGAACAGTAGTCCCAGTTCGGGATGCTCGGGATCCACAAACTCCACGGCATCGCCGATCATGTAGTAGCCTTCTTCATCAAAGGCCTTAGCCGATAATTCGGGTTGCTTCCAGTAGCCTGTGAAGATATTTGGTCCCTTGACGCGCACCTCGAGCTTGTCTGCGCAAGGCACTAATTTCAGCGACGTGCCAGGAATCGGTACACCAATGACGCCAGATTGGGTGGCATTGAAGTGGCAATCGGTACAAATAGGAGCCGTTTCGGTAGACCCCCATGAAGAGACAACCATGATGTCTTGGCCTGTGGTTTCTCGGGCCATTTCCTCTAACGACGTCCAAAGGTGGTGAGGCAGTGCTGCGGCTGCGTAGAAAACGAGTTTAAGACGCTGAAAAAACACCTCTCTTAGGGAGGAATCTTCGCGAAGTAGCGGGATCAGCATGTCGTAGGCCCGTGGCACACTGAAGTAAAGAGTCGGGGAAATTTCTTTAAGGTTGCGAGCAGTCTTCTCAATCAAGGCAGGCGTTGGCTTACCATCATCCAAATAGAGAGTGCCACCCCAGTGTAATATCAGGTTGAAGTTGTGATTACCGCCAAAGGTATGGCTCCAAGGTAACCAATCGAGAAGTACAGGTGGCTCTTCAGCGAGCATCGGCCAAACCAGTTCTTTGGCCTTTTGATTGGAGCACATCATGCGCTGGGTATTGGGTACGGCCTTGGGCATGCCTACCGAACCTGAAGTGAATAGGAATTTTGCAATAGTATCAGGAGTGACGGCGTTGAAAGCCGACATAACGATGTTTTCATTGCAGAGTAACTCGATATCAGCGAAGGAAGTGGCACCTGCTAATGCATTGCTATTGCTACCGGCAATGAGTACTCCATCATGTAAGCTGTCGATAGCTTCCAGCGCTGGTTGAAACTTCTCAATCGGGTCGGCGTAGATTGCACCTGGACGCAACAGCTCAATGTTACCCTTGAGCTTGGCGTGATCTTTCGACATTAAAGAGTTGCCGGGCGAGATCGAGCAGGAAGGCACACCAATATGCATCGCGGCTAGCATAAGCAAAGCATGCTCTATTGAGTTCTCTGACAGAATCACCAATGGACGTTCGGGGGAGAGATTCTGAATTAGCAGCCAGCTGGCGATTCTGACCACACGCTGACGCGCTTCACCATAGGAAATACGTTGCCATTGATCATTAATATCACGCTCAGCTAACCAGACCCGTTCAGGCGTTTGCTGTGCCCAATATTCGAGCCATTCTCCCACACATCGCGCGTAGTTATTTTCCAGGGGGATCTCGGAATTCAATAGGATACTGCCGTCGCCTCGCATCTCCATGCTGACTTGAGGATCAACGAATGGCTTCTTGTCTGTTTTTGCTTCGGGGTGAATCATGGTGACTCCTCTCAGTGAGATTATTATTGGCATAGGGTGTCGGCGTTAGAGGTGGCACGCGCAAAGCGTCATCCGGAAATAAACCTGGATGATTGTTGTTGGTAACAGGTGATCCGGTTACGTATGTCGTTGGGTATAGGAATCGACTTTAGAGTATTGAGGTCGCTAAAAGAGCAAGTGAAACGACCTGTGAATGCTGCAACGCTTTCTACTTCCCGGTTACCGTATAGAATCAGGCTGAGGGAGCTATTTCCCTGGTGGTTGATGTCCACTCTTATATTTAAAACATCATGAGGAGTTAAGGGAGTGTGGAAATCAACTTCAGCATGTACGAAGGGGGTGCCGATGCTCTGTTCGCTGGTCATAGCGAACCAATCGAGCTCAAGTATCTCGTGAAAGAAACTCTCGATGGCTTCCATGCATATGTCAAAGTAGTGCGCGGTGAAGACTATCCGAGCCGCGTCTGTGTCACCCCACCGGATAGGGCGGCGATAAATGAATGGAGTTTTCACCGAGGTCTCCGAGCAGTTAGAGCGGATAAACCGATAAATTTTGGAGTAGCGAAATTAGCTATTCAATTGAAAGCTAAGCAGAACTGTTATCGGCAAGATATCACTGTATAAATATGAACTATAGTGCATGATCAGGTTGTTAATGATAAACATCAATCCGTCTTTAGTCGAACTTTTGTCATATGTTACTATGTTTTTATTAAAAGTTATTTGTAGTTAGTGAGTTGTGCTTTGAATTATAGTTCTTGTTTTGGTTTGCTTTATCGGCACTTTTTACTCCTTAAGGTCTGAATCAGGTTCGTTTTTGACGAACTGCCAGACATTCGAATGCCTCATGCTTATGACTGGGCACGCTGTTGAAGCCTTAGATCCCTGGGTGAAAGCTCTGTGTTACGTTTAAAAAAGCGCGTGAAGTAAGCAAGTTCAGAGAAGCCTAAGCTTTCGGAGACCTAGCCAGGTTATATTGCTATAAGTGAGTTAGCGCTTTTCCAGCAGCAGGCGTTCATGTAGCAGCTGTAGAGTGCTGCGGCCGGCTAGTTGGCAGCATAGTAAACTCAAGTGTGCGCTACTCACGCCTATCAGCTCGGCTAATTGTTCAATACTCGGCTGCTCACGGTAGTGTGTTTCGATCAGTGTTTGATAGTGCTCTAATTGCTGCCGACCCTTGTCGCTCTGGCATGGGCCAATGCTGTGTCTCACCATAGAGCTTAAATACCGGAACGGACGTTGCCGACGAAGCTGGCATCACTTACTTCTCCTATACGACTAAGGTGGGATTGTAAGGCGTTAAATGTCTAATAATTGATCAGTGTCATGCCTTATTATGCGGTGTGTTTCATTGAAAAATACAAGTCATAAGTTTTAGGTAATGACAATGATGAGGTACCCCCTTATGAAAACGCAGGTCGCGATTATTGGCGCAGGCCCTTCTGGTCTACTACTGGGCCAACTACTACATCGCCAAGACATTGATAATGTGATTGTTGAGCGGCGTAGCGGCGAGTATGTATTGAACCGTATCCGCGCTGGTGTGCTTGAACAGGGCATGGTGGACTTGCTGCGCGAAG
>NZ_BJUL01000044.1 GCF_007989605.1 Vreelandella venusta | reverse complement strand
GGGGCACGCAGGAATGACAGTCAGTAGGCGCCATTCTCGACAAACCACGTACCCGTCATTCCCGAGTGGGGTTATCGGGAATCCACCTTGCCTTACCCGCTGAGGCTGGGGTACTAACATCAAACTGGATTCCCGCTAAGGGCATGCGGGAATGACAGAACGTCGGGCTCGCGAGCATGACAGAACGCCGGGCATGCAGGAATGACAGAGCGTCGGGCCACGTTAATGACGAAACGTCGAGCGCGTGGGAACGGCAGAACAAAAGGTTAATGAATGACTATGAGTCAAAGTACACCAAGGAAAGGCATTATTCTTGCCGGTGGCTCGGGTACGCGGTTGCATCCCATTACCCGCGGTGTATCCAAGCAGCTACTGCCTATTTACGATAAGCCGATGATCTACTACCCGATCTCGGTACTCATGCTGGCAGGTATTCGAGAGATCTTAATTATCTCAACGCCGGAAGACTTACCGCAGTATCAAAATTTGCTAGGTACCGGTGAAGACTTCGGTATAAGCCTAAAATACGCAGAGCAGCCAAGCCCAGACGGCCTAGCGCAAGCGTTTATTATTGGCGAAGAATTTATTGGTGATAGCCCGGTGTGCCTAGTGTTAGGTGATAACATCTTCCATGGGCAACACTTCTCCGATCAGCTAAAACGCGCCAGCTCATATACCTCCGGTGCGACGGTATTTGGTTATCTAGTCAAAGATCCCGAGCGGTTTGGTGTTGTAGAATTTGATGAAAATAGCAACGCTATTTCCATTGAAGAAAAGCCCCGCAAGCCTAAGTCTGCCTACGCGGTGACCGGCCTGTATTTTTACGACAATGATGTGGTGGAAATCGCCAAAAACGTCACCCCCTCCGAGCGAGGCGAGCTAGAAATTACCAGCGTTAACAACGCCTACTTAAAGCGTGGCGACTTACGCGTGGAACGCCTAGGTCGAGGTTTTGCTTGGCTAGACACCGGCACCCACGACAGCTTGTTAGAAGCCAGCCAATACGTACAAACCATAGAGCATCGCCAAGGTCTTAAAATTGCCTGTCTAGAAGAGATCGCTTGGCAGCAGCAGTGGATCAGCGATGAACGCCTAGCCGAACTCGCCAAACCACTTGCCAAAACGCAATACGGCCAATACCTGCAGCGCCTACTCAAAACGAAAGGTAATAAGTAAGGGGTGAGTCGTGAGGAGAAAGTAATCTTACCCCTCACGCCTTACATCGAGCTCCTCATCCTTCACCTCTCATGGTTTAGATATGCAATACGAAAAACTCGCCATTCCAGATGTTGTGCTTATTACTCCTCAAGTGTTCGGCGATGAGCGCGGTTTCTTTATGGAAACCTTCCGCCAAAATGAATTCGAAGATCACTGTGGCCACTACACGTTTGTGCAAGATAACCACAGTAAATCCACTCATGGCATTCTGCGAGGGCTGCACTACCAACACCAGCAACCACAGGGTAAGTTAGTGCGGGTAACCCAAGGAGAGGTCTTCGATGTGGCGGTGGACATGCGCCAAAGCTCACCCACCTATGGTCAGTGGGTAGGCGCAACACTTAGTGAACAAAACAAGCAAATGCTTTGGGTTCCCCCCGGTTTCGCCCACGGTTTTTACGTCACCAGCGAAACGGCTGAGTTTCAGTACAAATGTACCGATTACTACGCCCCTGGGGATGAAGTGTCTATTTTATGGAACGACCCGCAACTGGCTATTCAATGGCCTACCCAAGGCCAGAAGCCCCGGCTTTCGGCAAAAGATGAGCAAGGACTTGCTTTTAAAGCCGCGCCAGCTTTTGACTAAAAGCGGTGAGCTAACGAACACACTCAAACTGAAGTGAACGAATGAACATAACGGTTTTTGGTACAGGTTACGTAGGGCTCGTTACAGGCACATGCTTAGCAGAAGCTGGTCATCACGTTATATGTGTCGATGTGGATGAGCAAAAAATAGCTCGGTTAAACCAAGGCATCATTCCCATTTATGAACCTGGCCTAGAAGCCATGGTAAGGCATAACGGCGAGGACGGCAGGCTCAAGTTCACCACCGATGCAGCGCAAGCGGTACAATTTGGTACCCTGCAGTTTATAGCGGTAGGAACGCCTGCTGATGAAGATGGCAGTGCCGATTTACAATACGTGTTGAATGTAGCCGAAACGATTGCTCAGCATATGAACGGCTACAAAGTTGTTATTGATAAATCGACTGTGCCAGTTGGTACCGCTGAAAAAGTACGCGACACCATTGCAGCAACGCTCAGCAGTTTAGGTAAAGATTACACCTTTGATGTATGTTCCAACCCTGAATTTCTCAAGGAAGGGGCTGCGATAGAAGACTTTACCCGGGGTGCTCGGATTGTGGTGGGTACTGACAGCCCCCACGTAGAAAAGCTAATGCGCGAATGCTATGCCCCATACAACCGCAATCATGAAAAAATGCTGTTTATGGATGTGCGCAGTGCCGAGCTGACCAAGTATGCCGCTAACGCCATGCTAGCCACTAAAATCAGCTTTATGAACGAAATAGCGAATCTCGCTGAACGACTGGGCGCCGACATTGAACAAGTGCGCCAAGGCATAGGTTCCGACCCGCGCATTGGCTACCATTTCATTTACCCCGGCTGCGGTTATGGCGGCTCTTGCTTTCCTAAAGATGTTCAAGCGCTTGCCCGCACCGCTGGGCTAGCAGGCTACTCTGCTGAACTGTTAAAAGCTGTCGAAAGTGTCAATGAACGGCAAAAACAGACGCTGTTCACCAAGCTAAGCAATGCCCTTGATGGGCAGTTGCGCGGCAAAACAATCGCTGTATGGGGGCTTGCCTTCAAGCCAAATACTGACGATATGCGAGAAGCACCCAGCCGCGTACTAATGGAAGCATTGTGGGAAGCTGGTGCCCAGGTGCGAGCATTCGACCCTAAAGCGATGGAAGAAGCAGCGCGTATCTACGGCAGTCGTGAAGACTTAACGTTATGTAAGCGAATGGAAGATACCGTCATCGACGCAGATGCACTGGTGGTTTGTACCGAGTGGCAGCAATTCCGAGCAGTAGACTTAACGTGGTTGGCTAATCAATTAAAAGGCGGTGTAGTCATTGACGGGCGTAATCTTTACAACCCCAAAGAAGCCAAAGCCGTTAATTTACGCTACATATCGGTAGGTCGAGCATAACGCTGCTAAAGAGAGCTGTGATATTGCGCTCTTAATTGTGTTCAAGCCCCCAGTTTTAACATTACTGTTTGGGTTAGCCCTTTTCGTACAGTCAGAGTGTGCCAGTGGCTAACTAGCTTATCTGTTCAATTTTGAAAAATATGATCAACATTCAAGCAAGGAGCTTTCAACCTATGCCGCGGGTAATTTATCTGGGCTTGCAAGCCTTCGCGCACGAGCCGCACCAGTTGTTGCCAGCTGCGGAAAATCCGTCGGCATGCGAATCACTAGTAGATATCAGCGAAGCAGATGCGCAAGCTCCAAGCAGTATATATCTGTTATCCACGTTGAATGATGAAGATGTCGTTAAGCTACGCGCTTGGTGTAAGCATGACGCAGAGCGCCAGGTAATGATCGCTTGGCCACAGCCAAGCGCTTGGTTAGCAGCAAACCTTGCAAGCGGGGCCGTTGCCGAAGAGGCGCTTAATGATTGGTTAGCGCAGGCTAAACGACTACTTGCACTGTTTCGCTCAGCGCGCCGCCAGATTACCTTAGTAGGCTACTCGCCAGGTCGCATATCCAAGCTCATTGACGCCCCGCTCGACTTACCAACCACGGCGGCGGATAAAACAATTTATCGGCTAGCCGCGGCTTACCTTTGTGGGCAAACCCAAACGTTACAAGACACCTATGCCTACCTGTTGGCTAGCAGCCAGGAGAGCCCAGTTGAGGAAGGCCAAGAGGCGACCATCGCCCAAGCCGCGCTTAACGAATACCACGCCTTGCAAGCAGCCAGCGAAAAAGGGCAGCGGGATGGCCGAGCGTTACAACAGGCAGAGAGTCTTCAAGAGCAACAGCAGCAGAATATCGCTCGTTTGAAGGGCGAACTAACAGCCGCGCGTGAAGAGTACGCTGTTGTTTTTCAACAGCTTCAAAGCGTTCAGTCGTCGCTGGCTGAAAGTGTTGACAAGCAAAAAGCAAATGTTGAGCAGCGTGAGCAAGAGAGTTCAAAACGCCTTAAAGAACTTCAGCAGCAAACTAACACGTTGCAAAAGAAAAATGCTCAGCTGGAGCAAGATAACGCGACCATTAAAAAGGCCCAGCTAGCACTTCAGCAAGAAAAAGAGTCCCTTAAAAAGGCGTTGGCGGCGCAACTCAATACTCAAAAAGAGGGGCAGGAAACTCTTGCTACGGCGCAAAAAGAGAATGCGCAGCTGCTGAATACCCTGCAGCAGGCCCAACAGGCCTATGAAGCACTAAGCCAAGAATACCAAGCTTTAGCCGCGCGTAAAGATGATGAAATCTTCCAGCAACAGCGCCTAGTAAACGCCCAGCAGCAAAACATAGACAGCGTAGTCACCAAGCTAGAACGGCGCGCCGCTGAAGTGCAAAAAATCCAGCAACAACTAGAGAAAAGTACCCAAGATACCGCACACTTCCGCCAACAGCTGGAAAAACGCCAGAAAGAGCTCAATATATTACGTGCGGATACGCAACGGCATATTAGCCACTTGGAAAGCTTAGTGCAGTGGCTGCGTGTGCATGCACAGCGTCATGCCGCGGTGGCTTACCGCGATAGCCGAAGCTACAAAAAAGAGCTACCAAAGCAGCTAGCCATGCTGGAAGCAACGCCGTTTTTTGATGCCGACTGGTACCTTGCCCAATACCCTGATGTTGCCAAGTCAGGTATTAAACCCGCCGAACACTTTATTAAGTTTGGCGCGATTGATGGCCGCCATCCAAGTTCTCAATTCAGTACCGACTTTTATCTTACTCACTACAAAGATGTCGCGGCATCGGGTCAGCATCCGCTGCTGCACTACCTGCGGCATGGCATCGCCGAACAGCGAAAAACCCAGCCGCCACAGCACCATTTGCCCGCGCCCAAAAAACCGACAGAGGGGGCTGATGCATGAGTCAAGCTGCCGACCTGCTAGTGCATATTGGCCCACTACGTGAAGAGAGTGAGACGCTTATTAAACAGGCCAACTTAGCGGTATTGTTGGCATCACTTTCGCCCGTTTCAGCGCACCACAAAGCGTTATCTCAAGTGTTACCGGCATTGCATATTGCAGACCAGCCGATAACTCCCCCCGGCGGTGAAGCAGTGTGTTATGCCTACACACTGAAAGACTTCAACAGCTTGGCTCCTGCCAGTGAACTAACGACCCTCTATCCTGGCCTTGGCAAGGCTCGTCACCAATCAGTAGACACTCAAACACTACCGCAGGCGCTAGAGCAGGCTGGCCAGAGCCAAGCAACGTTCAGCCATTTGATTATCGAGCAGCCGGAAATTTCCCTAAGCCTGCTGCAAGCGTTCAATCATTCCGGTTTACTTGATCAGTTAACCCATCTATGGGTACGTACTAGCCCGTTGCGTTTATACGAAGGCATGGCGACAGACGCCGAGCTAACCCAATGGTGCGAACAGCAAGGTTTTGAAGTGGTGGCTCAACATGCCACGGACCCAGATTTTTTTCTTCTCAGTTTTACCCGCAGCCCGTTGTATCACAAGCTAAAAGAGACCCATGCACAACTGGCTGAGTATGATACACAGCTCAGCCAGCTAACCGAAGAGCGGGATACGCTAAAAAAGCAGCTAAATCAGGCGATTAAAGCTAATCAGCAGCAAAAAAAAGAGCATCAGGAAACCGAGCAAGCACTCAAAAAGGTCGAGCAGCATTATCAAGACGCTGTGCAAGCAGAGCAAAAAGCGCAGGAAAAGCTGCAAGAAACGCACAGTTGGTTTACTAACCGCAAGCAGCAGGCAGAAGAGGGCGTCGAGAAAATCGCTAGCCTTCAAGAAAAATTAACGCACAGCGAAGAAGAGCGCGAAAAATATCAGCGCTACTTTGCTAATCGAAAAAAGCAGCATGAAGAAGCTGAAGCTGAGTTAGTAAAAGCCCAGCAGCAGCTAACTGAAAAAGACGCTACGATCAGCCAGCTCAGCGAACAGCTTGCCTCGTTACAACAAAGTAACGAACGTTTTGGCCAGTTAGAAAGCAAGCTGGAATCGCTGTTCGGCGAACAGCGCAGCTACATACAGCAAACTACCAACGCTCTTGGTCAGCACGTTACCCGTAGCGCCCGCCAACAGCGTGACGAACAGGCGCTAATGAACTACCTGCAACATGGCCAGCGCCCAATTAGCACAACGTTAGCACCTGGCTATGCCATGGCCTTGCTAGAACACTACAATGCAAATAACCATGATGTAATAGTGATTTTTGGCAGTAATGGCACAACGGAACTGCTGGCGCAAAGTGTAATTAACGCCCGGGCAGAGCAGCCCAAATTAACCCGGCAGAAAGGCCAGCATCACGGGCAGGAACACGAGGTAACGTTATCTCACGCTGACCTGCCACAAACCATTATTAGCATTACACATCAGAAAGTAGCTAGCGATGAGCTGAAACAGTGCTTGAATAACAAGCGCCTTAGCCACGCGGTCAATGTGGTGCATGCCCCTTGGATAGAGTGCCAAGCCAACGGCCAAACGGCGCTGTTCTACGCGGCAAATACTGTTCTGCAACGCCTAAACCAGTGGCTGCCGGAAGATGCCCGTGTACTAGCGATTATAGGCGAAACGCTAGTCGAAGCAGGGCATAGCCGAGAAGCGGCGTTAACGCTACTGCTACAGCAACTACCCACGCAACGGCTGGATATTGTGCTGGAAGGTAATAGCTATCCGCAGGAAAACGACCTAAAGGAAGGCTGGAATACGCTACTCGAAACCCGCCAACGTCCAGCCCAATGGCTAACGCTCCCCAACACAATCAGCCTCAGAGTAGAAGGGTAGATAACGCATACCACTGAACTGTCATTCCCGCATGCCCTTAGCGGGAATCCATTTTGATTCAGGCACTCAGGCATCAGCGGGTAAGGTCAAGGTGGATTCCCGATAACCCCACTCGGGAATGACGGGGTTGGGGGGCGGAAATGACGGAGTTGGGGGTGCTCGAACTGTCATTCCCGCATGTCCTTAGCGGGAATCCATTTTGGATTCAGACACTCAGGCATTAGCGGGTAAGGCCAAGGTGGATTTCCGATAACCCCACTCGGAAATGACGAGGTTGGAGCTGCTCGAACTGTCATTCTCGTATGCCACTGA
>NZ_BJUL01000043.1 GCF_007989605.1 Vreelandella venusta | reverse complement strand
GAGTTCCGGACTATTTGCAGCTTGAATATTGTTCTCAAGCGCTTTTGTATCGTCGGCCGCAGCAGCCTGTGCCAAGGTAAATGCCAGCGATGAAAGTGTTAAAGCACCACTATTAAGTTGCTCGGCCCAGTAAGAGGCACCTTCTGGATCCGGCTCACGGCTGAAAAGCTTGTTATACAGAGCATCGAGCTGCGACTCGGTATCAATGCCGCCGTACTGTTCAACGTACTCATCAGAATTACCAAAAGCTTCAATAATAGGGTCAAGGTCACCTTCTGCGGACTTCATCGCCTCCAACCAGTACGCTTTACCCTCTTTATCTGCGGTGCGTCCGTAATAGCCAACATACAGGGTATCAATGATCTCGCCGTAGGTGTGATCCTGGGCGTTATCAAGACGTGATTCGAATGCAGTGGCATCCTCCCCTTCAGCTGCATCAGCAATGAATCTTGCTACTTCGGCGAGACTTATGCCCTCATCCAGTTTTGCCGCCCAGTAATCACGCCCTCCAGCCTCAGCATCACGACCCAATAAATGCTGATAAAGCGTGTTTACTTGCTGTTCAGGGCTCTGTCCAGCATAGAGCTCATCAAACTCAGGGACTTGTGTGAAAGCTTGGTTGACCGCCTCAAGCCCCTTCGCCTCAAGCTGTTCCGTCCAATAAAGTAGCCCTTTCCAATCGGCTGGGCGGTTATAGACAGTAAGGTAAAGCGTTTGAATATCGGTATGCACGGACATGACCTTTCCTTTTGATTGGCGCGGCTTTGAGGCCTTTTACAGGAATTTTCTAATTTAAATTTGCCACTTAGTGCATCCGATAACAATAGGCAATACACAGCTTCTGCTACTTAAAGGGTGCTAACACTCCTCATTATATTTAAATGATTTCGATAAAATATTGATAAATATGATTTTTATCAGCCTGTTCTTAACTATTTCGCGTTAGTACTCGCCAGTACCTTGAAAGCTGATCTCAGTGTGCCCATAGGCGTAACATCTTGGCTGACTGATAAGGAGTATGAAGATATCGTTTAACGAATTGAGAAGTGACGTCAAGGCAAAACACTGGGGAAGACAAGCCTAATGCGTGACTTCATCGCGCTTTAGGCTTGTGTGGTAAACGTAAAATTTAACGCATTCGTCTCGAAGAGCTCAGCTGTGCAACTTCATCTATTCGTTGCTTTTCAAGGCGTTGCTGTAAGCCCGATCAGAAAGTCGAACTCGGGACCCGTCCTAGGCTTCAAGCTTAATTAACGCCTTGATGGCTCGCTGCTTAAACTCATCAATCCCAGTTAACCGAAGCTCATAACTTTAGGCGTCTATGAACATCTGCATCGTTGCCGCAACCGTTAGCCGATGAGATTTAACTCTGTTACACAGCTGTGTGATCATCAGTTCCCCTTTTGTGAATAGAAGCGTTCGAGTTTACGGGCTGTAAATGAGCATTTTGATCGGACTCGCGCATGAGGCGGTTTTTAACGCCGTATGGGCAAGCGCAATAGTTAATAAGAGGCTTACTAATACTAGAGGGCCGTAGTAGTGCTAATTCGCGACGTTCAACACGTTAAAAGCATTACTCATTATCGCTGTTGCTCTGTTCATCCTCACCACTTTCGATTGCATCCTCGGCACTCCCAGTACCTCCCGTGCCTCCCTGTGTATCTTCTTCATTACCACTATGGTTACTTTCATCGCCGCTGGTTTCCTCAGCGTCGTTGGAAATGGGTTCCTCTCGCTGAACGGCTCCTGCCTTGATGCCATATTTCTCTTCTAATGCCGCATCGTCTAATGCGTCATGCTGCGTATTATCTGAATCTGACGTTTCGGCTTGCGCTTGTCCTGCCACCAGTAGGGATGTACAAAAAGCAATTGAAAACACCCAAAGAGTAAATCGCATCGAAGTTCTCCTTTTTTGTGGTTATCAAAGCTTAGTCTAAACATGGCGACGCATCAGTGCTGTTGCTTCAAAAAGCCCTTCATGCCACCAGCAATGAGGCTATCGCTCAGGCCTTTCCTTGGGTTGCTTAATATAAACCTGTAAAAAATTATCAAACAGTGTTCACAAAGAGCTAAAAATCTCGTTCAATAGCAGTATGGTCGGCTTAAACTAACACGGGCAGCGCGAGAGACGTTGCAAGGAATGACAATGCCGCTTCCACTTTTGCTGTTTGACTGTGATGGCACCCTCGTTGATAGCGAGCCACTTCTAGCGGAAGAAATGGCTATCGGTCTAAATTCGGTAGGCTTACCCTTTAAATCCACCGATTATCTCGGAGAGTTTCGAGGTGCCCGTTTTCGACGAATTGTGGCAGAGTTACAGCAACGTTACGGTAGTGTCGATGAAGCTCAATTAGCTCGCATGGAGCAGGCGATGCGGAACAACTTAGCTAATCGTTTATCAAGCGAGCTAAAGGCAATTCCTGGCGTCCATGAATCCCTTGAAGTACTGAGTAATTACCCGAGTGCGGTTGTATCTAATGGCCCAGAAAGCAAAATTCATACTGCTTTACAAACAACCGGCCTAGCCAGCTACTTTGGGAAGCGTCTGTTCAGCGGTTATACCGCTAACTGCTGGAAACCAGAGCCCTGTCTTCACCTTCATGCAGCTAGTATCATGGGTTTTTCAGCAAGCGATTGTATTGCCATCGACGACGCACTCGTTGGCGTAAGGGCAGCTCTACAAGCTGGCATGACCGTCATTCATTTGAATCGTTACCCAGACGCTGAAACGACACCTGAAGGCGCTATTATGATCAGTAACATGTATCAGCTACCTGCCGTCGTTGAGCGCCTTACCCATGAAAAGTGGCAGATACCAGTGCCTCAACATTCAATAGAGAAATAAGTATGGCTTCATTACGTGATCAGCTCGGCGGCCTTGTGTATTCAACAGAACAAGGCAAGACTTGCCCAAGCTGTCGCGAGTCTATCGACCAATGCCGCTGCGCAGATACCAGCGAGCAAGCGCGCATCGCTAATTTAGACGGAATTGTACGGATCCGACGTGAAACCAGTGGTCGCAAGGGAAAAGGAGTCACCACGATTAGCGGCATACCGCTTTCCAATGCGGAGTTGAAAACGCTTGCTAAGACATTGAAGAAACGCTGTGGAACCGGTGGTGCTGTAAAAGATGGCATTATCGAAATTCAGGGCGATCACCGGGAAACGCTACAGCAAGCATTAATATCATTAGGCTACCAAGTTAAATTAGCAGGTGGTTGACACACTTCTGTGATAGCGCTCTGTCTTGAGGCAAAGCACTAAAGGGCAAGGCACTGCAATGAATTGGTTAGAATACCTGCTACCACTCATTTTTCTGTTTCCCATGGCGGCCATGGGTGGAATTGTCTTGGCGCTGCGTAGTCTTCACGATTCACGCGTTCAGTCTCCCTTTAATGCTCCCTTGCGTGAACCCGGTCAAGCTCTGCGGCATCGCCTTGACCAAGCTTTTTCTAGCCTGTTTTTAAACGGTGCGCTCGGTCCCATTATTAGCCTTGCCCCGCTGGTGTATGGCATGGGCCGCATGCTGTTTGTGGAGAAGCAAGACTGGTTGGAGTGGGCATTATATGGCTTACTTAGCACGTTGTTAGTGCTGGCTTTTTCACTGTTACTTGTGCGCGATTATCAGCGCATTCGCCGTCTTAAGCTCGGTTTAGCTTGTGAATTAGCCGTTGGCCAAGAACTTGAACGCATGGTGAGGCCAGAAGCCCACCCTTATTATGTGTTTCACGACGTCCCCACCGATAGCTTTACTATTGACCATGTCGTTGTCACACCACATGGCGTTTTCGTGGTAGAAACACGTGCAAGAGCATTAGCGATTGGCAGCAATGGTAAGGAGCTTAATAGCGTAGCGGTTGAGCGTGAGCGGCTACGTTTTCCTCACTGGCAAGAACGCCGCCCTCTGCATAAAACACGTCAAGGTGTTAGTTGGCTGACGCAATGGCTTGAGCGTCGTTGCGGTGTTCCTGTGCCGGTACAAGGTGTATTGGTTTTGCCGGGTTGGGACGTTGATACCAGCGAAGCTGCCCCCGATATATTAGTCGTTAGCGGTGAGCAGCTATCACGTCAACTAACCGAGCTCACCCCTGGCCAGATGAGCGATGCCATTCACGATAAAGTGATTCATCTACTCATTGAGCGTGCACGCCTGATGGAGCTCAAACACCTGCGTCAACCCTCCGTATAGAAGGTTAATTACCGCGCAAGCGCCCACCCATTTCTTGCGCGAGGTCGACAGCATAGTGATCGGTCATTCCACCAATAAAATCCAGCATGCGCCGATAGCTATCGTAGAGCGTCCAGGACGGCAATGGGGTATTTTCACCAATCAACGCCAGCACTCGCTGGTGCTTGAATGAGCTATGCCCTGTGTGGTGCAGTTCGTTAGCAGCACCAATAAATGCCTCCAATAAAATTCCCAGCGTCGTATAGGCACCAATTTCAAGTTTGGCTTTGCGCTCATTTTGAAAAATGCGCTCACGCGCTAACTGCTTTGCCGCTTGAACGCCCCACCCCAAGTCAGGATGACATAGCTCCAATAAATCCTGACCTAACGTTCCGCTGAGCAACGCTTGCTCATGTTGCACAAAAACCGCCCCCACATCATTCACCGCACGCTCCATAGCAGCGCCACGCAGTAAGGCAATTCGACGCCGCTGAGAGACTTTCCGCCTCTCCATCTCAGCATATTCGGGAGGGAACTCGCCCGCGATCTGACGCAGTATCTCGACCACCTCCTCATAGCGAAGAATCCCCATTTCTAAGCCATCTTCTAAATCAAGCAGGGCATAGCAGATATCATCAGCCGCTTCGACAAGCCAGGCAAGCGGGTGGCGACACCAGCGCTGATCTCCTTGGGGAAGAAGCCCGACAGCCTCAGCCACTTCTTTTAACAGCGCCTGTTCAGACTGGTAACAACCGAATTTTCCAGCTCGCCCGCTGTAGCGTACTGTCCAGGGATATTTAAGCAGAGTACCTAACGTAGCGGCTGATAATCGCATGCCACCATTAAACTGGTTGTACTCAATTTGGGTAATAACCCGGAAGCCTTGGGCATTGCCTTCGTATGTCAGTAAGTCATCACGCTCTGCATCAGACAAGCCATCTAGCAAGCCACTTTGTTGGGCACGCCGAAACCAATCACGAATTGCATATTCACCGGCATGGCCAAAAGGGGGGTTGCCAATATCATGTCCTAGGCACGCTGTCTGGACGATCACTCCTAAGTCAGCGGGTGTTATCCAGCTAGGTAGACGATCCCTTAGTAACTCGCCCACAATCATGCCTAGCGAGCGACCAACGCAACCGACTTCCAGTGAATGGGTCAAGCGTGTATGGATATGATCATTTTCAGTCAGTGGATGAACTTGCGTTTTCCGACCCAAACGCCGAAAGGAGCCCGAGAAAACGATACGATCATGATCTTTATGAAAAGGGCTTCGCCCGATTTCGTGGGTTGCTTCACGCACACCGCCAGGGCGTTTATCATGAAGACGTTGAGGGGATAACAACTGGTCCCATTGCATCTGTGTCATAGCGTTCCTCCGTGAGAGCAACATTTTGACATAAATCTAAGCAAGATAACCGTCTTCCACTTCGAGACATGCGTGCAGCATGGCCTTCGCTACACGCATGTTTTATGAACGTGACATGCTCCGCTGATCAGATAATTTTTAACGCTCGGAAGAGAGGTAATCGTGTATCTATAAAATCACCAGCCTGACGCTCAAGCTCAGCCAAATTCTCACTCTCATCTGAAACTGGTTTGCCCTCTTTCAGCAGGCATTTGTTTTGAGACGCCAAAATACGCCACGCAAAAGCAGCTAACGTTTTAGCGTCATCACCGCCCTCTAACGTGGCAAGCAGGAAAAACTGATGGAACAGCGAAACGGCGATACCACCTCCTGTCACAGGGCTTGCGAGATAACTCAACTCTGTTGTACTTCTTGACTGGCTCATTAAAAAACGATTTAGTCGACCAGTCTTGGCCGCTACTTCAGAAATATCATCGTCGGACTGGGCAGGCAAAATAACACCCTTCGATGCAAGTATGGCAATTGCACTGTTCAATGCCGGACGTCCCACTCCATGCTCTTTTGCCACCTGCCAAAGTTCGGATACAAATACCGGTTGGTAGGATGAAAGCGCGTCTAGCAGCGGCGTATAAATATTGCTAGGTAAGTCAAAGCTACCCAGCCGCCCTGCGATTTTAAGCTGCACATCTTTACGTGGCACTCCCATAATCACGCGAAGGCCATCTAGCATTTCATCTTTATCAAGCGCACTTAAACGGCGCGCCCCTTTTACCCAGTAAT
Source organism: Vreelandella venusta (assembly GCF_007989605.1). Taxonomy (GTDB): domain Bacteria; phylum Pseudomonadota; class Gammaproteobacteria; order Pseudomonadales; family Halomonadaceae; genus Vreelandella; species Vreelandella venusta. The sequence goes on along the minus strand of NZ_BJUL01000043.1, from coordinate 1,242 downwards.
CGGCTCGAAATTGACGGTTCTCACAAAAATCACGCACCGACTGACGAAACAGCGGGTTAGGAAGGTTGCTAATTAAGGCCTGTTGCTCATTGGTTAACTGAATACTTTCAATGGCATCTGCATATCGCGCACTGCAAGCCCAATCCATCTTTGCAGGCTCAAGCCAGCGTGCCATTTTAGCAAACGCCATCGGTTCCCAATCGCGGTTAAAGTATTCATGAGCTATGTAATTTTTATTATCTTGTTTAATTTTCGCTAAGCGATTCTTAATCTGGGGGTTAGCATTACAGTACTCTGGATTCACCGCCATCAGCTGCTCGGCAAACGTGATCGCGTCTTCAATTCTCGAAAGAGTGCCCGCCCCCTGAGCACTCATAAGGTCCGCATGTTCGGCTAACAGGTCACGCATAGGCACCATGGCTGCCCATCCTGGTTGTGTGTTGTAGCTAATGTACAGCACACCTCCCACCTTTAACTTACGGCGAATAAAATCGACGATCACTGCGCGGTTTTCATCCGAAATCCAACTCCATATGCCGTGAAGGCCGATATAGTCGAATTCAGGTAAGTCATCACGCTGGCAAAATTCATCAAATGCATCATCGTGCAGCTTTGCATTAGCACCGCTAATAGATGATAACTCCTGCGCAAAGGCTGCTTGATGGGGATTGAAGTCTGTTCCGTACCAATTGATTTGTGAAGCAGCCGCATGAATATTAGTGCTGATGCCCTGACCAAATCCCAGTTCACAGGCGTTAATAACGTTTGGCGGCCGAATACCGGCGTTGATAAATCCTAGCGCAATCCGCAGAGGATTCAGTTCAGCGTAATATCCATAAGTATAACTAATATCCGCTATGTACCCAGACGTCCAATCCGACATAACACCTGCCCCCAAGCAATGGCGTATCATTCAATTTATAAGCAAAGCCACCTATCACCAGAGCCTGAGAAACAGATAGCAATACGCATATTGTTCTGCTACCTCTGACCTCATACTCGATGACATAGACCCTGACACAAACGCTGTTGTTAGAATCTTGATAGTGAAGTATTTGATCTACTAGGTCTACTGAAGAGACAGCGACAAATTTTAAATATTGTTACGTATTCGTCAGCTGCTTATCTAAACCAGTAACTATCCCTTCTTTTAACACAAAAACCTCAGTTCCTTCGGAAATGAGGTTTTTTCATAAATATCTTAGTGTCAGCCATACGAAAGCCCCTTGATTTTCTTCCGCG
>NZ_BJUL01000042.1 GCF_007989605.1 Vreelandella venusta | reverse complement strand
AACCACACTTCCCCCCTTAGCAATCTAAACAGCTTTAAAAACGAGGGCCGACTGATCAGGCTCAGAAGGTGGTAAAACATCATGCCCACCTAACTTAGAAACCTAACGTTTTTAGCTTAACGCACATAATGAACTTCACCAGATTGATCGAAAGCTCACCGGTGACGTTGACGCAGCGAAGACAACAGTATTCTAGTAACTCGCCTGGTTAGCTATTCCCAAGCATGTACGCACGAAGCTGCCGCTCCTCTCGCATAACATAAAGGATCAGAACCTGTTTCTCATCCTCACGATAAAAAATGCGACATGGTGGAACCACTATCTCCCTGTATACCGAATTGGGGAGCTCAGGAGGAATCCGTCCAGATCGGGGGAAATTTTCCAAACGCTCGGTCTTATCGAAAACGTCTTGGACCAGATGGCTTGCGGCAGCAGGATTATCCAGAGCAATGTACTCAGCGATGGCATCCAGTTCTTGAAGGGCAGGCTCTGTCCAAATTACTTCAGCCATTTACTCATTTTCTCCCTGGCCTCGCTTTGGCTGTACGTTCTTCCCTCAAGTACAGCGCGCTCTCCCCGCGCAAGCCCCTCAAGCAGCTCTAGTCGGCGCTGCATAAACTCGTAATCTTGCACATCAACAAGGTATGCGGATGGCTTGCCATGTTCAGTGATCAGTACCGGCTCTTTCGAAAGATGCAGGTCTGCCAAGATTTTTGTGGCTTGGCGCTTAAGGTTGGTAACAAGTTCAACTTTCATGGGCACACTCTGAGTCAGACTAATAGTGGCACTATAGTATCACTTCCCAAGTGGGGCAATCACCGCTGATGATCACCTGTTAACGCCAAGTTGCCCACTAACAGCGGCAGTTTATGCACTATTCGTAGCGACTCCAGAGCCGAAGAACCTTAACCACCCGCTCTTCTTCAAGCACTTGCTAGACCAAGCTATGCTGGATATTAATCTGACGTAAATAAGCGCCTGCATGATCACCGATGAGCTTTTCACATGGTGGAGGCTTTCGATTGCTCAAGGTGCTGATTTTGGTTCATGAACTGCGGTGACTGCGGATAGTCAGAGCAGTACCACAGCAGGAGATACAGTAGGAGATAGCGATATGCAGACAATAGAGCTAGGCGGAGAAAGCGTACCCCGTATCGGCCAAGGCACCTGGCATATGGGCGAGCATGCCGAACAACGGCAGGCTGAGGTCAGGGCGCTGCGCGAAGGGCTGGATCTGGGCATGACGCTGATCGATACCGCAGAGATGTATGCCGAAGGCGGCGCTGAAGAGATCGTTGGTCAAGCGATCCATGATCGGCGCGATGAGGTGTATCTGGTCAGCAAGGTCTACCCGCACAACGCCAGTACCAAAGGTGTTCAAGCCGCCTGCGAGCGCAGCCTGCGGCGGTTGGGCACCGACACTATTGATCTATACCTGCTGCACTGGCGCGGCCAATACCCGCTGAGCGAAACAGTGGAAGCTTTTGAGCGGCTGCGCGAGCAGGGCAAGATTCTACGCTGGGGTGTATCGAACTTCGACATTGACGACTTAGCTGAGCTCGACGCGCCAGCTTGCGCCACCAACCAGGTGCTCTACAACCCCGAAGCACGCGGCATTGAATACGACCTGCTGCCCTGGCAAGCACAACACAACATGCCGCTCATGGCCTATTGCCCCATCGGGCAAGGCGGCGCGCTACTGCATGATGCCGCCCTGCAACGCATCGCCGACAAACACAGCGCCACCACCGCGCAAGTCGCCCTCGCCTGGGCACTGCGCCACCCCGGCGTGATTGCAATTCCTAAGGCTGTGAATCTGGATCACCTCAAGCAGAACTTTGATGCTGATAACGTCAGACTCGACGACGATGACCTGGTCCAGATCGATGCCGCCTATCCTCCGCCAACGCGCAAGCAGCCTTTGCAGATGGTGTGAATCCGAGCCATTAACGGCCCAGCACTGGAGCGATGTCATATCAAAACCCAATGCCTGGATCAGCTTTCTCGCCCACCTGCTGTTCATACTGTTGGCAACGACCCTGAACTGCTCGATGCGCGTACCGAGGTGGTTCAGGTATTCTTCGAGCATGGCGGTGGCCTGATCGACTCATCGCTCATATATGGCTCGGCGCCTCCCACCACCGCCAAACCAAACGATGGGCATTAAACATCAGCAGGTTGCCACTCACAATCATTACTAACCCTATAAGTGCATTCGCATGCCACTGGTAACCCTCGAACACCGTTGACAGCGCCAGCGCAACCAAAGGAAATAATACCGTCGCATAAGCCGCCTTACCGGCACCAATACGGCCGACCAGCATAAAGTAGGCACCAAAGCCTCCCACCGATCCTATTACCGCCAAATAAACCAGGGCACCTAGATATCTCGGTTCCGCTGGCAGGCTGAAACTGGCTCCCTGAGCCCAGGCAATCAACCCCATCAACATCCCTCCATACAGCATGGCAAAGGCGTTGGTGGTGTTGATTTGCAGACCGCACCGCTGATGCCTGACCGACACCATGTTACCCAGCGAAAACCCGTAGGTACCCAGCAACGTCAAGCCATTGGCGCCCAGCAGTTCCCACGTAGCCTCAACTGTGACCAGATCCTGCCAGAAAATCAGCGCCATGCCCGGCAGACCAAGGGCCAAAGCCAGGTAAAATACCCGCGGAACCGGTGTGCGAAAGAACAGGTAGCCATTGGCCGCATTAAACAGTATCGACATAGAAAACAGGATGGCAATTAGGCCGCTGGGCAGATAACCCGCAGCGGTATAGAAGCAGTAGAAATTCAAACCAAAGACACAGCCCCCCTGCAACAGGCAGAAAAGATGATCCCTGGTTTGCAGAGCCTGGCGTCGGCGCAACAATGTAAGCCCGATCAACAGCACCAGCGCGGCGATGAGAAAACGATAGAATACCGAGACCGGCACCGCCACCTCGCCCACTTGCCAAGCGATAGCCAGCCAGGTCGAGCCCCAGATAAGAACTGTTGAGATATACAGAAGGCTATTCATGGCTTGCCATTCCCAGAGTGGTTAGTGTCAGCCATAGTATCGGCTCACCCCGGCTGGCTGACTTGCCTGCGTTTGCGCCAGTTTGTCTATTCTTGCGGTTGAATGGTTCGCTGAATTGAGTTTCGTGCTGAGCCTGAGTACTGTTAACGCAGTTCCCAGGAGCCGCCAATGTTCACCGACACTTTGAGCCACTATCCCAGAATGAAACAGACGCAGGCGCGTCTAGTGAGTAGCACCCAGCTAAAAAATGGCATGGCGCTGGCCCGTTGGAGTAACCAAGAAGACCGTATTGAGAAAATTCACTCAAACCACCACACTCTGAGCGTTTATCTGAACGGCGCGGAGAACTCCCTACGCAGGCAGGGATCACAAACCATTGCCAGCGAGACCAGCAATAGCGTGTGTTTAATGCCCGCCAACCTAATCACCAGTTGGGACGTGCATGGGCCTATCTCACTACTGCATTTCTATTTCAGCGACACTCACCTGAGTCAGTTGATCGAACAGGTATGGGATAAAGATGGCCGAAGCGTGCAACTGGACGAAATCGACTTCGCCCAGGATGCGCTGCTCACTCAGCTGTTTTGCACTACCCTTGGCCAGAGCAACTGGCAAGACCCGCTGGATCAATTAGCGCTGGATTCCGCCACCCAAACGGCATTGATACACACCCTACGCCACTATAGCCAGCGCCGACTGCCAACTCTGCGCCCAACCGGTGGACTACCTGCGTGGCAATTAAAACGAGTGGTGGAGTTCATTGAGCATCACCTGAACCAACCCCTTACGCTGGCATGCATGGCGGGTATCACTGGCTTAAGTGACTACCACTTCGCCCGCATGTTCAAACAAGCCACTGGTTACCCACCACATCGCTATGTGCTGCACCGTCGTCTTATCCGGGCGCAATACTTGTTGGCGGAAACATCGCTAAATATGACTGAGATCGCGCTACGCTGCGGTTTTGGCTCCAGCAGTCATTTCAGCAACCGCTTTCGCGCAGAGACAGGTGTCAGTCCTACTGAGTATCGGACGCAACAACGTAGCTAGGGTTCTTACGAAGACTGCCTGCTACCCGCCCTGCTCTGGGCCTAGTCCTTATCATGTTCCGAGGGTTCGCTCTATGGAGTGGCGACGAAGAAGCCAAGGAAAGGGCGGCCACCGGACGCGAACTACTGCGACTTGTTATATCTTGTTAACTAACGGCAAAGTCTTCAAGTGCTTTTCCTGTCAAGCGGTAGCCTACCAAAGCGTTTTCTATATCCGCGACTGTCGCTAGCACTTCATGCTCTGCTTTTTCATAAGTCGCAAGTTCTATGACAAATTTATGGATTAAAGCCGAGTCTTCAATGGTAGCTTGCCGGGTTTCCACTTCTGACATTACCTACCTCCGTATCTTGTAATAATGTCTGTGTTCCGCTTACTGCGTCACCAATTCGCACGCAACCGCTCTCGCGCTACTCTACGCTGGCGTTATATAAGATCACCTCATCTCCAGCCCCATAGCCGCTAATCACGGCCGCGCGGGAGACTCCCAGCGTGGATTGATACAGCTTCTCTGCGAAGTTGCCTTCCGAGGTGGTTACCATCACCGCCCCCACATCGCAGCCCTGGCGGCGCACGTGAGCCTTGAACGGTGCTAGCGACTCCACAATGAGCTGCTTACCCAGCCCCCTACCTGCTGCTTCCGGGTGAATACCGATTTGCTCCAGCTCGATGATACTTTTTTCCCGAAAGCCGTTTTTCACGCACCAAAGGATATAGCCACGCACCTGGCCTTCCACTTCCACCACGTAGTAAACGCCCCGTGGATAGGTGTTAAACGACGACTCAATCCACAGCGCGTGATTTTTCTCACGGGGGAAACACGCCTGATACACCTCGGCGATGGCGGCAATATCGGTTTTTTCTGCTGCCCTTACGGCCATTCTAAAGTCCTTTTTTCTTTGAGAGCCCGTTGCTATCGGCTCATACCCGCCCTTTCTGGGGCTTACATCATGACTTTTTCAAACCAAAAAACTGTTGAATGGATTCGTCAATGGTCACAATTGCGCCGCCTACTTTCACACCATCTAAAAGAATGTGATGCACGACGGAATCTGGCGCATTAAGAGAGTTCTCGATATCTGCGCCAGAGTGAATCAAGCTCAGCTCTACCGCGCCAAAGGTCTCTTCTACCGCTACGCTAAACGAGGCTTTTAACTCTTGCTTGAACGCATCAAATGCTGATGCGTCTGCCAACGCCAGCGTGACTGCGGATGAATGTTCCATGGCTGCGCCTATTTGCTCAACGAGCGTTATCAGTCTGCCATCATTTCTAGCGCTGCGCGCCCCGGTGCTTCGCGCGGCTTGCGATCAAAGAACCAATGACGATGAGCACGCTAGCACTCAATACGGCCACCGTGGCCTCGCCGTATCCCGCCAAGATCAGTAGCACCACCGAGATGAGTGGCGCACTGTAGGCTAGGGTGCCAAGTAGCTGGATGTTCCCGTGTTTGACGCCATAGTCCCAGGTAAAAAATGCGATTCCAACCGGCCCAAGGCCCAGCCCAACCACGCCTACCCATTGCATCAAGCCATCCGGCCACACCGTCTCTTCCCACAGCATATGGCACCCTAAAGCCAGCAGCGCCGTCACGCCGCAGAACCAACCGACGGCATCGGTTGGCACTGAGCGCACCAATCTGCTAAGCACGGAGTAAGAAGACCAAATCAATGCACACGCCAGTGCTACCAGATAACCGGGCAGGTTCTCCCAAGCAAATCCGCCTGCATTTCGGCTGATCAACAACCAACAACCCACCAGCGCCACCAAGGCGCCAACGATAGACTGAGCTCGCATCCTCTCGTCCGGTAACAGGGCAGACAGCAGAACGATCAGTAGTGGCCAGAGGTAAGCCAACAGGCTGACTTCCACCGCCGGTGCTAGCGTCATCGCCTTGAAATATGCAAAGTGATAACCGAATAACCCGACGATACCGATACACCAGGCAAACGGCGACTGGCGTATATACCGAACGCCCGTATGGCCAGCCAAGACCCAACGCCCACCCATCAACAGAAACGCAATGCCGAAAGTCATGGCCATCAGCTGGAACTCTGGAATATCTCCGCCGGATAGCTTGGTCAGCAAAGCCAAAGTACCCCAAAGCAGAACGGAAATGGATCCGATCCAGGTAGCGGCATTCACGGTTGCCATGTCACTCTCCCCCGAGATTCTCATGCGTTAGCAGTGACGGGAGAGCGTATCCATGGCATCGATGGGGGTCTTTTGAATCCTGGCGGAATTATGTCGAGAGACGGCGGAAGTGGCTAGGCGGTTTGCCAAAGTGACGTCTGAAGCGGTCGCTGAAGGCCGATAACGACGAATAGCCTACCGCATCAGCCACCCGCTGAACGCTGAGGCCTGACTGTTCCAGAAGCCGAAACGCCTCTTTCATTCGCACTTCTGTGAGGTATTGATGAGGCGTCACGCCCACCTGATGGCGAAAAAGATCGTTCAACTGCCGAATACTCAAATGGGCCACGTTAGCAACCTCTGCCATGGAAATCGGTTGGTGGAAGTGATCATCCAGAAACTGTTGCGCTGCGTGAACCCTGCGATCCAGTTTCAATTGACTTCCATGGCGCTCCTGCAGCAGCTGTATCAGTAATAGCAGCATGTGATGCTGGGTAACGTTTGACCCAGCCCCGCTCATAGCCTGAGCATGAAGGAACTGGACGTAATGGTGTAGTGCCAAATCAAGCCCCACGAAACAAGGCAGCTTATCTAGCGCAGGAGCCAGCCCTACAGGCAAATCGGCCACTAAAAACCGATTATCTTCTGTTGCAGCAAACCCATGGCCGCTTCCTGAAGGGATGATGGCCGCACGGTGCTGTGCCACCTCCCCCGCCATGGAATCTACTGACAGAAATAGCGTGCCGACCAGGGGCAATACCAATTGATGATGGTCGTGGGAGTGACTTTTCACTTCATCATCATAGGTACGTATGTGCAGGCCGATCTCTGGATATTTCATGACCTTACTCAGCAGTCGTGGGCATATTCACTTCCTTGACCTGATTCCCCAGCCTTAGGCTGTGCGTTTTTAGGCAACGCTCGCTTGGTGGATGGAGGTGGCATCCAGCGTTTTGTAACCCCATTGCGAATACCAGCTTTTCATCCCCTCGAATACCCTGCGGGACTCCTCGAATGTTTGATCACGCTCTGAATCTGTACCGTAAATGTCCTCCCATGGCGTCAGAAGAAAAACAACGGGATTATAGGGGAACAGTTGAACATAGTTGGCGATGTCCACCCGTGACAACGCGTTCTCCGCATCAAGCATGTACAGCGCATCCCGCACCCCACGATCAAAGAACGTGGCCCGCTCGCCACCAGCGACACTCCGGTACTTTTCAATATCGGATTTCAGAATATCCTGAGCGAAACTTACTTTGACCAGGGATCTCTACAGCCCAAAGCCCCCACCCACGCTCAGCAATGAGAGACTTGATTCTTCTCCCCATACTGTAGCTTTCTTCCTCCGTCAGAGGCTTCAGGAAGAACTCCATCACGTCCTTATCCCTACACATCTGTGAAAAGGGATATAGGTCTTCGTCATCCCATTGCCGAAGTATCAATCTTTCCGTTCTAAATCATACGTCAGGTGATGCCTTATAACGCCGCAATCACTCGCTTGTCGCGTGCATTGCCTGGTTATGAGATGCTGGATGGTCACTTATCAGCCGCTCATACATTGCCGAGTCAGAGACGATCTCTGCTTCAACTCGCCAAAGTCCCAATGAATTGAATCCGTGCCGAAA
>NZ_BJUL01000041.1 GCF_007989605.1 Vreelandella venusta | reverse complement strand
GACACAATGATGAACAAGGCGGCCCTTGGGGCCGCCAGTATTGCCGCCGTTCTCGTGTTGACGGGCTGTGCTAGCCCGTCTAACAGCGACCGTGCAGAGCTGGGTGAAGTGGATGATGGCTTTCCGGCGCTAGCGGACAACTGGTATGACGGGGGGCAGTTTGTCGATCCGGATAGCGTGCTGCGCATTGCAGAAGGGCAAAGCAAAGACCAAGTACGGCAGCTAATCGGCAATCCCCATTACGCTGAAGGGTTCTTTGGCGTTCGAGAGTGGAACTACGTGTTCAACCTGTACACGGGCAATGGCAATGGCAATGAGTACATCACCTGCCAATACCAAGTGCACTATGGCGATGACATGACATTAGAAAGCACCCGTTGGCGAAATGCCCAGTGTCCGGCGTTACTGATACCCATCGAAGTAGAAGAGATCGCCGCTGAACCGCGCGAAGAGAAATTAACCTTATCAGGCGATGTATTATTTGATTTTGATAGCGATACGCTAACGTTAGAGGGGCAGCGCGCTTTAGAACGAGTGTCAGAGATAGCAAGCGACGCCTACTCATCACCCAATATACTCGTTGTTGGCTACACGGATCGATTTGGTAAGGAGCAGTATAATCTTAACTTATCTCAGGCGCGTGCGGAGGCGGTTGGCAGTTATCTAGTATCGCAAGGCATAGAGCGGCGTAACTTAATGCTGCTAGGAAGAGGAGAGGCTGATCCTATCGTTGATTGCCCAGGCCAAGTGGCCACGAGAAGCGTGAAGGAGTGCTTGAAACCTAATCGCAGAGTGGAAATGACACTGAAATAAGTACACTAGCCAGTTAATAAAAACTTGGCCCTGATACCCACGATGCTCATGCTAGTTAAGGCATGGGCATCGTGGGTTTTTAATTGGGATTGAGAAAGTGTTTAAAAATGTTTCTTAGTGCTCTAAAACAGGTGCCTTCTTCTGAGTCTCATGGAGTAAGTGCTTTTTTATAGGAAGGTGTGTGAACAATTGTAACTGAAGTAACCTTCTCTAGATAAGCTTAGTTAACGATTGATGAATGTTAACCTGGTGACGAATATTTCTCCATCATGACAAATTCGAATGGATAGTTATTTTTTTGACGCTGCTGGCATGAGCTGCTAGGTGGTGGTGTGTGTGTTTTTCTTTTCTTTTAATGAGTTATAGGCTTCTCTTTGGATATTTTTAAGTAAGTTTTAAGAGTGTTTATGAATAATTTTTATAGTGAGGTTAATTGTTAAAAAATAACAACTATTAAAATCGGTGAATTAATATCTGCGCTACGCTTATTTGTTCGCTTGTCTGAATATTAACAATATTAAACCCATGTTGAGCTAACGCTTATCTAAGTATCAAAATGTATCCACTAAAGACACCTTGAACAAAGTTGCTTACTTCTGAGCTTTTAAGCAGCGGTTGGCGGTTATATAAATTGGTCGTTTGTCTGCAACTGCGTTGCGAATGCTCCGGTTGTTTAGTGGCATTCAGCAGTTGTTGAGCCGGGAAAGTGTTGAGCTGGAGTAGGGGTTACTTCTAAGCATCAACATTGCGCCGAGATGACCAGGGTAAAGGTAATTGAGCGAGGCGATTGCACCTCCTCACCGAATAATTAGTGGAGTTCTAAATAATGAATAACGTGTTTCGACTAATTTGGAACCGGACCCTTGGTCGGCTAGTCGTGGCCTCGGAAGCAGCACGTAGTCGTAATAAAGCGAGCACTAGTCATCAAATTGGCCAGGTGGTCGAACCACTCATGGTGCCGTCGCCAATTAAGGTTTTTCTGCGCCCCATTACATTAGGCGTAGTCTTAGCCTGCGCAGCAACCCTCTCGCCGCTGGGCATCTCGGAGGCTCAAGCAAGAAAATTTGCTTCAGATGGTGGTAGCTGTACGTCTGGAGCGGCTGGCTCATCGGTTGGCAGGATAGCGACCCCAAATACCAGCGCAGACCCCATAGATGGAAGTGGCACTTACTCGCTTGTTGCTGGTTGCGATGCCAGTGGTAATAACCAGTTGGCAGCTACTGTCTATGGCGCTTTTAGTCAAGTGACGGGAAGAGGTGGGGCCGCCCTCGGCTTTAATACGAGAGCAGCTCAATGGGCGACAGCTGTTGGTGTTGAATCGCGCGCAACAGGTAACTCAGCCATTGCACTGGGATTTGGTGGTCAAGCTACCGAACTTAACGCTATTGCGATTGGTAGCGCTGGCGGAAATGGTACGACGCCGCTGTCGATAGCGAACTCCACTACCGCTTCCGGTCAGCACTCTATTGCTATTGGGTCGAATAACGTACGCGGCGCGCGTGCTACACAGACTAATACTATTGCTATTGGTGGAGAGGCGGCTGCTACTGGGTTTGATGGTGTAGCCATGGGGCGGCAAGCATTGGCACAAGTATCCAGTACCGCTATAGGGGTCGGTGCCAGGGCGTTGAATGATGATCCATTGAATCCGGGCAATCCATTTGGCTATGGTTCGACAGCAGTTGGCCAGGAAACCTATGCTGCCGGTTTTCAAAGCACTGCCCTGGGATCCCGTGCCCGAGCGATGGGTGCCCAGACTCTGGCGATCGGTAACGATACCAGTGCCTTAGGAGATGGCAGTATAGCTCTAGGGGGGGATGATCTTCACTCGTATGCAGGCGGTGTCTTTCAAACAAGCGAGTTTACAGATTACATCAATACGAAGGGATGGGTGTATCAGGAGGCTGATGATAGCGCTGACCCACTGGGTGGTGGTACTGCAACAGGCTATTTGAAAACACAAAGTAGAGGCCTCGGTTCAACCGCGGTGGGTACGTCGTCCATTGCTTATAAAACCGGCTCAACGGTGCTTGGGACAGCATCTCTAGCTGAAGGCGAGTTCTCCACTGCTATTGGGACCATGAACCATGCTGAAGGTGATGGCTCTATAGCAATTGGTAAAGATTCACACTCGCAAGGCGAGGGCTCATTTGCTGCAGGCCGTAGCACACTGGCAGAGGGCAATCGCTCAGTGGCGGTGGGTGATGGGGCGGTTGCTGAAGCGATTATTATGAGTGCTCAGGCGCTGGAGGGTTCCAGTAATCCAAATGGTTACAGCGTGGATGATGGGCTGCCTACAACCGCTGTTGGTGCAGGTGCCCAGGCACTAAGTGGTACGGCAATCGGGCACGATGCCGTCGCTGGAAAAGACATCGGCCCCACTGTTAATACAGGAACAGCTGTCGGTGCGGGGGCGCAGGCAACCGGCAATGTCTCCATTGCCATTTCTCCGGCCGCTTACGCGCCAGCTATCGCTGACGGCCTTGGCGCTATCGCGATGGGGTATGATGCCCGTGCGAACGATCCACAGGCGCTCGCTCTTGGTGTTAGAGCTGAGGCAGGTGAAGATAGCGTGGCTGTTGGTTATGGCACACAAGCCAGTGGGCTACGTTCTCTGGCTGTTGGCAGGCGCACAGCAGCGTCTGCTGAAGACACTATCGCTTTTGGTACGGATGCCGAGGCCTCTGCAGCCAACGCCATTGCTATTGGTAAGGATAGCTTAGCATCAGGTGTTGATACGGGGGCTATCGGTCGTGGTGCCGTGGCAACGGGGTCGTGGGCGGTGGGTACTGGTGCGAATGCTAGTAACGGCGGCCAAGCCTTTGGTGAGTTTAGCACGGCAAGTGGTATTGATTCATCAGCATATGGCAGGTTTGCGACCGCTACTGGGGAAAACGCCAGTGCCTTAGGTACCAGCGCTACCGCCGGAGCAGGTCGGTCAACCGCTGTCGGTTTCCAAGCGAATGCCACTGGTGATGAATCGGCCGCTTTTGGTGCTAACGCAGTTGCTGATGGTGCCAACTCGATTGCGCTGGGTTCCAATGCCCGAACAAACCCGGGGACAGGAGATACACATAGTATAGCGATTGGTGATTCTGCCACTGCCTATGGTCACAGTATTGCTTTGGGGGTGCAGGCCACGGCAGATCAAACGACCAATGACATTGATGGCTCTAGTATAGCAATCGGTGCAAAATCCAATGTGGCTGGTGGTGCTTATGCGGGTGCAGCGATAGGGATTCAGGCGGAAGTAACGGGGGGCGTAGACGCTTTAGCAATGGGATCCCGTGCTTCATCCGCCGCGAACCAGGCAGTGGCTATTGGAGCGGATTCGAGCGCTGTCGCGATTGGCGGTGTTGCGCTAGGCTCAGGTGCTATAGCAGATACTGCTGCGGGGATAGCAGGCTATGTGCCTTTTGGTGCAACATCTACAGACTCTGCAAATATTGCAGGTACGGTTGCTCAGCGTGCCGCCGTAAATGTTGGTAGCCGTCAGATCACCAGTGTAGCCGCGGGTACCGAGCTGGATGATGCCGTTAACGTGAGCCAGTTGATTGCCGCTCAATCCAAGGTGGAAGCAGGTACTAACGTTGCCGATGTTGCTGTTGCAGAGAACGCTAACGGTGGGACAATCTATACCGTCAATGCTGAAGGCGCCACTGTTAGCGAGGGTTCTACAGCGATCAGCGTTACATCGTCAGGCCCCGACGCCAATAATGTCACCGACTATGCAGTGGATCTAAGCCAGGATACTAAGGACGACATCGCTAATGCCAACAAAGGCTGGGATCTGACGGCTAATGGTGAAGCGACTGGCGAAAATATCGCCCCCGGTGAAACCGCCGACTTCAGCGAAGGCAAGAACATCGCTATCACCCGCACGGGTAACAGCATTGAAGTGGCCACCGCTGAAGATGTTGACTTTTCCAATGTCAACATCACCAACCAGTTGGATGTTGCAGGCGATACCAACATCGGTGGCAACACCACGGTTAAGGGCGATACCTTTCTAGGTGATAACTTCAAAGTCGTTAACAACGAAGCGTTCTACGACGGCCCTATTACGGATGGCGACCACATCACCAATAAGACCTACGTGGATGGTGAAGTGGACGGATTGGCGAACACCCCAATTACCTTCGCTGGCGATACCGGTACAACGGATCGTAAGCTGGGTGACGCGCTAAACATTGTTACCAGCAACGCCAACCTCAGCACGGAAGTGACCGACAACGAGACCCTCGTTATCGCCATGAGCGATGACCTGAACGTCAACAGCGTCACTACCAACACATTAGGTGTGGCTAACAATGCCACCATCGGCGGCACGCTTAACGTGACTGGCCAAACCACCCTCACGGGCGGCCTGGACATGGCGGGCAATACTATTACCAACGTTGCTCCTGGTGTTGACGGCACTGACGCCGTGAATGTTGACCAGCTAACCGACGTTAGTGATGTGGCCAACAAAGGCTGGGATCTGACGGCCAACGGTGAAGCCACGGGTGAGAACATTGCGCCTGGTGAAACCGCCGACTTCAGCGAAGGCAAGAACATCGCTATCACTCGCACGGATAACAGCATTGAAGTAGCCACGGCAGATGATGTCGACTTCTCGAATGTGAACGTGACCAACCAGCTGGATGTGGCAGGCGATACCAATATCGGCGGCAATACGACGATTAACGGCGACACCACAGTAAAGGGCGATACCTTCCTGGGAGACAACTTCTCGGTCGTCAACAACGAAGCCTTCTACGACGGTGCGATCACTGAAAACACCCACATCGTCAACAAAGAGTATGTGGACGGTGGCATTGGTGACCTGGCTAACACCCCGATTACTTTCGCTGGTGATGCTGGCACAACGGATCGTAAGCTAGGTGACGAGCTGAATATCGTGACCAGTAATGCCAATCTCAGCACCGAAGTGACTGACGACGAGACGCTTGTTATTGCGATGAGCGATGACCTGGACGTCAACAGCGTCACCACCAACTCACTAGACGTAACCAACAACGCCACCATCGGCGGCACACTAAACGTGACTGGCCAAACCACCCTCACGGGCGGCTTGGATATGGCAGGCAACACTATTACTAATGTTGCCCCAGGTGTTAACGGCACAGATGCGGTGAATGTTGACCAGCTAACCGACGTTAGTAACGTGGCCAACAAAGGCTGGGATCTGACGGCGAACGGTGAAGCCACTGGCGAAAATATCGCCCCCGGTGAAACCGCCGATTTCAGCGAAGGCAAGAACATCGCGATTACCCGCACAAGTAACAGCATTGAAGTTGCAACTGCGAATGATGTCGAGTTCACGAATGTGGAGGTGACCAACCAGCTGGATGTGGCAGGCGATACCAATATCGGCGGCAACACGACGATTAACGGCGACACCACAGTGAAGGGCGATACCTTCCTTGGTGACAACTTCTCAGTCGTCAACAACGAAGCGTTCTACGACGGCCCTATTAATAACGATAACTCCGTTGTTAATAAACAATATGTCGACGGCATCGAAACGCATTACTACAGCGTTAATGACGACGGTACTATTCAGGGTAACTATGATAACGATGGTGCGACTGGGCTAAATGCTCTGGCGGCTGGCACCAACGCGTTAGCTCAAGGTGCGTCCTCTGTTGCGGTGGGGGATGGTGCGGAAGCATCTGCTCTTCGCGATGTAGTCGTGGGACAAGGCGCTGGTGCGAATGCCGGCACTGGTGGTCGGGATAATATCGCCATCGGCGGTTTGGCGGGGCAGAATCGTGGCGACAATGGCAGTTTCAA
Organism: Vreelandella venusta; assembly: GCF_007989605.1. GTDB lineage: Bacteria > Pseudomonadota > Gammaproteobacteria > Pseudomonadales > Halomonadaceae > Vreelandella > Vreelandella venusta. The sequence goes on along the minus strand of NZ_BJUL01000041.1, from coordinate 2,761 downwards.
TGTCGCTACCGGTTTCATGTCTGGCCAGAACGTTACCGGCAACGCCAATATCGCGTATGGCCGTACGTCAGGCCAGAATGTAACGGGCTCCGAGAACCTTGCTTTCGGTACTGCCGCTGGTCGTAATGTCACAGGCTCAGACAACGTCGGAATTGGCCAGAATGCCGGGGAGGGCGTAAATGGGATCAATAACCTCGGCATTGGCCAACAGGCAGGCCGGACGGTGGCTGGCAGCCAGAATATTGGCGTAGGGGGGCTGGCCGGTGCGGGAGTCACTGGTTTCAATAACGTTGGCGTTGGGGTATATGCAGGAGGTAGTACTAATGGTGATTTCAATGCTGCTGTAGGCGAGAGAGCAGGCCGAGTTGTGACGGGCAGTCATAACGCTGCTTTGGGACACTACGCGGGTAACCGGTTAATCGGTAGCGATAACGTAGCCATTGGCCATCATGCAGGCACCCTAGTCCATGTTGATCCCGCGCTTAGGGTTGAAGCGGATCGTACAGTATCTATTGGTAACAAGGCGTTGGCCTCAACTGATGATGCCGTTGCGATTGGCACAAGCGCGCAGGCTTCGGGCGAACGCAGCATTGCCATTGGCAACGATGCGATTGCGACCGGCTCTGTTGCTATGGGGGCATCTTCGCGCGCAGGCAATGACGGCGCGGCCTTTGGTGATGGTGCCGTTGCCACGTATAACGGTGGTGTTAATGATCCGGCGATTGTGGCAGGCGCTGCGCTAGGGGAAAACGCGAGTGCTGATGTGTCTGGTGCCACCGCGTTAGGTACAGACGCTACGGTGACTCATGAAGGCAGCGTAGCGCTGGGGCAAGACTCTATCGCTGACGGCAGTACGCTGGGCACAGCGGCTTACCAGCCACTGGATGTTAATGGTAACCCGGCTACCGTTGCAGCACCCACCGCAGATAGCGAAGTCTCAGTTGGTAGCGCAGGTAATGAGCGCCGCATCACCAATGTGGCTGCCGGTGCAGAAGATACCGATGCGGTCAACGTCAGCCAGCTGAAAGCGGTCAATGATGTTGCCAGTGCAGGCTGGAACGTCCAGACCAATGGTGATGCAGCGACGAATGTGGCACCTAACGCCACAGTCCAGTTCATTGATGGTAAAAATATCGATATTACCCGCATTGGAACGGACATTACGGTTGCCACGGCAGATGATGTTGACTTCACCAATGTCAATGTCACCAATCAGCTGGATGTGGCGGGTGATACCAATATCGGCGGCAACACGACGATTAACGGCGACACCACAGTGAAGGGCGATACCTATCTGGGTGATAACTTATCAGTCGTCAATAATGAAGCAATCTACGATGGCCCTATTAATAACGATAACTCCGTTGTTAATAAGCAGTACGTGGATGGTAAAGAAACACACTTCTACAGCGTCAACGGTGCGCCGGTTGATGGTAACTACAATAATGATGGTGCCACTGGGACGGCTGCTCTTGCAGCGGGCGTTGGTACGCTTGCTGCCGGAAATGGTGCCACAGCGGTTGGGTATAATGCCTCTGCCGCAGGGCAAGGAGGTAGTGTCGCAGTCGGGCAAGGTGCATCGGCACCGGGCGTCTCGGCCGTCGCGGTCGGCTCTGGAGCAGGTGCTGGCATGGACCCTGCGAGCCAGGCTATCGTAGCCGTTGGCGCGAATGCGGCGCAGAATGCCAATGCACCCTATAGTGTCGTTGTCGGCAGCTCCGCGGGCCTTAGCGCTCAGGGGCAGGACAATGTCCTGATCGGGCGCCAGTCGGCCTCCAATCTGGTAGGCATCCAGAATGTCGCAATGGGTTCGTTTGCGTTCCGTGAAAGCGAGGGCAATAACAATACTGCGGTCGGTTATGCCTCCGGGTTTGAAACCATCGGTGATTTCAACTCCTCCTACGGTGTTGCTGCAGGCCGCACTGTAACTGGTAATAGCAATACCGCTATCGGCCAGGGGGCGGGTCGCAACGTTACAGGTGACTACAATGTTTCGTTGGGCTTTGTAGCTGGCAATGGCGTGACGGCCGATCGGGCCGTTTCGGTGGGCTATCAGTCAATGGCCAGCGCGTCCGACGCGATTGCCTTGGGCACTTACGCCACAGCGAGTGGCGAGCGTAGCATTGCGGTTGGTTACGACGCCATAGCGTCCGGCTCGGTGGCCATGGGCGCCTCTTCGCGCGCAGGCAATGGCGGGGCGGCCTTTGGTGATGGTGCCATTGCAACGTATAACGGTAGTATTAATGATCCGGCAATTGTGGCAGGCGCAGCGCTAGGGGAAAACGCGAGTGCTGATTTGTCAGGTGCAACTGCATTGGGCACAGATGCTACGGTGACTAATGAAGGCAGCGTAGCGCTGGGGCAAGGCTCCATCGCTGATGGCAGCACGCTGGGCACAGCGGCTTACCAACCGCTGGATGTTAACGGCAACCCAGCTACCGTTGCAGCACCCACCGCAAATAGCGAAGTCTCAGTTGGTAGCGCAGGTAATGAGCGCCGCATCATTAATGTGGCTGCAGGTGCAGAAGATACAGACGCGGTCAACGTCAGTCAGTTGAAGGCAGTGAATGATGTTGCCAGCGCTGGCTGGAACGTCCAGACCAACGGTGATACAGCTACGAATGTGGCACCTAACGCTACTGTTCAGTTCCTTGATGGCAAGAACATCGATATCACGCGTAACGGCACTGATATCACCGTCGCCACGGCAGACGATGTTGACTTCACTAATGTGAATATCACCGAAAACCTCACGGTGGCG
>NZ_BJUL01000040.1 GCF_007989605.1 Vreelandella venusta | reverse complement strand
AACACAATGATGAACAAGGCGGCCCTTGGGGCCGCCAGTATCGCCGCCGTTCTCGTTTTAGCGGGCTGTGCTAGCTCGCCTAACAGCGACCGTGCAGAGCTAGGTGAAGTGGATGATGGCTTTCCAGCGCTAGCGGACAACTGGTATGACGGGGGGCAGTTTGTCGATCCGGATAGCGTGCTGCGCATTGCAGAAGGGCAAAGCAAAGAGCAAGTACGGCAGCTCATTGGTAACCCCCATTACGCGGAAGGGTTCTTTGGGGTGCGGGAGTGGAACTACGTGTTTAACCTGTACACGGGGAATGGCAATGAGTACCTCACCTGCCAATACCAAGTGCACTATGGCGATGACATGACGTTAGAAAGCACCCGTTGGCGAAATGCACAGTGCCCGGCGTTACTGATACCCATTGAAGTAGAAGAGATCGCCGCAGAGCCGCGCGAAGAGAAATTAACCTTATCAGGTGACGTGTTATTTGATTTTGATAGCGACACGCTAACGTTAGAAGGGCAGCGAACCGTCGATCAGGTAACTCAGGCAATTACAAATGACTTTGTAAATCCGAGTATATCGATTGCGGGTTATACAGACCGCTTTGGTAATGAAGCTTATAACTTAGCATTATCTAACTCTCGTGCTGAGACCGTGGGAGCCCGTATGGCAACCCGAGGTGTGCACCGCTCAAATATTATGACGGCTGGCCATGGTATGGCAGATCCTGTTGTTGAGTGCCCAGGGAGGATTGCAACGCCAAGTGTGACTGAGTGTTTGCGACCGAATAGACGAGTTGAAATCACGGTTACTGAGACGTCTCGTTAGTTGCTAATTTAGTTAATTAGTACTAAAAATTAATTACTAATGGTGGGGGATGTTACCCCCTGTCTTTTAAAAACTAGAAACTAGGAACTTAATAATGAAGTATGTTGGCTATCTCACGACGTTCGTAGCAGCAGTTGTGGCGGCAGTTGGTCTATCTGTATTCAGTATGGGAGTCATGGCGGAGCAGCAAGAGCAACAGCAACCAGCTAAGGAGTCAGTGGATCAAAGCTCGATATGTGTAGCAGTAAGTGACGAACAAGCGCTAGAGTGTCCGGAAGGTGGCCTATTTTTAGCACGTTTGGTCGTTAGTGAAAATGACTTGCAAAACCCACTGTTACTTGAAAACCGTGTGCTTAACACCATGGCTCTTTTCTGTGATACCAACTTTGAAATTCAACATACAAACACGGGTGTACTTTGTGTACTGACCCATGAGCGTGTCGGTATGCCAGCTGAAGATGTTAACGCTATTGAAGCAGTTGAAGAAGAGTCAGTTGCAGAAGAGTCAGTTGAAGACTGATATCTCATCGTAAATTGAAATAATATTATTGCTTTAATCTAATAAATTAATTAAAGAGGTCGTTTTATATGAGCAAACAGCGTGCGACAGGTTCAGCAAAAAGCAGTGCAGTTAGTAAAAGTGAAGCCACTCAAAACGACAAAAACGTAACTGCTAACGAAAGTGAATCTGCGGTTGCCGTCGGTGAGCAAGCAGCACAGCCAACGGTCACGATAGACGGTAAAAAGTACACGCTTGAAAGCCTGGGACAACAGGGGCGCGAACAGCTTCAGAACTTGCGAGTAACTGATCAAGAACTACAGCGTTTACAAGATCAACTGGCTATTACGCAAACGGCTCGTAATACTTATGCCCGTATTTTGGCAGAAGTGACGCAGTCGGTAACGCCAGTGAAGTAATCTTGTAAGCTGTGAGATTGCTCAATTTTGTTGAATGCCCGGTAGGCGAGAGTCTATCGGGCTTTTGTGAAGGAAGGCCTAAGTATGAGGATACTACCCTGGTTGAGCCTTGTTTTTGTCGGGATTAGCACGCTAGCCAGTGCGGATTATGAGGCAGGGCTTAACGAATACCAACGTGGTCATTACGCCTCCGCTATTCATGAGTGGCGTACGGCTGCTGAGCGAGGTGATGGGCAGTCTCAGTTTGCGTTAGGCATGATGTTTGAGCGTGGAGAAGGGATTGGCGAAGATAAGAACGAAGCCTATAAGTGGTATCGTTTAGCAGCAGATAACGGAGAATCTGATGCTCAAATGCGTCTTGCTGAGTTGTTTCTTCGCGAAGAAATTGACGGTAAGGGGCCTGCAGATGCTGTTGAGTGGCTCGAAAAAGCCGCAGAGGCGAGCGATGCCGCAGCGCAATTTCAGCTAGGGCTACTATATCTTGAGGGGGTGGGGGTAGAGGAAGACCCTGCGCTGGCAGCGCGTTGGTTTGAACTTGCAGCCGAACAAGGCCATGTGCCTGCTCAGAATAACCTTGGTAGCCTTTATGAGAATGGGCGCGGTGTAGGGCAAAGCTTTAGCCGAGCATTTGAATGGTACGAACGGGCTGCTAAGCAGAATGATCCCTTTGCCCAGAATAATCTAGGGGCTTTGTATGCCCGAGGCCGTGGTGTCGATCGCAATTATGCGTGGGCGGTGTTCTGGTTTGCGAATGCGGCGCGAGGCGGTAACGAGTTAGCGCTGGGTAATATTAGGGAAAGTCGCGAACACCTTGAGCAAAAAACGGTAGCTGCCAGCCGTATTAATATTCGTGCGGGTAATGGTACAAATCATCAGCGTATTACCCAGTTGGACCAAGGGACTAGCGTCTATGTACTGGGCAGTGTGGATGGCTGGAGCCACATTTATTTTGAGGGCGAGCAGGGGCCAATGCTGGGGTGGGTATCCAATACGCTTATTGAATGATTTTTTTGATATGAACGAGTGTTGTTTGAGCAACGAGTACATTACTGAGCATACCTATGCGCATTGAGGGTGGTGGCGTTATGAATATAAAAAGTAGTGGGAGTCGCCCGAAAACTAAGTCGCTGCTGCGGTATTTTTCAAGTGTTGTGTTCGGGAGTGTTTTTTTACTGACCGGGAGTCTTTCCTACGCATCTGATACTCACCAAGTGATGCCAGGCGATACACTTTGGGACATCTCCGAATATTATTATGGCACGCCTGACGAATGGCCTGCCTTGCAGCAAGTGAATGCGATAACTGACCCCTTCAAGCTTCAGCCCGACACCCTAGTGGAACTCAGTGCTTTCGACCCTTTTCCTTTGTCAGTTCTATACCGTTCGGGTGATGCATGGTTAGTTGAAGAGAACAGTGAAAGCCTTTTGATGAGTGGTGACCTTATTGAGGTTGGCTCTGTTATTCAAACTGGCCCAGGCTCATCCTTGACCGTTCAAATGCGTGACGGCGCTAGAGCGGTGGTACCTTCTAATTCACGCATTGTGTTAAAGCGTGAAGGTGAGAGAGGTATCACGTTTCAATTAGAGCAAGGAGAGGTGGAGTCCTATGTGCCGAAAAATCGCATGCGCAGGCGAGCATACAATATAGAAACCAATGCGGGCGTTCTAGGTGTGCGCGGTACTCACTTTCGGGCAAGCTATGCTGACGAAACACTGCTGACGTCGGTTTATGAAGGGAATGTTGCTGCTCAACACCGGGTGAATACTGCAGAAGCCTCAATAGATCAGGGCGAAGGGGCGCGTGTTGATGGAACAGGTGGTATCCAGGTCGTAGCGCTATTACCGCCACCAGAGAACGTGACTATTAGTTCGCTGCCGAATGAGGCCATACAAGTAGATATTTCGTCACCTATGCAGGGGCAGGCTTTCAGAGCACAGATAGCAAGTGATCCAAACTTTTTAACCATCATGCGTGATCAGCGGTCTCAGAGTAGCCAGATACAGTTCGTCCCGCTTTCGCCTGGGTTCTACCATGTGCGTATAGCCGCTATAGATGAGCTTGGTATTGAAGGTGAGAGCGCCATTTTCGTTATCCATCACCATGGTAATCAAGTATCCGTTAACCAGGAGGAAGACGCGTGGATATTCGAGTGGTTACATAAAGCACAAACAAACTATCGCTTGCAGTTAGCAGCTGATCACCAGTTTACCCAGGTTTTATTAAACTATGAGCCTCAAAATAACGGTCCTTTGAGGATAAGCCGTTTGCCAGGCAACGAGATATTCTGGCGTGTTGTCAGCTTGGATGAACGTACAGGTATGACCGTTGTTCTCGATACTGGAACACTAAATGACTCAGGGAAGTAACCTTTCTAGAGCATTGCATCGGCGGTTTGTGATGACATGGTGTGTGATGGGCAGCTTGTTACTGCCCATTGCTTTTTTTCTTTATAGTTTGTCTCCCTTTTTATCTGATAATTTTTTTTACGATACCTGGCTTTCCAGGCAATCAGAGCCACCTTCTAACGATATTTTAGTTGTAGCGATTGATGAGCCCAGCCTACAAACATTGGGTCGCTGGCCTTGGCCTAGAGAGATTCACACACAGCTGATTGATCAGTTGAACACTGCGGGTGTGCACTCCATTGTTTTAGACGTCCTGCTAGTTGAGCCAAGCCGATTACCTGAAGAAGATCGGCGGCTTGCTGAAGCGATGCACCGCCATGGCAGAACTTATCTACCTATGGCACTCCTTCCTGAATCGATACTGGAAGGTAGGGCACGAGATGTATTAATCCCTCCCCCTCCATTGTTATCTGCCGCCAAAGGCGTTGGGCATATCAATGTGAAACTTGATACTGATGGAGTGGCTCGTTCAGTGGAGCTGTTGATAGAGCGCCGTGAGGATGTGTGGCCACAGCTCATGACCCTGCTTGTGGATCAAAACAAAAGCGGCGGGGCTGGTACATCAAACTGGTCAACTGAGGCGATAAGAATACCGTTTCGTGGTCCGTCTGGCTCATATCCAACGGTTTCTTACCGCGATGTATTAATGGGGTATGTACCGGCTTCTTTACTCCAAGGCCGTACTGTCTTAGTAGGCATGACTGCTCTTGGCTTGGGCGATCGTTACAATGTGTCGTTATTGTCTTCAGGTTTAATGCCGGGTGTGGAAGTGCATGCTCATTTGCTCGATGCCCTACGAAATGAAACTTATATACGCGAAGTAGATAGCTGGATAGGGGCATTTTTAGCAAGTTTGCCGATTGTGGTCTTAATGCTATTGGCTTGGTGGTTAAGGTTTCGATATTTACCGTTAGTGATGCTATCGCTCGTTGCTGGAGTGTTGTGTGCTTCTCTGATCGCTTTGAACTTTAGATGGTGGTGGCCTCCTTTTGCCAGCTTAATAGCATTGGGTATCGCCATCATTGCCATTGTTTGGCAAAGCCAGGCAGCTTTACTGTCTTGGTTTAAGCGCGAGTTGGAATTGTTATACCAAGAACCATCTATCTTGCCATTTAGGCAACCTGATGACATTCGCGGAGAGGGTGGGAAACTTTACCAGCAGTCTCAAGCACTTGAGTTTGCACTAGGGCGAATTGTAGAAGGGCGGCGATTCATATTGGATTCGATGCACTCATTGCCGCTCCCTATCTTTATACTTAATAAAAAGGGGGAGGTTCTGCTGGCAAATAAGAAAGCATTGGCGGTTTTTTACCAGGAAGGGGGACATGCCATTGATCATATTAATGCGCTGCCATCCTTTCTAACTTTTGAAGAAGGGAAAGGTTTTTCGACTATATGGCCACCCCAGCCAATCGGCACGAGTGGTGTTAACGCCATTCAAATAGGTGGCTTATGTACTGACAGAGATGGACATACGTATCGGCTGGAAATGGGAGAGCTGTCTACAACGACAAGTAGTGCCGCTGGAGGGTGGTTGGTATGGCTGGTTGACCTGACGAGTGAGGTAGAGGCAGAAGCACAGCGATCTAGTATGCTTAGTTTCTTGTCACATGACATGAAAGCTCCTCAGGCAAGGGCGCTAGCATTTCTAGAAGCCCAAAAAGATCCAGAGTCGGCTGTAACACAAGCTGACTTCTATAGTTATTTGGAACAGTGCCTCACGATGGGGCTAGGGATGATTAACGATTTTATTAGCTTAACACGAGCCAAGTCATTTAGTTTGAAAAAAGAGTTTGTGCTCTTTGAAGATGTTGTGATGGAGGTGCTTGATCAAGTTTATTCACTAGCTAGAGTAAAAAATATTAAAATAGTGAGTGAGCTACAAGATGAAGATGGGGCTCCTGTGTTAGGCGATAAAGACTATCTTTCCAGAGCGGTATTTAACTTAATTGAAAACGCCGTTAAGTATACGCTGCTTGGTGGCGAGGTTAATGTTCTTGTATGTCGGCAAGATAAGTGGGTTGTGCTGCAGGTTTCTGATAATGGTGTCGGTATTGAGCCAGAAGAGATTGACGATATTTTTGACGACTTTACCCGCAGCGATAAAGGAGGCGTAGCGCAAGGGCATGGCCTTGGGCTAGCATTGGTGAAAACGGTAGTCTCTAAGCATAATGGTGAGATTTACTGTAAAAGCGAGTATGGGATAGGCAGTCAATTCACCATGAAGCTTCCTATTTGTGAGTTGTGAGTTGCCGAAGTGCCAATTGTTAGTTGTTTTTTTGAATATTAACTATATAAATGACGTTGCCTAGCTCTGGTGTTTGTTGTACTTGAAAACGAATATTGACATCTCTTAACTGCATGCCATATTCCCGTTCTGATTGACCATGGTGGTAGGCGGGCCGTGGGTCTTGGCCTAATACTTGGGTAATAAGCTGCCTTAAGTCATTAGCATCTGCGCGTTGCGCGAGCATCGTTTCGGCTGCTGAGGAGAATTCTACGGGGTAAAAAGGTGGCGGTTCTGGGGCAAAGCCCGAGCGTGCATCCGGGACGGCTTCAGTCCAAGGTAGGTAAGGTTTGATATCCACCACGGGTGTACCTGTCATTAAGTCTGCTCCTTTGAGCAATAGCCGTGCACCGTTGTGTGTATCGATACCCACTAGCTCAACGAGTGATAGTCCTAAACGATTAGGCCGATGTGTGCTACGACTCGCGAATACCCCTATTTTTTTATTGCCACCTAGACGGGGAGGGCGTACAAGGGGAGCCCACTCTTCGGGGCTGCGGTGAAAAATAAAGCTGATCCATAAGTGGCTGAATGCGTCTAACCCACGAACGCTTAACGGTGTATTGAAGGGAGGCGTTAATACCAGTGTCGCTTTTGCTGCCGTCGCTAGCCCTGGTTGGCGAGGAATGCCAAACTTATCAGGGTAGTCGCTTTCAATATAGCCTATAGGGTTGATGGTAAACGATTCATTTGCGGGTATTTCGTGCATGACTCACCTTACGTGTAGGTAAAACCGAAGTATAAAGCAGTCAAGCATCGAGTTGGGGTGTGATACCCCTTAAGGTGTGATGATACGAAGCGATAAATAGTGGAGTTGTAGACATGCCAAGTACTAAAGCGATGAATACTAAAGCGATGAGTACTAATGTTATGAGTGCTAACGTAAGCCAAACACCTGCTTCGCCTACTCCACGAATTATCTATCGTGAGGGGGGTGCCCGTGACGCAGCTGACCAAGCAGAGGTGTTTTATCACGCGGTGATGCAGGGTGCCGCTTCCCACTATAGTGTAGACGAGCGCCGAGCTTGGGCGAGTGCTCTACCACGCGAAGCAAGCGCCTGGGCGGCCAGGCAAACGCTCTATACGACGCTAGTCGCCAGCTGTGATGGGAGGTGTGTAGGGTTTTTAGAGTTGGATGCTGCCGCCAAACGTATAGAGACACTTTACGTATGGCCTTCACTAACTGGCCGTGGGATTGGTACCACGCTATTGATTCACGCTGAACGTATGTTGCTTGAGCAGGGCGTATCGAGTGTAGAAATTGAAGCAAGCTTAGTGCTTTATGAACGCTTGATTCGCCGAGGTTTTAGCAACCTCGGCGAACAGTGGGTAGAGCGCAGTGGCGAACTCTTGAAACGCTATCACTTAGTTAAAAAGCTTAGTGCTGTGGAAACCTGAGCACATCAAACGTCGTAGGTGTGGGTAATGCGCATCGATAAATCGATTGATTTTAGGTCTTTAGTGAGTGCGCCGCTGGAAATACAGTCAACTCCAGTATCGGCAATTGCCTTTAATGTTGCTGCGTCAACATTGCCGGAGGCCTCAAGTGTTGCTCGCCCACCGTTTATCTCGACGGCTACATGTAAGTCTTCTAAAGCGAAATTATCAAGCATGATAATGTCTGCCTTTGCGGCCAACGCTTGATCAAGCTCCTCAAACGTTTCCACCTCAACCTCTACTGGCAAGTCACTTGCTAGTTTACGAGCTTGCTCAACGGCTGCCTGAATACCGCCACAAGCAGTAATATGATTCTCTTTAATTAAGAAGGCATCCCACAATCCAATGCGATGATTATGCCCGCCGCCGCAGGTGACAGCGTACTTTTGGGCTAGGCGCATTCCGGGCAGCGTTTTACGCGTATCGAGCAGGCGTACATTAGTGCCTTCAATTAAATCAACGTAATGGCGCGTTGATGTCGCCGTGGCAGACAATGTTTGCAGCATATTTAGGGCCGCTCGCTCGCCGGTCAGTAGGCTGCGAGCAGGCCCTTCTAGCTCTAAAAAACACTGATCTGCTTGAAGAGAGTCGCCGTCTGCTGCCTGCCAACGTAGCGTAACGCGGTTATCTAACCGTCGAAAAATCTCGTCTACCCAGGCAACACCACAAAGCACTGCGTGTTCACGAGTAATGATGCTGGCGGTTGCCCACTGGTTCTCGGGGATTAGCTGCGCTGTAATATCGCCAGGACCAATGTCCTCAGCCAATAGACGGGCTGCGCTAGCGCGTATCTCTTCGGCAAGAGCGTTTTCATAATGCATGGCGGTGCGTTCTCTAGGCGTTATTGAGTGTGTTGGGCATTATAGTGAAAGAGAACGCCAACGTAGAGGAGAGTGTATCGGTTATGGAAAGAACAACCCTGGAGGGGCGGCTGCCAAACGCTAGGCAAGTGGTATCGCCCAACTGCGATCAGCGCCCCAATAGTGAGGTCTCACTACTACTTATTCATGCGATTAGTTTGCCGCCCGGTCAGTTTAGTGGCGATGCTATTGAGGCGCTGTTTACTAACCAGCTAAATTCGGCAGAGCATCCCTTTTTTGCTGAGATTGCACATCTTAGGGTATCGGCCCATTTTCTGATTCGTCGCGATGGTGAATGCTTACAGTTTGTTGATACAGATCATCGCGCTTGGCATGCCGGGCGCTCATTCTGGTTGGACCCATATCATAAGGCGTGGCGAACAGCCTTAAATGACTTTTCGGTGGGCATTGAGCTGGAAGGTGATGACGTGACCCCCTTTACAAAAGCGCAGTATCAAAGGTTAGTCGCGGTAACTCAGTGGCTAATAGCGCGCTACCCTCAGCTGGATAAGTCGCGCATTACCGGTCATGCCCACGTGGCTCCGCTGCGTAAAACTGATCCAGGACCCGCCTTTGATTGGGCTTACTATTTTCAGCAGTTAGATGCTTAGCGACGGGCTGATAAATTCTCCAAAGAACGTTGTAAACTTAATTAAGTACTTCACTCGTAAGTAAATAAAACGGTAGTTTGGCTACATTTTTGAGCGTTTGGTAGATTCATCTAAAGTCTTACTGTTTTTTTTATGTTGCGGTGCAATAGTCTGTTTTCGATAGCCTTTTAGGGCTTGCTGGAATTGGCAGAATGATGACTTTGCGGTATCTTCTCATATACAAAAGGCTAACTTTTACGACAATTGTGTAGCTTTACTACATCAAAAAGTACGTAGCTTGTTGAATGTAGAAAGAAAACATCTACACGGCGCTTAGGCGTCGGCGTTTTATCGGTCTGTGGTGGTTAAACACCGCAGCCGCCCCAGGCCCTAAGGGTTGGCGGGGCTCATTGTCATTT
>NZ_BJUL01000039.1 GCF_007989605.1 Vreelandella venusta | reverse complement strand
GGTGGTGTTGTAGCGCGTGGTAAGCGAAGCGCACCCGCGAGGGAAGTTTCCCCATCGTAGCCAATTCATGCCAGTATCGTGCGATTGTGGTACCTTGTCGGCACCTCGAATGCTGCATGAGTTAGTTGCACGTTATGGATGTCAAACAACGTATTATTTCACGCTTAGCCACTGAGCTAAACGTACGGCCTGAACAGGTCTCCGCAACGGTAGAGCTTCTGGATGGTGGCGCTACCGTGCCGTTTATTGCTCGTTATCGTAAAGAGGTAACGGGTGCCCTTGATGATATTCAGCTGCGCCAATTGGATGAGCGCCTGCGCTATTTGCGCGAGCTAGAAGAACGCCGTGAAGCCGTACTAGCGGCCATCGATGAGCAAGGCAAGCTGGATGCCACGCTAAAAGCAACGATTCAGGCAGCTGAGACGAAGCAACGCCTAGAAGACTTATACCTACCGTTTAAGAAAAAGCGCCGCACGAAAGCACAAATTGCCCGTGAAGCGGGCTTAGAGCCACTGGCGGATGCCCTATTGGCGAATCCGCAGCTTAATCCCGAAAGCGAAGCAGCACAGTACCTGCGCCCTGAAGAGGGCGATATTCCAGCCATTGAAGATGCCAAAGCCGCCCTTGATGGTGCTAAGCAAATTCTCATGGAGCGCTTCGCCGAAGACCCTGAACTTATTGGCCTGTTGCGTGAACGGTTATGGCAAGAGGGCGAATTAAGTGCCCGCGTGCTAGACGGCAAGCAGCAGGAGGGCGCGAAGTTCTCTGACTACTTCGAACATGACGAGAAGCTGGCCAAGGTGCCATCTCACCGCGCGCTGGCTATGTTCCGTGGTCGCAACGAAGGTGTTTTAAGCCTGGCGATTCGCCTGCCGGGCGAAGAGGATGCGCCCATTCATCCGGCCCAGGTCGCCATTGCCAAACAAGTCGGCATTAGCGATGAAGGTCGCCCCGCCGACAAATGGTTGGGCGAAGTCGTGCGCTGGACGTGGCGTGTAAAACTCTATACCGCACTTGAAACCGAGCTGTTAGGTCGTTTGCGCGAGCAGGCAGAGTTAACCGCTATCGAGGTGTTTGCCGCCAATCTGAAAGACCTTTTGCTGGCCGCTCCTGCAGGGCAAAAAGTGACTCTCGCGATTGACCCGGGGCTACGAACCGGCTGCAAGATTGCGGTGGTGGATGCAACCGGTCAATTTATCGACCAAGCGACGATTTACCCCCATGCGCCGCAGAATCGCTGGGATGAATCGCTCAATGTGCTCGCTAAGCTAGTGAAACAGCACGGCGTTCAACTCATTGCCGTTGGTAATGGCACCGCCAGTCGCGAAACCGACAAGCTGGCAGGTGATCTGCTGAAGGCGTTAGCACCTGAACATCGTTTAAGCAAAGTTATGGTGTCTGAAGCGGGGGCGTCGGTTTACTCCGCATCGGAATACGCTTCCCGTGAGCTGCCGGATCTTGATGTCACCGTGCGCGGCGCTGTCTCTATTGCCCGCCGCCTGCAAGACCCGCTTGCCGAGTTGGTGAAAATCGAGCCGAAATCTATTGGTGTTGGTCAGTATCAGCACGATGTTTCTCAGGTGCAGCTGTCACGTAGTTTAGAAGTCGTCATAGAGGACTGTGTTAACGCAGTCGGTGTGGATCTCAATACGGCATCTAGCGCCTTGCTTTCACGTGTTGCAGGGCTAAGTGCTGTCATTGCTGAAAATATTGTTGCCCAACGCAACGTTAAAGGTGCCTTCAAAAGCCGTAAAGAGTTGTTGGAAGTTAGCCGCCTTGGGCCAAAAACATTTGAGCAGTGTGCTGGTTTTTTACGCATTAGCAACGCCGAAAATCCGCTGGACGCCAGTGCTGTTCACCCAGAGGCTTATACGCTAGTAGAGCGTATTGCCAAGCAGAATAGCCGGGATATAAAAGGCCTGATTGGTGATAGTGCGACGCTAAAAGCACTGAAGCCCGCCGACTTCGCTGATGAGCGCTTCGGTGTTCCTACCGTCAGCGATATTCTCAAAGAGTTGGATAAGCCAGGACGCGATCCGCGCCCGGAGTTTAAGGCGGCTGAATTCCGTGAAGGCGTCGAAACACTCAAAGACCTGAAACTGGGCATGGTGCTGGAAGGTACGGTCACCAACGTGACCCACTTCGGCGCTTTTGTAGATGTTGGGGTTCATCAAGATGGGCTCGTGCATATTTCAGCGCTCTCTGACCGTTTTATCGATGATCCCCGTAGCGTAGTCAAAGCTGGCGATATCGTTACAGTTAAGGTGATGAGCGTGGATATTCCCCGCAAGCGAGTAGGGCTTTCAATGCGTTTGAATGATGAGCCAGAACAGGCGCAAGCGGCTTCAGACTCCACTAACGGCGAGCCTCGTAAGCCTGCACGTAGTCAACGGTCGGCGAGTTCTGGACAGAATGGTCGTGGTCAGCGCCAGAGCGGAAAGTCCAGCGAAGCAGCGGCACCAATGGGCGCGCTCGGCGCAGCACTGCTTAAAGCAAAGCAGGGCAAATAGTCGCGCGCCTTGAATATTTAATGGTTGCCGCCATATCCTGCTGTCTATTCTCGGTAAAAAACGTGATAAACCACATGGCGATGCCAGCTGATTTCAACAAGGCCTGCTTTAAGCAGGCCTTACTAACAAGGAGTGTTCACCTTGTCTGAACCTCTCACTGTGCCATCCACACTGACTGCCCAGGTTGAGCGCTTGCTGCCTAGCGCGCGTTTAGGGCGTCTAGGTCGCCTGCGTCGCGGGGTGGAAAAAGAGGGCCTGCGCGTTGATGCCAACGGCCATATTGCTCAAACGCCACACCCCTACGCGCTGGGTTCAAAGCTAACCCACCCACATATCACCACTGACTACTCCGAAGCCCTATTGGAGTACATCACACCGGTGTATTCAGAACCCAAAGAAGCGCTGGCATTTTTATCAGACCTGCACACGTTTACCTATCACCACTTGGAAAACGAGTGGATTTGGCCAGGCAGCATGCCATCTCGGCTTTCCGGCAATGATAGCGTGCCGATTGCTGACTACGGCAGCTCCAATGTGGGCACCATGAAGCATGTCTATCGTAAAGGGTTGGATGTGCGCTACGGGCGTATTATGCAGGCTATCGCCGGAGTGCATTACAACGTGTCGCTACCTGATGATATGTGGCACGCCCTGCGTGAGCTTGAAAAAGCCACCAATATTCCTTTTAACGATTATCGCTCTACGCGTTATTTCGGCATGATTCGGCATTTTCGTCGTCATAGCTGGCTGCTGCTCTATCTATTCGGCGCGTCACCCGCCATCGACAAAAGTTTCCTGCCAACGGGCACAGTGCCTGAAAAACTTCAGACGCTGAGCGACGACACCTATTACGCCCCCTATGCGACCACGCTACGTATGTCGGATTTGGGCTATCAGAATAAAGTGCAGTCACAGCTTAAAATCTGCTTTAACTCGTTGTCTAACTACGTCAACACCCTGCGGCACGCTATTTCTACTCCGTGGCCTGACTACGAAAAACTGGGCGTGAAGAATGGCGACGAGTGGCAGCAGTTAAACGCCAATATTTTGCAGATTGAAAACGAATACTACAGCGATATTCGCCCTAAGCGAGTCGCCAAGCACAACGAAACGCCCAGTCAAGCACTGGAAGCGCGTGGGGTGGAGTACATCGAAGTACGCTGTTTGGATCTTAATCCATTCGACCCGCTAGGGGTCACCGAGGCGCAGATGCGCTTTGTTGATACCTTCCTAATGTGGTGTCTGCTCAGCGATAGCCCGTGGATTTCAGACGAAGAGTGCGACCGCTTAGACGACAATCGTCGTTTTGTCGTTGAGCGTGGGCGTGACCCAGCGCTGAAGCTGATCCATAACGGCAAAACGACGACTGTGAAGGAGTGGGGCGAGCAGATTTTTGCGGAAATGGCTGAAGTGGCACGGCTGTTGGATGCGGTAGAAGAGGGCGCGCCCCATGCGTCGGCACTTGCTGAGCTAGCGCCGCGGCTGAAAGACCCTTCTCTAACCCCCTCAGCGCAACTACTGGCGCGCCTGGAAGCTGGTAATGGCTCGCTCAGCGATACGCTGCTGCAATTGGCTCAAGAGCAGGCCGAGAAGCTTAAATCCACGCCCATGCTACGTTCTCGTGAAGCACTGCTTGCTCAGTTGATCGAAACCTCGCACCAACAGCAGCACGATATTGAAGAGGCCGACCAAGAGAGCTTTAGTGAGTTCCTAAGCACATACTTTGCCAAAGCGCGTGAATCCAGAGCGCTATCTGCTATTTCACCAGAGGATGGTCAATGACATCGTTAGCAGTTCGTCCCATCGCGTTGGCTGGCTTCGCCTTTTGTGTTCTGATGATGGCAGTAGCCTTGGGGCTTGAGCATATTATGGGGCTAGAGCCCTGCCCGTTGTGTGTGTTTCAGCGGGTCGCGGTGATTGCCGCAGGGCTGGTGCTGGGGATCGCTGCCCTCCACAACCCAAGTGGCAAAGTAGGCAAAGCTATCTACGGTTTACTGAGCTTAGCCGCAGTAGGTACCGGTGCTTTTATTGCTGGAAGGCATGTATGGCTGCAAGGCTTGCCCGCCGACGAAGTGCCGACCTGTGGCCCAGGCCTTGAGTACATGATGGATATCTTGCCGATGCAAGAAGTGGTTGCCATGGTGCTTACCGGCTCTGGTGAATGTGCTTCAATCGATTTCATGTTCTTAGGCTTGTCGCTGCCTGCATGGACCTTGATCGGCTTTTTATTGCTCGCCATTGCGCCTCTGCGTATTCTGTGGTCTTTAAAAGCATAGTCCGTAAAAACATGGCCATGTAAAAACATGGTCTGTAAAAAAGAGTTAAATAAGTGGTATGGTTTACGTTAATCGTTTGGCCTCATTTAATTAAGTAAACCGTACCCGCTAGGATTGACAGGTGTCCACGGACGCGCGAGTCTAGCTCAGTTGAAGACGGCTATCTGTAAGGAGAAAGCCCCATGCTCGAAGATTGCAAAAATGCCCTGGAGCGCTGGGGGGGCGTGCATAGCTTGATTGATCGCTGGCTTGATCAGCGTCGTTCGCTGTTAGTTAGCTTCATTGAGCTGCAAGAAGCGTGTGACGCCGAATTAGAGGCGATTAGCAAAGCACGCATTGACACCTTTAGTGAGTTGCTGATGGACTACATCAGCGCTGGGCACTTCGAGATTTATCCCCAGCTTGCTGAGGAAGCGAAGGCATTCGACGATGAGAGTGCGCTACAAATCGCCGCAAAGCTTCTTGAGCGCTTAGAAATGTCAACGGCCATGGTGCTGGAGTTCGATGAAGACTTCGCTTCACCGATTCGCTGTCAGCAGAATCTAGTGCGTTTACCCGCCTGGATTGATCGGTTAGCGAAAGGCTTGGCAGAGCGCTTCGCCCTCGAAGACCAGTTAATCGCCCGCCTGCACGCTGCTCACAGCCCCCAGCAGATGAAGTCACCAGCGTAGCGCTTTGTACTGCCCCGCGGGTGCGCTTCGCTTACCACGCGCTACAACACCACTGAGTTCAATGGTTGCATCCCTGTAGCGCGGTGTAACGAATCCTGCAAGGCACGAGCAAATGAGGCACCTACGAACGGTGCCCCATCCCCGTCTGCTATGCAGCCTCACTTCTCACTCTTTTCACTTCTCACTGCTCACCTATCACGCCTTAGTTTGCCGCCTATCACTAGCATGCAAGGGGTTAATAAGAGCGTCAGGGCGGTGGCGAACGTGAGGCCGCCTGCAATTGCGCTAGACATTTGTGTCCACCACTGAGCTGAAGGGGCATTGAAACCTAACGCGGGTGCGAAAAGATTAACGTTGATTCCCAGCACCATCGGCATTAACCCCAGCACGGTGGTAATGGCGGTGAGAAGCACTGGGCGTAAGCGCAGGGTGCCTGCTTCGAGTGCCGCTTCGGTTGGGGGCATGCCTTGCCCGCGCAGCTCGTTGTAAGTGTCGATCAAGACGATATTGTTGTTAACCACAATGCCTGCCAGGGCGATAATGCCCATGCCTACCATGACAATACCAAACGCTTGGCCAGTAACGAGCAGCCCCATCAAAACGCCCGCCGTCGAGAATACTATGGCCGATAGCACTAGCGCTGCTTGATAGTAGCTATTGAACTGAGTGACCAGAATCAGCGCCATCAGCCCAATCGCGATCAAGAAAGCGCTGATCAAGAACTGCATGGATTCCTGCTGATCTTCTTGCTCACCCGCCACATTAACCATCAAACCACTATCAAGTTGGCTTTTGCCTGCCTCTAGCAGCGCTCGCAACCGCTCGTCCGCTAAATAGCCGGGTGCTAAATCGGCCTCAACGGTAATCGCACGGCGTCCATCGATGCGATTCAGGGTGCCTACTTTGGGGGCGGGCGTAATATCTACAAAGTGTGCAATAGGCACTTGGCCGCGTGGGGTGTTGATCGTCAGCCGTTCAAGCTGGTTGAGCGTGCGCCAGTGTTCCGGTAAGCGAACACGAATATCCACCTCATCAGTAACGGTGGGGGGACGGTAGTTGGCCACTTGAAGGCCAGTGGTTAGTAGCTGTACGGCGCTACCAATGGTGGTGATGTCGGTGCCCATGCGGGCAGCAGCTTCACGATTAACTTTTACCTGCCATTCGACTCCCGGCAGGCTGCGATTATCTTGGATATCGGTAAAACCGCCTAGCTCGTGCATTAGTGCCGTAATTTGATCAACGCCAGCGTTTGCAATATCGGGATCGGTGGCGCTGACTTCAAGCACAATCGGTTTGCCGCCGCCAGGGCCCATCTCCTGCTCGCGAAACTCTAGCGTAATCCCCGGCAGGTCTTGGGTACGCTCGGCCATGTCAGCCAAAATCGTGCGGGCAGGGCGGCGCTGATACCAGTCGACAAACTGAAACTGCAACATCCCAATCACATCATTGCCCATTTGCTGGTTGGGCACTGCAAAAGAGCGTGCGTAAAGAGCTTCGACTTCCCCCATGCTGCCTAACCGGTTTTCCACTCGTTTTAGAATGGCGTCGGTTTCTTCAGCGGAAAAATCGCCTCGCGCACGTACCAGCACCTGGGCGCTGTCCGGCTCTACGCTGGGGAAGAAGTCAACCCCGTGATTAAAACGAGCATAGCCGGTATAAATCAATCCAATTAACAGCACCGCAAACACAAGCACCCAGGCAGGGTGTTGCAGCAAACGCCCGAGCACGCGGCGGTAGCCACGCCCAAGTGCCGTGCTTTCGTCGACTGGGCCAGCTCCCGCAGTTGCTATATGGGATGTGCGGGTAAACAGTCGGCCCAGGGTAGGCAAAAACACCAGGGCCATGGCTAGCGACGCTATAAGGCACAAGATGACCGTGGCAGGCAGGTACTTCATAAACTGGCCTACCACGCCAGGCCAAAATAGCAGCGGTATAAATACCGCAAGCGTTGTCGCGGTAGAAGCAATAACCGGCCAACTCATACGTGTTGCGGCATTCAGCCACGCTTGGTGGGGAGACTGCCCCTCATGGAGATGTCGATCAGCGAGTTCGCTGACCACAATCGCGCCATCCACTAGCATGCCAGCCACTAAGATCAGCGCAAATAACACCACAATATTGAGCGTAAAACCAAATGCCCAAACCAATAAAATGCCGGTTAAAAATGCGCCGGGTATAGTCAAGCCTACCAGCAGCGCCATGCGCCAGCCCATAACGGCTACGACAACAATTAATACCAGTACCACTGCGGTGAGCACGTTATTTAACAGCTCAGAGAGCATGTCTTGAACGGTAACCGACTCGTCTAAAATCGTGGTAATACGTAGTTGTTCCGGTAGTAGGTCGCCTGCCTGGGCAAATCGTTCTCTTACGGCTTCAATGGTGGCGATGATATTCGCCCCGGCGCGCTTGGAAATTTCCAGCACTACTGCTGGCTGGCCGTCGATGCGGGCAAAGCCTTCGGGATCTTTGTAGGTCGGTAAAATCCACGCAACATCACCAAACGTAACCACTTGGTCGCCGTCAACTTTCACCGGCATGTCCATGACATCGTTTAACGATTCGATAATGCCCGGTACTTTGAGTGCTAGCCGTCCAGCGCCAGTATCCAAGCTGCCTGCAGCAACCAGGCGATTATTGCGTGAGATTTGATTAAACAGCGTATCAAAATCAACGCCGTAACTTTCCAGTACCAGCGGATCAACGACAATTTCGAGTAAGTCCTCGCGGTCGCCAGCGATATCGACCTCTAGGACGTCAGCAATGCCCTCTATTTCCTCTTTTAAGCGACGTGCGATGGTCACCTGTTCTCGGGTATCCAACTCGCCGGAAAGGCCAATGCTCAACACCGGAAACTCGGAGACGTTAACCTCCATGACCCGGGGTTCGTCCGCTTCATCCGGTAAGCTACTGCGGGCGATATCCACGCGCTCGCGCACATCAGAAAGCGCTGTATCCGGATCAAAGCCAGGATCAAACTCCAGCGTCACCGACCCATGACCCTCGCTAGACTGGGCGGTAAATTTGCGTAGCCCTTCGATTCCACGCAGTTCCTGCTCCATTGGGCGAACTAGCAGGCGCTCACCATCTTCCGGGCTAACGCCTTCCAGCGAGAGCGAGACGTATATAATCGGGATAGTGACGTCCGGGTTGGCTTCCTTGGGAATCATCTGCCAGGCAGTGGTGCCCGCCAGCAGTAAGCCAACCAGGAGCAGTAGGGTGGTTCGCGTGTGGGTTAGCGCCGCATTAATCAACTGACGCATGACCACCTTCCTGGATAGACACTGGCGTTACGGTTTCACCTGGGCTAACTAACCCCGCGCCAAGGGTGATTAACTGCACGGAGCTGGGTAAGCCTGTCACGTAGGCGCGTTCGGTATCAGCACTGACCAGCTCAATAGCCGTTTGGGCAACGCGGTTATTTTCAACAACATGCTTGATAGCTAATTGACCCTGCTCGTTCAGATTAAAGAGAGCAGGCGATAGAGTATGCACCTGTCGAGGTGGCAGCGTTATGGTGAATTCAGCGCTACTGCCTGCTAGGCGTTGCCTTTCTGGATTGTCGAGCGTTACTTCGATATAGAACGTGCGAGTGGCTTCTTCTGCGCGGCTACTAATGTACGACACTTCGCCGGAAAGCGACTGACCATTGAGCAGTCGTGCGGTAACAGGTAAACCAACGCTTAACTCACCGATTTGCTGTTGAGCCACCCAAGCGGTGCCGATTAAGCGGCGGTCATCGATCAGTCGTGCCCACTCTTCGCCTGGCTGCAGCAAGTCGCCAAGCTCTACCTGGACACGGTCCAACACGCCTTCAAAGGGCGCGGTTGGGCGGGTATCGCTTAACTGCTTTTCCAACTGAGCTACTTGGGCTGCGCTGGCGCTCAAGGCACTTTGCAGGCGTAGCAATTCTGGCTGAGAAATTAGCTCACGACGACGCAAATTTTGGGCGCCGGCGTACTCCGCTTCAGCGAGCGTTAACTCGTCACGTGCCTGCCGTAGGCGTTGAGGGAGCGCATCGTTATCCAGTACCAGCAGTGTCTCGCCTCGGCTGACGGTTGCCCCTTGGGTCACGGGTTGCTCTGCGACATAGCCAGTCACGTTGGCACGCAGCAGGGTTTCTCTTTCCGCGGTCAGTTGGCCTTGCAGTACTTGCTTAGGGATATAGGGCGCGCTCTGCTGGGTCATCACTTCTACACGGGGTGTTGAGTCGCGTTCAGTGGTATTTACCTCAGGTGGGCTACTTTGGAAACGCTGAAAATCGCCAATCGCTAGCCATATCACAAGCGCCAGAACCAGCAGGCTAGCAAGCGCGTAAGAGTAGGGGATTCGTCGCATGGGGGAGTTATATCCGTATTAACCCAAAAAAATTACACAAGGTAAGTCATGCTGAAGAGGGTGTCAGGCTAAGAACTAAGGCTTAGCGGACCGGTATACCATAGCGCAACTGGCGTCTGGCAGCGAGTACCAAGCAACCGCGAGAATGGGTAGTAGTCTCATGTATGATTGAGTTTTTGTACATCTGGGCATACCATCTTTGCGTCTTGAGTTCTGTCGTCCCACTCTCAGGCGAGAACCCATCCTAGGCGAACCATCAAGGAGCAATGATGAAAGATCCAGTACGTATTGCGATTACCGGCGGTGCCGGCCAGATCAGCTACTCTCTTATTTTCCGCATCGCCGCTGGCGATATGCTGGGGCCGGATCAGCCAGTCATTCTCCAGCTTCTCGAAATTCCCCAAGCCATGGACGCCCTGAATGGCGTTGTCATGGAAGTTAACGACTGTGCTTTCCCGTTAGTGCAAGATATCGTTGCCACTGATGATCCGAACGTTGCCTTCAAAGATGCCGATTTCGCCTTGCTGGTAGGTGCACGTCCGCGTGGCCCGGGTATGGAGCGTAAAGATCTGCTGGAAGCCAACGCCGCGATCTTCTCTGTACAAGGTAAAGCGCTGAACGACCACGCTAGCCGCGACGTGCGCGTTCTAGTAGTTGGTAACCCGGCTAACACCAACGCATTGATTGCTTCTTGCAATGCGCCGGATTTAGACGCAGGCCAGTTCACTGCGATGACGCGTTTGGACCACAACCGTGCGCTAACGCAGTTGGCTCAGAAAACCGGCAAGCACGTTACTGACGTTGACAGCATGATTATCTGGGGCAACCACAGTGCTACCCAGTACCCGGATCTGGCACAGTGCAAAGTAGACGGCAAAGCCGCCTTCGATCTGGTTGAGCGTGACTGGTACGAAAACGACTTTATCCCGACAGTACAGCAGCGCGGTGCGGCGATTATCAAAGCCCGTGGCGCGTCTTCTGCTGCATCTGCGGCGTCTTCAGCGATTGATCACATGCGTGATTGGGCGCTGGGTTGCGATGGTATCGTTAGCATGGCAATCCCTGCTGACGGCAGCTACGGCATTGAAGAAGGCATCATCTACTCCTACCCAGTGCGTTGTCAGGGTGGCAAGTATGAAATCGTTCAAGGCTTTGAGTTGGACGCGTTCAGCAAAGAGAAGATGCAGGCCACCGAGAAAGAACTGCGTGAAGAGCGCGCGGCCGTTGAGCACCTGCTTGGCTAAGCATGCTAGCTAGCGTTCTTTGAGCTGTTCTAAACATGGCTCTGAGAACCATGCTCAGTAATACAAAACCCCGCAAGCACAAAGCTTGCGGGGTTTTTATTGGGCGGCTGCGCCGTTCGCGGGTGCCTC
>NZ_BJUL01000038.1 GCF_007989605.1 Vreelandella venusta | reverse complement strand
CTATCGTTGGTTTTTTGTTGTCTTGGAGCCTGGCGATAGCGTTAGTACATTCAAGAGGACGATGAGGAAAGGTCTATCTAGGGCTTAAAGACGACAGTTGTTGTGTACGCCATCAATATCGTTCAGGCCACACCCACGGGACCAATATCGTTTGAGTACCTTTCCATACTTCGTAGGTATCTCAGAGGATGTGAGGTTTTTTATTCGAAGCTCTAACCATCAAACTACAAACCTTGTAAATACATGTTTTAAAATGACATTTAATAAAAAAATAAATTGACATACTGACAACCGTCGTTAGAACATATTTTCCTTTTGCCCGTTAGGTCGATATCAAGAATTTTCTTGGCCATAACGGTCACGCGTTCATCTCTATGGAAGTAACCACTGTTTTCAACTTGCGACAAAAGGATAAAAGGAGGAGGTGAGGAGAGAAAAAAGGTCGAGCCAAAGAGAACAACTTTTACAAATTTCTGGCATTACTAATGCTCACCCTCTCTTATTGGCTATCTCATGGATAAAGAGAATTGATAAAAATAGGCAATAGCGAGGACATCTGACTACCTTACGAATCCATTAAGCAAAAACACCCCACTAAATCGAATATGTTGTTGAGCTTGACAACCTATTCAACATCTTTAAATTAAATATTATTAATTCAAGAGATAAAGCCACAAATATCCTCTTCAGAATTTGTGGCTATTTTCAGTAGCAGCGAGTCTCTAGAAAGGGTAGATCACTGGAGTATCCATAACGCTAACCCATTGAGACTGCGTGAACTCCTCAAGGTTAGAAGGTCCACCGAACCGTCCAGAATTACCTGAATCTCCGAAGCCGCCGAAAGGAACATGAAACTCATTATTAACGGTTTGATCATTAATATGAATCATGCCTGCAGGCACTCTGTCTGCAAGTTTCATGGCTCTACCTATGGAGCGAGAATGAATGGCAGCGGCTAAACCGTAAGATGAAGCTGCTATCATCTCAACTAGTTCATCCTCATTAGAGAAAGTTATCACCGGTGCCACTGGGCCAAATAACTCCTGCTGGAAAGCAGGCATATCAATACGAATATTACTTAGCACGGTAGGCCGATAAAACTGACCATGACTATGACCACCAGTAACTAGCTTAGCGCCTGCATCTATAGATTCAGCGATGATCTTATTAATTTTTTCAAGCTGGCTAGCGTTAATTAACGGGCCAATATCCGAATCTCCAAGATATGGATCTGCTACCCTAAGACGCTCGGCACGCTCGGCTAAACGGCTGACATACTCTTCTGCAACACTTTCGTGGACAAAGTGCCTACCCGCCTGCATACATATTTGGCCCTGATGGAGATAGGCCCCCCAAGCGCCATGGGATGATGCCGCCTCGATATCAGCATCATCAAGCACGATAAATGCATTGTTTCCCCCCAGTTCCAAGGCGGACTTTTTGAGCAATTCTCCGCACGTTTTGCCTATCTTTTTTCCTATATTTGTGGAGCCAGTAAAGGAAATCATAGCAGTTAATGGATGTTCTACTAACGCTTCCCCGGCCTTCGCGCCGCCAGGAATGACTTGCAGTACGCCAGGAGGCAGTCCGGCTTCTTCGAAAAGCCTAGCGATCAAAAGACCTCCCGTTACCGCACTTTGAGGGTCCGGTTTTAAGACAACGCTATTGCCCACTGCTAGCGCAGGCGCTACCGAACGCATGGCCAGCAGCAGTGGAAAATTCCAAGGAGTGATAACACCAACAACACCCAATGGGACACGTCGACATGTGTTGCGCCGACCAGGAATAGTTGAGGGTAAGGTAACACCATCAGGCTGCATCGTCATGGCAGCCGCCATATTCAATTGTTCATGGGTCGCATAAAGTTCAGCTTCCGCTTTAGCTACAATAGAGCCGCACTCTCGAATATTCCACTCAATAAATGTATCTTTGTGCTGAATAATCAACTCAGCTGCTCGGCGTAAAATTTTGCCCCGCTGATCGAAAGGCAGGCTAGCCCAATGAGGTTGTTGTTTCTTTGCTTCCGTAACGGCTGAACGGATGTCATCACCACTATCTAGCACGATCTTAGCTAAAACATTGCCTGTTGCTGGTTCAACAACGTCACTGCTTCCTTCTGTGGAGTCAAGCCAACCATTTAGGTAAATCTTGTTGCTGAGCTTTTCTGCGCAAAAGAACTTACTCATTGTAATTTTTCCTTCTAAATATTTCTGAGCAATCAATTAGATTTTTGCTTTTCGAGCTTGACCTATTTCAGACCAAACCGCCCATACCGCTGTGATAATGGAGACAACGATAAAAAATAGTGGTATTGGTCGCGTCAGCAAAGGTAAATAGCTACTGCCATATACAACTAGCCCACTGCGTAAACTCTCCTCTGCCATTGGGGTCAAAATAAAGGCAATGATAAATGGGCCAAGTGGAACTTTTGCACGCACCAGAATGTAACCTAAACAGGCAAATCCACACATCGTTATTACGTCAAAAAGCCGGCCAGACACTGAGTAAGCGCCGATAAAGCAGAAAATAATTATAGGCGGTAACAGCCAAGCTTTATCAACATACATCATCCGAGCAATCAATGGAGTAGCAAACCACATAACCACCAACATGATGAGATTAGCTGATAGAACGCCTGCGATGATGGTATAAGCGACCCCCGGACTCTGAACAAACAAGAGTGGGCCTGGGTTCAGATTATGCATTACCATTGCCCCTAGAAGAATTGCGGTCACAACTGAACCAGGTATTCCCAAGGTAATCAGAGGCACCAATGACCCTACAGTTCCGGCATTATTAGCAGATTCAGCAGCGACGATACCTTCACTGCAACCACTGCCAAACTTTGAGGAATTTTTTGACAACCCTTTAGCTACGGAATAGGAAGCAATTGAGGCCGTTGTCCCCCCAATGCCAGGAAGAATACCAATCCAAGTGCCAATAATGGAAGATCTAAAAAAATTCCAAAAATTTTCTTTAAATTCTTTAGCACTAAAGGTTACCTTATTAGAAACACTTGCCTTCTGAATAACACTTTCACTTTTCTTACCGCTATCGATCATCACTTGACCTAGTACTAAAAGCCCCAACATAACAGGCAATAAATTAAAGCCATTGTCCAACTCTGCGATGTCAAATGTTAGCCTTAGCGAACCTGAAATAGGATCAATACCCGGTAGTGCAAACAGAGCACCAAGTACCGCTGCAAGAAGCCCGTTTATGAAACTTCCTTTAGAAATAGCAGAGATAAGAGTAAGAGCTACTACTGCCATGGAAAAAATTTCATAGGGACCGAATCGAACTGCCAAAGTCGAAAGCAATGGCGATAACGTAGTTAACACCAGCCATGCGAACATACCGCCTATAAAAGAAGCGATAACACCAAGGCCTAGAGCACGCGCTGGCTCCCCTCGTTGCGCCATGGGAAAACCATCTAACGTTGTCATAATGGCAGACTCAGTGCCTGGCATTCTCATCAATGTGGCACTAATTAAGCCACCGGTTGTTGAGCCAATGTACATTGCAACCAACAGTATAAGAGCATCTGTTGCTTGCATGTAATAAGTCATAGGTAGAGCCAGTGCAATCACCATAGCACCGGATAATCCTGGTACTGAGCCGATTAATATTCCCACCACGGTTCCGAGCAGCACCCACATCGTTCCCGATAGTGAAAAGACCTCAAGATATGCGCCAATCATAATTATCGCCTATTAAAAAATCAAAAATTAAAATACAAGATATCATTTACGACATAATCCAGAGCGAGTGAGAATGCTATTAAAGAAATACACTGAATAGCAAATTCTACCCAACCATTAGGTCTTTTAAGAAAAGCCATTGCTGATAGCATGAACATAAAAGCACTGATCCAGAATCTCACATTAAAAACACAAACCAAAACTAAAAAAACGATAAAAATAAGCAGCATTAAAAAAGATTTTAAAAAACTCAGCTGACCTTCACCATCATCTCCTCTACCTTTTATTAATGTATTTTTGTCTAAAAAAATTCGGAATATCTTTAAGACGACTAGAAAAATAGTAATGGAGGCTATACCACTTGGGAAAGCGGCGGACCCCATAGGCTCGTATATAGGATCCGGAAGCCCACTTGCACTGATAAAAACTGATACACCAATTATCAATGACAGAACTAAAAAACTAACTTCATATCTGAGCCTGAATATAGTTATCATTGGGCTCTCCAAGGAGTTGGGCCATAAAGAGGAAGCAGGAACATGCTTACTTCCTCTTTTAACTTATGACTAGTTATTAGATAAACTACCTTTTACCGTATCGGCAACTTCAACAAATGAAGCATATTCTTTATCGACAAGGTCACGCAGCTCTTCCCCCCTGACGATTTTCAATACTTCGCCGGACTCTGCTAGATATTGATGCACTTCTTCGCTGTTAGCTGCTGCTTCGATGGTATCCGCCAATACGTCAATATGTTCTTGTGGGGTACCAGCAGGTGCCCAGTAACGTCGATTTAAGCAAGCTGTTACGTCATAACCCTGTTCTTTTGCCGTTGGCAAATCAGGCGCAAATTCATAACGCTCATCCCCTAATACCGCCAGGGGCCGTACTTTTCCCGTCGCCCGCTCTAACCATAAAGGAGAGAGCAATGCCATCTGTGTAAAACCACCTTGCAATGAGGTAAATCTAGCTGACGTAGCTCCGACAGGAACAATCGGCCACTGAACACCAGCTGCATTCATCAGCTGAGCGGAAGGAAAGTGAGTAGCTCCACCAATATCGTCAGCCTGACGGAAGTTGCCAGAATTTTCGTTAATATCACTGAACATCTCATCTAGATTGGTATAGGGAGAGTCCTCATTAACCGCAACAAACATACAAGCTTCGCTGACTTGTATGATGGGTTCAAAATCGTCTGGCGTGTAATTGACACGTTCAATAGCGGATGCAGCGAACATTTCTTGGTGTATTTGCAAAATGGTGTAGCCGTCAGGGTCCGCTGCTAACAACTGTCGCGTACCTACAGCGCCACCCGCCCCAGGAGCATTCACAACCACAATGGGCTCTGGGATCAGATTGTTGTTATTAGCAAATAACTGAATAGCACGTGCCAAACCATCCGTCCCACCACCCGCGCCAAAAGGAACAATCAGCCGAATCGGTTGGGTTGGATAACTTTCCGCTGCGAGTCCTGTAGAGGCGCTTGTTATCGCTACCGTTGTTAAGAGAGCTGCCATCAGAGGTTTCATAACTATTTTCCTATTATTATTGAATTATTATCCAGGTGTGAGCTAACACTTAGTAATTACTTTCCCATTCCGCGTGAAGTCGGCATCTTGGCCAGCTCTTTTAATGCATCTTGCTTTAATGTAAAGCCAAGACCTGACTCACTGGGAGCATGTAAGAAACCGTTCTCTGGCTTTGGTAAACCAGTGAAAATTTGTTCCAGGCATTGGACGGCGAAAATATGGTACTCGACCATCCCACCGTTTCTTACGCCAGCGTGTAAATGAAGATTATGGAAGGGCCATGCCCCCCCATTGTCTATCCCGGTGTTAAACGCTTCTGCCATGCCCGCAATCTTGGCGCACTGTGTATAGCCCCCACTAATGGCTACATTAGGCTGCAGAATATCCAGAGAGTCGTTGAGCAGCAGCTGCTTGAACTTTGATGACTGCCCTTCATTCTGGCCACCTGCTAGTGGAATGCGAGTTCGAGAGCGCAACTGGTTTAGCTGCTGAGGGTCATTACCGATTAAAGGCTCTTCAAAGAAAGAAATATTGTACTCTTCAACCCGTTCAGCTAGCCAAGCGGCATGATAAGGGTCAAGGTTACAGTTGGCATCAATGAAAATTTCAGCTTCTTCGCCTATCGTTTCCCTGAGGGTCTGGACTCGGCTAATATCGCTACGAATGGCTTCTAATATTGGCCTGGGCTCATCGCGACGTTTAAGTGCATTGTGGCCCACAACCATCTTAAATTTATTAAACCCCTTGGCCTGCCAATTTTTTGCCACCTCCGCCAATTGATCGTTGTCAAAGAAGTCGAAACCGATGGTCGCGTAGGTGATGACTTTGTCGCGGGCTCCTCCTAATAGCTTCCAGATTGGTTGGCGTAGCGCTTGACCCTTGATATCCCATAGCGCAATGTCCACAGCTGCTATCGCGTGGCAGGCATAGCCTGATTGGCCGCGCGGCGTCAGCAACCAATATAATTTATTCCAGACTCTATCTGTACAAAGGGGATCGTCACCGTTTATTGCGGGTGCAATAATATTGTTGATGGTAAACGCGATGACTTCTTCTTCCGTAATAGCCGTCATACCCACGCCAACCAGACCATCATCCGTGGTTACCTCCACCACGCAAATGCCGAGTGTGGCTTTTTTAGTTTCTCCACAGGAGGTAAACTCTGCCGGTACATTAACAGCTGTCGCTTTAACATCTACAATTTTCATAAATTAAATACTCCTACTGTTTATTATTAAGAGACGTGCTCAACTAAATCACTGGTTAGCTGATTCACTGTGGAGCAGCCCAATTGCTTCATATATCCCTCAAACTCTTCCTTGAGGATAGTCAGCGCTTTAAAAGCTCCTTCCTCGCCTGCCACAGCGAGTCCGTAAAGAACAGCACGTCCAATTAGTACTGACGAAGCCCCCAGAGCTTTAGCTTTGGCAATATCTCTTCCACGGCGAACCCCTCCATCCACTAAAATATGCCCCTCAAAATTGCTTGAACTTATTTTTGCAAGTGCATCCACAGGACTCATCGTTGCATCTAACTGCCGTCCACCATGATTTGAAAGAACAACACCATCAATGCCATATTGCCGACATTTATCAATATCTGCCTGATGCAATATGCCCTTTAAAATGATTTGGCCAGGCCACAAATCACGGATTATCGCTAGATCTTCCCAGGTAAAGCCGGCATCCATAGATCGACTAAGTAAAGCGGCCCGGGCCTCGGGAGAAAGCTCCTCATTGGCTAAGTTGCCAAGTTTAGGAGTACCGTGCTTTAAATAATTCATCGTCCAAGATGGGTGGGTGACACCATCAAAAATCGTTTTTAAGTTGTAGCGCATAGGTAAACCAAAACCATTCTTTAAGTCCCTTTCGCGCTTACCGTTAAACACAACGTCTGTCGTAATAATTAGCTTGCTATAATCGAGGCTTTTTGCACGTTCCACCAAACTGGTTGCTAGCGTCTTCTCAATTACATAGAGCTGGAACCAGCGCTCTCCTTCAGCTTGCGCAGCGACCGCTTCAAGCGAGTCACTTGAAGCAGTTGACAGTACAAAGGGAATACCTACACGAGTGGCAGCACGAGCCAATGCTATATCACCGTTTGGCCAAAATAGTGAATTCAGGCCTGTCGGGGCGACTACACCAGGAAAAGATGCCGGACTACCGAGAATTTCCGTTGTTGGATCAATCTCTGTGAGGTCAACTAAGCGACGTGGCTTGAATTTCCACCGATCATAGCTGGTATTATTTTCAGTTAGATCGTGTTCATCTTCTGCACCACCCTCGAGATAATCAAAGACGATCTTAGGAAGTCGTGACCGAGCCGCTTTTCGCATGCCTTTTATGTTATAAATTTTATTTAAGCGTGACATCCTTACATTCTCTCAATAGTAGCTTCGATGAGTACAGGCACCTTACTAGCAATAGCATTATCAAAAACATGGGAAAATTCTGCACGAGTAGAAACCCTATGCGCTGCGATACCGTAGCCTTCAGATAGCTGAATAAAATCGACGCCATCTATTTCAATGCCTGGTACATTTTGAATCTTGAATTGTTGGCTAAACCACTTTAGAGCACCATAGCCGCTATTATTAATAATGATAAAAATGACAGGAATCTGATAACGTGCTGCTGTCCATAATGACGATATACTGTAGTGAGCAGAACCATCACCTATAAAAGCCACGACGGGGCGCTCCGGGACAGCCAGCTTTACACCTAGTGCGGCTGGCATAGCAAACCCAAGGCCGCCGGCAGCGGCGAAATAGTAGCTGCCTGGCTCTTCCATAC
This sequence comes from Vreelandella venusta, assembly GCF_007989605.1. Lineage (GTDB taxonomy): Bacteria > Pseudomonadota > Gammaproteobacteria > Pseudomonadales > Halomonadaceae > Vreelandella > Vreelandella venusta. The sequence continues at coordinate 5,635 of NZ_BJUL01000038.1, read as the reverse complement.
CGACCCTTTCCCATAACGTAGCGATCGTGGAGGTAGCTTCATTTAAATAGACGGTATTGCGCGGTGCGATAGCATTGACGATGTCAAATATAGCACTGGAGTCAAGTTGACTTTGATCAATCTCAGCACGCTGGACAGGCTTGCGGAAATTAGGGCAATCGCCTGCCCGATCCGTTATACCCTCGATCAAACAAGTTAAAACAGCATCCACATTAGCGACGATGGCATCACCGACAGGTGCCCTAGCAGCCTCTTGGGCATCGCCAGTCACCAAGAAAAGTTGCGCATTTTCCGGCAAAAGAGTACCCGGATCATTCTGGTGATAACGAAATACCGGCCCGCCAAGCACTAAAATCAGGTCATGCCCATGCAGTTTTTCTGTAAGGCTTGCCTCACCAGCAGGAAGAATACCTGCGAAGCAGTGATGGTTAGTCGGGAAGGGGCATCGGGGGGCCGACGGCGCTACCCAAACCGGTGCATGCAATTGATCGGCGAGTAGCGCCGCTTTGCTGTTGCAGTGTAATGCATCGACTTCGGGCCCCAGCACCAGCACTGGGTTAGAAGCTTTTGCAAGTGCCCCAAGTAATGGTCTGAGCTCGTCCAAGGAAGGCGCACCAAAATGGGTAACTTTGCGCGTTGCTAAATGCAATGCATCATGAGCAATTGGTTGGTCCCAGTCATCATAGGGAATAGAAACATAGACAGGCCCCTTCGCAGGGGACATTGCTAAGTGCAGCGCACGGCTAATGGCGTGTGGCACTTCTTGGGCACTAAGCGGCTCGTAACTATCCTTCACCAATGGCATTGGTAACATGACTGCACTTGAATTTTTTAGCAATGGGTCCGAATACACCATCGTCCGCGCTTGCTGGCCAGCGGTTACCACTAGCGGGGCATGTGAATTCACTGAGTTGCTTAAAGCACCCATTGCATTTCCAGTACCTGCTGCAGCATGCAAGTTAACGAAGCCTGGCAGACCGGTAGCCTGAGCATACCCTTCAGCCATACCTATTGCGACGCCTTCATGTAGGCAAAGTATATAATCAAAGTCTTCTGGAAAGTCCTTAAGAAAATTAAGTTCATTGGACCCAGGGTTACCAAATACCTTGTTAACCCCATGCTCTCTAAGCATTTGATATACAGAATCTTTTACAGTTTTATATGATTGTTTTCCCACTAGATAAATCTCATTTATTTTATTTACCATCAACATATCACTGACTATAAATTTGAACCAATAAATACTTTTTGCTACTTTATATAGATGATATCTATATGACAGGAAAACAGATGAATCCCAAAGCAGATTTAAATCTTATTAAGATTTTTTTGGCAATATATGAGACGGGAAGTGTCAGCGGTGCCGCCCAAAGGGTTCATCTAACACAACCTTCTGTTAGCTACTCACTGTCTCGGCTTCGTTCACTATTAAATGACCCCTTGTTTCACCGGACACGTGATGGAATGCAGCCCACCTTTTCAGCAGATAAACTTTACGAAACATTTCGAACTTCTCTAATGAATATTGAACTTGCAATTGCATCAACGAGTGAGTTCGACCCATTATTATCTAGACGAACATTTAGAATTGCACTATCAGACTTAGGCGAAGTCTTCTTACTACCTATATTGATGAAAAAATTTCGTGCGATAGCGCCTAATATTTCTATTGAAGTGGTCTCTTTGGAAGTAAGTCAAGTTGAGGATTGGCTACTTAAAGGTCGTATTGATGCAGCCGTTGGAAACTTGACCTTCCTTAAAGGTAAAGTGGATTTTTTATCAATATTTGAAGAATTCTACACATGTCTTGTCTGCGCACAACATCCACGAATCGGCAAACAGCTCACACTTAGCCAGTTTCTTAACGAACATCATGTGAGTGTGTCACGAACAACAGGACATTCAATTGTTGAAGATATACTAAAAAAATTGGAAATCTCTCGCCATGTATCACTTACCATTCCACACTTTTCAGTCTTGCCTAGCATTATACCCGACAGTGAAGTAATTGTTTGCCTACCTAGCAGGGTCGCTGGAATGTTTGCAAAAAACGGAAATACTAAAGTTATGAAGATTCCCTTAGATCTCCCAAAATTTGAAGTTGGAATTTATTGGGCAAATCAACTTGAAGATACTGCAGCCCAACAATGGCTAACTCAAACAATCCACCAAACACTCACAAACATATAAAAAAATAGCACACAACACACAACACACAACACACAACACACAACACACAACACACAAAATATTTTCAACATATAGTAGAGGAAGTTAAAATTGGTACCAATCAGTTCTCATCTACCAAAAATTTTAAATTAACCATCATCCCTTTAGAATTATAATTCTATCCCTTACTTTTCACCCTTAGGCATTAAAAAACTCGCGCTGACTAGTCAGCCACGAGTCAAAGAGGTTAATAGTTAATGTGCTATAAACAGAGCAGTGTCTCAGCCGCCTGTGCTGGCCACCTCACGGGTAAAAATAAACTCGAAGTCTTTGGTTTCAAAAATGATCGAAATAATCACGCCCAGAACTAACGCCCAGAACGTGGCGCCAATACCAAGAATTTGAATGCCCGACGCGGCAATTAGAAAGGCAAACAGTGCGCCTACCTCATGCCTCCTGCCTGAAAAAGCGATCACCATCGAAGAGCTGATGACCCGCATAAGTGCCAGCCCAGCGATAATGGCAATGAAGTAACGCGGCGCTGCCTCCAGCAAGCTAACGACATAGCCGTAGAATGGCGCGGCTACTACGAAGATAGCCCCAGCAATCACCGCTGCGACCCAACGTTTGTCGTGAGCTCCCGCTTCTGGCGAAGCGCACACGCCGGTCATTGGTGCCGCGATGCACGTACTGTGTAGATTAAAGAATGACGACACCATGGTACCTAAACCACCGACAGCAGTAATCGCGTTAGCCGGGGCGTCTTTGTAGCCCATTCCCTTCACTAAGCCAACGCCTGCTGGTGTTTCCATGCCGACCAGAATAATAGCGAGTGGTAAGCCATAGGTAAGAAAAGCACCAAAGGTAAACTCGGGGATGATGAACTCAGGAAAACGTATGGTTGCTTCAATGCCTGATAGGTCAACGCCCGTTGCCATCAGATAAAGAATGCCTGCCAGCATCGCGACAACCAACGGTGGGACTTTACGAAACAGCCGTGCGGAGATGAAGAAGGCCAGGATCATGATGGAGGCTGGCACAATGGCACTTTCCAGTGGTTTCACCATGTTGAGACCAAAGCTAAGTAACATGCCGCCCACCATACCCATCACAATCGGCATCGGTATCAAGCGCATCACAATACCCATCACGCCAGTCACACCTGCGATTAAGGTAATGAGGCCAGCAATCAAGCTAGCGCCTAATGCGGCCTCCAGCCCTATCACAGGAATGACTGCTGCAAACATTAAGGCGCCGGGAATAGAGTTGGCCATTGGCAGCGGCAAGCGATAATAGGCGGGCATGAAAAGCCCAAACAAGCCATTGATCATCAAGTAACTGATGACCCAAATCATGATGAAGGAGGAATCGAGGCCGGCAGAGGTACCGGCGCTAATGTGAACCACCCCAACACTAAGCCCTAAAATTCCCGCCACTAGCCCAGTACTGGCGTTTTCGGCATTGAAGTCGCGCAGAAAATCGCGGGGCGCATGCCTTAGGCTGACGCCTTTCTCAATATGTTTCACGGTTTGCTTTTGCTCCAGGGGATTATTGTGCTTAGAGTATCGTTAACACTTTTTTAGAATTGACTTATTTAACCCGCTAATAGCCCTGGTCGCCCCCACCCACTGGCAGCACGCTACCGGTGATGTAGCTCGCCTCATCGGAAGCAAGGAACAGAATCGGCGCGGCCATCTCGTCAAGCGTGCCGTAGCGTTTCATCAGGCAGCTCTGCTTGGTCTGATCGATATGCGCCTGGAACCATGCCCGTTCGGTCTCGTTGCTAGGCTCGGGCGTGCCGCGGGAAATCCGGCGCGGCGGTGCTTCGGTGCCACCGATGGCAGCGGCAGCCACGCGAATACCAGCATCAGCGTATTCAAAAGCCAGTGACTCGGTCAGCGCATTGACCCCCCCCTTGGCCGCCGAGTAAGGGATTCGGTGGATGCCCCGCGCCGCCACGGAAGAAACATTGACGATCACGCCGCTACCCTGCGCTACCATGGTGGGCAGTACCGCGCGGCAGCACCAAAGCGTGGGCATTAAAGAGCGGTTAATCTCTGCGACAACTTGTGCTTCAGTGAACTCGGTAAACGGCTTAAAGTTAATTGCACCACCTACGTTGTTCACTAGAATATCGATACGGCCAAAGTGAGAGAGCGTCTCCTGAATCACTTTCTCGGCACCTTCATAGGTCTCTAGATCCGCTTGTACCGCGATCACTTCACACCCCTGCTGGCTGATTTCAGCCACCACTTCGTGGATGTAATCATTGCGATCTACCAGTACTAAACGTGCCTCTTCCGCGGCTGCGCGCTCAGCAACTCGCCGCCCAATTCCCTGAGCGGCACCGGTAATCACCATCACTTTGCCTTGAAAGCGGTGTGTCATGATGTACTCCCTGCTTCATTGGGGGTGAATTTCTCGTAGTGAAAGCTCTGTGGCTCAATGCCTTCCGCGTCAAAGTATTTCAGCACGGCATCAACCATTGGAGGCGGGCCACACAGGTAAACGTCCACATCACCGTCATGCATGACAGCAGCGTCCATGTGGTGGGTCACATACCCTTTACGCGGATGCTCGCTGGCTTCATCAACCACCACCGTGGCGTAGCTGAAGCTTGGCAGTTTCTCAACAAAGGCGTCTAAGGCGTCGGTCTTGACCAAGTGATCGTCTTTATTGACGCCATAAATCATATGAATGGGTGCGTCACAGCCTTTCTCAACCAATTGCGCCAACATAGACAAGAACGGTGCCAACCCCGTACCGCCAGCCAGCATCAACACCGGGCGTGTCACTTCGCGCAAGTAGAAGCTACCCAGCGGCCCACTCAGCATAAGCTTTTCGCCCACTGCGGCACGCTCAGTTAGATAACTGCTCATTACCCCATTGGGAATGTTACGAATCAAGAAAGTAGCGCGCTTCTCCCCCGGCTGTGAGCTGAAGGAGTAGGAGCGGTGTACCTCTGTACCGGGCACATCAATATGGATATATTGCCCCGGTAAGAAGGCAAGGCCTTCCTCATCATCCAGTTCAACCGCTAGCTCAATGCTATCTTCAGAGAGTTGCTCAACCGCGATGACCTTGCCTTCAACCTTGCCTACCTGTGTTTTACACAGTGTGGAGGCCACGGGCACTTGGATAACGCAGTCCGAAGAAGGCACCATCTGACACGTGAGCACTTGGCCTTCTGCAGCTTCTTCATCAGAAAGCGCGTCTTCCAGGTATTCGTCCCCCATATCGAATTCGCCCTGCTCGCAGTGGCCTTTACAGGTACCACATACGCCGTCGGAGCAGTCCATCGGCAGGTTCACTTTTTGCCGGTAAGCGGCGTCAAGAACGGTTTCTCCCTCTTTACAGCCGATGAAGCGGGTGACACCATCTTCGAAGTTGAGGGCTATGGTATAGCTCATGGTTAACTCTCCTCTCCTATCAGGTCACACGTGATACACGTCAATGACCTGATGGA
>NZ_BJUL01000037.1 GCF_007989605.1 Vreelandella venusta | reverse complement strand
GGGGTTGTGGGTGGCTCGGGAATGACGTTTGTGTGGGTTCGGGAGCGCCGCGTGGCGTTCCCACTGTTCTGTCATTCCCGCATGCCCTTAGCGGGAATCCAGTTTGGTTCAGGCGTTCGGGAGTGACGGGGTTTTAAGACATCTCTCAACCTGTCTCGCGTATCACAATACTTTTTTTAATGGTTTGATTTTATGCGTAAATATTTTGGCACCGATGGTGTGCGTGGCCGTGTTGGCGAATTTCCTATGACTCCAGACTTCGCAATGAAGCTGGGGTGGGCCGCTGGCAAAGTGCTGGGGGCGGAAGGTATTAAAGAGGTATTGATTGGCAAGGATACCCGAGCCAGTGGCTATATGTTGGAGTCTGCGTTGGAAGCAGGCTTTTCAGCGGCGGGTGTTAATGTGGCTCTGGTCGGGCCACTGCCTACGCCGGGTGTCGCGTACCTTACTTCTACTTTCCGTGCAGATGCCGGGGTGGTCATCAGCGCTTCGCATAACCCGTTTGACGACAACGGTATCAAAATATTTGGGCAGGGGGGCTATAAGCTAACCGACGCTCAAGAGCAGGAAATTGAAAATAAGCTCCATATTGCTCTGGAAGGCGGTATGGAGTGCGTAAGTTCACAGGCACTAGGTAAAGCGCGCCGTGTAGACGATGCCGCTGGTCGTTACATTGAATACTGTAAAGCCGTACTGCCCAGCACATTAAGCTTGAGCGGGCTAAAAATTGTAGTGGATAGCGCGAATGGTGCTGGCTATAAAGTAGCGCCTGCGGTTTACAAAGAGTTAGGTGCTGAGGTTGTTAGTATTCATGACCAGCCTAACGGTGTGAACATTAATGCAGACTGTGGCGCGACTTCGATGCGCAGCCTATGCGCGGCAGTGCTAGAGCAAGAAGCCGACCTAGGTATCGCCTTGGATGGTGATGCCGATCGCCTGATGATGGTTGACCACACGGGAACCGTCGTTGATGGCGATGAGCTGCTGTTTTTGTTGGCTAAAGATGCCAAAGATGCCGGTTACACGGGTGGCGTTGTTGGCACTCAGATGAGCAACCTGGGGCTTGAGCAAGCATTGGCGGCGATTGAGGTTCCCTTTGTGCGTGCGAAAGTAGGTGACCGCTATGTAATGGAGCAGCTAAAAAATACAGGTTGGCGCTTAGGCGGGGAAGGTTCTGGGCATCTGTTAAGCTTAGATCATGCCTCTACTGGTGATGCGGTGATTGCATCTCTGCGTGTGCTTACTTCATTGCTGAACCAGGGCACCACGCTTTATAAGGCTAAGCAGGGGATGACGAAACTCCCGCAGACGTTAATTAACGTGCGTTTTGCTGCTAACGGAGGGCACGACCCACTGAGCACACCTTTGGTGAAGCAGGTGGTGGCTGATGTCGAGGCCAGTTTAGGTAGCCAAGGACGCGTTTTGCTGCGCAAATCGGGCACTGAGCCATTAATCAGGGTGATGGTAGAAGCGGTTGATGCTGAGCAGGCTCAGTCAAGTGCCCAGCAGATAGCAGATAGCTTGGTTTAGGTAATGTGATTTAGTTAGCTACTTGTTATTGATAAGGATATATCTTTTGCCCCTGTCTTCGACACCTGATCCTAGCAGCCAGCCAGAGCAACAAAAGCTTTCTCAAGCTATTGATGGCATTGAGCAAAGCCCTTGGTTTGATGCTGACTGGTATATGGCCCACTATCCTGATGTGGCGGCTTCTGGCATGTCGGCTGCTCAGCATTATTTGTTGTTTGGTGAGCCTTGGGGAAGGCAGGCAGGGCCCTGTTTTGACTCGCAGTTTTATCTTAAAAACAATCAGGATGTTGCTAATGCGGGCGTTAGCCCCTTACTGCATTTTACTCATAATGGTGCAAAGGAGGGGCGTTGGCCGCCTGTCCAACTGCGCTCACAGCAACATGAAGAGCGGCTTTGGCAAGGGCTCGATAGTACGTCGCAGTTGATCAGTTTGAAGGACTTGCTTGCGCATCAAAACTCCTGGGAAGCCAGTTATGCAGCCTGGGCGTTGGGACGTTGGTATGCGTGGCAAGGCGAGTGGCAGCAGTGCGCTGACGTTTTGGCTAGCCGTCACTGGCTGGCGGATATAAAGCCCGCAACGGCAGCTCCTTTGTTACTGGAAATAGATGCCTTAACGAACACCGGTGAATTGGTGACTGCTTGGCAACGTGCTCAACAGTTGGAGCAGGCGTTTCCCCGTTATCCAGATACCCAGTTGGCATTGGCGAACATACTCGCTGCCCAGGCCAATCTGTATATGTCTGACGAGCCGATAGCGTCCTCTTCTTCACAGGCGGCGGCGTTAAGCGAACAGCAGCGATTGCAGCACATTAACAACTTATACCGTGCTGCTAATCTTTGCCCGCTTATTTTTAAAGACCCCTGCCAGCCCCTCACAATGGATAATTTGACCGTTGATCACCAAGCATTGGGGAACATTACTGCCACTGTTGCGTCGGAATTAGTCAGCATTATCATGCCGTTGTTTAATGCCCAGGAGCACCTAGCAACCGCTTTGCAAAGTTTAGCCGAGCAAAGTTATCGGCGGTTGGAGGTGATCGTGGTTGATGATGCTTCTACCGATGGCTCATTAGACGTTGCGATGGCGTTTAGCCAGCAGGATGAGCGCTTTACGGTGATCTCTCAGCCGCGTAATCAGGGGGCGTACGCAGCGCGAAATCGTGGATTAGCTGTCGCTAAAGGTGCGTTTATTACCGTACATGATAGCGATGACTGGTCTCACCCACAAAAATTGGCGCAGCAAGTTGCTGGTTTGCAAGGTCACCCCGAATGGAAAGCGTGTTTTAGTGATTGGGTGCGTTGCTCGACTAATATGCTGTTCAATCGTTGGCGCCTTGAGGCGCTGGATGGCTGGATTTATCGAAATACATCATCGTTTATGTTTCGGCGCGAGGTTGTTGATCAGTTAGGTTTTTGGGATGTTGTTAAAGTGGATGCGGATACTGAGTATTTTCAGCGTATTGTCGCGGCTTTTGGCAGTAAGGCGATAGGTACGGTTGGAAGGGGCACGCCGTTATCGTTTGGGCGTAGTCTACCGACATCACTCAGCCAAGCGGGGCCTACGCATTTAGTTACCCAGTTTAACGGGGTACGTCATAGCTATCGTCAGGCGGCGGCTCAATGGCATGCCAGGGCCAAGCAGCCCAGCGACCTTTATATGCCAGCCCACCCCGATGTCCGCCCCTTTGAAGCACCTGCCGCCAATCTGCCCAGTTAAACTGGCGACATTGCGATTTAACGCGTTTGTTATTAGGAAAATACCGTGAGCCAATATTCTCAATCGCCTACCAAAAATACTGCGCATGAGCTGGCTATTCAGCCTTCTATTAGCGCATTGGCTCAGGGTTCCATGTTTTGGCAACCTGAGTACCGTCAGACGTCGCCGTGGCTGGAACACTTGCCTTTTCTGTTTTGGTTGGTCGAGGCCTTAAAGCCAACTAGCTCGGTCGGTATTGAGGTTGACTTGGTATCGCATTTCGCTGTGTGTCAAGCTGTTTCCAGGCTTCGCTTAGGTGGTAATAGCTATGTCATTGGCGAGGCTAACGTTGGGCAGGTTCATGATTTAACTGAACAAACGGTAGATAAGTATGCCGGTATTAGCCAGTGGTTAAAGGCCAGCCCTCTACAGGCGGTACAGCAGTTTAATGAGCACTCAATTGATCTTCTATTGCTCAATATTGCGCCGCAAGACGAAAGCATCGACGACCTAATTGACCGTTGGGTACCACGCCTTTCCAGTAAAGGCGTTATCTTAATGCCCGGCATCGCTCGACGCGAACCTGGTTGCCAGACCTTCCGTGCTTTTGAAGTGCTTGCTGCTCGTTATCCTCATTTAGCGTTTTATCATGGTGCTGGTTTGGGATTATTAGCGGTGGGCGATGATTTGCCACCGTTGGTGCATGACCTGTTAGGGGCGCTTGAGTCGGCGAGTGCTGCTCGGGAGGTGCAGGATGTATTTGGTCGCCTAGGATGCAGTTGCCTGGACAAAGTCACTATCCAGGAGCAACAGGCGCTGATACACCAGTTCGAGACGCGTTTAAAAGATAAAGCCGATGAGTTAACGACCGCTCAGAATCTCGCTGAAACGCTAAACCAGCAGCAAGCTCAATTTGCGCACGAGCATGAAGCGCGCATTACAAGCCTTACTGAGCAACTTCTAGGTAAAAAACAAGCGTTAGCAGAGAAACAGCACCAAGTCGTTCAATTAACTGATCGCCTACAGGCTCAAAAATATTCCTTGGAAGCCCGCTTTAATGAGTTGGCCGAGCTCACCCGTAAACAACAGGGCTGCGAGCGCGACTTGAGTGAGGCGCAGCATGCACTGCAGAGGCTTAACGATCAGCTCAACACTAATCAACGCCAGTATGAGCAAGAGCTGCAGACGCTTAACGATCAGTTGAAGGCTAATGAGCTTCAGCGTGAGCAACTGGCGCGTGAACTGAAGACAGCTGAGCAGGCAGCGGCTGAAAACTTCGATATACAGGCGCAGCAAACGGTTGAGATTGAGCGCCAGAACCGTGAGTTGGCTCAATTGGTAAACCTGCTGGAGGCGGGGCGTTTGCCATCTGAGGCATCGTCGCAACAAGGAACGTTGGCAGACAACAGTGTTGCTGCGAAGGGCGCTAAACTTTCAAGGTGGGCGATTAATCGCCAGGTTAAGCTTATTAGGAAAAGCCCGTGGTTCGATGCCAAGTGGTATTTGGCACACAATCCAGATGTTGCTCAAGATCGCAAAATGGCGAAAAACCCGGCTCGTCACTATTTGCTGTTGGGGGGATTTGAAGGGCGTAATCCAAGCCCAGCGTTTGATTCTGCATATTATCTTGAGCGTAACCCCGATGTGGCAGAAACTGGGATGAATCCACTAGTGCACTATCTTAAGTTTGGTGAAAAAGAGCAACGTAGTATCAAGAGGTTGTGATGAGAGACGTTAATCGTACGTTGCTAAAAAAGCACGAGCTAGGAAATGCTGCGTTTAATAACACCGAGGCTTTAGCTGCCGAGTTGTTGAAGGCTAAGTTATTCGACGCAGGGTGGTATGCGAGCCGCTACCCCGATACTCATTACAGTCAACTTTCTCCGCTAGGGCACTTTACACGTTATGGCTGGGCGTTGGGTCGTTGTCCTGGGCCTGGCTTTGATCCTAATGAGTACTGCCGCCGCTATCCCGATGTTATTGCATCGGGGCTAGATCCATTACTGCACTATCTTCGGCATGGCCAAGAGGAAGGGCGGCAGGCGTTAGTCCAAGACAGGTACGCTCGCCTTAAGCCATCCCTGGCAGTTGTAGTGCATGCATATCATCTTGATTTGGTGGCGTTGCTGGGGGAGCGGCTCGCTTTCTTTAGCGAGCCTTTTGATTTGTTTATTACAACACCCCATGCGCCAGATACGCCTGAGATTGTTGCTTTACAGCAGCGCTTTCCTGGCGCTGAGGTAGTGTGTTGCCCTAACCGTGGACGCGATATCGCGCCATTTCTCCAGCTGTTACCTAGTTTGCAACGCTATGATTGGTGCTTGAAGTTACATACCAAACAGGGCGTAACGGCTGTCGCGAAGCAGTGGCGTGACGCATTGCTGGAAAGTGTGCTGCCCGCCGCTGACGACTTGCGAAACTTGGTTGCTTATCTTCGTCGTGACTCGAGCTTACGGTTGGCTGGCCCGCGTCAGCTATTTATGAGCCAGCAGGCTATGCAGTTTGGTAATCGGCCTTGGTTAGAGAAATTGTGTCCTCAGCTGGGAGTTCCACTGCACGAAGATTGGGGCTTTTTTGCCGGTAGTATGTTTTGGTTCCGTCCGCAGGCATTGGCGGACGTCGCTTCGTTGGCAAACACGTTAACATTTGAGCCGGAGTCTGGTGCTCAGGATGGGCAGTTGGCCCATGCCTTGGAACGTTTGGTGGGGGGCGTTACTGTTCCCCAAGCTGAACGTGTTGTGCTGCTGGGACATGATGCTTCCGGCCGGTTTGACATCCAGCGCTGGCAGCAGGGAATGCCGTTAGAAACCACCATGCCTTCGCGGCTACTGGCGGCCTCAGCTACATCGGCTCCTGCCGCTGTGAAAGCATCTGCGACAGTATCTGCAACTCAGTCGTTGGCAGGTGACCTTAACCTAGGGGCAGGCACGGCTATTCGTGGTTGGCTAGCTGATCGCAACAGTAGTGAACCGCGAGCGGTAGTCATCCGCATTGATGGTCGCCATGAAATTGAGGTGTTAGCTAACCAATTTCGTATTGATCTGCTTGAAAATGGCCTGCATGAAGGGCGGCACTCCTTCGAGGCTTATCCGCCGGTTGAGCTGGTCGATGGTCAACGGCACTCCATTGAGCTGCTGGATGCATTGACTCGTCAGCCGGTGGCGAGTGGCGATGCTTGCTGGGCGTTTAAGCGCTCATTTAGTGATTTTGCGGGCTATCTCTCGCATGGGGTGGTTGACCCCTATTTACCACGTCCTTTTCGTGAAGCTGATAAACGCTGTTTAGCCACTATGGAAAATGTGGCAGATGCGTTGGTTCGTGAGGCGCAGTCACTCGAAGCCCCGCCGCTGGTGTCTATTGTGATGCCGTGTTTTAACCGACTCGATACTATTGAAGCGGCGGTAGACTCGGTGCGCGGTCAAGTGTATGCCAATTGGGAACTGCTGTTAGTGGATGATGGCAGTACCGACGGAACACGCGAGTGGTGCGATCAGCAAGCCGCTGAAGATACACGCATTCAGGTGATAGCGTTAGGCAACAATAGCGGGGTTTCTGTGGCTCGCAACCAAGGCTTGGCTGCGGCAAACGGAGACTATATTGCTTACTTAGATTCTGATAATGCCTGGGATCCTCGCTATTTGGCGGCGATGGTTGCCGCGTTTGGTCGCGAACCGACGGCACAAGCGCTGTACTCCGGGTTGTATCATTACTCTGGAGATACCACCGAGCCGGCGGGGGTGCTGTTTGGGCCTTTGAATCGTGCTTTATTGTTCAACAAAAACTATGTGGATCTTAATGCTTTTTGCCATACGCGTGCCGCTTATGAGCGCTGTGGCGGTTTTGATGAAACGCTACCAAGGTTTGTCGATTGGGACCTGATTCGTCGTTATAGCCAGCTCTTACGCCTCTGTTCGGTGCCTGTCGTTTTGACCCACTATTACTACGGCCGTGCCACCAACACGCTAACGTCGAACACCGCCTATATTGGCTATTTAGAGCAAGTGCGCGAGGCAACAGGGCACCAGTGGTCCTCGACTGCGTCATCAGAGCTAAGTCGAGGGGTGTCAGTGATCATCCCTAGCTATGAGTCACTAGAAGACCTACGCGACTGCTTGGTGAGCCTGGAGGCATTGGCGCTTGGTGAAAAACTGGAGGTGATTGTTGTTGATAATGATTCGTCACCCCCGGTCAAAACCTTCCTGGAAGAGGCTCAGGCAGCAGGGCGGCTGAAGGCGATTTTTAATACCTGTAACTATGGTTTTACTCATGCAGTTAACTTGGGCATGGCTGCGGCTAACTCAGAGCACGATTTGATATTGCTTAACAATGACGCTCAAGTTGAGCCGGGGGCGCTGGAAACCATGCAACAGGCCGCCCGGCAGCTACCTGAGTGTGGTTTGGTGGTGCCTCAGCAAATTCTGCCAGGTGGCACGCCAACCCTCACTACACATGTTCCATATGCCGATGCTGAACAGCCCTGCGATGTTAACTTGTCGTCTCATCATGGCAATATACTGACGCCACCCCTATTGCATGATGGCCGAGTAGTAGAAATCACTTTTGCGCCGTTCTTTTGTGTTTATATTCCCCGAGAAACGTACGTGCGTGCTGGCCCGCTGGATGCTCAGTTTGGTCGACACTATCGCTCTGATCGTATCTATTGTGATGTGGTGCGGCATTTGCTTGGCTTACGTATTTATCACGTTAGTGATGCGTGCGTAGTACATAAGCTACAGAAATCTACACGCGTACTTTCAGGCCGCTCCAATAGCGAATTCGATTTGATGTTTAAAAAGAACCAGTGGGACGAATCCACGCGTCGCTCCTTAGGTTTCCGTAAAGCGGTTTGGGATAATTGAAGGCTAAGTGACTTAGCCGCTTGATATGGATGGTTTGATTGAGAATTTTCGAAAATGCTTGTGATGATTCTGAGCGTAAAAGCAAGCCTTTAAGCCTTCGGCTAGCACGTTTTGTTAAGCGTCTATTAGGACAGAAAAGCACTGCTTTCAGTGAGTTTGGAGTGCGGTGGCATCTGGATTTTCCTGACCCTAGGCGCCCTGTTTGGTTTCTTCCTGGTGGGCGTGTTGTTCAGGGCTGGATAGTGTTGCCTGAGAATTTAGCCGAGACGCTTTCTGACGTGCGTATTGTTGCTCAGTGGCAGCCTGAATTTGAATTATGTCACCCGTTGGACATTGATCGTCCGGATGTTGTTGAGAAAATTGTCTCTGCGCCTATGGAGGAGGCAGCGCAGCGCGTAGGCGGCTTTCGTTTCACTGTCCCCCCTATGCTAGCCAGCTTTCGTTTAATGTTAGTGCTTGAAGGCGAGTCCTGGCTGTTGAGGGAAATACGCTTAGATATCGGCAATGATGATTGTGGCCAACAGCTGAAAGTTCTGGAAGGAAAGCAGGGCTGGCTGTTTTTGGATAACGACACGAATGGTAGCGTCGACCAGTTTATGGGGCGCATGCGTCTTACCAAGTCAGGTTTAGAAGGGTGGGATGATTATCTGCATCAGCTTGAAAATGTCGCTGACGGTCTTCCTTGGGCGTTGTTGGTGGCGCCTTCTAAAGAGAGCGTGATGGGCGCGAATTATCATCCTCGGCAAGAGGGCGCTTCAGGCCCTATGCACCAACTGCTGACTCTTGATGTCTCCAAAGACGTTGTTTATCCGGTCGATGAGTTAAAGGCGTTGGGTGATAGGGCTTTTATACCAACCGATACTCACTGGACCAATGAAGGGGCTTTGGCTGCGACGCTAGCGTTAGTGGCTAAGCTAGGGGTCGATGAAAACGCCTGCCGTGAGCTTTTTAAAAACGACCGTTATAAAAGCAAAACCATGTCTGGCGATCTTGGCAATAAGCTAACCCCCAATAAGACGTCTAGCGTTGATGTGCTGGTTTCCTTTGGCTACGCTCGCTACAAGACCTACGACAACGGCTTGCCCAACTTTGGCCGATTGCTGGTGGTTGAGTATCCCGAGGCCCTGATGGCAGGCACGTGTTTGATTTTCGGCTCTTCCTCTAGTTACTCCATGTTTAACTATTTATGCCGTGTGTTTCAGCGCATTGTGTTTGTGCATAGCGCGGGTAATGTGGATCCAGACCTAGTAAAAGCGGTTGCTCCAGCGTATTTAGCAACCCAGACGAATGCTCGTTTTGTGGTGCAGATTCCAACGGTTGCCCATAGTTTGGATAAGGTGATTCATCAAAAGTGTGCACAGCTGGATGAGAAGGCGTTTGAAGGCGTTCGTGAAAAGCGTATCATCGCATCAGATGAATACCTTCAAACCTTGGGGCTGCTGCGTTGGGAACAGATTGCCAGTAGCCATCTTGTGTAAGTGTTGCCTTGGTAACGGAATGGGTTAAGGATGGCGATGAGGCAGCATATTGTCGGTTTAAAAGAAATGATGGCTGCCATTGGGAGGCACAGCGCTGTGCCTCCTTTCTGGCGGCGTCATCCCACTATTCGTGTGGCAGCTGCACCTGCTTTTAAAAGCGAAGCAGCAGCAAAGGTCAATACGCCCGTAAAGGCAAGTACCTACTGTGTTAGTGATGGAGAAAAACCTCTTCCCGGCTGGAATATGCTGGAGCTGGATGGGCTAGGCTCAGATGCCCACGGCGCGGCCACGATTCTTTTTTATACTCGTAAAGGCATTATCGAAACATCGGTATCGCTGCGCCCTGGTAAGACCACTAAGCGAATTCTTTGGGTGCCGCTTGGGGTTAAAAAAATTGCGTTTTCGTTTCTAGCCAGTGAAGCTGCGTTGGCAAACCTAACGGCAGAGTGGGTGTGGTTAACACCCTGGTTCGCCCGGAGCCGTTTGGCGCGACGCTTGATCAATAACCACGCTAGTTTCAAAGGCATGAGAACGCGTGACGTTGTGCGGCACTTTCACATTGAGTCTGTGGCTCAAGGGTGCAATTGGCGTCGAATTGCCTTGGCGGAATATAACCAAACCCACGCAAAGCAACATGTGTCTGAAGATTATGCGCGTTGGGTAAGTACCACCGAGAAAGAGGCTGTGGAAGACCCACAAGCGCTTATTGCGAGCTTGAAAACAGCGCCGCTGTTCTCGATTATCATGCCTGTTACGCTGAGTGATTTAGAGTACGGCGAAGCGCCTTTCATTGCCACCATTAACTCTTTAAAAGCACAAAGTTACTTTTTTTGGGAAGTCTTTATTGTGCTTTCCGCTGAGATTACCGATGCGCAGCGAAAAGCATTAGAGCGTTATATTCCGACCACTAGCCGTATCAACTTGATCCATAGTTATCATCGCACCTTGGCAAAGTTAGACCATCAGGGGTTTATTCAAACCCAGGGCGATGGGGTCATGCGGATTAGCTGTGGCGATCAGTTAGCGAAGGAAGCGTTGTGCCAACTGGCAAAAGCCTGGAATGATCATCCTGAAGCACAACTGTTTTATAGTGATGAAGATGTACTGGGAGCAAATGGTAAGCGTTGCAAGCCAAATTTCAAGCCTGGCTGGAATCCAGATTTGTTGCTTTCGACCAACTACATTGGTCGAGTAGCGCTATATAAACGGCGGTTGCTATGGCAGTTGGAGTCTGAGCAGACGGATCTACTCTCTCACTTAACCAGCCGAGCTGCGGTTGATTATGCGCTGGCGCTCACTTTTATGATGTGGAAAGTGACTCACGGCAATGAAAAGTCGGTGTGCCACTTGCCTGCCATGCTGTATCACCGTAGTGAAGACTTTCCTCATCCGCTTCACCAGCAAGATGCTATTTCGTTGGTCAGCAGCGTATTGAAGCAGCACGTGGTTAGTGCAAAAGCGGTAGTACATCCGGGTTTGTTGGAAGGCTCAGTGCGAATTGAGTGGCCAATTCCTAATCCCGCGCCGTTAGTGAGCTTATTAGTGCCTACTCGCAATGGCGTTGATATTTTGCGACCGTGTGTGGATGCCATTTTAGAGCGCACTGCCTACTCCCATTTTGAGCTGTTGATTCTGGATAACCAGAGTGACTGCCCTGAAACCATTGCTTACATGGAAGCGGTGGCCAAGCGCGATCCGCGTGTTCGAGTATTGCATTGGGATCATCCGTTTAACTACTCTGCGATTAATAATTTTGGCGCGGCACACTCCCATGGCAGCATCATTGGTTTGATTAATAATGATGTGGAGCCGGTAAATGAGCATTGGTTGACCGAGATGGTAAGTCAGGCCTGCCGCTCTGAAATTGGCTGTGTCGGGGCCAAGCTCTACTACCCAAACGGTATGCTGCAGCATGGTGGGGTAATACTTGGTTTGGGAGACGTAGCAGGTCATGCGCATCGCTTCTTCCCACGTGAAAGTGATGGTTACGCGGGGCGTTTGAAGTTGGTTCAGAACTTATCTGCGGTGACCGCTGCTTGCTTGCTGCTGCGCAAGAATGTGTTCAATAACGTAGGCGGCTTAAATGAAAAGAAACTCAGCGTTGCCTATAACGATGTTGATTTGTGCTTAAAGGTTAGGCAAGCAGGCTACCGTAACTTATGGTCGCCGTTTGCTGAACTTTACCACCATGAGTCTATCTCTCGCGGTGCCGACGATACACCGACTAAACGCGCCCGCTGGCTGAGTGAAGTTGCTTATATGCGCCGTACCTGGGGAAAGCACCTAGACAGCGATCCCGCTTACAATCCCAATTTAACGCTTGTGCATGAAGATTTTTCGCTCAAGTGAGGGGGGAGAGTGAGGCGTTGCCACACGCATTGGGTCGTGCTTAGCGATGGAGGCCTGCCCACTGAAGATATCTACTTTTTCGAGTCTGCCGCTCCGGTAATACGAAACCAGGGGGGAGCGGCTGAGCGTGTTGTCGCTTCGCGCTCTTTCGGTGCAGCGTGGCGTCATGGCCGCTCTTTTTTACACCACTATGCTGGTGCAAATGTGTTGCTATGCCGCTCGCTGCCGTTGAGCTGGCTGCGCTGGCTTGAGCGGCATCGCCAAGCATTTGGCTATATTGGTTATCTAATTGACGATGATATTGAGGCGGCCGCCAACGACCCCACACTGCCGCCAGCTTACCGAAAGCGTTTGGCGCGCGTTGCTAAGCTTCAGCCCCGCTTGGTGGCATTGAGCAACGAAGTCATTGCTTGCAGCGCGGTGTTGGCTGAGCGTTTTCGTCCTCTTCACCGCTGCGTGTCTGTATTAACGCCACCTCTTATCGCTACGCTGCCCGTAAAGACCCACTTTGAGTCATCTCCCTCATCCTCAGCACCGTGGCGAATTGGTTTTCACGGTACTCGAGCGCACCTGAATGACTTAATGCACATTGCACCTGCATTGCAGGCTATTCAGCAAACTCGCAACGACACACAGCTTGAGCTGATGCTGGGTAAGCATGCTCCAAAAGCCTTGGTAGAATTACCTAATGTTTTGGCACCAGACCCACTGCCTTGGCACGCTTTTCGCAATTATCAGGCTAAGTGCCAGTTGCACATTGGTTTGGCGCCGTTGTTAAACACACCCTTTAATCAGGGCAAGTCATTTATTAAGTTTCTCGATATTGCTGCCATGGGCGGAGTGGGTATCTATTCAAACCGCTACCCTTATACCGAGGTGGTTAGGCATGAAGTTAATGGGCTGTTGGTAGAAGATTCACCGCAGGCATGGCAGGCTGCCATCGAGCAGTTACTTAATGATCCAGTCGCGACGGTTACAATGGCGCAGCAGGCCGCAAAAGATGCCAGTGACATCGGTGATCCGCAGCGTGCACTAAGGTTTTGGCAGGTGCGTGCGGACCAGCCAAATATTAATCAGGGAGCAAATAGGATGGATGCCAACGTTAAGGCGTTTTTTGATGAAACCCCGGATGCCAACATTGCCAAAGAGCGGGTGGCATTCGGAACCTCAGGTCACCGAGGACGTGCCACCGATCGCACCTTTAACGCTGCGCACATTTTTGCGATTACTCAAGCGGTGGTGGATTACCGCTCTGAGGCAGGCTATCAAGGCCCTATGTTCCTTGGTTACGACACTCATGCACTTTCAAAGCCTGCATGGGAGTGTGCGTTGCGTGTGTTGGCCGCCAATAAGGTATCTGTATTCATTGAAAAAGATAATGGTATTACGGCCACGCCATTGGTCAGTCGAGCAATTTTGCAGCATAACCAACTCAATCATCAGGCAACACCAGACACTGCGTTGGCCGATGGCTTGATTATTACCCCTTCCCATAATCCACCTGAAGATGGCGGTATAAAGTACAACCCGTCGCATGGCGGGCCAGCGGATACCGAAGCAACGAAATGGATTGAACTGCGTGCTAATGCCTATTTGCTACGTCAGTTATGTGATATTTCGCTGGTGCCCTTAGAGCAGGCGCTGGCGCATGCACAAGCGTATGATTTTACTGCTCACTATGTAGCTCAGTTGGGCGACGTAGTGGACATGGCTGCTATCCAAAAAGCTAATCTCACTCTTGGCGTTGACCCCATGGGTGGAACAGCGCTGCCAGTATGGCAGGCAGTGGCTGAACACTATGGCTTGAACCTTGAGGTGGTCAATACATCAACAGATGCTAGTTTCGATTTTATGCCGTTGGACCATGACGGCAAGATTCGTATGGACTGTTCTAGCCCTGATGCCATGGCTAATCTGTTAAAGATTAAGGATCGCTTTGATCTCGCTTTTGGCAACGATCCTGACGCTGATCGCCACGGCATTGTGGATGCCAATGGCTTAATGAATCCAAACCACTTTTTAGCGGTATGCGTGGATTATTTGATTGGCCATCGCTCTGAATGGGCGGAAACGCTCAATATCGGTAAGACGCTGGTGTCTTCTTCAATGATTGATAGGGTTGTGGCTGCCCATCAGCGTGAACTTTATGAAGTGCCGGTGGGTTTTAAGTGGTTTGTTGAAGGGCTGCACGATGGCTGGCTCGCCTTCGGTGGTGAAGAGAGTGCTGGCGCGAGCTTGTTAACGCGCAATGGGAAGGCTTGGTCTACTGATAAAGACGGCATTGCGCTTTGCTTGTTAGCGGCTGAAATCACTGCGGTCACCGGGAAAACGCCCAGCGAGTACTACCGTGCATTAACCGAACGCTTCGGCGAGCCATTCTACAAGCGCGTTGACACTGCCTGTACAGCTGCAGAAAAAGCCGCTTTTAAAAAGCTTACTGCGGACAGTGTTACGGAAACCACGTTAGCCGGTGATCCGATCACCGCGGTATTGGTTAATGCCCCCGGCAACGGCGCAGCTATTGGTGGTTTGAAGGTGGTGACTGACAACGGCTGGTTTGCTGCCCGCCCCAGTGGTACTGAATCGCTCTATAAAGTATACGCTGAAAGCTTCAAGGGCCCGCAGCATTTAGACGAGTTAATTGAAAGCGCTTCTGCACTGCTATCTAGCGTACTAAAAGGGTAAGTGTGGCTTTCGCTGATTACTAGCGAGAGTTGTTAAATATTTAATTTATCGGTTTTGCAGTGCGAGGTAAGCCCACAGCGCACCCGCAATAGAAAGGACGTTAATGATGACCCAAGTGCGTAAAGCGATTATTCCGGTAGCCGGTTTTGGCACACGCCTGTTACCCATTAGCAAAGCGATTCCCAAGGAAATGGTGCCCGTTGTGGATCGTCCGCTCATTCAACACGTGGTGGAAGAAGCGCTGGCGGCGGGTGTTAATGAAATCATTCTGGTAACTCGAGCTGGAAAGTCTGCGATTGAAGACCATTTCGATGCTCACTTTGAACTTGAGCACTCATTGGCCAGTAAGGGCAAAGATGCATTATTGGAAACACTGTCTGCTATTTCTCCTAAAAAGCTCAAAGTGACCAGCGTTCGCCAACCAAACGCAAAAGGCTTGGGCCATGCGATTTTTTGTGCCGCGCATCTGTTAGACAAAGACGAGCCGTTTGCCGTCATCCTTCCTGATGTGCTGGTGAAGCCACAAGTTGGCAGTGCGGCTTGTGATTTGGGCAGCATGGTAGAGCGTTGGGCTACAAATAACGCTTCGCAAATCATGGTGGAAGCGGTGCCTAAGGAAGACGTTTACCGTTACGGCATTGTGGACTGTGATGAGCCTGCTGCCGGTGAGAGCGCCAATATGCGCGGTGTGGTAGAGAAACCCGCGCCCGAAGATGCGCCTTCACGCCTTTCGGTTATTGGCCGCTATGTGCTGCCATATCGCATCATGGAGCTGCTACGTGACCAACCACCTGGTGCGGGTAATGAAATTCAGCTGACGGATGCTATCGACCGTTTGATGCAGGAAGGCAAAACCGTGCAGGCGTTCCGTATGCATGGCCGCACCTTTGACTGTGGTCACATTGAAGGCTGGCTAAAAGCTAACACGACGCTCGCCCGGGAAGCAGGTTACGACGTGTAAAGTTAGAAAGAACCGTATCAGTAAATAAAGCCGCTCAGTTCATACTGCAGCGGCTTTTTTTTGCCGTTAACACCAGACGCTGCACCGTTTTCTCGCGTGTTGTTGACTCGTCGCGGGTGCCTTATTCGCTCGTTCCTCGCGAGATTCGTTACGCCGCGCTACGGTAATTGCCGTAGGCTGATTTAGTGGTTTTGTAGCGCGGTGTAAGCGTCAGCGCACCCGCGGGGGAGTATGGAACATTGCATCCGTAGCTACGGGGTGCCTCATTCGCTC
>NZ_BJUL01000036.1 GCF_007989605.1 Vreelandella venusta | reverse complement strand
GTTAATACTTATCGCTTTACTCTCATTCTGTTCTCATTGCCCAAGTGATCGCTTGGGCTTTTTTGCTTAAATACTATGAAACTTCGCAAAGTTGTTGACAGTGCTATCTTCCCGCTTAGGCGCGCTGGCAAACGGTTTAAATTATTATCATTAGGGATCTTTTGCACTAGAGAAAGCAGCATCTGTTGCTCCCCGGTATTAAGCGGCCTAGGGTATCACTTTGAATCTCTTCAACAGCAGGCTCTACGGCTTCTCTCAACAGCAGGCTCTACGGCTTCTCGTAACGCTTCTCCTTTCTTGGTTAGCTCACTACCACCAATCGTCGATCTTCAGGGTTGCGGTGTCGGGTAATGAGATTGTAGTAGTTCAATAAAACCGGACACTAACGTAGATGGTTTTTGCTTTTAGAGGTGTGTCATGACCTAGAAGAAAACCAGTTCTTATACCAACTAATGCAGAGAATTGGCCCTCAAAACTGGCGATAGAATCAAATCAGTCATCGCCCAGCCGCCAGAGAGCTGGGCGTGAACGTCAACACCCTGCATACGTGGCATAATAAATTTCACGTCGAACCATTGGCAGGTTCCAGTAATCAGACGAATGACATGTATCTTTCTAAATAGCTAAAACAGCTGCGTCGTGAATATGCTCGGTTCAAGGATGAGCGAAGACTCTGTTAAAAAAGGTGACAGCCTTCTGCGACAAAGAGCCACGCTGAAGTACAACTTTATCAAGCAATATCAGTGCGTCGCTCTGATGTGTCAGAGTGTGAGCAGTTATTTTGGGTTATTTAGTTCAAATTTAATTATGCATTCCTTGTTAAATATTGACGAACTCGAGAAGAAACTATGTTAAAGGAGTTAAGGCATTAAGCCGGGTAACCAGAGTGCTATTGCAGGGAAAAATATGCACAGAGCCAACCCAGTGATTTGGAGAAAAACGAAAGGAATGATCGAGCGATAAATCGTGCCGATTCCAATCTTACCTTCCGTGATTCCTTTAAGGTAGAACAGCGCATATCCAAAGGGCGGTGTGAGGAAACTCGTTTGCAGGTTTATGGCGACTAAAATGGCAAACCAGATCAGAATGGCTTGGCTGCTTAGTCCCAACCCGAAATCTAGAATCTCTACCACAGGTGCCACGAGGGGGAGAACCACAAAGCTGATCTCAATCCATTCCAGGAAGAAACCAAGCACAAAGATCAATCCCATAATCAGCATTAGCAAACCATAAGGGCCAAGACCCGTACCGGTGATCAAGGCCTCGATCATGTAATCACCACCTAGCCGCTTGAAGACGACTGAGAAACAGGTAGCGCCGATTACTACGAACAGGATCATCGCCGAGGTGCGAGCGGTCTCCTGTGCGGTTTTACGTAACGTGTTCCAGTTGATGCTGCGCATCAGTAGCGCAAGGATCATGCTGCCCAATGCACCGATTGCCGCAGCCTCCGTCGGTGTAGCTATCCCTGCCATGATTGAACCTAATACTGCGAAGATCAGCACGCATGGGCCAAACAGGTCACGCGCCAAGGCCAATGCGAGAGGAGATGTGTCGGTGGCGTCGAGGTCCGGCAGCGGCGCCCAGTGGGGCTTGATACGAGCGATGATCAATAGGTAAGCAACATAGAGGGCGCCGAGTAACAGCCCAGGAATTAGCGCGGCTTTGAACAAGTCACCTACCGATACTTGGAGAATCGAACCCATGAGTACCAGCATGATGGAGGGGGGGATGAGAATCCCGAGCGTACCGGAAGCCGCTATCACCCCGCAGGCCATCTCCGGGCGATACCCTTGCCGCATCATCACGGGTAACGCTAGTAGGCCAAGCATGACAACCGATGCACCAATGATACCCGTGCTGGCAGCCATCACTACGCCCAGAATAGCTACAGAAATGGCAAGTCCACCGGGCGTCCGCCCGAATACACGCTGTAAAGTTAGTAGCAATCGCCTCGCCACGCCGGAACTCTCAAGCATTAGGCCCATAAAAACGAAGAGCGGGATGGCGATCATCAACCAATTCTCGACCACACCACCATAGATACGTGATCCTACTGTGGCCAAGAAAGGAACGGGAATACCACCGATGAAGGCGAAAATAATGCCTAGCCCGCCTAACAGGAACGCTACAGGGTAACCGGTAAAAATACCGGCCAGCAGCGATATCACCATCAACATCGCCAAATAATATTCACTGATGAATTCAGCCATTGTTGACCTCGTGATCTGTCTCCGCTTTTCGCGGGTCAAGGATGATGGTTAGCTTCTCGAATACTTGGCCAAGGGCCCCCAAGGCTAGGAAAACCAGAGAGATAGGGAGCATGGCTTTGATCAGATAGCGATCCGTGAGTCCCCCGTAGTTCGATTTCTCACCTGTCATTAAGGACATCGTCACGAAGTGCTTAGAAAGCCAAGCGACCAGCAGACAAAAGGGAATCAGCAACACCAAGTGACCGATCACATCCACCATGGCGCGATGACTAGGCGATAAGCGTTGATAAATCAGATCGACGCGCACGTGAGTATCGTGATGTAAGGCGTAGGTGCCTCCGAACAGTGTCAAGACACCGAAAAGGTGCCACTGAAGCTCAGTGATGCTGTTGATGGTCAGGGCATTTCCGAAAAGGAGTACCTTATCATTCCAGCGGGCAATCTCGTTGATGCCAGTAGCGTTGAGCAGTACGGTCAACAGAACAGTCGCCATCACCAGTAATACCAGCCAGCTGGTGACGCGACCTACCAATAGCCCTAGCCCGATCAAGGGTCGGGCTAGGGCGGCAGAGACCGCAGCGCCACGCTCACGCCAAGGGGCGAGAGGGGCAGTAGCCATAGTTAGTCCCCTTGGACATTTGATTTAACAGGAAGAGTCTGGAGGTCATGCCACTGCTGCATCTTTTCGGCATGCTCCATTAGTGAGGTGTACGCTTCGGCGAACTCGGGACTTTCGTCCATCAGTTCGTTGCGCACTTCATCCCAACCATCGTGTAGAGCGGTGAGAACCTCATCAGGGAATCGGCGGATCTTGACGCCACTCTCTTCTAGTTCGCGCAGTGTCTCGACCTGGGCTGGGATCACCTCATCAGCTTCTTGCTGAATATTGGCCTCACAAGCGGTGCTGATCTGTTCACGTTGTGCATTGCTGTAGCCGTCCCAGACGTCCTGGTTGATGAGTAGTGCAAGCCAGCCCGCCCCCTGCTGCCAGCCGGGGAAATAATAATATTCGGCAATCTCGTCCAAGCCCATCGCACTATCAACTTGGGGAATCG
The DNA here is from genome assembly GCF_007989605.1 of Vreelandella venusta. Taxonomy (GTDB): domain Bacteria; phylum Pseudomonadota; class Gammaproteobacteria; order Pseudomonadales; family Halomonadaceae; genus Vreelandella; species Vreelandella venusta. The sequence goes on along the minus strand of NZ_BJUL01000036.1, from coordinate 12,908 downwards.
AGAACTCGGCGGCATCAACCCGACCACGCTCAAGCGAGAGGTAGACTTCGTTCCCGGGAATCAATTGTGTTGAAGCTCCGAATTTATTCAGAACCTGTGCGCCCAATCCGGAGATTCGCATTGATAGACCGTTTAGGTCTTCGGTGCTGTTGATTTCCTTGTTGAACCAGCCGCCTGGCTCCTGGGGCAGGTACGAGCAAGCCAGGAACTTGACGTTGTAGGGAGATAAGGCCTTCTGTAACAACTCGCGTCCCTCGCCAGCAGACGTCCAGGAGAAGACGGCCTCTGCAGAAGGGCTGAAGGGTAGAGCACCATAGAGGTTGGCAATGGGCAGGTTGCCGGAGAGGTAGGCGATACTGGTCCAACCGGCGGGAATTGCACCAGAAGAGACCGAGTTGAAGATCTCGAAAGGAGGTACGAGCTCGCCCGGATCATGGACGGCGAACTCAAATTCACCTTCCGACATCATTTTGATCCTTTCAGAGATGTTCTCGGCGCTCTGACCAAAGAGATTCTGAGTAGAGTAGGCGCTCGCGACATCTAGCCTCTCACTGGCGTGTGCAGTACCAACGGCTACTGCGGCTATAGCGACTGCTAGTGGGAGAGTGCGTGCGGTGGTTGATAAGTGTCCAACAAGGGGCTTTGTAGTCATCTCACAGCCTTCTTATATCTGAGTATGTTTGTTAGGCCATGAGAGGATTACAGTCGCTGCAATCTAGAGCAATTACTTAATAGGTTTGAAGCTATACCTTAAGAGTTTTTTGCTAGGTATTTTAGAGTACCCTCAATATTAAGCGCTTTATTTTTGGACTAATAAAATCAAAATCTCTGCATCTTTAATGGAGATTTTCTTGTAATGAATTTATAAAACAAAACTTTAGTCTTTTATGCCAAAGATTTATTTTCCACGAGGGCAGCCACTTCGGATCGTTCTGTCATCAGCGGCCATGTGGTGTCACCATTTGTCCAGCTCTGGGTGTGTGTAGATTACCTAATGCTATCGCACTCACAGCGTCTCTAGAATACTCCGCGTCTTTTCTACGATCTGGTGTGCTCAAAGTCTTCGGATACTGTGACTAGCTACTTCGTCTGGTTTCTGTTGACGAACACAGTGCTATTGTTAGAGTTCGGCTCGTGTTTCTTGCCACTCCATATACGTATACGTAAATGTTCTTTCAAGGTCGCGGCTACCGCCCATCGACAGGTAACGACGTCTACAGTGTCATCTATTGGTCGCACATTGCCCAATGTGAAATAGGTGGACTCCCCTTCAGCCTATGCCGAGCGACTGGTGATAAAACACAATAAAGTTACTTCTGACTCTAAACACTGAGGCCACTGAAGATGGGGTAACGTCGCGAGTTTGGCAACTAAATGACTGATAAGTTTCTTTGTAATAGTTGTAGACGTATTTTTTTAGTCATGACTCATTGACCTGTTGGGTATACGTAACAACCTGATGGGTATTGGTAACGTGCCACTTCAAACGTAATACTCGCCAGCTCTGTTATTGCTCTGTGGGTAAAATAATCATGTCGCAAACTACCGTGGCCGTTGAACAAACGCCCCACTCTGAAGCCCCTGCTTTCAAACCAATCTCGCTCGTCATGGGTATCGTTATTGGCTTAGGTGTTTTCTTTCTTTTACCCGAAACGCTGGCTTTCAATGCTCGACTGGTCGCGGGCATTGCGATATTGATGGCCATCTGGTGGATGACTGAAGCAATACCCATTCCTGTCACGTCGCTGTTGCCGCTTGTACTGTTCCCATTTTTTGATATTGCTTCGGTCGGTGTGACCGCCTCGCCCTATGCTCACAGCATTGTCTTTCTAGTATTGGGTGGCGTACTGCTGGGCTTGGCAACGCAGCGCTGGAATTTACATCGCCGCTTCGCGCTACTAACAGTGCTTACTGTGGGTACTAAACCGGCTCAAATTGTCTTTGGTTTGATGTTCGCTAGCTGGTTTATCACCATGTGGGTGAGCAATACCGCCACCGCCGTGATTATGGTGCCCATCGGCGGCTCGATCATCGCGTTGGTGAAGTCACTGGGTAACGGTGATGATACGCCCAAGTTTTCTGCCGCTGTGCTGTTGGGCATTGCCTATGCCATCACCATCGGCTCTATGGCGACGCTAATCGGCCAGCCGCCGATGGCGCTAATGCGCGCGTACATGGAAGACACCCATGGGCTTAGTATCGGCTTTGGCCACTGGATGTTGGTGGGGGTGCCGTTCTCATTCACCATGTTGATGCTGGCTTGGCTAGTCCTGAACAAGCTGGTTTTCCGCTCGGAAGTTGAGAATATTCAGGGCGGTCGGGCGATGATTGAGACAGAACTTAAAGGAATGGGCCGTCTATCGCCTGAAGAGTCACGTGTGCTGATGGTTTTTGCAGGGGCAGTGTTCTGCTGGGTATTTTTGCCATTAATCGCCCGGATTCCTCTTGTACAGAGTGCGCTGCCTTGGCTTTCCAACATCAACGACACTAGCGTGGCGATCCTCGCGGCTATTCTGATGTTTGTGGTTCCTGCTTCTAAAGGAAAAGGGGCGTTGCTTGAGTGGTCAGCCACCCGGGATGTGCCCTGGGGTGTGCTGATTTTATTTGGTGGCGGCCTTACACTTTCAGCCCAGTTCACTGCCACTGGCTTAAGCGCCTGGGTTGGCGAAAGCGTTTCGGGATTATCGGGGTTACCTCCGATCCTGATTCTAGCCACCACTGCTATCGTAATAATTCTATTGACCGAACTCACCAGTAACACGGCGACGGCGGCTGCCTTCTTCCCGATTATGGGTTCTATTGCTGTGGGTCTGGGCATTGAACCTTTCTTAATGACCATGGTGGTGACCTTTGCCGTGAGCTGCGCCTTTATGCTGCCCGTGGCGACACCTTCCAATGCCGTGGCTTTCGCAACCGGAGATCTTCCCATTAAGAGTATGATTCGAGCAGGTATCTGGCTCAACCTTATTGGTTTGCTGGTGATTATGGTCGCACTTTATACCATCGTACCCCTGGTTTTCGATGTCTCTTTCTGAACCGTGACGGACAATGTCGTTGGCAGCCATGCTGATTTGACGGTGCCAGGTATACGGCCTAGATTGTTCGTTATGAAAATTATTGTTCGCATTAAGAACAAAGAGGCTCCTATGTCCCAGCCCTGTATTATCTGTGTCGCCATTACCGGCAGTTTGCCACGCAAAGAGAACAACCCAGCCGTACCGATTACGGTTGAAGAGCAGGTTGAGAGCACCCAGGCGGCGTTCGAGTCAGGGGCGACCATCGCCCACTGCCATGTGCGTAACGATGATCAAACCCCCTCATCCGATCCTGAGAAATTTGGTCGCCTGATGGAAGGGCTCAAGAAGCACTGCCCAGGAATGATTATTCAGCTCTCTACTGGTGGACGCTCGGGGGCTGGGGAGACACGAGGCAAAATGCTGCCGCTGAAGCCTGATATGGCCAGTCTCTCGGTGGGCTCCAATAATTTCCCCAACCGTGTTTACGAAAACCCGCCGCAGTTGGTGGAGTGGCTGGCAGAGGAAATGCTTAAGTACGATATTAGGCCAGAAATTGAAGCGTTTGATCTGTCGCATATCCACCAAGCCGTGGCACTTTCCAAGCAAGGTAAGCTCAAGACGCCGCTCTACGTGCAGTTTGTCATGGGCGTTAAAAATGCGATGCCAGCGGACAAACCCACGTTTGATTTTTACATCGAGACGCTCAAGCGGCTGGCGCCCGATGCACATTGGTGTGGCGCAGGCATTGGTGCCAATCAATACTTGCTGAATGAGTGGTCAATTGCGGCAGGCGGGCATACCCGCACTGGGTTAGAAGATAACGTGCGCTTAGATAGTAATACGCTGGCGCCTTCCAATGCGGCATTAGTCGAGCGCACGGTAGCGTTGTGCGAAAAGTACCAGCGCCCCGTGGCTACCTGGCAGCAAGCGCGTGAGATGCTTGGGCTATCAAAATCTAAAACCAACAATTAGGAAACAGGAGATAAGTAATGACGGATATCACTGTCATGGGTGATGCGCCTGAGATTGTCGAGATTAAGCGTGTAGTGCAGCTATATGTCGATGGTTTTCAAGGAGGTATTGAAAAGCTAAAGGAGGCGTTTCATCAGGATGCGTGGATTTTTGCGCTGGACGCTGACGGGCTACTTGCTGCTGGGCGAGTGAGTGAGCGTTTTGAGCGTTGGGCAGCCAGCTATCGCCCGGTGAAAAGCCGCTTTATCGCCGTGACTCAGGCTGGAGATGTGGCCTCGGTATTACTCGGTTTCGATAACAGTGAGAACCTTGAGGATTCCTGGGTGGATGTCATTGCGTTAATAAAAGCGCAGGGGAGCTGGCAAATCACCAACAAAACGGCGGCCCACAGCACCCGAGCGGCGTGGGCTAAGCCTTATTTGCAGCACAATAAATGAATCAATGTGGGAAAACGGCAGTGGCAATAGCCCTGCTGTTTTGTTTGCTGTGACACTAGGTTAGATATGCCAGAGCGCCTGCCGCCATGGCTTCTATGCCAGTTCGCAGTGTCATATCGTTGCCCGGGAAGTAATAAGGCGAGTGCGGCATTTCAAGGTGGCGCATCTTCTGAGATACGCTCGTACCTGGCGTGGCCGCCCATCGCTCGGCGGGAGTCGCTCCAATAAACCAATAGACGTAGGGAATATCCTCTCCGCCGAAAGCGCCTGCTTCAGCGTTGCCGAAAAACGGGAAATCCTCGCTGCCGTTAAGCCGTGGCATGTCATAAAGGTTGGCATCACCAAAATGCTCTGCGTGGGCGTGGCGTACATGTTCAACCGCCATCGTGTTGTTGTCTAAGGCGATGGTTTCATTGAGCAAATTAAATGTCGGTGGCTTGGGCGCTCGCCCCGCGTCGCACTCCGCGCGAATGATACGCTCGATAGATTCCACCACTTGGCTGTGTAATGCGTTATCAAAGCTGCGGATATTGATCTCAAGCGCTGCCGAGTGCGGAATAATGTTGGCCTGGGTGCCAGCGTGAAGCTTGCCAACCGTTACCACCACGGTCTCCTCCGGCGGAACCTCGCGAGCAACGATGGTCTGCAGGCGGGTGACCACATGGGCGGCAATCACCACTGGGTCCACCGTTTGGGCGGGCATGGAACCGTGGCCCCCGTTGCCGTGTATGGTAACGGCCAAGTTAGTGCAAGCGGCCATAGCGCTACCAGCGCGGTGCCCGATGGTGCCAGCAAGAGCGGGCATATTGTGCTGGCCAAGAATAATGTCTGGGCGAGGGAAGCGCGTATAGAGACCGTCATTAAGCATTGCTTTTGCCCCGCCAAATATCTCCTCGGCGGGCTGACAAATCAGCATCAATGTGCCGGCCCATTGCTCTCTCAGTCCTGCCATGACGGCCGCAGTGCCGACAATGCAACTGCTGTGTAGGTCATGTCCGCAGGCATGCATCAATGGCACTTCGCTCCCATTTTCTGAGATAGCCGTTTCACAGCTGGCAAAATCTAGTCCCGTCTCTTCCTTGATGGGCAAGGCATCCATATCGCCGCGGAGCATGACCGTGGGGCCCTCGCCGTTACGCAGCAATGCCACAACCCCCGTACCGCCAACGTTGCGGGTCACCTCATAGCCGACACTTTCCAAAGCGTCGGCGAGCCGTGCGCTGGTCTTATGTTCCTGAAAGGGCAGCTCGGGGGTTTGATGCAACTGACGGTAGAGCGACTGAACATCGTCGAATGCTGTCTCTAGCTGAGTGGCGATGGCGTCCTTTAAATTTAAACGACCGGTCCGGATACTCATGCTGTTCTCCTGGCACTTATTAAAAATGGGTAGGTGTGTGGTCGGTAACAGTGGGCTTGGTGAGCCCCTGCCAAGCCACCACAACAACGACATTGAGCAGCATCGCCCAGACACCAGCGTGCCAGCCAAAGGGTGAGCTCCAGGCGAACTCCATCAACAGGTAGGCCAAGCTGCCGAAAAGAGCACCCGCCATAACGCTGGCACGGCGTAGCTGTGGCATAAACAGGGCACCGATAACCATAGGGAATAGCTGGACAATTATTCCGTATGCGCCGAGCAGGAGTAGCACCAGCGATGACGGATTGGCTAGGGCAAACAGGTAAGCAATCAGCGACAGACCGAGCACGCTCCAGCGTGTTGCGCTGACGAACGCCTTTTCGCTGGCGCCTTTCATCATGGTGGGGCCGACCACATCGCGGACTAATACCACCGCCGCGGTATGAGCTAAGTTGGCGCCGGTCGACATGGCGGCGGCCAGCGCTCCAGAGAGCATTAAGCCGATAACCCAGGGCGAAAAGTTGGCCACGTCCATCACCATACCTAGGAGCACCGTATCGGAGCGTTCTAAAGGGGTATCCTCAAACACTAAGATGCCAGCAAAACCAATAAACAGCAGCGGCACCAGTAGGTAGGCGTAGACAGGATAAAAGACGCTGACTTTACGCAGTGTTTTGCCGCTATCAGCAGAGTAGAACTTCATAAACAAATGCGGCCACATGGCGCCGCCGAACGCGCTGACCAGTACCGCGGTACTGAAGTAACCCCAGTTCATGCCGGTGGCACCGGGCATGGTTAGGTATTCGGGCATCGTCAGTTGGATCTGACTGAACATCTCGCCCACGCCGCCGTAGAGGCGTTCGGAGATGCTCAGCCCCAGGAACCACGCGATGGCGATCATCATGATGCCCTGGATGAGGTTGGTCCAACCGATACCGTTTAGGCCACTGCAGAAGACATAGGCGGCAACCACTAAAAAGGCCAACATTGCACCCAGCCAGAAGGGTATTAACCCATCAGTAGCCGCCTGAAACAGCAGGCCTGCACCGGCAATCTGGATGGTGAGGTAGGGCACCAGTGCTAACACGCCAATCACGCCGGCCAGCATGCCCAGCGATTTGCTTTGGTAGTGATCGGCAATCATATCGCCTTGGGTGAGGTAACCTCGCTCGCGACCTAGCTTTGCTACGCGTGGCCCCATGGCCCAGATGGTGATGGGAACCAGGGATAGGTAGGCGAGGATATAGAAAGCTGGCGCACCATGCTGATAGCTCCAGCCTGGCGCACCCAGGAATGCGAAAGCGGAGAAGATTTCAGCGCCAAGGATGAAGAACAAGATCACTACGCCCACGTGACGACCGCCCGCGACATAGCCTTCCAAACTGGAGCTTTCCTGACCGCGAGCGCGAAGCCCCACCCATAGAACCAGGGCCAGGTAGGTCAAAGTAATGCCGACAACAATAATCGAATCATTCATGGCGCCCACCCCCATGGCGAACGACAAAGGCTACCCACATTCCGATAAATAGAATCAGCATCCACAGGGTGTACCAGAAAAATAGAAAGGGCAGACCGAGCACGGTGGGTTCGATACGATTGGCAATCAGTGCGCCGGGCCAGATCATCGCCAGGGTGCACACCGCAAAGTGCAACCCTGTCAGAAGGTGGTAGGTTTTGTTCATAGGGGGTTCCTGCTCTCCATGGAGAGTCTTGTTTTTGAGTTGTTTCCTCACTATGAAACAAGAATAGAGATACCAAAAATATAGCTTTTAGATATTAGGCATATCATATAGGCATGGGTGTGCGATATTTTCATAGGATGTGGTAGCTATCGAGATGCCTTTAAATGTGGGTGCAAACACTTATATGAGGTGATAAACAGCCTATGGAGTTTCGTCAGCTAGAATATTTTATTGCCGTTGTGGAGACCGGCTCGATTTCTGCCGCTAGTCGCAAGGTGCATATTGCGCAGCCAGCGCTGACGCGGCAAATGCGGCTGTTGGAAGATAATATCGGTACTCAGCTTCTTGATCGCCACGCACGTGGTATTCGTCTGACTGTGGCGGGAGAAGCACTTTATAGTGAAGCCACGCGGATGCTAGATAAGCGTGCTGATATCAAAGCGCGCCTGCTGGCGCTGGGCAGTGGTCAAACGGGTAAGCTGAGTCTTGGCGTAACGGTAACGCATTTATGGGTAACTGAAGTCGCCAAACTCATGGGCAGTTACCGTGCTCGCTATCCGCAGGTGGCGCTGGATGTCTTCCCGCTCCTTTCCGGCCCGCAACTAGAGAAGCTGCAGTTGGGCAATCTTGATGTGGGTATTATCTATCACGATGATCACACACCGTCGGGTATAGAGGCACGTTTACTGCATCATGATAGCCTGATACTCGCCGTACCGGTTTCTTCGCCTTGGTCGAAAACACCGCCGAAAAAACTAGCGGAGCTAGCTGAGGCTGAATTTGTGTGGGGGTATCGCAGTATTTCACCGGTTTATTACGACCGAGTGGTTGCGCACTTCTCTCGCCTAAACTTTGAGCCCCGTGTTGTCCAGTATGGCGCTGATAATATTACCATTCTCAGTATGGTGGCGGCAGGGTTGGGGGTGGCGATTGTGCCCGCTGCCAGTCGCTGTCATCCTATGACCGGCATTGATTTTATCGAGCTAGATGAGTTAACAGCTTGTGATATGCCACTGTGGCTGGCATGGCGAGCGGGTAATGTCTCGCCTGTGCTCGATAATTTTATCCAAATGGCTGCGGAGATATTTGCATAAGATCGTTACTTTAAACAATAGAGCATCTCCAAGATCTTTACTCGGAAAACATGCTAAACATTAATCCTCGCAGCCAGCGGTTACCGGGATCTTGATGAAAGCGGCGGTGCCAGAAGAGATTAATGGGAATATCTGGAAATGCTAGGGGGTGCTCGCGAATGGTGAGTCCAAATCGTGCACACGTCGCTTCGGCCAGTTTACCCGTCACTGTCACCACTAGGTCGCTGTTGCTCACAATGTAGGGAACTGCAGCGAAATTTGGCAGTGTTAACCGAACTGGGCGCAAAACCCCGGCGTGTGCAAGCTGCTCTTCGATAATGCCATGCCCGGTTCCCCGGGCAACCACCACAGCGTGATGCGCTGTTCGAAACTCCTCAAGGCTAAACTCATCCGCAGCGAGCGGGTGATGCTCACGCATTAAGCAAACGTAGCGTTGAACGAACAGTCGTTGCTGGTAGAAGCCTGCCCCTAGTTGTGGGATCAGGCCAACTGCCAAATCTATCTCTCCCTCCTCCATCTCGTTTTTCAGGTTATTATGGTGGCTGCGCACGGTGTTGAGTGAAATCCCTGGCGCATGTCGTGAAAGATATTGCAGCAGGCGTGGAAGAAATACTATTTCACCAATATCGGTCATGTTGATATGGAAAGTGCGCTCACTCTTAGCGGGATTAAAGTCGTCGCATAGGTTCAGCGTGTCGTTCATTCGCGACAACGCATCCGCAATGCCCGGGTGAAGTCGGCTTGCACGGGGCGTAGGTTGCAAACCTTGCGACGTGCGCTCGAACAGCTCGTCCTCCAGCAAGTGGCGTAAGCGTTTCAGTGCGTGACTCACCGCCGGTTGGGTGATACCCAAGCGCAGCGCCACCCGTTGTGTATTTTGTTCTTGGTACAACAAGTCAAAAACAACCAGCAGATTCAGGTCAATGTTGGCAAGTTTCTCCATCACCTTGCGCCTCGCAACGTATTCCACAATAGTCGAATGTAGCCGTCAGAGAGGTTTTTAACTGGTTGATTCATCTTGTTATTAGTGCCGTTTATAGTCTGAATGAAGGAAGCTGTGTGGTGGCAGCTGACGCTTCCAAATAGCGTTAGGGGGGAGAGCATAGCGCTCAACATATTACGATAAGCCCCTGAGCAGAGTTAAATCATGGTAGCTAACAGCACAGTAGCAAATACACAGCCAAAACGTCTTTCGATTGGCATCATCGGTGGTGGCATCGGAGGGGTCGCCTTCGCCGTTGCATTATCCCGTGATAGCCAGCTTGATGTTCAGCTTTTCGAAGCTGCTTCCCTGTTTTCTGAAATTGGTGCTGGCGTTTCCTTTGGCCCTAACGCTGTGAAGGCAATTCAACGGCTGGGCTTGGAGGCTCCCTATCAACGTATTGCCGACTCTTCACCCGCCCCCTTTGAGGATGTGTGGTTTGAGTGGCGGCGGGGTAGTGATGATGGCTACTTAACCGCCAGTTTAGCCCCTGGTGTGGGCCAATCTTCAGTACACCGTGCCGATTTTCTGGATGCCATCGTCGCCAATCTGCCAGAGGGCATCGCTCACTTTGGCAAGCGCTGCATCGAGGTGAATCAAGATACTGATAGCGCCACAGCCTTTTTTGACGACGGCACGCACTTTACTGGCGATGTGATTATCGGCTTCGACGGCATCAAGTCTGCAGTGCGTCGCCATGTACTACCCCCCGAAGAGTACGGTGAGATACTCCCATTCTGGAGCGGTACATACGCCTATCGTGGCATGATCCCGACTGACCAGTTGGAAACTGCCCTGGAGACCAAGGGCAGCGATAAGCGCCTAGCATTGGTTCCTCAGATGTATCTTGGCAAAGATCGCCATATTCTGACTTTCCCAGTTAAGCAGTCTCAACTTGTTAACGTCGTGGCCTTCACAACGGATCGTTCCATACCGAACCCTAAACTGTCCGAAGGAGAAGAGTGGGTTCAAGCTTTTAGCCAGGAGGAAATGTTAGAAGTATTTGAAGGTTGGAGCCCGGCTTGCCAAGCCATTCTTGAATGTATCCCAGAGCCAACACGCTGGGCGCTGCACGAGCTGCCTGAACTTGCCCGCTACCATCGTGACCGCGTGCTGATTGTTGGTGATGCCGCTCATGCACTAGTGCCGCATCAGGGGGCTGGAGCCGGTCAGGCGCTTGAGGACGCCTATGTGCTGGCGACGCTGCTGGCGGATTCCAGTTGCTGTAGCCATAACGTGAGCACAGTGTTGTCTGCCTTTGAACAAGTACGCCATAGCCGTACCTGCAAAGTGCAGCGTACCTCCCATGAGGCGGGCGATGTCTACGAATTTGCAGGAAAGGGCATTGGCGACGATGAGACCGAGCTAATTAACAATTTGGAAAGCCGCTTCGAGTGGCTGTGGAATCATGACCCACACGATGACGTAATCGCCGCGCAAAAGATGATGGCAGCTCTAGCCCATTAGAGGGAGTTACATACGGTTAACTAATGATCACTGTTAACGATCCGTTCAGACACACAGCTCCCCTTAATAGTTAGTAGCAGAGTTTGTGTGCTGAATGCATCGCTATAGTTTTCCGTTGGTTATTCATCTACTGTTGGATTAGTCGTTTTTAAAAGTGGCCTTATTCTTCAATGCATTGATAAATATAGAAATAGTAGTTGAATGAAGAAGGTGGTGAGAGGGTGAGCCAGCGAAATGATAGTTACTATTTGCGAAAAACTAGGCACACACCACCCTATTGTGATACCTCCTCGGTATGGCTAAGCACCTAAACAATATTGGTTCCCTCTTCCTCTCGCAATCAAACTGACATCAAGTCAACGATTGCCAGACGCTGGAGCCTGCATGTCAACCGTCATCCAATATATTGAGACGCTGCTGGTCGACTTACCGACTATCCGTCCCCACAAACTTTCTATGGCCACCATGGCCTGCCAAACCATGGTGATTGTACGCATGCGCCACTCCGACGGTATCGAAGGGGTGGGCGAAGGCACCACTATTGGTGGCTTAGCCTACGGGCCGGAAAGCCCAGAGAGCATTAAACGCAATATTGATACTTATCTAGCCCCTCTGCTGGTTGGCCAGCCCTCCAATAATGTCCACCAGTTGCGTGCTCGGCTCAACCGCCACGCCCGCGGCAATATGATTGCCAAATCAGCGCTAGAAACTGCGTTATTGGACGCTCAGGGAAAGCGCTTGGGCTTGAGTGTCGCGGAGCTGCTCGGTGGCGCACAGCAAGCGCACTTACCCGTGCTTTGGACACTGGCCAGCGGTGACACCGCTAAGGATATTGATGAGGCATTGTTGCGTTTAGAGCAGCGTCGGCACTGCGATTTCAAATTGAAAATTGGCGCTAACTCACTTGATCAGGATGTTCATCACGTGGCGGCGATCAAAGAGGCGCTGGGTGAACGTGCCAGCGTGCGCGTTGATGTTAATCAGGCGTGGGATGAATCCACGGCGGTGCGGGGTATTCAGGCGCTGCAGGATGCCGGTATTGATTTGATTGAGCAGCCTATTCCTGCCCGCGAACATGCTGGGTTAGTTCGCTTGGCTAACCGCTTCAACGTGCCAATGCTAGCTGATGAAGCCGTACAGGATTCTCGTGATGGGTTAGATCTTGTCTGTGGCGGCTTTAATGGTGCCTTCGCCCTGAAGATTGCCAAGTCGGGCGGTATTCACGGCGTGATCGAACTCGCTCATGTGGCGCAAGTGGCGGGGGTGGGACTATATGGTGGCACACTGCTAGAGGGCTCGATTGGCACCGCGGCCTCTCTACACACTTGGGCGACGTTGCCTGAGATGGCTTGGGGAACGGAAATGTTCGGCCCATTGCTGCTGAAAGATGACATTGTCGTTGAACCGCTCAACTACACCGAATTCGGGGTGGAAGTGCCGAAAGGTCCAGGGTTGGGCATCAGCTTAGATGAAGACAAATTAACGCACTACTCGCGTAAATAAACGCCACGGTAAATAGAGCCATCATTTGCTTTTGCCCGCGATCCAAGAGGAGAGACGTATGCTGTTTCAAGTAGAGATGACTGTTAAGTTGCCGACTGACATGCCAGCCGAGCAGGCGGCCGAGATTAAGGCGACTGAAAAGGCGTATTCCCAAGACCTACAGCGTCAAGGCAAATGGCGCCACCTGTGGCGGGTAGCGGGTAGCTACTCAAACGTCAGTATTTTCGACGTGGAAGACAATGCTGAGCTGCAAGAGCTCGTCAGTAACCTACCGCTATTCCCTTATATGGATATTAGCGTCAAGCCACTCTGCCGCCACCCCTCTTCGGTGCGAGACGACGACAGCTAATTACCCACAGAGCACGCCAGTTCTGCTTATAAAAAAGTTTATAAAAATAGA
>NZ_BJUL01000035.1 GCF_007989605.1 Vreelandella venusta | reverse complement strand
TTAGCCCTGCCTAACGTCCTCCTTAGCCCAAGCATCCGCTTGGGCTTTTTGGTGCTTAAACACCATAAAAAGTAGTGAAACTCTCAGCGCTTTCACGCTCTGTAATAAAGGCATTCTTAGGAGCTTCTGAATAACCAAGTGCCAAGCCGCATAAATAAAGTGGACAGCCTGGGCGGCGTAGGTTCCTCTACAGATAACAATACTATCTTTCGCTTAAGCGCACTGGCACACGGCTTAAATGGTTATTATCGTTAGCGATCTTTTGCAGCAGAGATAGTAATACCTGTTGCTCCTCGGCGTTAAGCGGCGCCAGGATATCACTTTGAACTTCTTCAACGGCAGGTTCTACGGCTTCTCGTAACGCCTCTCCTTCCTTGGTGAGCTTCACCACCATCGAACGACGATCTTCAGGGTTGCGGTGCCGGGTAATTAGTCCGCGCTCCTCTAATTTTCGAACCACGACCGCGATGGTATTGCGATCCAACGCCGTATAGCCACCTAAGGTGATTTGGTCACTGGCTCCCATCTCTTCAAGTGCAGAAAGAATTATATATTGCAGTTGGGTAAGGTTGAACGCTTCGCACTTGCGCAAAAAAATAGCCACGCTAATTTGGTGGCAGCGTCTTAAAAGATTGCCAGGTAAGTCAAAAGCTTCAGATAGCGGTGATCGGGTCATGTGGAGTCTTATAAAGGGTAAAAATACGTTGTGACCATAGCAGAAGTTTCTGTAATAGGCACTGGATGAGAGGCATTGGCCGCCATGATACTGGCCAGTGCCTCTCTTCAATAAAGAGTAAGCAGGAGATAATGCCTATACTTAAACGAAAACGTTAACGAGCCAGGGGTTAAAGATGACCGCCATAATAACGAGGCAGGCCGCTACAATGAAAGGAAGTATCCATTTCGTGATACGGGGCAAACTGACGTTACTAATGGCCGAGGCCACATAGAGCCCTGCACCAACCGGGGGTGTTAACAGCCCCAAGCTCAGTGTCATACAGGTGACGATGCCAAAGTGGACAGGATCGATGCCATAACTTTGCTGCGCAACTGGGAGTAAAATTGGCACTAGAATGATCAACGCGGCGATCCCATCAAGCACCATGCCTACTACCATCAGCATCACAAACACCAGAAGCATAAATACCAGCGGGCTTTCGGTGGTGCCTTGCATTAGCCCAGCTACCTGCTGAGGTATTTGGTTATAAACTAATACCCAGCCAAAGGATTTTGCAGCGACAATCAGAAATAGCACAATGGCGGTGTTGCGTGCTGTTCGGCTTAAAACACCAGGTACTTGTTCCCACCTAAGCTCTCGAAAGAAGAGGGTGCCTATCACCACCGCCATTAGCGTCGCAGCCGCCGCAGACTCAGTCGGCGTCACTATGCCAAACGCGATACCGCCCACAATAACGATGGGAATGCTAAGTGTGAGCAGTGCGCCACGAGTCGCTCGCCATAGAGGTGTTCGTTCCTGATCAACGCTTCCTTTCTTACGCGCACTGCGCGCCATGATCGCGATTAAGCCGCTGATCAGTATAAACAGCAGTAGCCCAGGAAGAATGCCCCCCATGAACATGGCACCAATCGACACTTGAGCAATGACACCATAGATAATAAACACCATTGACGGTGGAATAATCGGCCCCAGCAGGCCAGCACCTGCCGTCAACGCAGCGGCGAACCCCTTGTCGTAACCATCACGCTCCAATTCAGGAGTCATTACCCGACTCATAATAGCAATTTGTGCCGTCGCTGAACCCATAATAGAGGCGAGCATCAAGTTCGAGGTGAGGGATACGTAGGCAATGCTGTGAGGAATCCACGCAAACCAGGCACGTGTGGCGGTGATAATGCGACGTGTAATACCACCCTCATTCATGATTTCGCCTAAAAGAATAAACAGCGGAATCGCCAGCAGATCAAATACCTCTAGCGAGCCAAAAATAACTTGGGGTAGGTTTTCAAATAGACGGTAGTTACCAGAAGTGATCACGAAAGTAAGTGTTGAAGCCAAGAGGACAAAGGCAATTGGCATTCCAAGTAGCATTAACACAATAAAAGCCGCAAGCGTCATAGTGTTACTCCTCGTCGTTGGCTAGGACGAAACTCGCTCGCGAGCGATCAAAAAGCCTAGCGACGAGGTGAAAAATCGATGTGACGCAGAAAAGCGGCACGATGAGATAGAAGTGCCACTTGGGCCAATCGAGCGTAATAGCGATATCGTAGTGGATCGAAGGTGACCGCAACCAAGCGATGGCGTACCACAGGACAGTAACCATTATCGCCAGGCAGATCAGCTCGGTAAGCCAATAGCAAACACGCTGAGCCGCTTTAGGCAGTATCGCAATCAGCATGGTCAAACGAACGTGCTGGTCATTATGCATGGCGATAGAGATGGCGAGAAACGCCGTCCAAATCAGAATATAGACGGCTAGCTCATTGGCAAAAAAAAGTGGGCTGTTGAGTACGTATCGTGCGAAAACATTAGTAATAAGCAACGCGCTAAAAGCTATTATCAGTACGTTGCAGAGCAGCTGTTCAACCCTGGCTAGCTGTCGGCTCGCCTTGGTTAGCCAGGTGCCTTGGGGAAAATGCATCTTGGGTACGCCTCTTTGGTTCGGGGCGCAGAAGCGCCCCGACGCGTTTTATTCAGCGTTAAGGAGTTCGGTGGACTGTTGCTGGAATGCTTGGATAAGCGGATGGCCGCCAAAGCGCTCAGCGAAAGCTTGGCTCGCCTTGCTGAAAGTGTCTTCAGCGTTTTCTAGCGTATACACATTAATGCGGTCTTCGAGCATGATGAGATTACGCTCTTCCGCCTCTATTTGTGCCTCGATCCCCCAAGCCAGCGCATCCTCCATGGCGGCGTCTATCAGTTGGCGCTGTTCATCAGAGAGCGAGCCGCGCGTGGCCTGGCTCATTACCGACACGGCAGGGAAGGCCATGTGATTGGTCAGCGTGAGGTGTTCGGCCACTTCGTAAAAGCCAGACCCCACTAAAGCATCGAGATCGATATCCACTCCATCTAGCATACCGTTCTGTAGACCTTGATAAACATCCGGCAAACTGATCGGCATTGGTCGAGCGTCGACCGCTCGCCACCAAGCGTTCATCGCCGAAAAGGGGATAATGCGCATATTTTTTCCAGCAACGTCCGCTGCACTTTCTATCTGCTCGTCACGCATCAAAATGTGACGCATGCCCGCAAATGTGTAGCCAAAAGCGTGAAGTCCTTTGTCTTCTAAATTCCTAAGCATCTGCTGGGCTGCGTAGGTATCGGCCACTTCGGCCGCTTGGGCCACGCTATTAAATAGAAACGGCGTAAACCAACCGACTACCGATGGTTCGCGTTGGCTAGTTAACGCAGCTGTCATAATACCCATGTCGAGTAAGCCTGTTTCCATTTGCGAAAACATCGCAGACTCATCGCCCATTTGGCCTGAAGGAAATAACGCTATGGTCAATTCATCGTCGCTGCGCTCGGCAACCTCGTCGGCAAATCGCTCAGCGGTTTGCGTCCAGATGTGCTGTGGAGGAGTGATCAAACCTAAGCGAAGTTCCTTGGCCATGAGCGGTGTGCTAACAACGAGCAAAGTAGCTGAAAGCAGCGTTATGCTCAGGGTATGGCGGCACGAAACGTGTGAGGCGATTGTCATTGTTGACTCTCTTGTCATTTGACGCTGGGGGCACTTGCCTGTCCATGTATTGACCAAAGTCGAGAAGATCGAGGCATGAGGATGATTGATTTTTGATGTGCGTCATTATTGTGATGATCACAATAATGATCAATTATCCGAAAGTCGATACCAAAACAAAGACACTGGACACCAGCGTCTGCGCCACAGAACGACAGGTCTTGGAGGAAAGTCTAATTGCCCACAAACATATTGATCACAATACTGATCAATATGTTTGTGGCTGATTGCTAAACCAGACATGCCCCAGCCCTTGATGGACTTTTAACAACGAAAACCCGTAACACACGGGATGGAGCGAGCAGATGCAGTACTTCCTCGACGGTTACCGCAGTGGCGATCCGCGAATTCACCCCCTGGCAGAAGGTCGCAGCGCCGAACAGGGGCCGCTTCCGGAGGAGGTCGATGTCCTGATCATCGGTACTGGTCCGGCGGGGCTGCTGCTGGCCGCTCAGCTTTCGACATTCCCCGATATTGTCACCCGCGTCGTGGAGAAGACTGAGGGGCCGCTAGAGGTGGGGCGTGCCGATGGTATCGCCTGCCGTACGGTCGAGATGTTCGAGGCCTTCGGCCTAGCCGAGCGGTTGACCAGCGAGGCCTACTGGATCAACGAGACCCACTTCTGGGGACCGGAAGCCGGTGACAAGGCTCGGATCACTCGCCTTGGCCGTGTGCAGGACGTTCGCGACGGAATTTCCGAGTTTCCGCACGTGATTGTTAACCAGGCTCGACTGCTCGACTTCCTGCTGGAATACATGCACAACTCGCCCAGCCGCCTGGGGGTCGACTATAGTCATGAGACGGTCAAGGTAGAAGTGCCCGAGGCCGCCGATGAGCGAGTCATTGTGACCCTCAACACGCCGGACGGTGAGGTCACCGTCCGGGCGAAGCATGTTGTCGGCTGCGATGGCGCCCATAGCGTCGTCCGCGACTCCATCGGCCGGGTTCCGCAAGGCCACGGCGAAGACAAGGCGTGGGGGGTGATGGACGTGTTGGCGGTGACCGACTTTCCGGATATCCGCTTCAAGTGCGCTATCCAATCTGCAGACGCGGGCAACATCTTGTTGATCCCGCGTGAAGGCGGCTACATGGTCCGGCTCTATGTCGACATGGGTAACATCGCCCCGGATGCCTGGTTGACCAAGGACGATGTGCTGGCCAAGGCCCAGGCGGTCCTGGCGCCCTATACCTTCGAGGTGAAGGAGACCGCCTGGTTCTCCGTCTATCGTGTCGGCCATCGGGTCACTGACAAGTTCGACGATGTCGATGACGACCAGATGGAGAGCCGTACGCCTAGGGTTTTTATCGCCGGTGATGCCTGCCACACCCACACAGCCAAGGCCGGCCAGGGTATGAACGTGTCGATGCAGGACACCTTCAACCTGGGCTGGAAACTGATCTCAGTGCTGCAGGGGCGCAGTCCGGCTAGCTTGCTGCACACCTACAACGCCGAGCGTCACGTCATTGCCGAAAACCTGATCGAGATGGATACCCGCTGGTCGCGTGCGATCGGCGCTGCTCAGGACTCAGACGACCCGCAGGCTGCCACAAAAGGCCTGGCTGAGGTACAGCGCCAGTTCGTCACGAACAGTGAGTTCACCGCCGGGTTTGCCACCCACTACGCACCGGACCTGCTCACCGGTGACGATACTCACCTGCACTTGGCCACCGGCTTCCCACCAGGGCGGCGTTTCCATTCGGCCGAGGTGATCCGGCTCGGCGATGCTAGACAGACCCATCTCGGGCATGTCCATCGCGCCGACGGCCGCTGGCGGCTCTACGCCTTCGCCGACATGGTCGACCCGAGAAGCCCGGGGTCGCGGTTCAACGCGCTGATGGATTTCCTGGATAGCGAGGCGTCGCCTATCCGCCGCTTTACTCCGCAAGGGGCTGACCCGGATGCGATCTTCGACGTCCACGGTATCATTCAGCAGTCGCATCTTGAGGTGGATTGGTCCGATATGCATCCTGTCCTCAAGCCGTACAAGGGGGTTCTCGGTCTTCAGGACTATCAGAAAACCCATGCGCCTGTGCTGGCTACCGACCAGGACATCTTCGATCTAAGGGGCATCGATCGCGGTGCTGGTG
The DNA here is from genome assembly GCF_007989605.1 of Vreelandella venusta. Classification (GTDB taxonomy): domain Bacteria; phylum Pseudomonadota; class Gammaproteobacteria; order Pseudomonadales; family Halomonadaceae; genus Vreelandella; species Vreelandella venusta. The sequence goes on along the minus strand of NZ_BJUL01000035.1, from coordinate 10,738 downwards.
CGCTGGTGGTGGTACGGCCGGATCAGTACGTCTCGCTTGTGCTCCCGCTCGATGGCTTTGATGAACTTACCGAGTTTTTCACGCGCTTCATGACTGAGGCCGCTTGAACGCTGTTTAATACTTAACCTATAAATGAGTGGGCCAATATACACAGGTTGATCTGCTTTATTTAAGGTTATCAATAACTACTCAGCTCACGCTCCTGGCGCGATAGGCGACCTCGTCGGGATCATCGGCGGACGCCAATATCGTGCTTTCATGTCCTGTCTGGCCACCGGGCTTGCGCTCACCGACAGCCCGCTCCAGGACATCGTCAACATAGATATGGCGGACGGAAAAGGGGCTTGATGAGAGGGTTACCAAATGGTGTACCTATTTCAGAATCAGCAGGCTGGCGAGCCTCGCCTGAGACCTACTGAATAGTTACTTAGCTATTTTCTAGCAGAGGGTAACAATGGAGTTGCCCATTTATCCCCAATAATTAATTGCTTTCAACGCCTATGGCGTTCCGTTTATTGATTAAGGGTTGACTGATATCAAGTAGTTCATGGAAACAGTGGCTTACTGTGCGATCCGTCGTTTCAATTAGATAGTCCGCTTGACGATAGTCGGCATCACGCTCGGTTAGAATTCGAGTAAGATCTTCTAAAGCACGATCATAATTGTTTCCCTCAAGAGGGCGCACATCTCCTGCTGCCATTAGGCGGCGCATAAGCTCCTCTGGAGCAGCTTTAAGCCACACCGTGTAGAAGTTGTTAAGTAATCGCTGGAATGTTTCAGCTTCTGTCACTAAGCCGCCACCAACTTCAAGCACTGAAAATGGGTGTTCTTGAATAACCCACTCCAGAGCTTCGCGCTCTAATCGTCGATAGGTACGTTGGCCACCCAGCTCTAAGACTTCTCCGACCTTCATGCCTCCCAGGGCTTCAATGACTTGGCTGAGTCGAATAAAGGGAAGGTCAAACTCCGTCGCCAATAATTCACCAAGCGTTGTTTTTCCACCAAAACGTATTCCAATTAGCGCGATACCAAAATGACACTCGCGAGCGGGCTGAAAGTGCTGAACTAGCAGTCGGTGTGCCTCTTCTAGTTGAGATGGTGAAAGACGCTGCAAATACTCATTCAAGGGTGCTGGAAGCGCAGATCGTTCGATGTTTGGCAGTAGATCATGTACTGGGATAACCATTGCTTGAGCAAGCCGCATGAGAAGATCAAGCGAAATATTGGCTTTGCCAGTTTCGATTTTAGCTAAGTATCGTTCTGAAATATCTGACTGGTCAGAAAGATGCTTCCGTGTAATGCCTCGACGAGCGCGATAGGCGCGGACACGCTCACCAATGGATTCCGCAAAATTAGGGTTTATATCGCTGTTTTCAAATATTTTTTTGCCATTTCCTGACTTCATTTAAGCACTCATTTCATTGGGCAGAATGATGGGGAGCCTGGGTATATATCAGTCTCTGTTCGTCAAACGAGCTATATGGTTAGCATTATAGTGCGCACCTCATTCTGAACAATAATGCAGAAAATGTTATTGCATGGTTTTTTGGTAATATTTTTAAAATCAATAAGTTGCGATTTTTATCATAAAGTCAGGTGTTTTTTTAATCTATAGCAAGACTAAAGTCGGATTTTTCAATACATGCGTGTGGAATTATAGTGCATTTTCAGGATGTGGCTGATGGTCTCGTATGCAATAAAAGTCATGTTTAAATATTGCAGGGCCTTTTGGTGCATCGGCAAGTTCTGGCAATAAAAGCATACATAGCCACATCCTAGCTATGCGTTTGGGCGCTACGAGCTTGCCCTGAGGTCACTGTAATCGACTGATATGGCGCTGCCATTAATACATAGACCTCCTTCGCAAAGCATAGGCTGATGATGAAACCACACACAACAACAAGATTAATTAGGTGAGTCTCATTATGAAAATGAAAACATTAGTAAAGAGCATGGCGGTAATGGCTGTAGCAGGAAGCATGTTGGCACAAACTGCGCAGGCTCGTGATCTACGCTTGGCACCCGGTGTTCCTCCCGCTCACCCTGCCCATACGCCTCTCTATACAGAGTTTTTAAGTACTCTAGCGGAAGAGTCCGATGGTCGTCTTGGTGGTCAGATCATGGGTACCGAAATTGCCTCCTTGGGCAATATGCGTACGGCGATACGTAGCGGTCTGGTGGAGGCCGGCTTATTGCTACCTGCCTACTTTCCTGCAGACCTACCCAACTTCAACCTAGTGGGTGACCAAGGCTTGGTTGGCACCAACCCCTTGGCCATGAATGGGGCGGTTACCGAATACATTGCTACGTGTGGTGACTGTCAGGAGGAGTTTTCTGAGCTGGGTATTGTTTATACCAGTACCCATACAACAGATGTTTACCATCTGATGACGAATAAGCCAGTGACCACTGTAGAGGATTTAAGTGGCATGCGCATGCGTGTGGGTGGGCCTCAGTGGTCTCGCTGGCTTGAGTATATGGGAGGGACGCCTGTCAGCACCCCTGTCGGAGAGACCTTCGAGGCGCTATCTCAGGGCGTGATTGAAGGCTCTATTGGTTCTTCAGCCGATATCATCTCTTTCCGTCTTGAAGATGCTATCGACTATCTAACATACATCGGGCTCGGCACCTTCCATAGTACCTCGTCTCACGCTGTTGGTCAGACCGTATGGAACTCACTGTCTCCCGAGGACCGTAAAGCCGTCGCGCGGGCCTCCACCCGAGCGAGTGCACTTGCCACTAAACGTTGGGCTTATGAAATGCCTGCTGAAGCTGATCAGGTTGCCCGAGAAAATGGTATTGAAATTCTTGAAGCTAGCGATGAATTGCTTGAAAAAACGCAACGCTTTGCTGAAGAAGATCTCGTCTATGCCGCCGAGCAGGCTGAGAGCCGCTACGGTGTCAGCGATGCAGCCTCCAAGCTAGAGCGTTTCCAAAAACTGGTTGAAAAATGGAATGCCACCGTCGAAGAGCTAGGTGAAGATCCTGAAGCAATTGCTGATGCTATCAATCGAGAAGTTTGGGAGAAGGTGGATTTCACTACCTATGGCAACTGAACTTGCCCTTTCCCCAAGGCTACTTTGAATGGCCTTGGGGCTCTTCTTTAAGCATAGGAGGCTATTTCATGGCCTGGATATATCGACTGGTGAATCGAGCTTCCATGGGGCTTGGGCTGCTGGGCTCTGTTGCAATTATGTTAATGATGATTCATGTCGCCCTGGATATTATTCTTCGCTCCACGATATCAATGTCGATGCCCGCAACACTCGAGATGGTTACGCGTTATTACTTAATTACTCTGGCTTCACTTCCCCTTGCCTGGGTCGAATGGCGTAAGCAGATGATCACTGTCGAAGCTTTAGAAAGCCTAATGCACCCAATGCTGATCCGCATATCGGACGTACTGGTATCACTGCTGTCAGCAGGCGTCTATCTCGTATTGATGGTCGCCACCTGGGGGAAAGCTATGGAGCAATTCCAGATCGGTTCCTATGTTATGTCGTTGAATTTCCCGATGCCTGTTTGGCCTACCTATTTTGTATTACCGCTATCGTTCTGCCTTGCTGCTTTGGTTTGCCTTATGCGTATTCCGTTGCTAGCTAGCGGGACGTCTTACTCCGTCGATTCGCAAGAAGGGTAATTCCATGTCTGTTGAGCTTGGCTTCTACGGGATCGCGGCACTGCTTGTCTTATTGGCGTTACGCGTCCCAGTTGCGTTGTCGATGATTATTGTGTCGTTGGTGGGTATCACAGTGATGTTTGGTTGGAACACGGCTATCGGCATGCTGTCTTCTACGCCGTATGAATTCATCGCTAAGTGGACGCTTAGTGCGGTGCCAATGTTTCTTTTGATGGGGTTCGTATGCTTCCACACGGGGCTTACCAGTGGCCTATTCAATGCAGCTAAAGTGGTTTTCCGCTGGTTACCTGGTGGGGTGGCTATCTCAAGCATCTTTGCCAGTTCCGGCTTTGCAGCCGTCAGTGGGTCAAGCGTGGCATGTGCTGCTGCTATGGGCCGCATCGCTATTCCTGAAATGGTCAAAGGCGGCTACAAACCGAGCTTCGCCTGTGGAACGATTGCTGCTGGTGGCACGATCGGTGCGTTAATTCCGCCGAGCATTCTGATGATCGTGTATGGGGTCTTTGCCCAGGTATCTATCACTCAGGTGTTCCTGGGGGGGATCTCCATTGGGCTGCTTACAGCCGTTAGTTACAGCATTGTGATTCTCATGGTCAGTTGGTTATGTCCTGATATCGTGCCGCGTAAAGCCACAGATGCACGAAATATCAGTGCAAAGCAGGCACTGATTGAGATTTGGCCTGTTATGGCGTTGGGGCTGCTCGTGTTTGGTGGACTTTTTTCGGGCTTCTTTACGGCGACAGAAGCCGGGGCTGTGGGAGCAGCTGGCGCGATACTCATTGGGCTGATTCTACGTCGGTTGGATAGGAAGGTAATGAAGATCGCTCTACTTGAGACGCTCTCGACCACGTCGGCACTTTTGATCATTGGGGTAGGGGCAAGCATGTTCACCCTATTTCTTAGCCTGAGTGGTCTAGCGGGATATATCACCGGCGCTGTTACCGGTTGGGAGCCATCGTATCTTCAACTGATGCTGGTCGTGGTGCTGATCTATCTGTTCCTCGGATTATTTATGGAACCCTTCGGTGCCATGCTGGTGACCTTGCCAGTGCTATTGCCTGTTTTCGAGCTCTTCGATGTGAGTCTCATTTGGTTTGGTGTGCTGCTGGTCAAGCTGCTCGAAATTGGCATGATCACTCCACCGGTCGGTATGAACATCTTTGTTATCAAAGGCGTAGCGGGTCAGTACGCCTCTTTGGTAGATATTTTCAAGGGCGTCACGACGTTTCTAATCGCAGATATTGTCGTAGTTGCCTTGGTGATCTTCTTTCCGGAGATCGTGCTGTTCCTGACCGGAAGCTAATCAATAGGGGGTGGTTGTGAGCAAGGTAGTTGATGTTCATACGGCAGTGGGCATGATCAAGCATGACAATACATTGGTGTGGACCACGGCGGGGCTCAGTGGCTTTGCGGAAGAGGTGGCAGCCGCACTCGAAGACCGGTTTTTAGAGACGGGGGCGCCTCGCAATCTGACCGTGGCGCATAGTTGTGGTTGTGGTGATGGCAAGAATAAAGGCATGAGCCACTTAGGCTATGAAGGGTTGGTCAAGCGGCTGATCAGTGGCCACACCGGTATGGCACCACGCATGGTAGAGCTAGTGCTTGAAAACAAGATAGAGGCTTATCTGCTCCCGCAGGGTGTAATGGCCCACCTATGGCGACATATTGCCGGTAAAAAGCCGGGAGTGATTTCGAAAGTAGGCCTGGGAACCTTTATTGATCCTCGGCTTGAGGGCGCCAAGGCTAATGCCGTCACTACCGAAGATCTTGTAAAGCTCATTGAGCTGGAAGGTGAGGAGTGGTTGATGTACCGCACCTTCCCAGTTGATGTTGCTGTGATTCGTGCCACCACTGCTGATGAGCGAGGCAATTTAACCCTTGAGCGGGAAGCACTCTTTCTTGAACAGCTGTCGATGGCTCAGGCGGCTAAAAATAGCGGTGGCATTGTTATCGCTCAGGTCGAGTATCTGGCCCAAGCTGGCACCTTACACCCTCAGAAAGTCAAAATTCCGGCCGATTTGGTCGATTACGTGGTAGTGGCTAAGCCAGAAAATCATACGCAGACGATGGCAACCTCTTTCAACCCGGCGCTTTCGGGCGATCTCAAGATGCCGTTAGGGGGTATCAGGCCGATGCCACTTGACCCGCGCAAGATCATCGCTCGGCGCGCTGCCATTGAGTTGGTGCCGGGTGCCATCGTCAATCTAGGCATCGGTATGCCCGAGGGTGTCGCCAGCGTGGCAGCTGAGGAAGGTGTCAGTGACCTGATGACCTTAACCACTGAGCTCGGCACCTATGGCGGCGTGCCTGCTAGTGGCGGGGATTTCGCCACTGCCTATAACGCGGAAGCGATTATCGATCATGGCTACCAGTTCGATTTCTATGACGGTGGTGGTTTAGACGTTTGTTTTCTGGGACTAGCTCAGACCGACCATGAAGGTAATCTCAACGTCAGCAAGTTCGGCAAGAAGGTCGTCGGTCCCGGTGGGTTCATCAATATCAGCCAAAATGCCCGCAAGGTTGTTTTCTGCGGCACTTTCACTAATGGCAGTAAGGTTGAGATCGTTGATGACCGCGTCGTTATCCGTGAGGAAGGTAGCCGCCAGAAGTTTGTAGACCGCGTTGATCAGATCACTTTCAGCGGCCGCTATGCCCAAGAAGTGGGCAAGCCGGTGCTATATATCACCGAACGCTGTGTCTTCGAACTCATTGAAGGCGAGATTACGCTGACCGAAATCGCACCGGGCATAGATATCCAGCGCGATATTTTCAGTGCAATGGAGTTTACCCCGAAGGTTTCGCCCGATCTGAAAGAAATGCCCACCGAGCTGTTTAAAGAGCAGTGGGGCGGGCTACGCGAAAACCTGCTGGGCAGATAAACCACACATAATCATGTGCCTACCTCGGAGGCGAGCGGTACTCGGTCGTTACGATAGGAGACGCCAATGTTCAAGAATGCATTTATTCCCTACGGTGGCTATTACAGCAGCCCTTTTTGCAAGTGGCAGGGTAGTTTGGCCAACAGCAATTCGATCGAATTGGGTGCCGCGACCAGCAAACGCTGGCTAGCTGAGAGGGGAGTCGACCCAACAATCTTTGACTACCTTTATCTAGGTGCTTCGGTAGGCCAGAAAGCCATTTTCTACGGTGCGCCCTGGGCGGCAGCCATGATGGGGGCTCCCCAGATACCGGGGCAGAATATCACCCAGGCGTGTGCCACCGCGACCACGGCAGTATTCAACGCCGCAGCGGCTGTGGAGACGGGCAGTCTGCAAAGCACTTACTGTCTACTCACTGATCGTACCTCGAATGCGCCGCATACTATTTGGCCCAACCCCAACGGGCCGGGCGGCGAAGTGATCGCCGAAAACTGGAACATGGATAATATTAACGCCGATCCTTCCACCGGAAAGGATATGTTGACGACGGCGGAAAACGTCGCGCGCGAGTATGGTTTCACTCGCGAGCAGGCTGATAATTTGACGCTACGCCGCTATGAGCAGTACGGCGAAGCGCTAGCCAATGACCGAGCTTTCCAAAAGCGCTATATGTTCCCGGTTGAAGTGCCCATCTCGCGTAAAGATACCAAGTTGGTTGAGGAAGACGAAGGGGTTATGACAACCAGCGCCGAGGGCTTAGCAAAGCTGCGTACCGTACAGCCCGAAGGAATTCATACGTTTGGCTCCCAGACCCACCCGGGAGACGGCAATGCCGGGATTATCGTCACCACTCGCGAGCGAGCGGTAGAAATGAGTACGGATGCCAAGCTGGCGGTGCAGATCCTGGCCTATGGTTATGCCCGCACCAAAGCGGCTCACATGCCAATGGCTCCTGCTTCGGCTGCTCAAAAAGCACTCGGCCTAGCTGGGCTAACTATCGAACAGATCACCACAATCAAAAATCACAGTCCGTTTATTGTTAATGACCTGCACCTGGCCAAGGCACTTGGTCTAGACGCGACTCAGTTCAACAACTACGGCACCTCTTTGGTATTCGGCCACCCACAAGGGCCGACGCTGGCCCGGCTATTAATCGAAGCGATTGAGGAAACCGCTCTCAAGGGGGGCGGCTATGCCCTGGTGACCGGCTGTGCTGCCGGTGACTCGGCCGCAGCGCTGATTGTCAAAGTGGGGTGAGCGTTCATAAGTGTATTAGCCAAGGCGCTTCCAAGCAATGCATGAGGGCTTGGTGAAAAGATAAAACAATCAGAGTTTTAGGGGAGCTACCCTTTCTTATAGCTCATTAATATATTGAGCTTTTTTGCACCATAATAAAAACAATCTGGAGAACATTAATGGTGATACTTAAAAACAAACTCGCATTAGCCGTAGTAGTTGCTTCAATGTCTTCTCAAGCTTATGCCCTTGAAATTGGTGAAGATGACGGAACAACGTTTAGCATTAGCGGTTATGTTAAAGCTGAAGGGATTTTCAACAATCCTGATGGGGGAGATAACTCTTTTGATGGATCTGCTCGTCAGTCACGACTTAATTTCGAAATCGACAGTGAGGTTCAAGGCCATGATGTGACGGCCTTTGTGGAGGGAGATTTCTGGGATAATGCCACAGATACGACTGACAGCAGTTACGCCATGCGTCTGCGTCATGCTTTTATCCAGGTCGACAATCTGACGCTTGGCCAGACGTGGAATGGCCAGTTCTTCGCCACTGCGCCATTTGATGTCGAGATTTTGGATTTCTACGGTACAGGAATCGGTAGCATTGCTGGTAGTGGGGCCGTCGTTCGGCCGGATCTCGTCTTGCACTATACGACTGGTGGTCTGCGCTTCAGTTTCCAGGATCCGCTCTACAGTGATGCCGACATGCCGGACATGGTGGCATCCTATACGTACCGAACCGAGGCCGGGCATAGTTTTAATGTTGCCGTCACCGGTCGGGAGGTTGAGACCGGTGTCAATGATTCAGAGTTTGGCGCTGCGATCTCCCTGGCGGGTAAGCTCAACTTTGGTGATACCTCTTTTGCCCTGAGTGGATATACGGGGGAGGGTAATAATGTGTCCTCCGGGTGGGGGTTTAACGGGGCGTCAGCTCCGGGACCCACCATTGCGTCTAGAGGTGAGGTCGACTCATCCGGTGACCTGGTTAGCACGACAGGGTTTTCTGCTGGAGTTAGTCACCGGTTCACGGAGCGCCTCCGTGGCAATATTCGCTATGGGCAGGTGACCGCTGATGAGGTAGCGCCAACTGTAGATGACAATACGCTTCAGGTAACTAACGTTAATCTAATTTATACTTATTTGCCTAATTTGGACATTGGGGTCGAGTGGCGTGATCGTAACGCACTTACGATGCCTCTTCGCCCAGGCGGACAGCAGGTAGAGCTGATGGCAATGTATAAGTTCTAATGACGTGGCGTATAGATAAATCCTTTTCTCGTTTTGATCTTTTGAATGGCGAGTCATTAGGTGGCATAGCGCTTTATGATTCGCCTTTTTATGTGTATGTATTATCTGGTGAAGTCCTTACGCATTTCTACACAGGATGGATTCTTGTTTGTATGGAAACTTACATCTGGGTGACTTTCCTTTTGGAGATAAGTTCCTGAGGTTGCATGAAAAAGTAGCAGTAGTTACTGGCTCTGGACGCGGACTTGGTGCTGCTATAGCTGAGCGACTGGCCGACGAGGGCACGAGAGTCGTGGTAGTGGACATCGACGGTGAGGCTGCTCAGAAAGTGTCCGAATCGCTTACTAAGCAGGGCCACGAGAACCTAGCAATAGCTTTATCGTGCCCAGGTCTCAGCCCTTTTTCGGCAAGTAATAGAGCACTTTGGGCGCTTGGATGTATTAGTGAACAACTCCGGTATTACCCGCGATGCCGCTTTCCTCAAAATGACCGACGGTCAATGGCAGCAAGCGCTCGATGTTAATTTAATTTCAATGTTCATCTGCACGCAGGAGGCAGCTCGCTATATGGTGGAGCAGCAGTCGGGGTGCGTTGTCTGCATAAGTTCGTGTTCGGGTAACGAAGGGAACTTCGGTCAAGCCAACTAATCAGCGGCCAAGGCCGAAGTGATCGGCTTCGCCAAGAATATTAGTAAGGAACTTGCTCGTAGGGAAGTGCTGATCAATGCAGTATCACAAGGCTTCATCGAGCCCGAGATGATCGCTTAGATCCCCGAAAAGGTTCGCGATAAGTTGATCGCTCGGGTTCCTCAGGGCGTGGAGGTATGCCGGAGGAGGTGGCCAGTGTGGTGGCTTTCCTGATCTCCGATGATGCTGCCTATGTCAATGGCCAGGCGTTGAACGTTAATGGTGGGATGTATGTTTAAGGAGCAACCCTGATGTAAGAGTCAGTTCTTTCCGGCATGTTCGGTTTGGCTCGTGAGTTGGAAATGAGGTAGTCAGAGTTGGTAGTAGATGGCCTTGAACAGGGACTACAATTTTAACTATGAGGCCTACAGGCAAGAAGCCTACGAAGTGGACTATTGACCTATTTCGAAAGTACATGGCAGAGGCCTCGAAGATAAGTATCTTCCAGGCCTTTTGATTTCTCAAAGCTTTTGCTCAAGCTCCGGCAGAACCTCGAAGAGATCGCCCACCACACCATAATCAGCGACTTGGAAGATTGGCGCTTCTTCGTCTTTGTTGATCGCCACAATGACTTTCGAGTCTTTCATGCCTGCCAAGTGCTGAATAGCACCAGAAATGCCCACGGCAATATACAGCTCAGGGGCCACAATCTTACCGGTTTGGCCGACCTGCATATCATTGGGCACAAACCCAGCGTCTACGGCCGCTCGTGATGCACCAATGGCAGCACCCAGCTTGTCAGCAATGCCGTCAAGCAGCTTAAAGTTTTCGCCGTTACCCATACCACGACCACCAGATACCACTACTTTGGCACCCCCCAGCTCAGGGCGGTCGGATTGCGCCAGCTCTTGCTTAACAAAGCTAGACTGACCATTTTCGACCACTACGTCGACCGCTTCTACAGCGGCGCCACCCGTGCTCTCGACCGCATCAAATGCGGTGGTACGCACGGTCATCACTTTCAGTGCGTCGTCGCTTTTTACTGTGGCAATGGCGTTGCCCGCATAGATGGGGCGCAGGAAAGTGTCAGCACTTTCAACACCAATC
>NZ_BJUL01000034.1 GCF_007989605.1 Vreelandella venusta | reverse complement strand
TGCAGATGCAGATGCAGATGCAGATGCAGATGCAGATGCAGATGCAGATGCAGATGCAGATGCAGATGCAGATGCAGATGCAGATGCAGACGCCGACGCCGACGCCGACGCAGACGCAGACGCAGACGCAGACGCTGACGCTGACGCTGACGCTGACGCTGACGCTGATGCTGATGCTGATGCTGATGCAGACGCCGACGCCGACGCCGACGCCGACGCAGATGCCGACGCCGATGCAGATGCAGACGCAGATGCCGAGGTTGTAGCCTTCAATGATTTGGCTACTGCCGGCGTTGGGATCGTTCCTGTCTCGGAGAGCCGTTCGGATTCTGGTACCGACACCGTGCTGGTGACCATCGGTCAGGTAACAAATACCTACGAGTTCACAGTTCCTGAAGGGTCACTGACCGATGTTAGCTTCACCGCCGATGTGGGCGGGCTGTTGGCAGTGCTGGATAACACCTTCGTTGACCTGGAGGTCTTCGAGAACGGTGACTGGGTATCACTAGAAGATTCTTCCAGCAGCGGCCTGCTTGATCTAGTGGGAATATTCGGCGAGGACGCACAGGTTGAGGCGTCTGGTCTGGAGGCTGGTAACTACCGGGTGATCTACGGTGGCGGCAGTTTGGTGGGGGTTTCGACCAGTGTCGCTTGGTCTGCGCAGTTCACCGATAACAGCTTAACCGATTTCGAAGGTATCGCTGGCGATCCGATCACGGGGAACGTGATCACCGACCCGAGCTTCGTCGAAGGCGAGCAAGACCAGTTGGGTGTAGCTGACCTTGCGGAAGTGTACATCCAGGTCGCTGGCACCTTTGTTGAGGCAGGTGCTGGAACGGTGGTCGAAGGTGAGTATGGTACGTTGACCATTGATACTGATGGCAACTACTCCTACGTACCGAATGTGGCCGTCGAGAGCATTGGCTTGGTTGAAATCTTCGCCTACCAGTTGGTACATCCGGATAGTTCTACCGATACAGCGAATCTGTATATCCGTATCGATAGCGAGGATGCCGACCTGATCTGGGACGATAACAGCCCATCAGCTCCAGCGACGGTCATGATGGCGAACGACAACATCGATGCAGGGCAGGTTGATGTCGTTAACGTGGTGACTACCACCACGGCAGAGGAAGCCATCGACTATAGCTGGCTTCTTGGAGTAGGCGGTATTGTGCTTGGTCCAACAGAAGGCAGCACGGCGTTCTCGCTGGCTGAGGATACGCTCACCGATCTCACTATCAACATTGATGTGGGGAGCTTAGTGTCTCTGCTCGACTCTGTCGACTTCCAGCTCTACAAGCTGGAGGGGGATGGTAGCGAAACGCTGATCATGGATATGGACCAAGCGAGCTTGCTCGATCTGATCGGTATTTTCCCAACCAGCCTGGAAATTCCCGTCGAAGGGCTCGAAGCCGGCAATTACCGTTTGGATGTCTCCAATGGTGGTGTAGTAAGTCTCCCTGGTGGAGTCACCGTCGACTTAACCTACGAGACGACCGACCTGACTGAGTTCACTGCAGGCGAGGTATTCGAGAGCATGGGCAATGTCATCGCCGATGACAACCTTGGTTCTGAGTACACCACGCTGAGTGTAATGAACGAGCTAGGTGAATTCGTTATGCCGGGGCATGGCGGTGTGGTTGTCGAGGGCGAATATGGTGTGTTGACCATCATGTCCAACGGCGATTACAGCTACGTGCCGAATGCCGAGATGGTGAATATTGGTGAAACCGAGGTCTTCACTTACCAGTTGGCCCATCCGAATGGCACGACCGACGAAGCAACCTTGTCGATCGATGTTGAGCAATACGAGCCACTAGCACCGCTGAGTACCTTCAGCCTTAGCGATATGGACTTTGGTGATGGCAGCGAAGAGCTGGTATTCCCTGAATCTGAGGATAGTAACGAAGAGGAGGAGCAGGTAACGAGTGGTACTGATGGCGTTGAGGAGATGGCAATGGGTGATTTCTCTGAGCCGCAGAACCCGCTTGACGACGAGTTTGATCAGACGCTTATGGTCTGATGGGGAGTCTAATAGTGGAATCACTGCAAAACAACGCCGGGCCTTCGGGCCCGGCGTTGTTTTGCAGTTAATTGAAATTATCCATGAGACAATCAACAGCCTTTAACATTAGGCCGTTATGGGCTGCGTCGCTACGCACGGTATTTGGCCATGATTAGTCCTGTTCGCTTTCCAGCCAGGCAACGATTTTATGCATGGCTGTGCTGTTCGAGCCTTTTACGAGTACACCGTCGCCATCGTTGAAGGTATCTGCCAGTACCGTTTTTAATGCCTCAATAGACGCCACGTGGGCGCCTTGCTGCGCAGTAGGCAAACGCTCCCAAAATGTTCGGTAATGGGGGCCAACGACATACAGTGTGTCGATTTTAGCGCGCTCGACAGCCTCTAAAAGTGCTGTGTGGTAGTGCTCGGCTGATGGTCCCAGGTCTTCCATTTGCCCCAGAATGGCAATTCGTTGTCCTTCAACAGTGAGGTGTCCTAGCCGATCCAGTGCTGCGGCCATTGAGCCTGGATTGGCATTGTAGGCATCATTGATTAGCGTAAACTGGCGACCCTTAAAACGAATCAGTTTTTCCTCTCCACGGCCGGGCAGTGGCCGGAATGTTTTTAAGCGTTCTAGTATTGGTGCTAACGGATAGTCCAATGCCGTAGTGACGGCTATTACTGCAAGGCTGTTCAAGGCCATATGGTGGCCCGCTGCTCCAATTTTCATGTTCTCCTGTGGGCCGCCGTAACGTGACAATGTGGCAACCTGTGTTGCGTTGTCATAGCTAATCAGTCGTATGTCACTCTGCTCGTGTTCGCCGAACAATATGACGCGTTGCTTGTTCTTAATGGCGGCCGAATAGACCATTTCAAACTCGAGCATATCTCGGTTGATCACAGCGACCCCTCCCGGTGACATACCCTCGAAAATGGCGCTTTTGACACGAGCAATATCAGTCACTGTGTGTGAACTACCTATATGCGCCGGATGGACGTTGAGGAAAACAGCAACATGTGGCCGGGCCATTCTGGAACTAGTAGGCATTCTGCCGACGGCCATCTCTAGTACTAAGTGTGGCACATCCCATCCTGCTGACGTCAGGTTCCAGGCAATGCCATGCGGTAAATTGGCATTGTGCGCACTGGCATAAACGTCACCTTGGGTTGCTAAAACATGTGACAGCATGGCCACGGCTGTTGTTTTACCCGAACTTCCAGTCACTCCGACAACAACACCGCTCAGCTGATTTCGAGCATAGCGACCAAGGGCTAAAATTGCCTCTCCGCTGTTATCGACCTCAAGTATTGGGAGTTCGGTGCTTTCTAGCGCCGTCGCGGATGATGAGGATGAACTCACCATGATACCCGCTGGTGTTGGTAAGGTGCTCACGCGACTTGGCAGTACGCCGACCTTTTCACCTTCGCCTCTCACAACCACGAGGTCGCCACCGCAAACGCTCGGAGCGAAATACTTAACTCCCTTTGCAAACCACTCATGTGTAGGCCGTCGAAGCCAGCGCCCACCGGTCGCTGTTTCTAAGTGATGGGTATTCCAAACGCGGTCGTTGATAACGGGAGAAGGGGCTAAGGGCGCCTTTAGGTAGTGGTTCAAGAACGCAACATACCCTGATAAGTAGTGCTCCACATCATCGATGCGTACGCGGAAACTGTGATGGCGAATAAAGAAGCTACCCATGATACGTTGGGGGTTCTGAAAGTAGATAGCGAATTCCGGCCAGAAGAACCCATTGAGCAGGTAGTGTGCCCGTGTTTCTAAGGCGCGGTAGAACATTTTTAAATCGATCTGTTCCAGCAGGTGTCGGTGTTGGTCGCTGGCTTTTAAGCGTGTAATCATTTTGTGGGCTGCCATCATCAACTCAAGCAGCGTTGGGAAGGTAGTGATACGCCCAATGACGAAGCCAAGATACCCAGCAACGTTTTTGATGCCAAATTGGTAGTAACGCTCTTCCGGTCGGTAAAGCGTTAATTCATTGACGCAGTAGCTAAGCCAATGGTCATGGATTTTCCAATGCTCTTTCTCGATGAAATACTCAAACGCCTTTTCAACCGTGTTCAACCAGCGCTCATCTTTAGTAAGGCCGTATAGGCGCATTAGGCCGAAAGCGGCCTCGCCATCGTAATATATGATGCGAAACTCTTCTTTTATGCTGAGATCGTCGGCATTTAAAACGTGATTGAACTGGCCAGTGGCCTGGTGCTGCATGTGCTGTATGCCAAGCGCTAGCTGCTCCATAAGTGGCAAGTATTGCTGGTCATTAGTAAGCTCTGTGTACTTAACAAGGGCAAGCAAGCACACCGCGTTGCCGCCGAGCTTTATTTCGTTATTGCTGTCTTGTAAGTAAGCAAGGGTTTCCCTCGATGGTAAGCTATATTGGCGAATTAGCGTGCTAGTTAAGTGTTTGATAGAGCGGTCTATCGCAGATTTTAACTCGCTGCTTTGGGTGACTTCCCATGCTTCAAGCATAGAGTACGTGGTACTGGTGTGGCGAAGCGTATTGTAAGCGTTGATATCTCTATCGAAGCAGGGGTGAATGCCATAAATAAAGCGGCCTGTTGCATCGACCTGTTCTGCTAGAAACTGGCTGGATTGCTGAATTAATGACGTTACCTGTACGGGGTCTAGCTTCTCGATAATCCGCCGCCCGGTATTGCGACCTTCTTGGCCACCGCTATAGCCGTGAAGCAGTTTATGCGGCTGGTCGGGTTGTACTAAGATGGCTTGGGTGGTGAACAGCAGGGCTTGATCTTGATGGGAGGGTAATGAGAAGTGCTTACCGTAACGCTTCACTCCATAGATGAGAAAATTTTTCTTGTTCAGTGCGGCCCTTGGCTGATTGCCCCCCAGGTACAGCATGGCGTTGGCATTGAGTTCTTGCTCAAGAAAGGCGTAGCGGAAGTTGGTATCTAAAGAGACGCCATAGCGGAAATAGTTGCGCTTTACGCTGTGTATCTCTTTTAGGCAGTCGGCCCATGGCATGGCCCGTGTTTCGGTTACCCAATCAATCCGAAGCCAGCGTACCTTGGGTGACTCTTTAAATTTTCGTTGTTGCCAGTCGGCGAGCTTTTTCCACACCTCGGCTAGATGTTTGCCTGAAAATTGCACCACGGTTGCGCGTTGCAAGCCATCCGTGAATGATAAAAATAGAGTAAGTGGTTTGCTGACAGGTAGGTGGGCCTTCGACAGCTCCGCTTCCAGTGGCGCTTTTGCCTGCACAATTAACTCTGAGAGTTTTTTTGCGGGATGCTCATTGATGAAGCTGCGTACCTGAGGCGGTTTGGCTTTGGGTTGGGCACTACGTGCGGAGGTAGGCTTTTTCACTGTCGATTGCTGGCGCATGCTGTGCTTCTCGTTGTTAACGTCGCGAAAACATGTGGGTATGGTGCGTTAACGCTTTATGTTTGGCTTAAATATCACATTTTAATTAGTGTGTGTCATTAGCATCGAAGAGTCGCAATTCATGCTTTTTCTGGATTAATTAGCTGTGTTGTAGATCCGCGTTAAAAGAACTTGCCAAGCATAGGGGGGATCTGTATTATATGCATCCGTTCGAGGGGGTCGTTAGCTCAGTTGGTAGAGCAGTTGACTTTTAATCAATTGGTCGTAGGTTCGAATCCTACACGACCCACCATTCGAACAGGTTTCAGGTTTATAGCGCCAAGTAATCAGCTAGGTGCGCAGCAAAATTTGGGTCGTTAGCTCAGTTGGTAGAGCAGTTGACTTTTAATCAATTGGTCGTAGGTTCGAATCCTACACGACCCACCAAATTTAACGCCCTTGGTAGCTTGCTGCCAGGGGCGTTTTGCTATGTCGGTGATAAGCCGTCCCAGCGCGCACTTAATGCTTGCGGCGGGCAACGATTTAACACCACAATAGTCTTGGTTATAGCTACCAATGATGTCACGGTAGCGCTGCCCGCACGAGTGGTGGGCAGAGCGACGAGTCACCGCGAGAGACGCAGCGACTTGTCGCATCGAGTGCGGCGTTTGCGGAGTGCACACGCCGTGACCGGTGTTTAACAGGGGGATTCCCTGTTCGTCACAGTGGTAGACACGATGACTATTATGACTACTCAAGCTGAGCTTGACGCTCCGCTCCCCAGCCCATATTGCCCCACCCGAATTCCTGCGGAAGATGAGGCTCGGGTAGCCGAAATCAAGCAGTTGCTAAACGCACATAATGCGGTGCTCGTTGCCCATTACTACACCGATGATGCCATTCAACAGTTGGCTGAAGAGACCGGTGGCTGTGTTGCTGACTCCCTTGAAATGGCGCGCTTTGGTGCGCGGCACGATGCAACAACGCTGGTAGTTGCAGGTGTACGCTTTATGGGAGAGACAGCGAAAATTCTATCACCAGAAAAACGCGTCTTAATGCCTACTCTGGAGGCGACCTGCTCGCTGGATATTGGCTGCCCCGCTGATGAGTTTAGCGCTTTTTGTGATGCCCACCCCGATCGTACCGTTGTGGTATACGCCAATACTTCAGCTGCCGTGAAAGCGCGCGCTGACTGGGTCGTCACTTCTTCGATTGCGGTCGACGTTATTGAGCACCTGCAAGCCAAAGGTGAAAAAATACTGTGGGCACCAGATAAGCATTTAGGCGGTTATATCCAGAAAAAAACCGGTGCAGATATGCTGATGTGGGACGGTGCCTGTATCGTTCACGAAGAGTTCAAGGCAAAGGGGATTGAAGACCTTAAGCGCCTTTATCCTGAAGCTGCTGTACTGGTCCACCCGGAGTCGCCCGATGCTGTGGTCAAATTGGCCGATGTGGCAGGTTCAACCTCTCAGTTGATCAAAGCCGCGCAGACGTTGCCCAATGAAAAATTGATCGTTGCTACTGATCGCGGCATTTTCTTTAAAATGCAGCAGGCGGTGCCCGATAAAGTACTTTTTGAGGCGCCCACTGGTGGTAACGGTGCCACCTGTCGCAGCTGTGCGCATTGCCCATGGATGGCGATGAATGCTCTGGATAACTTGGCTGGTGCGTTGCGCGACGGTAGCGGTGAGATTTTTGTTGATGACACGCTGCGTCTGCAGGCATTAAAACCATTAGAACGTATGCTGAGCTTTAATGCCTAGCGTATAAATGCCCCATAGCCGCCAGCAGCAGCCCGAATGCGTTCAGCATTCGGGCTGTTCGTTTGAAATCTCAAAATTGCTCTAGTGCCTCGCGATATTCAATGAACGCTTCCCTACGCTGTTCGATACGTGCCAGTGCCTGTTGATCATTCTCTTGCTGAGCAGCATCTTTGGCGATGCTCAACTGACGAATACCGCGGTCAATTCTGCCTGTTAGCTGTAAGTGTTCTGCTCGTGCTAAGTGTCCCCAGCCGTCATAACCGCTTCGGCCGGCCGCTTCGGCAAGAAGATTGAATCCTTGAGGAGCTTCAGGGTGCTGAGCAGTCATCTCGCGCAATAACTCATAGGCTGCTTGCGGGTCGCGCTGGAGCTGGGCTTCGGCTAGCACTAATTGAGCAGGTAAGTAGTTAGGCATAATGCGCAGCAGGCGCTGGCTACGCGTAATAGCCTCCTCATAGCGGTGTGCTTCTAGCGCAACGGTGGCGGCAGAAGCAGGTAGCATACCGTAGTCAGGTAGCTCACGGGCCAATTGATCAATGGTTCGCAGTGCGTTGTCTGTTTGGCCATTGCGAGCTGCAATTAGCGCTGAGAGATAGCGTTGCGCTTGCTCTTCGCTATCCTCTTGAGCAAGTCGAGATGCGGCTTGCTGCGGTGTGTTGTGGTAAATGCTCAGGAGTGCGCGGGCGCGCATCATGTCGTATAACGTGTCGCTGGTATAGGCGTCGGCAATATTTAGCTGCGATGCGCGTGCTTGAGCATCGCTTAAGCGGCTATCACTCACCGGGTGGGTAAGTAAGAACTCTGGTGGCGTGCCGCCCTGGAGCCGAGCCATCCGCTGCATAGCGCTGAACATCCGCACCATCGCATCTGGGTTGTATCCTGCGCTTGCCATTGCCTGTAGGCCAACCCGGTCGGCTTCTTGTTCAAAGCGCCGTGAATAGGACAGTTGATCTTGAATTAGTGCCGCTTGGGAACCCATTGCGGCGGCCATTCCCGCATCGCCGCCTCCGCTAGCGGCAATGAGCATGCCTGCTAGCATAGCGGCCATTGCAGGCAGTTGTGTCTGCTCCGCACGTGCACTGCCCCTGGCGTAGTGTCGTTGAGATAAGTGGCCCAGTTCGTGGGCGATGACCGACACAAAGGCTCCCTCATCTTCAGCGAGGGCGAATAGCCCTGAATTGATACCTATGACACCCCCTGGGACCGCGAAAGCATTGAGAGAGCTGTTATCAACCATCACGGTGGTTGTGCGAAGGTTGCCAAGCTGGCTGTGGGGGGCAAGGCGTGCAACTAGACTATCTAGGTAGTCATTGACGATAGGATCTTGCCACTGTGGTGCCTGGGCACGAAATTGGCGAAGCCAAGCGCGCCCCAGGCGGTACTCCTCGTTACTGACAGAGGTTGATGCGCCGCCTAGGCTAGGGAGCTGATAATCGTCGAAGCCAAGGCTGGGTGGGCTAACACTGGCGACGCTTAGCATGAGCGCTAGCGCGTAGGCTCGGCGAGAAAGTGCGAATCGAAGGTGCAGCATGGCATCCTCATGGTGTTCCTGATTTTCAAGTAATATACGCAGCAAACAGCGGTGTGACATTGATTCAGGCAGGTAAGTGCCGTTAAATCAAATTCTCAAGCGACCGTTTTAAAGAAATAGTTTATGTAACAATGCCGTATTCAAGTAAGTATGTTGATCAAGCAGGCATTTTGGGGAGAGGGTATGTCCGAGCACACAGAGTCCAGAACAAACGCTAGCATCAAGCCCGATATGGTGCTGGATGCTACCGGGTTGCACTGCCCGCTGCCATTATTAAAGGCCAAGCAGGCACTGGCAGGGTTGGCCCCTGGTCAATTACTTGAAGTAAGAGCAACTGACGCTGGTTCGTGGCGTGATATAGCATCGTTCACTGAGCTTAGTGATCATGTGCTAGAAGCGCGCGAACAGCATGGCGATATGTTCTATTTTTGGATACGTAAAGCAGGGGTGTCTCACTCATGACCATGCGCACTATTCTGAAAAGTTGGATTGATCGCTACTTTTCAGACGAAGAGGCGTTGATTCTTCTCTTGGTATTGGTAGCTGGTTTTGCAGCCATTATTTGGTTTGGCAGGATGCTGGCACCGTTCTTCACCGCGCTGGTGATAGCTTTTTTACTACAGGGCGTAGTGAGTGCCTTGACGCGACGCGGTGTGCCTCATTTGCTAGCGGTCATTGTTGTATTTGTGGCGTTTGTTAGCGTGTTGCTAACAATGGCCTTTATTTTGATGCCGCTGATATGGAATCAACTTGTCGGGCTTGTTCAGGAAACGCCGCGAATGTTTGCTAGCGGCCAGGGGTGGTTAGATGAACTTCAGGCTCGTTATCCTAATTTAATCACTCCCGATCAAATGCAGAGCTGGATCGGTGTTGCCAGCCGGGAAATTAGCCAGCTAGGACAGCGTGCACTAACGCTTTCACTGGCATCACTCGGCAATATTATGTCGTTGATTATTTACTTAGTGCTAGTGCCGATACTGGTATTCTTCATGCTGAAGGATCGCCAGTCTTTAGTAGGCTTTGCGCTATCGCTGCTACCGCAAAAGCGTTCGCTGCTAACGCGTATTTGGCATGAGATGGATCGTCAAATTGCCAATTATATTCGCGGTAAATCGATAGAGATTATTATCGTCGGTACGGTCGCCTTTTTTACCTTCGCTTTCTTTGGCTTGCCATACACCGCCCTGTTAGCAGTGCTGGTGGGTTTTTCTGTGCTCGTGCCATACATTGGCGCGGCAGTGGTCACCATCCCAGTGGCGGCTGTTGCCGGATTTCATTTTGGAATCAGTGAGCAGTTTGCTTATGTCGTTGTCGCTTACGGCGTTATTCAAGCACTTGATGGGAATGTGCTTGCACCGGTGCTGTTTTCAGAAACGAATAACATTCACCCGGTTTCCATTATTGTCGCGGTGCTGTTTTTTGGTGGTATCTGGGGGTTCTGGGGCGTTTTCTTTGCGATTCCCCTGGCCACCCTGCTAAAAGCGCTGGTTTATGCATGGCCAAGAGGAATGGCAGAGAGGGAAGGGGAAAAGCAACTGCCATTGACTGAACATTAGACGTCACCAGCTAACCGCAGTACACGCAGCGCGAACGGAAAGGTTGTCTGCGAATCAGCCGCAGCCCCTTCGCGCTGCACCCGTTAAGGAGACGGCGCTTTTGACCTTGTTAGCTGGCGTGCAGCGCTTCTGCCGCTGCTAGTACCTCATCAGCATGCCCTGGTACTTTAACGCCGCGCCACTCTTGAGCAAGCTTACCCTCGCTGTCGATTAGGAAGGTACTGCGCTCAATGCCAAGATGCTCTTTGCCGTACATCTTTTTAAGTTTGATAACGTCAAAAATCTGGCATACGGTTTCGTCCTTATCTGAGATAAGCTCGAAGTTAAAATCTTGCTTGGCTTTGAAGTTCTCCTGAGCACGGATACCATCTCTAGAAACGCCGATAATAACCGTATTGGCAGCATCGAATCGTGGCTTGCGGTCTCTAAAGTCTCCGCCTTCGGTAGTGCATCCTGGGGTGCTGGCTTTTGGATAAAAGTAGATAACCACCTGCTTGCCACGTAGCTCAGACAGTGTCACCGTCATATCGCTAGTGGCAGGGGCTGAAAAGTCAGGTACCGGGTGGTTGAGTGTTACAGACATGAAGAGCTCCTTTGCTAAGATCGTCTACTTAGTTGATTACACGCAAGTAACGCTATTATGTCAAAGCGTATAGGCGCCCAGGAATCAGTCAAGTGAGAAAACTCTTAGTGCTTTACGCTGTACAGGTTCGAGCCGCCTGAGTACCATTTGCTGTCTGTAGCCTCCCTTGGGACGACAACACAGTGCTCAAGGCATAAAATGGCAGTAGGCTAAATCGCCCCGGTATGCTCGTCCTGGTGGTCAGAGTACTTATAGAGAGTGCTTGTAGAGAGTACTTGAGTGTGTTCTTTAGCTCTTTAGTGCTTGTAGAAAGGTTCGTGTGAACAGGCTCGTATGGACAGGCTCGTGTGGACAAGCTCCTATAAATAGAGCCCTTATGGTCGAAGCTTCTCGATGTTCAATGAATATCGTCAGTAGCTTAATTTTATAATTTGGCAGGTGAGGAAAAAACGGATGATCACAGGCAGCATTGTCGCCCTGGCGACGCCGATGAAAGTCAATGGCGACATCGACTGGGAGGCGCTTCGTCGCCTGGTGAACTTCCACCTCGATAATGGCACTGATGCCATTGTTGCAGCAGGCACCACGGGTGAACCTACTACTATGACCTTTGCTGAGCACTTTGATGTGATCCGCAGCGTGGTAGAAGAGGTGAATGGCCGTATTCCAGTGATTGCAGGCACGGGAGCGAACGCCACATCAGAGGCGGTTGAGTTAGCACGCTACGCTAGCGAAGTCGGCGCAGATTACTGCCTATCGGTTTGCCCTTACTATAACAAGCCGACTCAGGAAGGCCTCTACCAACATTTCAAAGCAGTGGCTGAAGGAAGCAAACTGCCGGTAATTCTTTATAACGTTCCCGGCCGTACTTGCTCTGATCTGTATAATGAAACGGTAGTACGCCTAGCCGAGGTGAAGAATATTATCGGTTTGAAAGATGCTACCGGGAACCTTGAGCGTGCAGAGGATCTAATCACCCGCCTGAAGGGCAGTGATTTTATGCTTTACTCCGGCGACGATGCTACCGCCTGTGACTTTATGTTGATGGGCGGCCACGGTGATATCTCTGTGACTGCGAACGTAGCGCCTAAAGCAATGCATGAACTCTGTGCTGCAGCTGTGGCTGGTGATTCGGACAAGGCTCACCAAATTAATACGCGTTTGATGCCGCTACATACAAATCTGGGCATTGAAGCGAACCCGATTCCGGTTAAATGGGCACTGCATCGCATGGGATATATGGACGCAGGGATTCGTTTGCCGTTGACCTGGCTGTCGGAAAAGTACCACGCCACTGTCAGTGAAGCGCTGCAGCTGGCGGGCGTCGTAGAGGAGTAATTCGACGTAACCCCTTTGCTACTCGGCGTACTTTGTTGATGCGCCGAGTACTCGACCTGTTGACTGTAAAGGTGGCTTGATGAGCCCTGTTCTTGAAAAACGTTTGCTTGAAAAACGCGCGCTTAAATGGATACCGCTGGCTCTCGCAACGGCTGTCACGCTTGCAGGGTGCGCGCGCGATGACGGTTACTATCACGACCGCAACTTGGATTATACTGAAGCTACTCCAGCCCCCCCCTTAGTACTGCCGGAAACCCGCAATCCTCAGCGTTATCGTGATGCCATGCCGGTGCCCCAGGTGGCGCTCCAGGGCAGCCGTATTGATGAAGCGGCTGAGATTGCTCCCCCCCAGACGCTGACAATTGGCAGTGGTTTAGAGCCTGAATTTGTAGAGCGTCGTCAGGTCGGTGATCAGACTTGGTTGGTGGTCGCGGCAGATACGGGAGCTGTCTGGCCTCAGTTAGAAGCGTTCGCGAATAGTCGCCAGCTAGGTGTTCAGCAAAGCGATGCGAACCAAGGCGTCATAGTGACTTCTCAAGCCACGCTGAAGCTACAAAGCGCACTCAGGGCGGGCAGTAGCGAGGTGCGCTGTGAACAAGCAGGGCAAAGTGTGGATGTGTGTCTTGATGCCCTAGAACAGTACTTAGGCGCACGCAGTGCCACTGCTAGTGCATCTTCTTGGACTGCACAGCGACTCGCACAAGATCAGACGCTGCAAATGCGTCAGCAGGGCGACGAATGGGAAGTTGTGATTCCACAACCTATTGATCGTGTTTGGGCAGAGCTGGATCACTATCTTGAGCTCGACTTTAGTGTCGAAGGTCAGCGAGACCTATTAGCTACTTCAGCGGAAAACTATGAGTTCCTGGTTGAGTACATGACCGAGACTGAACGAGGTCGCAACCCTCTGCAAATTGTTTTCAGCCCCGATGTGCGTCGTATGTCGCAGCAAATTCGTCTTGCCCTTCAACCTAACGGCGACAAGACCATTCTGCGTGCGATAAATGCCAGTGAGCGTAGTTTTAGTGCTGATGATCAGCGCGAGCTGCTTGAGCGTGTCTCCGGCTACCTACGTTAATTTTTAATTTTTGAAATCTTTCGGAGCCCCTATGGAAAAGCGCCAAGAACTCTACGCTGGAAAAGCGAAATCCGTTTATACCACCGACGACCCTGATTTGTTGGTACTGCACTTTCGTGACGATACCAGTGCCTTTGATGGCAAAAAGAAAGAGTCACTGGCTCGTAAAGGTAAAGTAAACAACATCTTCAATGCTTTTATTATGCAGCGCCTTGAAGAAGCAGGGATTCCGACCCATTTTGAGAAGCAGCTTTCTGATACGGAGAGCCTCGTCAAGAAAATGGAGATGATTCCTGTTGAGTGTGTCGTGCGCAACATTGCGGCAGGCGGTCTAGTTAAGCGCCTGGGTGTGGAAGAGGGCATCAGTTTGAATCCACCCACCTTTGAACTGTTCTTAAAGAACGATGAAAAGGGTGACCCCATGATTAACGAGTCGCTAGCAGAAACCTTTGGTTGGGCAACCCCCGAGCAACTGGCGAAAATGAAGTCGCTTACTTTTCAAGTAAACCATGTGCTTAAGCAGCTTTTCGCCGAAGGCGGCATGTTGCTAGTCGATTACAAGCTTGAGTTTGGGGTCTTCAAAGGCAACATAATCCTCGGCGATGAATTCTCACCAGATGGGTGCCGCTTATGGGATGCCAATACGCGCGAAAAACTTGATAAAGACCGCTTCCGCCAGGGGTTGGGTGGTGTTATTGAAGCATATGAAGAAGTCGCACGACGGATCGGTATTCATATTGACTAATCGAGTCGATAGCGTTCAATCTTATTGACGATGCGGGCGTCGTGAAAACCCGCTTCAGAAGCTAGGCTCTGAAGCGGTTTTTTTCTGTCATTGTTTTGACTATTCGGCCTTATAGTTGGAGGGGGAATCGCCAGTAGACTCATCCGCTATTTCATCAAGCGCCTGTAATCGGTAGCCATAGCCATAGACCGAAACAAGGTTCCAACCAAATTCCGACGTTAGACTAAGCTTTTTGCGCACTCGGTGAATATGGACGTCGAGCGTACGGGTGCCAGGCGGATCACTTTTACCCCACACATATTCATATAGGTAGGAGCGTGAAAGCGGGCTGCCTAACTGGTTTAGCAGCATAAAGGCTAAGCGAAACTCCTGCCTCGTCAACGGTACCTCTGCTCCGTCCACGTAGGCTGTTTCACTATTGGTATTAAGCTTAATGCGACCAAACTCTAGCGTTTGCTGCTGTGCAACACTGGGTGTGCGCAGCGAGTGGCGACGAGTTGACGCATAGGCCCTTGCGGCCAGTTCGCGTGGCCTAAAAGGCTTACTGATAAAGTCATCAGCTCCCGCGTTTAAGGCCTGAATGATATCGCTTTCCTCCTGCCTCAGGGTCACCATCAGGACTGCGGGAATAATTTGTAGATAGGTTTTCATCCAATTCAGTAGCGCAATACCGGTGCCGTCAGGCAAGTGCCAATCAAGTATGACTAGATCGAACGTATTGCGGCTAGCATTATGAATAAATGCCTTACTGTTCTCGAATGAGTAGATGTTTGCCTCTATGCCTCGCTCGGCGAAGCCATCCATAAGCGCTTTTTCAATGCGCTCTGACACCACCTTCTCATCCTCTACTACTGCAATGCGCATAGGCTGTATCCAGGTCAGGTCTCGTCAGTGAAAGTAAGCATTATAAGTTGCAAATATGTTCCTAGGCCTAAGCATAGTGTCGAAGTGCCATAGTTAGATACTTGCCCTGAAATATGAGCTTTGCAAGTAGAAAAGCTCGTTAAGTGCTTGCCAAGTAGTGCTTAGTATCCCCGCCCCCTTCTCTACAGATGCAGTCGCAGCGGTTTGATCAGCACTAATCGTGCTCGAACTACGTTGCAGGCCAGCCACATCCCAGAATACGCATGTCCGCTGAAATGTAAATTGATGTGCTCAGTTGAAAGCTGGATTTAGTTAGTAGTGGGTTTTCTATACTTGATCCATTTTTATGAAGTTAATTAGTAAGTGCTTACTCCCTTACTTAGCTTAGGTATCCGAAGACTCTTGAGGCAAGAAGCATTTCTCTGTCTTAGAACTCGCTAAAAGAGCTTAAAAAAAGCTCACTAACTAGACTGTTAATCTTAATTCATATTGTGGAGAAGGGGAGGGGCTTGTGCTAGCTTCAATGTTAATAAATATTTCAAGCGCGGGTGTGGCTTCCATAAGCTAAATAAAATATCCAAAAAGCCTTGTGAATCTGCAAGCGAAAACTCGTTTTAGAAGCCTAGCTAGTAGAGTGAGCCCAGTAATGTGCTCCTGACCTGTCGCCCAAGAAACTAGCAAAAACTAGTCACAATAATCCTGAAAATCTGATGGGAGCATGGGAATGAATAACGTATTTCGCTTAGTTTGGAATCGGTCTCTTGGACGTCTAGTGGTGGCATCGGAAGCAGCTCTTAGTCATCGTAAGGCAGGGGCTGGTCATCAAGTTGGGCAGGTGGCCGAACCCGCAACAATTCAATCACCTAGCAAATACTTTCTTCGGCCAGTTACATTAGGCGTCGTTTTTGCATTTGTGGCAATGCTTTCTCCATTGGGAAGCCCCGATGCTGAAGCGCGAAAATTTGCTTCAGACGGTGGTAGCTGTGTATCTGGAGCGGCAGGCTCAGTGGTCGGCACGATAGCGACCCCAAATACCAGCGCAGACCCCGTCGATGGAAGTGGTACTTACTCGCTCGTTGCAGGTTGTGATGCCAGTGGTAATAACCAGTTGGCAGCTACAGTCTATGGTGCTTTTAGTCAAGTTACCGGAAAAGGTGGGGCCGCCCTCGGCTTTAATACGAGTGCAGCGCAATGGGCGACAGCCATTGGTGTTGAGGCGCGCGCAACTGGCAACTCAGCCATTGCTCTGGGGTTTGGTGGTCAAGCCACCCAGCTTAACGCTATTGCGATTGGTAGTGCTGGCGGAAACGGCACGACCCCGCTGTCGCTAGCGAACTCCACTACCGCTTCCGGTCAGCACTCTATTGCCATTGGTAGTAATAATGTACGTGGCGCTCAGGCGACGGATCTGAACGCTATCGCCATCGGTGGCGAAGCCTCGGCCAACACTCAGTCCAGTGTGGCTATTGGTCAAGGGGCGAATGTTAGTGGTGGGGGAGTCGGGGGCGTGGCTGTGGGCTCCCTGGCTGTGGCATCAACGTCCATCAGTACTGCATTGGGGGCCGGTGCCCAGGCTCAAGGAGACAATTCCATCTCAATTGGTGCCAACAGAGGGACCCCGTCAGTGGCTTCCGCAGATGGTGCTCAGGCCATCGGCAATCTGACGAATGCCTCAGGTGTGGCGTCCATGGCCTATGGTCGTGAATCGATCGCCTCGGGCAGTGGCGCAATTGCCATGGGGCAGAGTGCCCAGGCCAATGCCGATGGTGCCGTCGCGATTGGCGGTTCTACAGAAGGTTTCAATGGCACGGGAGCGGCCCAGGCGAACGGCTTGCTATCGGTGGCATTGGGTAATCAAAGCCTAGCGCAGGGAGACAATACACTGGCACTGGGTGTAGCAGCAACGGCTAGTGAAGTCGATGCCATTGCGATGGGGACTGGTGCCGAAGCATCAGCTACTAATGCTATTGCAATTGGTAAAGACAGTACAGCATCGGGCGTCGACACCGGCGCTATCGGCCGTGGCGCGATTGCCACTGGTTCCTGGGCGGTAGGTACAGATGCTAATGCTAGCAATGGTGGTCAAGCTTTTGGTGAGTTCAGTACTGCCAGTGGTAACAATGCATCTGCTTATGGCCAAAGTGCAACAGCCTCAGGTGACAATTCCAGTGCCTTAGGCACCAACGCAAGCGCTCAAGGTAGCAACGCTATTGCGGTGGGGGCTAATGCCCGAGCCAACCCCAATACATCTGATACACATAGTATAGCGATTGGTGACTCCTCAACTGCCTGGGGGCAGGGTGTCGCTTTGGGCGTGCAGGCCACTGTAGATCAGTCGACCAACGACATTGACGGCGCTGGCATAGCGATTGGCGCAAAATCAAATGTTGTTGACGGGTCTTATGCAGGTACAGCGATAGGGGTTCAGGCTGGTGTTACGGGTGGGGTGGATGCCTTGGCGATAGGGTCGCGTGCTAGCGCTTCTGCTAATGAGGTAGTGGCTATCGGGGCTGACTCGAGCGCTACCACGGAGGGCGGTGTTGCGCTAGGTAGCGATTCGGTGGCGAATACCGCCGCAGGCGTGGCGGGTTATATTCCCTTTGGTGCAACGGCAGCAGATGCAGCCAATATCAATGGTACGGTAGCGACTCGTGCGGCAGTTGATATTGGTAGTCGTCAGATTACCAGTGTTGCAGCTGGAACTCAGCTAGATGATGCGGTCAACGTCAGTCAGCTAATTGCTGCTCAGTCAAAAGTCGAGGCAGGCACCAATGTGACGGATGTCGCCGTCACAGAGAATGCCGACGGTGGTACTACCTACACCGTCAATGCTAACGGCGCGAGCGTTAGCGCTGGCTCTGGCTCGGTGGATGTGACTGCCGCTGCCCCTGACGCCAACAACGTCACCGACTACGCGGTGGATCTCAGCCAAGCCAGCAAAGACAGCCTAACGTTGGCTGACTCCGCGTTACAAACCGTGGTCACTCAGATCGACGGCACCGACGTTAAAACCCTCGACCAGAACGATAACGTGGCTAACTTTATCAGCGGCCAAAATATTGAGCTGAGCGACGACAATGGCGCGATTGAAATTGCCACCCTAGATAACGTCACCTTCACAGACGTGCAAACCAACACCCTGACGGCAGGTCCGGTCAGTATCGATGCCACTGGTATCGATGCT
>NZ_BJUL01000033.1 GCF_007989605.1 Vreelandella venusta | reverse complement strand
CACTAGCCTCACTAGCCTCACTAGCCTCACTAGCCTCACTAGCCTCACTAGCCTCACTAGCCTCACTAGCCTCACTAGCCTCACTAGCCTCAGCCAGCGTAGTGGAAGCCAGTAGTAAAGAAAGCGCCACAGCGGTCGAAATAGAGAATAAATTACTTTTTTTTAACATGCTTACTTCCCTTTTTTAGCGCTACACAGCATGAACTTGAGGTCGATATCAGCCCATCGCAATCACTCGCAATCCTTAAAATGACAGTAGCTTAGGAAGCGAAACCTGTCACAAAAAATTACCCCACATCTCACACCCAAAAAGCGCTTGGGAGCGCTTCGGGGGAACGTTATGTGGGAATAGGTATTATTGGGTTATTTAGATGAGGATAAGAGCCGGCAAAGGCAGCTAACGGCCAAGAGCTTCCTTTTAGGTATATGACCGCGATAGTAAATACTTGCGAACTGCCTTGTATTCTTCTTGACGTTCGTAATCTCTAGACGTAGGTTTTTCGATACGACTTAAATCCATATTTTCTGCATTATCTGCCAGTTTCACTATAAGCGCTATTGGGTTTTCGGCTGCCCTTTTTGCAGCATCCATCCGAGTTTCACCGACCCGCTTTGTTAGAGCATCAACTGCATTGACTATAGCATCTGAAAACCCCTCCTCATTTAGTACAGAAAGCGTTATATCTGTATCTTCAACGATATCATGTAGAACAGCTGCTATTTTTTCTTCAATGCCGTCAACTCTCATCATAACTTTGAGCGGATGGAGAATATACGGCGATCCAGACTTATCCGTCTGCCCTGAATGTGCTTTCGCAGATATTTCTATTGCTTTTTCAAGTGTCGACATACTTACTCTTGCCTAACAGTGATTATCACTCCCTTTACATAACCTAAATGAACCCGGCGGTGCGTTCACTCAGGCTATACAGCTCATTATGCACGATCTATCCGATTGAAATTTAAAAAGGCTTAGCATAAATAGGCAGCGTTAACCACATTATCGTGACGACTGCATAACACTTATTAAAGGCCACCCACTGAGGTGGCCTTTTTGGATGCCTAGTCTATCCCTGAAATAGATTGGCTCTTATTCCATCTCAAACACCCGTTTAGTTAATCGTGGCGCGTCCGTTTCTCACGTATTTCACCCTTTGTGATGGAAATAGGTCAGTCATACCAATAAGTCTTCACCACTATGTACATTACCGTCAACAATATTGACAAATATGTACACTGGAGACTAGCGTATGTCAACCACCAAAAAAACAAGAGAAGACGAACGTGAAAAACGACCCTTTGCTACAGCCGCTGCAACTAAAGCATCTCACTTTAAAAAACAGGGTAATGTTGACCTCTCATGAACCGGCCTACCCTGAAGATGGCATGCCTAAGGAACTTTATCGGGCGTACCATGTTGAACGGGCTAAAGCAGGTGTGGCGCTTACCATGACAGCAGGGTCGGCTGCGGTTTCCCGAGATAGCCCGCCGGTATTCAACAACATTCTGGCTTACAAGGATGAAGTGGTGCCGTGGATGCGCGACCTGACCGAGGCATGCCATGAGCACGGCACGGCGGTCATGATTCAGCTGACACACCTTGGCCGCCGCACCCGCTGGGATAAAGGCGACTGGCTGCCAGCCGTTTCTGCTTCCAACCACCGGGAAGCTTCCCACCGCGCTTACCCGAAAAAAGCCGAGCTGTGGGATATCGAGCGTCTGATCAAGGATTACACCGACGCAGCCGAGCGCATGTACGTTGCTGGTCTGGATGGCATGGAGATTCAAGCATACGGTCACCTGATGGACCAGTTCTGGTCGCCGCTGACCAACGAGCTAGATGCGCCTTACGGCGGCAGCCTGGAAAATAGGCTTCGATTTACCTTTGAAGTACTTCAGAGCATTCGCAAGCGTGTCGGCGATAAATTTCTTCTAGGCGTCCGCTATACGGGTGATGAGTGCTTAGCCGGAGGCCTCGACGCTCGGGACGGCATGGAAATTTCCCACCGCCTGAAAAACAGCGGGCTGGTCGATTTCTTGAACATTGTCAAAGGCCATATCGATACCGACCCAGGCCTGACAGACGTAATTCCTATCCAGGGTATGCCCAGCGCGCCGCACCTAGATTTTGCAGGTGACATTAAGCGCGAAGTCGATTTTCCTACCTTCCATGGGGCCAAGATTCAGGATGTGGCCACAGCTCGTCATGCAATTGCATCCGGCAAGGTCGACATGATCGGCATGACCCGTGCCCACATGGCCGACCCACACCTAATGAAGAAAGTTATCGAAGGCCGGGAAGAGGAGATCCGCCCCTGCGTGGGCGCCAACTACTGTTTGGATCGTATTTACCAGGGCGGCGCTGCGTACTGTATTCACAACGCTGCCACCGGCCGCGAAACCACCATGCCCCATACCATTCCCCCCGCCGATACCAAGCGCAAGGTGGTAGTCATCGGCACAGGTCCAGGCGGGCTGGAGGCGGCCCGGGTGGCGGCCGAGCGCGGCCACGAAGTCGTCGTGTTTGAAGCTGCAGACGCCCCCGGCGGTCAGATTCGCTTGACGGCGCAGAGCGAGCGTCGCAGAGAAATGATGGGCATCATTGATTGGCGTTTCGAGCGCTGCCAGGCCATGGGCGTTACATTCCACTTTAATGTCTTTGCCGAACAAGATGAAGTGCTGGCCGAATCGCCTGACGTCGTCATCGTGGCAACGGGCGGGCAGCCTAACGAAGAGGCGCTGGCAGAGGGCAACGAGTTGGCCGTTACCGGCTGGGATTTGCTCTCGGGCCACGTAAAACCCGGCAATAATGTGCTGGTTTACGACGATGCCGGTGACCATACCGCACTGCAGGCGGCTGAAATCATCGCCAAAGCGGGAGGTAAGGTCGAGTACATGACAGCCGACCGCGCCCTGGCACCGGAAGTCATGGCCATGAACCTAGTGCCCTATATGCGCACGTTACAAATGCTGGATACCACCTTCACCCCCACCTTCCGTCTAATCAGCATCAAGCTTGATGGCAAGGAACTGGTCGCTTCGGTCAGCAGTGATTACACCAATGTCGTCAAAGAGCGGCGAGTAGATCAGGTAGTGGTCAATTTTGGCACCTTGCCCATGGCTGATCTTTACGAGGAGTTAAAGCCACTGTCGAGCAATCAGGGTGCCGTCAATTATGACAATCTAATAGTAGGCACACCCCAGCCAGCAGCCACCGATGGGAAGTTCCAACTATTCAGGATCGGTGACGCCATCTCCCACCGCAATACCCACGCAGCGATTTACGACGCCCTGCGTATCGTCAAGGACCTGTAGGTTCCAGGTGCCAACGTGAGCCGGCCCTATGTCGGCTCACTATTTCGGCGAGCGCATCTACGGCCCTCGAGTTTTTTATCTGTAAGCCTTTGGAAGACACCCACAGCGTCATGGCCAACGCCGGAGCTAGAATGGAAGTCTATCGGTATCATACACGGAGTTTAGTTGCCTCCTAAAATTCACTTTCCCGCAGGTACGCCGGTACACCTTACTGAAATACACAAGCGGCTTATGCAAACGCGACCTTCTCACTCATCAACTAGATTAGCTTACTCCAAGCGGCATCGTGTTACGCAGTATCAAGGCAGGCATCAAAGACTTCAATATCCACGAACTGTGGCATACGTGCGCAACTTGACTGGTATCGGAAGGTGAACCGCTGGTCGATGTAAAGGAAGTGGGGGCATTCTCATAGTAGGTACCTGCTATCTCACGACAGTAGAAAGTAAAAAGCCTATTAAAGTCTGGCATAGACTATAAGAAAATGTTGCTATTAGCTAAATTCAGTACCATGGCATCTGGGGCAAGGTGGCATAGTATCTGAGTGATCGTCTAATGTGACTTTTTCACCACAGCTTTTGCAAGTGTAAGTACCTTTTCCAGGTTTCTCGCCAGTAGTAGGCATAAATGCTCCGTTGTTTAGTGGCATGATGATCCTCTTAGAGGAATTATCAGCCTAGAGCACATAATAAAAATTAACCAGCACACTAAAGCAAGACGCCCCAGCAAAGCCAAGGCGTAGAATTTAATAGCGGAAATATACTAGCTATTCCAGGCGCAGATAGAAAACGACTGGCTAGCGATACCAGCGCTTAAAACTCGTCCGATTTGAGTAGAGTCGCTTAGTGATCCTCCACGACAGCCAGCAAAGAGGTAGCAAAACTACACCTGAAACAATTATCCCGTACCCCACATATTCATGCATCCAAATACCAAAGTTGTGAGCGATGTAGAATGGTAAGAAAATTGCTACAGCGATAGCGAATTTTGGGGCTCCATATTCGATCTGTGCTTGGCAGCCGCGGCAAACCTTGGCTCCATATGGCACTTCTGGATTCATGCAGTGGGGGCAAGTTAAGAGATTCATATAGCGTTGCTTGTGTTGGTGAATAGTCCATTTATGTTAGCCCTTTCAGCAACAATTATATGTAAGCCATATCTTAAAATGATCACTGCTCGACGAGCGCGCCTGTCTCAGCAAACTCCAACACGTCGATAAATGCACAGACGTTCTTGACATCAGCGGCTTGGGGAGTGATACGTGGCAGGTAAGCAGGCTGTCATTCCCTGGGATGAGGAGCTAAGGCGATTAGTGCAAGAGATAAAGGCCGACAATCTAGGTCGTGGCAAGCAAGGCCCTACGCTGTTCTGCAAGCGGGATAGTATGCCCTACAACAAGGATAAGTTTCACAGTCGCTGGCAATACGGAATGCGGAAGGCGATGCATGAAGGCCACGTTGAGCGGTTCACTGAGCACGATATCCGCGCCAAGCACGCAACTGATGCAGATAACCAAGGTTACGACGCAATGACCAACTTACAACACAGCGACCGTCGAACGACTGAGGTCTATCTACGTGCTAAACGAGTGTTGACGGTAAGTACGTTAGGAGCGGAAGAGTTCTTAGAAGATTAGACATTAGTCTATTGTGCACTGGTCTAGCGAAAGCAGTATAACGGCAGGTGTTCCCCTCGTTATATTTTCGCCCTTTTTTAATGCCTAGCAACAAAAAAAGGAACCAGCTAAGTAGCTGGTTCCCTTAATTTTTTGGCGGAGGGACAGGGATTCGAACCCTGGATAGGCTATTAACCTATGCCGGTTTTCAAGACCGGTGCATTCAACCGCTCTGCCATCCCTCCGGCTTATGGGTGCGTATAATAACAGCTTTCCCTTGGAAGTCAACGCCTTTCCGATTAATTAGTAGAGCCTTAAGCCAACACGGGTAATGTTCCCGCCTTCCATTTCACTAACCACCCAGTGAATACCATGCCAATCGACATCGTCACCTACTACGGGGTGGCCGCCGACACGTAGCGAGATAAACTCTGCAAGTGTCATGTCCTGCTCACCGGGGCTTAAGGTTAAACCGTAGGCTTGGGCAATATCCTGCATTTGCGCTTCGCCATCCAAGGTAAAGGTACCAAAGAAAGCCCGCTCTTGTTTGAGCTTTGCATCGCCGTTGAAGAGTCGATTGAGCGCGGCGAGGTCTTCGGTGCGCCCAATGACACAAATAACATCATCAAGCTTTAACCGCGTACTCCCTTTAGGGTGAAGCATCACGTGGTTGCGAAATAGCGCCGAAATCAATGCCCCCGAAGGGAAACGCAGTAGCCGGATAGGAACATCTTCTAAGTCTTCGTTTTCGACTACGTAAACAAACATCTCAAAATCATTATCCGGCATTATGCCTAGCGGCCCTCGGCGGTTCGGCGTGGTACCTACTGGCACTTCTACTTTCAGCCATCGCGCCATAAGTGTTAGCGAACCGCCCTGAATAAGCAGCGACATCAGTACCACCGCAAATGCTACGTTAAAGTACAGCGAGGCGTTTTCCACCCCGCCGATTAACGGGAAGATAGCCAGCACGATAGGTACTGCGCCCCGCAGGCCAACCCAGGCAATAAAGAAGGTTTCTCGCCAGCGGAATTTGAAAAATGGCTTAATGGTGATCAACACCGCCAGGGGCCGTGCAACGAAAATCAGTGCTAGCGCAACCAGTCCTGCTGGCAATGCCACGTCCCAGAGCTGGCTTGGCGTAACGAGTAAGCCTAGCACCAGGAACAAACCAATCTGGCTCAACCAAGCCAACCCATCGTGTACCGGAAGAATAAAGTTAAGGTGCCGCCCAGGCTGATTACCAATCATCAACCCTGCTAAATAAATGGCCAGGAAGCCGCTGCCGCCGAGTACACTGGTTAACCCAAACACACTAAACCCAAGCGCCAGCGCTAGCATGGCATAAAGACCCGGGGCTAGATCTAACCAACGCAGTAGCTTAGCGCTTAGCCAGCCACCACCAATACCCACAATTAAGCCAATACCAAACTGGGAAATGAAGAACAGTAATGTTTCGCCAATGCCACCAATATCGCCAACCAGCAGTTCGACCAGCATCAGCGTGAGGAAAATGGCCATCGGGTCGTTGGTACCCGATTCAATTTCCAGCGTGGCCCCTACCCGCTCGTTAAGGTTAACCCCACGGCCGCTTAGCATCGAGAACACGGCTGCAGCATCGGTGGAGCCAACAATTGCCCCAACAAGTAACCCTTGTACTAGGGAAAGATCAAACACCCACATAGAAATAACACCAACAATAGCGCTGGTGATAAAGACGCCAAAGGTGGCTAACGAAAGCGCTGGCTTAAAGCCAACACGGAACGTTTTTAATCGCGTGCGAAGACCACCATCCAGCAGGATCATTGCCAGCGCTAGATGGCCAATCGTAAACGCCATGGTGTAATCATCGAACTCAACCCCTAGCAGGCCATCCTCGCCTGCCAGCATGCCAAGTCCTAGGAAAATCAGTAGCAGCGGCACTCCCATCATTGAAGAAAGACGGCTCGCTAAAATGCTGAGCGCCATCAGGGAACCGCCAACTAAGAAGAACGTGTAAATTGCGTCCATGTCTCTCCGTCTCACCATCAATGCCGTTCTATTATTACATGCCACCGTACAATTTACTGAGCTTGTTAGGCTTGTCGCTTACAGGGGCTAGCCAGATCCTTCACCTCACAGCTAAACTCCGGCGTCATACCATCGGGAGTTAAGGTTATGTTGAACGCTTTTTGGCGTATCGGTTCACTTGCATTCTTTGCATTAAGCATTTTTTTATTATTTTCAATTTCAGCCACTTACGCAAATGAAGACAGCGAAAAAGATAGTACCAGTGAGCCGCTGACGCTTGAGAGCGAGGTCTCATTGCCCATTGGGCTATGGCCCTCTATAGGCAGTGAAACAGCAGATGACGGGCCACAAGAAGCGCCCAGCATGGCGCTTACACCACCACCACCGCTAGAGCCGCCCCCCTTAAAGCAGCTTCGTCTAATGCTAGATTGGTATGTCAGCCCTCAGCACGCCGCCTTAATTGTGGCGAAGCAACGGGGTCTGTTTGCTGCCCAAGGACTTGCACTTGAACTGTTAACCCCTGCAGACCCATCTATCGCGATCAAACTGTTGACGGCGGGAGAAGTTGATCTGGCATTAACGCGCCAGCCGTTGTTGCATTTACACGCTCACGATGGCGCCACCATTACCCGTATTGGTACGCTGATTGAGACGCCACTCAATGCAGTCATCGTGGCGGGAGACGCTCCAACAGGCGAAACTACCGATCAACTTGCCGGCTTGCACTATGGCTTTTCAACTCGCGAAGGGCGTGATGTGCTGGCAGACCAACTGGTGCCTACCTCATTTCGCCAAATCGACGATTTCGCCCCGCCGGAAAGCGTCCACTTTGATGCTGCCGGTGCCCTGCGAGAAGGCCGTGTTGATGCCATCGCCGATGGCTTTTATCACACGCTGCCACAGCAGCTGGCGTCAGATGGTATTGTCACCCATACCGTGCGTTACAACGATGTTGACGTGCCGCGTCATGATGGTTTGATCCTGCTGGCACATAGCGACACAGTCACAAAACAAGCAGCTACCTGGTCACGTGTTCTTATTGCCTTGGAAGAGGCGAGTAATTGGATTATTGAAAATCCGGATGCAGCATGGTCGTTGCTGATTAGTAGCTATCCTGCTCTGGATAATGCGATTAACGAAGCCGCCTGGGACGATCTATTACGCCGTATCGCTATTAGTCCAGCAGCTCTTGATACCCGACGCTACGCATCATTTGAACGCTATCTTGAGCAAGCCGGTATTATCGAAACAGCATTGCCAGTTTCCCGCTTAGCCGTCAATCCTCATACGTTGATCGCTGTACGCTGAAATAGGATGGTAATAACGCAAGCATCATGAGTAACACGCCACTGATATTTATTGATGTTGAGACAACAGGCACCCGCGCAACGCGTGACCGCATTACCGAAATTGCGGCATTAAAGGTAGTCAATGATCACATAACGGATCGCTGGGTCAGCCTGATTAATCCCGGCACCAGCGTGCCTTCTCACATCAGCCAGCTCACCGGCATTTATGATGATATGCTGATTGATGCGCCCTCTTTTCAGGCCATTGCGCGCAGCTTGCGCGACTGGCTCGGTGAAGACTGTCTTGTCGCCCACAATGCACGCTTTGATGCCAGCTTTCTGCGCAACGAGTTCAAGCGTGCCGACATTACCTATCAGCCGCACCTCCTCTGCACACTGCGCATTTCCCGCCGCCTAATGCCTGAACTGCCCAAGCACAATCTCCGCGCCTTATTGACACATTTCAACATTCCACAAGTCCGCCAGCATCGGGCAGAAGATGATGCCACTGCGCTTTGGCAATTGTGGGAAACCTGGCAGCAGCAGTATGACGCTGACAGCTGGCAAGCCGCTCTTGCCGATGAGCAGCGCCACCGTAGTCTGCCCGCACATTTGCCCAGTGAGCAACTAACCGGGCTTCCTGCTTCGCCAGGGGTTTATTTGTTTTATGGCCACAACCGCCTTCCACTGTACGTTGGCAAAAGTATTAATTTACGCAGCCGCGTGCTGGGCCATTTCCAACGCGACCACCAGGACGATAAAGAGATGCGCCTTGCCCAGCAAATACAGCACATTGAGTGGGAAGAAACCGCTGGCGATTTAAGCGCCCAGTTAAGAGAGGCTCAACTGGTCAAAGAGCTGATGCCGATTATGAACCGACAGTTACGCCGTCAGGGGCATTTAAAAACGTGGTATTGGCCAACCGATCAACCTTGCCCAACACTGGTCAGCGGCAAAGCCATCAGCCAGCCTCAGCCGGGAAAGCTATTTGGGCTGTTTCGCAGTGCCAAAGAAGCGAAAGATGCGCTGCGCAATATTGCCGAAACACATCAGCTTTGCCCGCAAGTGCTCGGAATAGATAAAGGAACAGGACGGTGTTTTGCTAATCAGTTAGGCAAGTGTCGAGGCGCCTGCTGTGGACAGGAGCCTCTTGAAAGCCACACGCAGCGCGCCCAAGAGGCACTAGCATCTTTTCAAGTAAAAACATGGCCTTGGCCGGGGCGAATTATTATTCGCGAGAAAAGCCGTAAAAATGGCCCGACTAGCCATCATGTGGTCGATCACTGGTGCTATTTAGGCAGCGCTGCGACTAAACATCGCGCCTTGAGGCTGAAGGGAGCCGCTGCCAAATTTGATGTGGATACCTATCGCATCCTAAACCGTTTTTTACGTGAGCCCGAGCGGCATAATCTCACGGTGTTGCCGCTCTAGCTCTTTTTAGCTCTGCTTAGAAATTAGCCTTCAGGCTAGGAGTGGGCAGCCATAAATGCATCAACAGCTTGCTGGAATGCTGCTGGTTGATCGGCATGAAGCCAATGTCCGGCGTTTTTAAGTGTCACGACTCTTGCCCGCGGCAGTACTTCGCGTAGCGCTGGCAGCATGTCATCTGCGACGTAGTGCGAATCAGCGCCTTTAAGCACTAGGGTTGGCCCTTCGAAAGCGCGGTCACCATCAGGTTTACCGATAATCGCGTCATAACCACGTTGAATTTCAGCCAACCCAACGCGCACTTCCATCTCACCCTGCTCATTGCGCACTAAATTGGTGGCAAGAAACAGCCGAGTTGGACGGGAATCAACATGCTCAGCCAATAAGGCATCGGCCTCACGACGGTTAGTGGGTTTAGCCGCTTTTACCCGTTCGAGCGCAGCAAACACATCGTCGTGACCGTGCTGATAAGCCACCGGAGCAATATCTGCCACCATCAGTGACGCACAGCGTTCAGGGTTCATACGCGCCAGCGTCATAGCCACCTTACCGCCCATTGAGTGACCCAATACATGTGCGCGTTCGACTCCATGCTTATCGAGCGCCGCCAACACATCTTGGCTCATAGCGCTATAGCTCATACCTTCTGCATGAGGTGAACGACCGTGGTTGCGAAGATCCACAGCAATAACCCGCCTACTGCGCTGCCAAACCTTTAAGTGCGAACGCCAGTTATCGGCGCTACCCAACAAACCATGGATCACCACAATAGGTAGTTGATCGTCGCTGCCTGATTCGTCGGGCAAATCGATAACATAAAGATCAATACGGGCATCATCAGTCATGCGGGCTCCTCAGTCGTTACGCTTGGTT
The DNA here is from genome assembly GCF_007989605.1 of Vreelandella venusta. Lineage (GTDB taxonomy): Bacteria > Pseudomonadota > Gammaproteobacteria > Pseudomonadales > Halomonadaceae > Vreelandella > Vreelandella venusta. The sequence goes on along the minus strand of NZ_BJUL01000033.1, from coordinate 9,970 downwards.
TTTAGGCTGGGCCGTTAAGCTTAACCGTTATGCGGTTTGGGGGGATGTATCAGCTTGCCCTGTCCACACGACTAGCCGACGCGTTAACCACGCTAACAACAGGCCATATAAAGGCAGGAAGAATAATAGACTAATGCCAAGCTTAATGGCGTAGTCGACCACGGCTATTTCTACCCAATGTTCGGCCATAAAAGGGTCTGGACTGTTATAAAATGCGGTCGTAAAGAAAGCAAAGGTATCTGCTAGATTGCCCAATACGGTAGAGCAAACGGGAGCTACCCACCACGCCCACTGACGAAGACGATCAAACACTTGAACATCGAGTAACTGGCCTAGCACGTATGCAAGGAAACTAGCCAACGCGATACGGGCAACAAATACATTCCACTCCCCCAAGGCTTCGATACCGACAAAGCTTCCCCGTGGAAAAATTACCGAAACAACGTAAGAGACCACCAACGCCGGAAACATGACGCGCAGTATAATTGAGCGAGCCGGCCCTTTGCCGAATAAACGAACCGTTAAGTCAGTTGCCAAAAAGATAAAGGGGAAACTGAATGCGCCCCAAGTGGTATGAAAACCAAACAGGGTAAATGGCAATTGAACCAAGTAGTTACTGGCGGCAATAATACCAATATGAAACGCGACCATTACCAGAAGGCAACGACGGTGCTGGGTGTCGGTTAATGCAAACATGCAGGTTGGCCTTTTTTTGCAAGTCCGAGGGGTTAGGGAACCCTCATATAATAAGCGCGGTTAACGCCACTGGGGCGCGCATTATACGCCTTCTGTTAGGTAATTAAAGCCGCCCACCTGCCCGGGCGGCTCTATTGATCACGCTATTAGCAACGTTTTAACCTAAACGTCTAGCGACTTGGCTTGCTCAGATGCGCCGACAGAGCGCTCACGCATCGCCGCATGCACGTCTTCTAAGCTAGTCGGATCATCAATGGTTGAGGGAATACCGAACGACTTACCGTCGGCAATATTACGCAGTAACTTGCGTAAGATTTTACCCGAGCGAGTCTTGGGCAGGCGATTGACGACCAACACCTGCTTAAAGCAAGCAATCGGCCCAATGTGCTCGCGTACTCGGCTAATTAGCTCTGCCTCAAGCGTTGCCTCATCACCATCGAAACCATCCTTAGTGATTACCAGCCCGATCGGCAGTTGGCCTTTTAGCTCGTCGTGAATACCAATAACAGCACACTCAGCCACCGCAGGATGTGCACCGACGATTTCTTCCATTTCACCAGTAGAAAGACGATGCCCAGCTACGTTGATCACGTCATCAGTTCTACCCATGATGAACAAGTACCCCTCTTCATCAAAGTAGCCACCATCGCCAGTCAGGTAATAACCTGGGTAGGCTGCCATATAGGCACTATGAAAACGTTGGGGATCACGCCAAATACCGGTAAGACAGCCAGGTGGAAGCGGTTGCTTAATGACCACGCTGCCCTGCTGCATAGTGTCTGCTTGCTCACCATCCCGATCCAAAATTTGCACGTTAAAACCCGGCACCGGGAAGGTTGCCGAACCCGCTTTGGTGGGCGCAGTTTCAATACCAGGCAAGTTTGCAGCAATAGGCCAGCCGGTTTCAGTTTGCCACCAATGATCGATGACCGGTACATCCAATAGGTCATCAAGCCAATGAAACGTCGGTGGGTCTAAGCGCTCGCCCGCTACATATAAGTGTTCCAGGCTGCTGATATCGTAACTAGCTAGCAGCTTGGCATCAGGATCTTCTTTTTTGATTGCCCGGAAGGCAGTCGGTGCAGTGAAAAAGCTTTTGACCTTGTACTCGTCAATCAACCGCCAAAAGCCGCCTGCATCAGGCGTTTTAACGGGTTTCCCCTCATACACGATTGTGGTGCACCCTCTCAGCAGCGGCGCATACACAATATAAGAGTGTCCGACGACCCAACCCACATCCGATGCGGTAAACATCACATCGCCAGGATTCAGGGCATAAATTGCTTCCATCGAATAGGCTAACGCTACCGCGTAACCACCTGTGTCTCGCATAACCCCTTTGGGCTTACCTGTCGTGCCTGAGGTATATAGGATATAAAGCGGGTCGGTCGCTTTTACTGGAACACAGCCAGCAAACGGCGCATCTGCTACCAGTGCTTGCCAGTCATGGTCGCCTTGATGGAGTTCCGCACGATGTGCATCACGTTGAAAAATGACGCAGGCATCCGGTTTAAAACTGCTGAGCGCTATGGCTTGGTCAACAATAGGCTTGTAAGGAAGCACTTTATCCACTTCGATGCCACAGGAAGCCGCAATCACTACTTTTGGCTCAGCATCTTCAATGCGCACCGCCAGTTCGTGGGGTGCGAAACCTCCAAACACAACCGAGTGAACTGCCCCTAATCGGGCGCATGCATACATTGCGATGAGCGCTTCAGGCACCATCGGCATGTAAATGACTACTCGGTCACCCTTTGTCACACCAAGGCGCGCAAGTCCTCCGGCAAACTGCGCGACACGATCACGCAACGTTTGATAGGTAATGGCTTGCTTTGATTGGGTAACGGGAGAATCCCAAAGGATAGCGGGCTGGTCGCCTCTACCCTGCTCGACGTGGTAATCGATCGCCGCGTGGCAAATATTCAGCTCGCCATCGTCAAACCAGCGAGCATGTTGCTGATCGTCATAGCTAAGAATTGTGGAAGGAAATTTGAACCAAGGTAACCGCTTGGCCTGCTCGCCCCAGAAGGCTTCGGGGTTTTCAACAGAGTGCTGGTACGTTTGCTGATAGAGGCTCATGGTGGGACTTGCCTTTATTGTGTCAATGAAACTAGCCGATTGTTGACACTTTATAAAGTAAGTCGCTATCTCACCCTCATACTATGGGATAAATCGCGACTAAAGCGCTACAAGCCCAACACCATTGTCGACAAAACACCACAGCACTACCATTGATAGACCGTTAAACCAGCGTTTGGACAAATACCGCTAAATTACTGATCATTTAACAACTGATCCTCGCGACGCGACGATGCCTAAATAACCTATAACAACGCTGTCACAACTGTGTAGGCAAGGAGATCCTCATGTCTGCTTCTACTAGCGCCGCTGCCCGTTTATTGGAACATGATTGCCACGCCATTGAGGCGGGCACTAATCTACTTAAAGCATTGGCAAACGAAAAACGTCTCCAAATACTCTGTCTGCTGGCAGAAAAAGAGCTCTCAGTCACTCAGATCAACCAGCAGTTGGAACTAAGCCAGTCAGCGTTAAGCCAACACTTGGCAATTTTACGCCGCGACCAACTGGTCGACACTCGCCGTGAATCGCAAACCATTTACTACTCACTGAGTAGTGAAAGCGCCAAGGCGATTATTGACACCCTGGCGCACCACTACGCCGCCTAACTGTCAAGTTGCTATCAACAGCAGCTATAAACAGTAGCGATTAACTATCGACGCTGCCAACCCGCCGCATCGATTAAACCAAGCCCTTTAACAATGGCTTGTTCAACGCCCGCCGACACTGCCAAGCCTACCTTACGGCTAAGAGTTTTCGGCGGTTCAAGCTTCACGCTGTACACTTGAGCCTGCGCCATGCGTTCTACCAAATACGCCTCGCTGGTCCCAATACTGTCGGTCAGCTTCCTTTCAAGCGCTTCACTGCCGTACCAGATTTCGCCCGTCGCTAGTGCATCAATGTCCATGTCTGGGCGATGCTGAGAGACATACTCTTTAAACAACCGATGGGTGTTTTCTAAATCATCAATAAACTTTTCACGCCCCTCTTCGGTGTTTTCCCCCAACACGGTCAAGGTTCGTTTATATTTGCCCGCAGTCAGCAGCTCAACATCAATATCATTGCGCTTTAACAAGCGATGAATATTAGGCACCTGAGCGACAACGCCAATAGAGCCAATCACCGCAAACGGCGCAGCTTTAATATGGTTAGCTGTACACGCCATCATATAGCCGCCGCTAGCAGCCACTTTGTCGATGCATACCGTTGTGGTTAAACCTGCTGCTTGAAGGCGGTCAAGCTGCGCCGCCGCTAAGCCATAGGCATGCACAAGCCCACCCGCCGACTCTAACCGCACAACAACTTCATCCTCGGCTGCGGCAACATCAATAATCGCCGACACTTCTTGAGCAAACTGCTCAGTTTGTGACGCCTTGAGATCACCATGAAAGTCCAACACCCATACCTTCTGAGCGCCCTGAGCCTCTCCTTTACCGTGCTTAGCAGCCTTATGCTTTGCTTTCTCTTCTTGGCGAAACGCTTTGACCAGTTTTTTTCTTGCACCTTGTTCTGTCGTGGTAACGCGAAGCCTGCGGCCACGGGAACGTCGCTGGTCATTAAGCGACTCTACGCTGAGCTTAAGGCTAGTTTCCCCACTCTCCTTATTACGCAGTATTAGCGCCAGCACGATACCTGCCATCGCCATCAGCAAGCTGGCTTGAATCAAAAACGTGCCCATCTCTACCATCCACTCGCTCATACCTTCTCTCCTACTCGACAATCTAGCTTGATTAAAACGCTTGTTTAAAATAACCTCATTGATAGCGTCGTGAGAAACTCACCTAACGCCTTACACCTGCTTGGTTAACGACCAAATAATTTTTGGGAATTTATAATGTCATCGAACACGTTAGATAAACTTCAGTCGCGCTTTAACCCTGAAGCTGCCAAAGGAATGGATGAAGTATTCCAATTTCATTTCTCTGACGCAGGCAGCCACCACATGGTTATCCAGGACGGAACGCTGGACGTACACGAAGGTGAGCATGACGATCCTTCTGTGAGCCTAAGCATGAGTACAGATACGCTAAAAGGCATTATGAGCGGAGACGTCAATGGTATGACGGCTTTCATGACGGGTAAGCTGAAAGCTACCGGCAATGTCATGCTGGCCACTAAGCTGACCAGCCTATTTCCCAGCCAATAACGCCCATTCTCGCCCGTGAGCACTCAACGCCAGCGGGCGAGATGCGTTTCGATAAGTTCACGTGAAATTGAGTACGGTGGTGGCAATGAAGGTAGCTGCCTTGGCGAAAACCAAGCGGCATCACTAATCTCTACACCATCGATATGAATGCGCCGCGTCGTCGCTTCAGCAAAGAACCCAAACATTAATGAATGCGGAAATGGCCACGCTTGGCTTTGGTGGTAACGAAGGTTTTCCACATGTACGCCCACCTCTTCGTATATCTCACGATGTACCGCTTCTTCAGCAGACTCTCCAGGCTCAATGAAGCCTGCAAGTGTCGAGTAACGTCCTGGAGGGAACCTTGGGCTTCGTGCTAACAGCATCGCCTCCCCACTGGTAACTAGCGTGATAATACAAGGAGAAATGCGCGGATAGTTACGGTGTCCACAGGCATGACAGTGCATTGCAAACTCAGCTTCCAACTTGGTTGCCTTTTCGCCACAACGCCCACAAAAACGATGGTTCTCTAACCAAGCGCCGACCTGAAGTGCCGTCGATAGCAGGCTGAACCAGGAAACAGGTAGCTCACCGAGCCACTGCCGCCCATCTATCCAGTCCTCACCCGGCTTACTTTCTACTAAAAGCGCCACTGGTTCATCGTGCCAATAGCATAGCGGCTGCATCCTCTCGTCCCAGGGTTGAGTCGGCTGTAACGGCGTTAACTCACCGCCTTCCGCCAACGGTGCTGGCGCTAGATGACTACGCGACACGCAGATAACACGACCTTCTCGCGCACAATGAGGAATTTCACGTCTAAGCATCGGCACTATTACCTTCAGACCAACCAGCATCAAACCAACGTAATTGATGCGCCTGACATTTAGCCTGATGCGCGGCGCGCTCTTCCTCACTAGGCCGGATGACCCTCAGCTGCCCTGGCGTCAACGCTAAACGCTGTACCGACAGCCCTTCATTGGCTTGATTGTTTTGCTGTTCACCTGACGATGCTTCTGAGTCAAGCGTTAGCGCCGTTTGCCCGCCTGTCATCGCCAAATAGACGTCGGCTAGGATCTCGGCATCCAGCAATGCGCCGTGCAACACGCGATGACCGTTATCAATATCGTAACGCTTGCATAATGCATCGAGACTATTACGCTGGCCTGGGTGCATCTGGCGAGCCATCACCAACGTATCAAGAATGCGGCAATGTTCGCTAACAGGGCCTAATGCGGGGGACCGCCGCCGCTGGTTTAGCATCATCAACTCATGATCAATAAACCCCACATCGAAGGGGGCGTTATGAATCACTAGTTCGGCTCCTGCTATAAATGCCCAGAAGTCATCCGCTACTGCGGCAAATACCGGCTCATTGGCTACCTTGGCATCATCAATACCGTGAACCGCTACGACTTCAGCATCAATATGTCGTTCCGGGTTGATATATTGATGATAGGAGCGCCCTGTCAACCGCCGGTTAATCATTTCAACGGCACCAATTTCCACTAATCGGTGGCCATCTTTTGGGTCAATGCCGGTTGTTTCCGTATCCAAGATCACTTGGCGCATGCTGATCTCCTGTTATGCTCATCAATGGCTTCGTTGGCCAACGCATCGGCGCGCTCATTACCAGGGTGCCCGCTATGCCCTTTTACCCAGTGCCACTCGACGCGATGCCGCTGAGTTTCCTCGTGAAGGGTCTTCCAGAGCTCAGCGTTTTTAACCGGTTGCTTGGCCGCGGTCTTCCAACCTCGCTTAATCCAATTATGAATCCATTGAGTAATTCCCTGGCGCACATACTGGGAATCGGTCCAGAGAGCCACATCACACGGCTTATTTAGCGTTCGCAACGCCATAATGGCCGCCATTAATTCCATACGATTGTTAGTGGTATCTGCTTCGAAGCCCTTTAGCGTCTTTTCATGCTGCCCACTGGACAGCACCACCCCCCAGCCGCCTGGGCCCGGATTTCCGCGACAGGCCCCATCGGTATACACCGTAACGCGAGGCAACCCATCGGTTGCTTGCTTACTCACTTTCACTATCCTTTTCTAAACGATGTTGACCTGAATGGTATCGCACAGAAGCACCGGTTCTTGTCGCTCCCAGAGACGTGGGAGTGATCGGTGCATGCAATCCAAATTTAAGGCGCTCTACCGGCGCATGGCGTTGTCGCCGCTGCGCTTGAATCATGTAACTTTCACCCAATGGTAAATTATGCCTGCGCCCTAACGCTTCCCATCGCCCTCCACAGGTGGCACTCATTGGCCCCCGAAAACAGCAGTAGTCTACGCGTTCTACGTCAAAATCGACAAACGCCAGCCAGTCGCGCAAGCGGTTAGCCGTTCGCCACTGCCCGCTCCAGGGAAAACGCCCTTGCTGCTTACGCCAGCGCTGGGTTAATCCGTTCAGTGCTAGCGGGTTAAAACCAAATAGAACCAACACACCGCTATCGGAAGTTACCCGGGCAGCCTCTTGTAACGTGTGGTGGGCATCCGGCAAATGCTCTAGCCAGTGATGAATAACCACTGCTTCTATACTACGGTCTGGTAAGGCTAGGTGATCTGGCGGACAGACTAACGTGGATGCTGTCTCCGCCATTGCTCTCGTCGGCGACCAGCGAATAGTATGAGGAATGGCCGACATGGTCATCAACGTTGGCCCCATGCTCATCTCTAAACTGTGGCCACCTTTGCGCCCTTCAACCAGCGGCCCTAAACACGCTCGCTGCGTTTCCCATAGCGAACGGCCAGCCTCTGTTTGCCAGTACGCTTGGCTTTCCGCCATCTGCTGGGCGAGCCGAGTTGCCGTTGACGAAGTTGACATGAACAGCGCTTCCCTCCACAGTAAATGCTTTTTAACGTTTTGAACGCCAGCGTAAGCGCCTTCGAAAGCGTATAGTTGCGCGTCTATTTTTTGAACTAAAGGATCTCGCCCATGATGAGCGTGACACCGATTCCCGCACTTAGCGATAATTACATTTGGCTATTAAGACAGGATACCAGTCAAAGCGTTTGCGTGGTGGATCCCGGTGAAGCAGCACCTGTCATTGCGTTCCTTGAGCGTGAGTCCTTAACGCTGGGTACGATCTTAATCACTCATCATCACCATGATCATACGGGTGGCCTTGCAGAGTTGATTAAACGCTTCTCACCTCGGGTGATTGGCCCCGCCAACCCTACTATCGAAGGCATTAATGAACAGGTAGGGCACGGCGATGAAGTACGTATTATGGGGCGCCTTTTTGAAGTCATGGCCACGCCAGGACATACGTTAGATCACGTGAGTTACTTCACTCCAGGAATTCCTGCGCTACTTTTCTGCGGCGACACCCTGTTTTGCGGTGGGTGTGGCCGCTTATTTGAAGGATCGCCAGAGCAAATGTTTGCCTCTCTGCAAATCTTAGCGGAACTCCCAGAGGATACGCTGGTCTTTGCAGCGCATGAATATACGCAAGCGAATCTAACATTTGCTCGTGCTGCAGATCCTGATAACGAAGACGTTAAATATGCACTGCAGGAGTGTGAGAAGGCTCGGGCATTAGACCGACCCACCTTACCCAGCACGATAGGACGCGAGCTGAGGATCAACCCCTACTTGCGCGTGAGCACCGAGAGTGTGCGTCAAGCAGTAGGTACACATGGGGTCAATGATGATGATCTCGCCACGTTCACCACTTTACGTGAGTGGAAGAACCGTTTTTAAGAACGCTATCGAGTAAAAACGAACCGACTATGACTTATCGAACGATTCGCCAGCGCTTATTACTAAGCGCTGGAAGCACTGTTATTGTGAGCCTATTTTTAGCCGCAGCGGCCAGCTCTCAAGCCTCTACTACCGAAGCATACCAATCTAACAGCGCACACAATGACGCGCTCATTCCACCCGACGTTAGCCCTAATGCCTTTCAGCATCACTTCTGGGAAGCGCTTGAGCTACAACCTCAAGATGCCTGGAGCACACTGCGGGATAGTTTCCAGTGGCAGGAAAAGAATCTCCCTGCCGATGCTCAAGCGCGTGTCGACAAGTGGATAGAGTACTACCGTTCCAGCCCGCAAAATATTGTCGCTATTACGGAACGAGCAACCCCCTGGCTTGCCTGGATCACCCAGCAAGTAAGCGAGCGTGGCCTTCCTGGAGAAATCGCGCTAATTCCGTTTGTTGAGAGTTCTTTCGACCCCAGCGCCCGGAGCCATCGAGGAGCCGCTGGACTTTGGCAGTTTATGCCGGGTACCGGAGACGCCTTAGGCTTGGTTCGCAACGGCAACTATGATGGACGTTTAGACGTCGTGACGTCTACCGCAGCAGCGCTTGATTACCTGGAAATGCAGGCAGATGAGTGGTACGAGGGTGACCTGATGCTGTCGCTGGCTGCTTACAATGCAGGGGCTGGCACCGTTAACCGTGCGCAACGCCAAGCTCAGAGTCAAGGTCTTGCAGGCGACTACTGGGAACTATCACTGCCCCATGAAACGATGCAGTACGTTCCTAAACTTAAAGCCATTGCGACAATCATCAACAACCCAGAACAGTACGGGGTTTCACTTCCCGATATTCATCCCGATCCCGCTTTTGCCAAAGTTCAGCTGGAGCAGCCAGTGAGCCTGGCACAAGCCTCTCAGCTTCTGGATGTTAGTCAATCCGCGCTGGCCGAGCTAAACCCTGGCTTACTAAATGGCAGCCTTGACCCACGCAGCGCACAGACGTTACTGGTGCCTGAAGAAGTCGACACTCAGGTGTTAGCTCAGCTTTCGCAATCAAACAGTACCGCACTGGCATCAACCGGCACGCCTAACGTTCACCGCGTTGAAAGTGGCGATAACCTATCTGTGATTGCGTCACGCTATAATGTCACTCAACAAGATTTGATCAGGTGGAATGCTCTTGAACGCCCAGAAGTACTGAAGCCAGGTCAACTGCTATCGCTTTCAGGTCGGTAATGCGGGGAGTCTAACCCAGCTTTGTTAACTAGGTTTAAAACGCAGCCTTTATTAGTCTTTCTAGGCCATGTCTCAGTTACTATTAGCGCCGCTGTGTGACTCAGCAGTTGTGTCTAAGGTTCTAAGCCCA
>NZ_BJUL01000032.1 GCF_007989605.1 Vreelandella venusta | reverse complement strand
CCGTTGGCTCAGTCTCGTAGGCTCATAATGCGCCATTGGCGTTCTTCGGCCACCTTGCGCAGGGTATCGTCGGGGTCGACGGCCACTGGGTGCTCTACCTGTTCGAGCAGGGGAAGGTCGTTGTGTGAATCGCTGTAAAACCATGCGCCATCCATGGTGAACTCTTGCCCTTCAAGCCATTGCTTTAAGCGAGTTACTTTGCCTTCGCGGTAGCTGGGAGTGCCTGCCACTCGCCCGGTGTAGCGGCCATCTACTATTTCTGGGTCAACTGCAATCAAGTCGTCCACGCCCAAACGATTGGCGATCGGGGCCGTAATAAAGCGATTAGTGGCGGTGATGATCAGCAGCGTATCGCCTTTCGTGCGGTGCCGAGCAAGCAGTTCTTCTGCTTTAGGTAAAATATTCGGTTCGATCTTGCTGACCATAAACTGCTGATGCCAAGCGGCTAACTGCTCCGGCGTATTTTCAGCCAGTGGCTTCAAGGCCATTTCCAAAAAAGCCGCCATGTCTAGTGTGCCTGCATTGTAGTCCGCCATAAAGCGCTCATTGGCCTCGCGGTAGGCAACTGGGTCAACTGCCCCCTGTTCGAGCAAAAACTCGCCCCAGGCATGATCGCTGTCGATGGATATCAGCGTATTATCCAAATCGAATATGGCCAGACTCACGGCGCTCCCCTTATGGTGTTAGTTAGTTGTGCTGGTCGTTAGCTCAGTAACGGCTCGCAAAGCGGCGGATTATCGCAGAGTCACCATGGTTTAACCACTTAGGGCGATATTGTATTGATACGCTTGTCTCCCTTGTGGAAAAATGGGGACAACTGAAAATTTATAAGGTGATGTCCGTGATCGACGCTGACGGCTTTCGCCCCAATGTTGGCATCATTATTGCCAATAGCCAGGGGCAGCTGCTTTGGGCGCGTCGTGTAGGGCAAAACGCGTGGCAGTTTCCCCAGGGAGGCATCAAGGCAAACGAAACACCACATCAAGCGCTTTTTCGTGAGCTTTTTGAGGAGATCGGTCTAACCGCCGACGATGTCGATATTGTCGCCTGTACCCGGGGATGGCTGCGCTATCGTCTGCCACGACGCATGATTCGCACCCACTCACGGCCGGTTTGTATCGGCCAGAAGCAGAAGTGGTTTTTACTCAAGATTCGCTGCCAAGAGAATCGAATCTGTATGACGGCAACGCCTAACCCCGAGTTCGATGGTTGGCGGTGGGTAAGTTACTGGTATCCGCTGGGGCAAGTGGTGCCGTTCAAACGAGAGGTATATCGGCGCGCGCTACGGGAGCTTTCTCCTCGCGTTCAGCGCTTGGCGCAACAAGATCACGATGGATAGCGTGGGCTCCACTGTTCTAGAAAACTGTTCTAGGAAGCTGTTCCAGTAAGCTGCACTAGGTGAACTGTTCAAAAGAAACAGTTCCAAGGAAACGGTTCGAAGGGCACAGTGACAGCTGGCCGAAAATCCCTCAGCGAGGCAAATAATAGTGAATAGGAAAACGTCCATGCTTGAGGTACTGCGACGCGTTATTCAAGAAGTGAATGGCGCACGAAACCTCGACGCCGCGCTGTCAACGATGGTACGTCGCATACGAAAGGCCATGCAAACTGACGTGTGCTCCTTCTATTTATATGACAAGGAGCTTGAGTCACTTGTATTGATGGAGACGATTGGCCTTCGCACCCAAGCAGTAGGCCGTGTTGTGCTACCGCTAGGCGAAGGCTTGGTAGGCTTAGTGGCTAAGCGCAGCGAGCCGCTTAATTTAGAAGATGCACAAACCCATCCTCACTTTCGCTATTTTGAAGCAACTGGCGAAGAGCGTTACTCCAGCTTCTTGGGAGTGCCGATTATTCATCAGCGGCTCATGTTGGGCGTTTTAGTCGTACAGCAAGCCGAAAAACGTCAGTACGACGATGAAGATGAAGCTTTTCTGGTAACCATGGCTGCTCAGTTGGCAGGCGTGCTGGCTCACGCGCTAGCTACCGGCAACTTGGCTCGTCCAGCGCTTCCGGGTGGTCAGGCCATGTTTAAAGGCGTGGCGGCTTCTCCAGGCATGGCGATGGGGGAGGCGGTAGTCATTACGCCGCCCGCTGACCTAAATAGCGTGCCCGACCTTATTCCCAGCGATCAAGACTACGAAGTCGCACGGCTAAAGGAAGCCATTGGCAAAACGCGCGATGAAATCCGTGCCGCGGCAGAGCGCTTGGTTAATCGTATTTCTTCCCAAGAGCTGGCGCTGTTTGATGTTTATCAGCAAATGCTTGGCGAAGCGGCGCTCTCCGAAGAAGTGGAAAAGCGTATTCGCGAAGGGCAGTGGGCACCTGGCGCGTTGGCCGACGTGGTGCGTCGTCATGTGCAATACCTTGAGCGCGTCGACGACGACTATTTACGTGAGCGTGCGGCGGATATCCGCGATCTTGGCCGCCGTGTGCTGGCACACCTGCAAGAAGACACGCCTTCCACCCCAGAAACCTACCCAGAAAATGCCATTCTGGTAGGTGATGAAATTAGCGTTGCTATGCTGGGAGAAGTGCCAAGAGATAAGCTGAAGGGCTTGGTGTCCGTGCGTGGTTCGAGTACCTCCCATGTTGCTATTGTCGCCCGTGCCATGGGGATTCCGACGGTACTTGGGATGATGGATCTCCCGCTGCCACGCTTAAATGGAGCCCCGGTAGTGCTTGATGGCCATCGAGGGCGATTGTTTGTGCGGCCAGCGCCAGAGTTAAGAACTCGTTATGAAAGCCTGATTGCCGAGGAAGCGGCGCTGAGTGAGCTTCTGGAGCACGAGCAAGATCTGCCCAGCGAAACGCCAGATGGTCATGCCATGCCGCTAATGGTAAATACCGGGCTGGCGGTTGATGCCTCGGCGCTGCTGAAAAGCCGTATCGGCGGCGTAGGCCTATACCGCACCGAAGTGCCGTTTATGATTACCGAGCGTTTCCCTGGTGAGAAAGAGCAAATGCGCATGTACCGTGAGCAGTTAGAAGGCTTTGCGCCACTGCCGGTAGTCATGCGAACGCTGGATATTGGTGGCGATAAAGACCTTCCCTACTTTCCCATTGAGGAAGCTAATCCATTCCTGGGTTGGCGGGGGATGCGGGTCACCCTCGATCATCCAGAGGTATTGATGGTGCAGCTGCGTGCCATGCTAAAAGCATCGCATGATTTGAATAATCTCTACGTGCTCTTTCCGATGATTACCAATGTGGAAGAGGTGGACGAAGCGATTCGTCTGCTGGATCGCGCCATTTTAGAGCTTGGCGAAGAAGGTAACGGCGTCGAACGGCCTAAAGTGGGTGTGATGATTGAAGTGCCTGCCACTATCTATCAAATGGATGCGTTGGCGAAGCGAGTCGATTTCTTCTCGGTGGGCAGTAACGACCTAACCCAATATTTGCTCGCAGTGGATCGCAACAATCCCCGTGTATCTAGCCTGTACGATGCCTTACACCCAGCGCTGCTGGGCGCGCTGCAAGAACTCGCTCAAGACGCCACTCGGCTAGAAAAGCCGATCTCGCTTTGCGGCGAATTAGCGGGTGACCCTGCTGGTGCGTTGTTATTAATGGCAATGGGATTTACCAGCCTGTCTATGAATGCCCCTAGTTTGCCTAGGGTGAGGGCCGCTATTCGCCGGGTGCCAATGCAAGATGCACAAACACTGCTTAAAGAGATCTTGGATCTGGATACTCCCGCCTTGGTGCATGAGCATCTCAACCAGCGTATGGATGAGTGGCAGCTCTCACACTTAATGCCGCCACGCGATTAATACTGGGGCTGATGGGATGTCAGTTGGGCTGGTGTCGCCAACGTAACTTCTCCTTCAAAACGACCGAGTGGCCCAAACCGCTGCTCGGTAATCGTCACTTGCCCCCGCTGGTTTAGTGTTAACCAAGTGGTTGCTCGGGTGCCGTAGTGTTCACCCACGATAAACGCGGCAGAGAGCTGGCGCTCCAGTGCTAAACCCACTCCGGTATCTGGCAGCTTTTCATCGGGCGCGGTTTGTGAATTATGCAGCGCATGCTGCGTCGCGCTCTGCCACTGTTCGTCGGCACTGTTTAACAAGGCATCACGGACTAAGTTCAGTTTTGGCCAGGGTGTATTCAGGGTGGCATTTGACAAGCCGTGTACCCCTGGGGGCACGCTGGTCAGTACTACCCCATGGCGACCGCGATGCAGGTGCCACATACGGTGTGGTGTGGCAACCAGTAGATTGAATCCGGCATAGTGGTGCGCGCTCGCGCGCTCTTTCTCTTTAAGCCAGGCTTCGATATCGTCGCTTTGTAATACGCTAGCAACGAGTTCACCTCGGCTGGGCGCATTAACGGGGGTTGGCAGTGCTGGGTCTCGCACATTGGTCAACGCTGCGACAACGCCTCGGGAGTTAGCGGCTAACCACGTGCCACCGGCTTCCAGGTCGCGGCCTCCCAGTACAGCGGTGTGTTCTTGCCAGTGAGCAAGAGGGGCAGTGGGGCGCTGGTGGAATTCATCTCGGTTGCCTGCCAAGCGTAAGGGTATAGAAGAGCCGGGGGACCAAGAAAAGGTAATTAAGCACATAGATAAGGCTCTCGAAGAGTAACAGGAATCCAATTCGCCAGTGTGGCATGACAGTATTGAGGCGTAGACATACACTTAACATTAATATAAACATGCTTAGCCACGCTATGGCTGCCAGCATGTTGAGGCGCAACATTTTAGAAGACACCTAGGAAGGCGCACACTATGCAACGTTATCAGCAAGAGCACTTCTGGAATGCGATTGTCTGGCCTACGTTGTGGCCTCTTCTGCTCATTCAGGCGGCCTTGGTGCTGCTTTGTGTGCTGGTAGGGCTGGTGGTGTGGGGGCTTTCTCCTAGTCAAACATCATGGAGCACCACGCTATGGTTGACCCTGGCGTTATTACTGGGCAGTTGCTTGAATGTTGGTGTTTTTTTGATGCTGGTTAAAAGTCGCGCCAAGCAAGATGGTGCCAGTTACATGCAAGAGCTGGCCGAGTTAGAGCGACAAACGGCGCAATTGGTTAATCATCAAGCGGCGCCGACTGATGCGCAGACGCAAGATGTCGGCGAAGAGTTACCACTTAACCGCTTAGCGAAGGTCAATCAGCGGTTGGCGGACGTCATTCGCGCAGGTGAGGATGCTCAGCCCCCAGCTTCCTCAAGCGAGCCATTCCGATCTGATCAAACGCTGCTTGATGATCTACATCACCAGCAAAAACAGTTGAAGCATCTAATCGCTGGACGCGACCGTGCGCGGGAAGAATCTCGTTTGAAGTCTGGTTATCTAACGTTACTTCAGCGTGAAGCCGATAGCCTGTTTGATCATTTGGGCGAAATGCTGCAGATGGATAATTCAGACACATGTTTGCAAAATATTACTCAGGTGCGTGAGCGGCTGGCGGATATACGCGCACTGCTCGCTAACCTTGTTCAGCAAAGTGCCAATGAAATAGATAGTTATGAGCAATTGCTGCCGGCTGACCGCAAGTTGCGTATTCTGGTGGTCGATGATGGTCCCGTTAATTTAATGCTGGCGCGCCAAATGCTCGAAACCCAGGGGCTTCAGGTAGATGGCGTCAGTAGCGGAGAGCAGGCTTTAGACTGTCAGCAAACGATTTTTTATGATCTGGTGTTTATGGATATCTTTATGCCGACTTTAGATGGGTTAGAAACAGCGCGTCGCTGGCGAAGCTTTGAGCGTCATAGTGGCGGTCAGCAGCGCAGTATTTTGATTGCTCTCACTGCGAACGTTGATAGCGCTGGTCACGGTGCTTATAACGCTGCCGGTATGGATGACGTGCTAGCCAAGCCCTACAGGCCTGAAACACTACTAAGCATGATTACTAAGTGGCTACCCAGCGCGAATAACCAAGTGCAGAATAAATGACAGTATTAAGTATTTTGGCAGGCTATTTGTCGCTAGGCGCGGTGGCAGGCACCATGGCAGGTTTGTTTGGCGTGGGGGGCGGTTTAATTATTGTGCCTGCGCTTGTCTTTGCATTCGGTTTGCAGGGGGTTGCTCCCGAGATTGCCATGCATCTTGCGGTAGGCACCTCGTTGGCGACAATCGTCGTCACCGGGGCTTCGTCGGCATTAGGACACTTCCGAAAAGGCAGTATTCATAAGCCATGGTTTATGGCGCTGTTACCTGGACTTATGCTCGGAGCTATCGGAGGGGCGTTTATCGCAGACAACCTTTCTGGCACCGTTTTGGGAACCTTGTTCGGGGTGTTTGTATTGCTGTTAGCAGCCAGAATGGTGTTGGGTCTTTCACCAAGGCCCGGTAGTTCGCCGCCAGGGAGCGTTGCGATGACCATCGCTGGCGGTGTAGTAGGCGCTATATCTGCACTATTTGGTATTGGAGGAGGCGCAATGACAGTGCCTTGGCTTTCACGATGTGGTGCAAGCATGACCCAGGCGGTGGGAACCTCTGCCGCCTGTGGCTTACCAATAGCAATGGTGGGTGCGTTAACGTTTATTGTTGTGGGATGGGGGCATCCGCTTCTTCCCCAGTGGGCGACCGGCTTTGTCATGTGGCCTGCCTTTATCGGTATTGTGCTAACCAGCGTGCCTTTTGCACGGTTTGGCGTTCGTTTGGCTCATGTGCTGCCAGCCAGTGCATTGAGGTTTTTATTTGCAACGCTGCTGGCCGTGGTGGGCTTGCGCTTCATCTTGGCGTAATTCACTTATGCCACGCTGCTGTTTTCTTCCTGTTTGTTTTAGAGAGTCTCAATGATTAATTACCCAACGATCGATCCGGTAGCGATTTCACTTGGCCCGCTGCAGGTTCATTGGTACGGCTTAATGTATGTGGTCGGGTTTGTGGCGGCGTGGTGGTTAGGGTGTAAGCGTGCGCCCCGTATTGGACTTACAAAAGATGATATCGGTGATTTGCTTTTTTACTGCGCCATTGGTGTGGTGGTGGGAGGGCGACTAGGCTATGCACTGTTTTACGGCCTAGGACAGTGGACGGCTGACCCGCTATGGGTATTCCGTGTATGGGATGGCGGCATGAGCTTCCATGGCGGTTTATTGGGAGTGCTGCTTGCGGCATGGCTATTTGCACGTCGTAAACAACTGGCGTTTTTCACCCTTGCCGACTTCATCGCCCCGTTGGTGCCCATTGGTTTAGGTGCTGGGCGGATTGGTAATTTTATCAACCATGAATTGCCGGGAGGTGTGACGTCGCTACCCTGGGGCATGCCCTTTCCTGGTATGGGGCCAGAGCCACGCCACCCTTCGGCGCTGTACGAGGCCTTTCTAGAAGGTATCGTATTGTTTGCCATCCTGTGGTGGGTGTCTGCCAAGCCGCGCGCCAGAGGACTGGTCTCGGGGTTGTTCCTGTTAGGCTATGGCGTCTTCCGCTTTATGGTGGAATTTGTACGTATGCCGGATGCCCACATTGGCTATCTCGCCTTTGGCTGGTTCACTATGGGCATGCTGCTGACGCTCCCAATGATCGCGTTAGGCCTCGTTTTCATCGCCTGGTCGCGTAATCAACCTATTGATGCCAAGTTGTGAGGGGTAAGGCGTGAGTGGCTGACCGGTGCTTACGCGTATAGAATATCTACCCAAATTGATTTTTAATCTGGAATTTCTGTGACTGCAATAACGCCCATGCCGAAAGAAGCGCTAGAACAGCCGTATCTCGACCTAATGCGCACCGTAATGGAGCAAGGCGTTGATAGGAATGATCGCACTGGTGTCGGTACGCGCTCAGTGTTTGGTCATCAAATGCGTTTCGACCTCTCTCGTGGTTTTCCGCTGCTAACCACTAAAAAGCTGCACCTGCGCTCTATTATTCATGAGCTGCTGTGGTTTCTTAAAGGTGATACCAATATCGGGTATCTCAAAGAGCATGGTGTACGTATTTGGGACGAGTGGGCCGATGAAAACGGTAATCTTGGCCCGGTCTATGGTTATCAGTGGCGCAGTTGGCCGAGTCCCAAGGGCGGTAGTGTCGATCAGATTGCTCATGTATTGGAGCAGATTCGTACGACGCCTCAGTCACGGCGACTGATTGTTTCAGCCTGGAATCCTGGCCAAGTTGATGAAATGAAATTGCCGCCTTGCCACTGCTTGTTCCAGTTTTATGTGGCCAATGGGCGTCTCTCGTGCCAGCTTTACCAGCGCAGTGCGGATATCTTCTTAGGTGTACCATTCAACATTGCAAGCTATGCGTTACTGCTCAGTATGGTGGCGCAGGTAACTGGCCTGGAGCCCGGCGAGTTTGTGCATACGTTGGGTGATGCCCATCTTTACAGTAACCACCTTGAGCAAGCTCAGGAGCAGTTAAGTCGCACACCTAAAGCACCACCGCGTCTGGTGCTTAACCCCCAGGTAACCAATCTGTTTGACTTCACCTTTGACGACATCAGCATCGAAGCATATGAGTCGCATCCCCATATCAAAGCAGAGGTGGCAGTATGAGCCTGCAGCAAGATGCTTATGACCCGCTAGTGCCGATAGCGATGATTGTGGCAATGGCCAAAAACCGGGTGATTGGGGTTGAAGGTAAGTTACCTTGGTACTTGCCTGAAGATCTAAAGTTCTTCAAGCGTATGACTCAAGCCAAGCCGCTTGTGATGGGGCGCAAAACCTACGCATCAATAGGCAAACCGCTGCCCAATCGGCTCAATATTGTGGTAACCCGTGATGCGGGCTTTGCCGCCGAAGGCGTGCGGGTATGCCACGAGTTGCCAGCAGCATTGGCATTGGCCGACCAACAGGCCACTATTGAAGCTGCCGAGGAAATTATGGTGATGGGAGGGGGCGAGATTTATCAACAAGCACTTCCTTATGCTCAGCGCCTCTATATCACTGAAGTGGATATTGATGTTGAGGGTGATGCTGTTTTTCCCGAGTTCTCTATGAAAGAGTGGCAGGAAGTTCAGCGTGTAGCGGGCAAGCCAGCAGAAGGGCAGCCTCAATACGACTTTGTAGTCTATGAGCGGATCGCCGACTGATCAGCGCAAAGAAGGAGGGGGTATGGCCGCACCAGTACTGGATCTGCTAGGGACATTGGAAGCACGCCTTGAGCAGACTAAAGCCGCACTGAACGCGTTGCGTGAAGAGAACGAAATGCTCAAACGGCAGTTGGCGAGCCAAGTGCCGCAGACTCAGCAACCTTCACAGCCGCTGCAGGATTCAGCTCAGTC
The DNA here is from genome assembly GCF_007989605.1 of Vreelandella venusta. Classification (GTDB taxonomy): domain Bacteria; phylum Pseudomonadota; class Gammaproteobacteria; order Pseudomonadales; family Halomonadaceae; genus Vreelandella; species Vreelandella venusta. Next base: position 11,695 of record NZ_BJUL01000032.1, on the reverse strand, counting down.
TGATGTATCGGCCACCGAGCCGTCGGCGGAAGGTGTAAAGCCTTCCGACTCACAGGTGATCAGCGAAGTTGCCGCAGAAACAGCGCCACAGCCGCCTTCTCCTCAGGCGCTGTTGAATCAGTGGTATAAACGCTACCCGCACGCCTTTTTCGCTGGTCATACTAAACCGCTGAAAGTGGGCATTCATCAAGATCTGGCCCAGCGAGAACCCTGGTCAGGGAAATTAATACGCCGAGCATTGGCTAACTATGTGAATTTGCCTCGCTATGTAAAATCGATGCGAGAAGGGGCTGAGCGAATTGACTTAGATGGCAACCCAGCGGGTAAAGTTGATAAAGAAGCGGCGCGACATGCTAGTGATCGACGAAAAGATAAGTTGGGAAAAGATCAGCTAGACAGCAATGCATCAAAGCAAGCGCCGTCTTCGGAGCGCGGGTCTTCGGAACACAGCTCTTCGAAACACAGTTCTTCGAAACATAGAAAGCAGCAGCAATCATCAAAACAAGTGTCAAGACAAGCACCTAAAAATGCACCAAAAGATGCTGTCCCCCCGTCTGTGAAGGCGCATGAGCAGAGGGAGGAAGATAAAGCGGTAGATGCGCTTGAAACAGCAAAGCCGCTTAGCTTGGAGGATAAATTAAGAGGACTTCAGCAAAAATTTACAGGCCGCTGAGACCAATCAGTTGCCCATGGGTTCCCTAAAAAAAATGCAAATCGTAAAGAAACACTGTTTTTTTCTATTGCGTTCACTGGAATCCCGGTATAGAGTTTGACCTGCGAGCATTGGACTATAACAAGGCTTAGTTGAGGACATGCCGCATACCGCCGGGAAAAACCGGAGGATGGGATAAAGAGCATGGCCCGCAAGCCAGCTGCAGACTTCACAATAAGTTTGCGGTAACGATCGAAACAGTAAGCTAGTTAAGGAACCTACATCATGAAAAAGACACTTTTAGCGACTGCTATCATTGGCGCCCTGGGTGCCTCTGCCGCCGCTCAAGCAGCTACCGTTTATGACCAAGATGGTACCAAGCTCGACGTCTATGGCCGTATCGCCATGGGTATCGCTGGTGGCGGTCCTGAGTACAACGACGCTGACCAAAAAATTGACAACGGCGCAGAATTCGTAGACGTCTACTCTCGTCTTGGCCTGCGCATGAGCCACGAAGTTAACTCTGACCTGACTGCTTTCGGTCGTTTAGAGTGGCGCTTCAAAGGTGACGAGCGTTACACCGAGTCTGGCTTCACTGAAATTCGTCAAAGCTACCTGGGTGTACAGAGCAAGCAGTACGGTACCTTCCAGGCTGGTAACTTCGACGCCTTCTACAACCAGTTCGTTTCTTCTCCGTTCGACTGGGAAATCGACCGTGGTCTAGAGTTCGCTGGTCACACTAAACAGTCACGTGGCGACTCTATCGGTTACTACACGCCTGATCTTCAAGGCTGGACTGCCTTCCTGCAGCTGAAACACTACAGCACGCGTGGCCAGGTTGAGACTGGTAACAACGATCCTGACAACGTAGTTGCTGCCCAAGGTGGTGTGCGTTACGAGCAAGGTCCGGTTACTTTAGGTCTTGGTTTTGTTGACGACGTAGTACGTGGCGGCGGCAACGGCGAAATCATGGGCGGCCTGATCGGTTCTTACGCCATCAGCGACCAGTTCTCTGTTCGTTTAGGTTATGAAGGTCGTGAAAACAGCGACGTTCGTGGCGGCGGCTACGACACTGTAGGTCTGGGTGGTACTTACACCACTGGTCCTTGGGCATTCGCTGCAGATATCTACAATGTAGATACTGACGGTGAAGACGATGACCGTACTGCTTGGGCCCTGGGTACTTACTACAAAGTTTCCAGCAACTTCGACGTATTCGTTGAGTTGAACCAAGCTGACCAGCAGTCTATCAGTGTTAACCTCGACGGCCTGGATTCCAGCGTTGAAAATGCTGACGGCGACGACATTTACTACCTGACAGGCGCGCGTTACCACTTCTAAGCTTGGCTTTATGCCATGCTTAGCAGGTAACCCCTGTAAGTAGAAATAGAACCGGCCTCATTACGAGGCCGGTTTTTTTTTGGCGCAAAAAATGCAGATATAGACCTGCATTAGCTGTCGGTCGTTGAGTCGACTGCTTGCGTGAGCTTCATGCGTAGAATGTATGCCGAGGGCTAGTAACAGGAAGTGCTAGTGTTGAGGCGGTGTTTTAATAGCTGTTTCGTTTGTCAATGTAGAGTGGTGGGCGGTAATAATTTACAATGACCCACGAAACGATAAGCCAGCAGGTAGGCTACTTTTCATCCGCACTGTGTAGGGCAAGGGAATGCGCCCGTTAAAATCCCTGGGCGGTAGCGTGCCTCTTCATTGGAAAATATTATGCCAAATACCCCATTTTTGTTAACGAGGCCAGCTCGCATGCTGTTGGCCGCGTTAAGCGTTGCTGTCGTTAGTGGCTGCGCTACCTATCCCAATAGTACGCAGCAGCAGGCACAGTATGTGTTGAATACTGACTCAGCTAAATTGCTGGGTGATGACAACCTCAATGGCTTTTTATCCCAAGCGCCTGCAGGGGCAGTGATGAACTTGGTGTACAGCCCATGGGGCGATAACGTCGAAATCATTGCAGATGCCCCATACCTCGCAGCCAGTGGGAGAGAATGTCGGCGGCTGCGGGTAGTAGAATCAGGAAGTGGCGCTGCCGGTACGGCACTCACCTGCGAGACTCCTAATGGTTGGGTTAATCAGCGAGTGCTGAGCCCAAGCACTTCGGCTACATCCACTGCAGCACAAGGGCGCTACTAATGAACGCTATTCGTCTTCTTAAACGGCTTTCGTTTAAACGCCCTGTTGTCGTTGCTTCTTTGGTAATCGGCAGCGCCGTAAGCACAGCGGGCTGGGCACAGAGCATTAGCCTACCCAATACTATTCTGCCGGAAGAGAAAGCTGGCGAACAGCAAGAGCAGGTAGATGATACGCCCCGTGCCGATTGGCGTAGTGGTACTTATGGCCCGGTTAGCGCAGCGCCGCAAAACCCCGATGCGCTACCGCCATTCGGGGCTAACCTGTTTAGCGGTGGGTTCCGCGGCGCGATGGGCGACGGCCTAAATGCCAGCTACCAAGTAAAGCCCGGCGATCAAGTGACCGTGCGCGCCTGGGGGGCATTTGAATTTGACCGTGTGCTACCGGTAGATGCCCAAGGCAATATCTTTATTCCTGGCTCAGGCCCATTAAACGTAGAGGGCCAGAATAGCCAGCAAGTAGATAGCAGCGTGCGTGGTGCTATTACGTCGGTTTATCCAGAAAACGTACAGGTCTATACCAACGTACAAGGTGTTCAACCTGTTGCTGTTTTCGTGACTGGCTATGTTGAAAATCCAGGCCGCTTCGCAGGCACACCGAACGACTCTGTCCTTTATTTTCTCGATCAAGCCGGCGGCATCGACCAAGACCTTGGCAGTTACCGGCAAATTCGCGTAATGCGTAATGATCGTACGGTTGCCACTGTGGATCTCTATGATTTCCTTATCAATGGCTCTATTGCCCGCCCGCAGTTTAAAGATGGCGACACCATCGTGGTCGAAGAGCGTGGCCCAGCGATTGCGGTGGGCGGTGATGTACACCGTGAGCACCGCTATGAATTGCTGGGCAACCAGTTAAGTGGTGCCGAGTTAGTTGATTTGGCGCGCTTAAGAAGTGGTGTTTCCCATGTGCTGCTGCGTGGTAATCGGGAAGAGGGGCCCATCGCTCAATACTTCCCAATTGATAAGTTCTACAGTCAAACTATTCGTAGTGGCGATGAAGTCTTGTTCAGCGCTGACAAGCGCAGTGAGACTATTGTGGTGGAAATAGAAGGTAGTTACTACGGGCCTTCACGTTACGCGTTACCCCGTGACGCTCGCTTAAGCGAACTGCTAGATGCTATCCCCGTGCCGGAAAACATGACAGCGGTGGAAAGTGTTTCGCTTCAGCGCGAAAGCGTTAGGCAGCAGCAACAGCAATCCATGGAAGATAGCTTGCGCCGCTTAGAAACTACCTACCTCGGCGCTGAATCCAGCACCAATGAAGAAGCGAAAATTCGTGCCCAAGAGGCCGAGCTGATCCAAAACTTCATTGAGCGTGCCCGCGAGCTAGAGCCTAGTGGCCGTTTGGTAGTCGCCTACAACGATCAGATTTCTGATATTCGCCTGCAGGACGGCGATGTTATCACTATCCCTGAGCTGAGCGACTCGATGCTTATCAGCGGCGAAGTGCTCGTGCCTCAGGCTGCTGTTTATCGCCCGGGTATGAACGTGATTGACTACATCGAAAGCGCTGGTGGGTTCACTAACCGCGCCGATGAAGACCACATTTTAGTAGTTCGCCAGAACGGCGCGGTAGAAAATGCCCGCAACGTTAACCTGCGCCCCGGCGATGAAATTCTGGTCATGCCCGCCGCACCTACCCACAATCTGCAGCTAGCTTCTACGCTGACGCAGATATTGTTCCAAATTGCTGTCGCTACCCGCGTGGCAGTTGATCTGTAAATGGTGAAGGGTGAGGTGTGAGGGGTAAAACCGCTAACACCTCACACCTCACGCCTCACAATCTCACTTATTTAAAAGTAGAGCTATGGCAAATGTAAAAGGCGCGCCTAAGGGCGCCCGTACGCCTTGGCAAGTCACCCGTAGCGTTTGGTATGCCATGTTTGTGCGTGAGGCACTGTCACGCACCATGGGTGATCGCATGGGCTGGTTCTGGATGATCTTTGAACCCGTTGCCTTTGTCGGCATTATGGTAGGCATACGTAGTTTTATTCGTGGTGGTGGTTTTATTGCAAATGCTGATTTTATTCCTTGGATGATCGCAGGCTTAATGGGGTTCTTTCTTGTTCGTGAAGGAATGATGCGCGGGATGGGAGCAATTGATGGCAACAAAGCGTTGTTCGCCTATCGCCAAGTGCAACCGATTGACCCGGTTTTAGTGCGTAACTTTCTTGAAGGAACGCTACGCAGCTTGATTTTTCTGATTTTTATTGGCGGTGGGTTAATGATCGGGTTGGATCTTTACCCCGATAATGCGATCCGTGTGATGGCCGCCTGGTTGTCACTTTGGAGTTTGGGATTAGGTTTAGGGTTGGTCACCTCGGTTGCTGCAACATTGGTGCCTGAAATAGGCATCGTAGTACGTGTGATTTCGTTGCCACTATTAATTATTTCAGGCGTTATTTTGCCGCTAAATAGCTTGCCGCATTGGCTGCTGGAATACTTACTGCTTAATCCTATTCCTCACGGGCTGGAAACACTTCGCTTAGGTTTTTTCGAAAACTATGAAGTGGTACACGGAACCAGCATGCTCTATATGTGGCTGTTCACTCTCACTTTAATATCGCTAGGGCTACTGATGCACCTGCGTTTTGTTGATCAGTTAAAGGCAAAATAATTCATGCAAGCTTCCCTAAGTCGATTTGTAAAAGCATCCCCCCACTGGGCGTTAGCATTTTTAGCTATTCTGCTAGTGTCATTTTATTGGTTTGTATGGGCAGAAGAGCGCTATGTGTCCCGCGCAACGGTAGTGCTAGAAAGTCCTCAGGTTGCCACGCCGGAATTCAGCCTTTCGTCATTGATGGGCGGTGGTGGTGGGAATACCGCCGATCTTTTATTACTACGTGAACATTTGCTGTCTGTTGATATGTTGCGTTTGCTGGATGAGCAGCTCGATATTCGCCAGCACTATAGCGAACACGGCGATATTTTTGCCAAACTGCGCAACCCTGACGTGCCCATTGAAGATCTACATAAATACTATCTGCGTCGGGTAGAAGTAGAGCTGGATGAGTATGCCGGTGTTCTGAATATTTACGTTCAGGGCTACACGCCTGAATTCTCCAGAGATATGGCTGCACTGCTGTTAGAAGCTGGTGAAAACCACATGAATGAGATGGGCCACCGTTTAGCAGACGAGCAGGTTCGTTTCCTAGAGCAGCAAATGATTCGCTTGGAAGATCGCTTTCGTGAAACCCGTTCGGAGCTGCTAGAGTTTCAAAACGAGTATGGCTTAGTATCGCCAACCTCAACGGTGGAAAGCATTAACCAAGTAGTAGCGACGCTAGAAGGCGACTTAGCTCGCTTACAAGCGGAACGCAATGCATTAGCAAGCTTTCAAAGTGCGCAATCCGCCGAGCTGCGCCAAATAGAGCGCAGCATCACCGCGTTACGTGATCAAATCGCTCAGCAGCGCGACCGCTTAGCACAGGCAACCGGCGATTCGCTAAACCGCGTATCAGCAGAGTACGAAACGCTAGAGCTTCAAGCTCAGTTTGCTCAGGAAACCTATTCAAGCGCGTTAGCCGCGTTGGAAAACACTCGCTTGGAAGCTGCCCGCCAACTCAAGCAGGTTAGCGTACTACAAAGCCCGCTACTTCCAGAGTACCCAACCGAACCAAACCGCCTTTATAACAGCAGCGTGTTCGCTATCATCACTATCTTCCTAGCCTTTATCCTCAGCATGATCATAATGATCGTGAAAGACCACAGGGATTAAAGAAAAGGCTTTTTTGTAAGGCGGGTGCGCTGACTTTTACACCGCGCTACAAGATCAATGCACAACGTAGTGCGGTGTAACGAGGTCGCGAGGAACGAGCGAAACCGAGGCACCCGCAACGGCGGCGCAGCCGCCCAAAGGCCTCCAGCCAGCACCGCGTTGATACCCCGCGGGTGCGCTGACGCTTACACCGCGCTACAAAATCAATGCACCACCGAAAAAGGATTTTTCGATGCTAGATATTATCCATCATGGTGGTGCTACGGGTGTCACCGGGAGCTGTCACCAGCTAATCCTCAATGGTGAAAATTCACTGTTAGTCGACTGCGGCCTATTCCAAGGTGAAGACGCAGCGCAAGATAGCTTTCAGCAGCTGCAAATTGAATTTGATATCAGCACCGTTAAAGCGCTGATTATTACCCACGTACATATTGACCACGTCGGGCGGCTGCCATACTTGTTGGCAGCGGGTTTTAAAGGCCCGATTATTTGCTCCATTCCGTCGGCAACGCTATTACCGCTGGTTATTGAAGACGCTTTAAAAATCGGTTTCACGCGTAATGCAGAACTGATCCAGCGTTTCCAAGCCCAGCTTGAGTCACAAATTGTCAGCGTGGCTTACGGCAAATGGCACTCGGTTGTGAATGGTTGCGAAAAGGGTAAGCAGGGCATTACTACCCGCATTAAGTTTAAACGAGCAGGGCACATACTCGGTTCCAGCTATGTAGAAGTTGCCCACCAGTACGCTAATGGCAGCAAAGAGCGAGTTGTCTTTAGCGGTGATTTAGGGGCACCCTTCGCTCCGCTATTGCCCGCGCCTAAATCACCCTATGGCTGTGACCAGCTAGTTCTCGAAAGCACCTACGGCGACCGCCAGCACGTGGGGCGTCGCGAGCGCCGTGCTACGCTTAAAACTGCCATTGAACAAGCCCTGGCTAACGGCGGTACGGTCATGGTGCCCGCCTTCAGCATTGGCCGTACCCAAGAGCTGCTTTACGAGCTGGAGGGCATTATTTATGAAGCCAAGCGCAACGCCAAAAACAATCAGTGGCAAGCCATAGAAATTATTGTTGACTCACCGCTTGCTGCACGCTTTACCAACGTATATCGCCAGTTAAAGCCCTACTGGGATAAAGAAGCCCAACGCCGCTTACGCAGTAGCCGCCACCCGCTCAATTTCGAAAATCTCTACACCGTAGAAAGCCACGAAGCCCACGAGCAAACTGTCCAATACCTAGCGAAAACTGGCCGTCCAGCGGTAGTCATTGCCGCCAGTGGCATGTGTGCAGGTGGGCGCATCATGAACTACCTAAAAGCCATGTTAGGCGATGAGCGTCACCAGGTGTTGTTTGTGGGATACCAAGGGGCTGGTACGCCAGGACGAGCAATACAGCAATATGGCCCGCAGGGCGGTTGGGTGGAAATTGATGGTCAGCGTATCGACATCAATGCAGGTATTACCACCATTAGCGGCTACTCCGCCCATGCAGATCAAAAAGACCTGCTTAACTTCGTAAAGCGCATGCGCCGCTGGCCTCATACCATACGCCTTGTACACGGCGAAAAAAACGCTAAAAACGCGCTCAAACATGAACTAGAAGCGCTTTATCAGCGCAACAGCAAACCGCTTGATATCAATTTGTAGTGCGGTTCTCTTACCGCTCGCTACCTATTAAACACTTAAAAAGTCGGTGAAACTAACTTGCCCATAAATTTCCTATTTACTATTCACCATTCACTATTCATGAGTTCACCACTTACTAGTTCACGAATTCAAAATGATTGAAATCAAACACCTCTACAAGCGTTACCACAACCATCATGGTAGCGACTGGGTACTAAAAGATGTCAATTTCACTATCCCTATGGGCGTTAGTGTAGGCTTGATAGGCGCGAACGGAGCAGGTAAATCAACACTTTTGCGTCTTATTGCTGGCATGGATACCCCTGAGCGCGGCGAAGTGATTCGCCATAGCCGCGTTTCGTGGCCGGTTGGTCTTTCTGGGGGAATGCAGGGCAACATGACGGGACGCCAAAACGTTAAATTCGTTGCCCGGGTGCAAGGCAGTAACCCCGAAGAGGTCAAACGGGTTATCAAATTCGTAGAAGAGTTCGCAGAAATTGGTCCAGCCTTTGATGAGCCTATTCGGACTTATTCATCGGGCATGAAATCACGTATTTCGTTTGGTTTATCGCTTGCGTTTGATTTTGATGTCTACATTTCCGATGAAGCCACTGCCGTTGGCGATCGCGCTTTTAAAGCCAAAGCGAAAGAGCTATTTGAATCGAAAACGGGTCAAGCCTCTTTGATAATGGTTTCCCACTCAGAAGGTATTTTGAAAGACCTCTGTCAAGCAGGTGTTTATCTTAAAAAAGGCAGCGCCTTTTGGTACGACGATATCAACGATGCCATTGCCGCCTATCATGCAGATGTAGACAAAAAGCAACGTCAGTCTGAATTGCCTAGCGATGTGGTAGGGGCTCGTAAATACCTGCAAGCCTGCCACGCCGATTTAAAAGCTGCTCAAGAAATCCTTGCTGATGCCAAAGAGCAGGAAGACAAAGAGGCACTCGCGGCTGCTAAAAATGCAGTGAAAGAAGCGAGCAGCAGAGCAAGAGAAGCACGTGAAAACTTAGAGTTACGGCAAAGCACACGCTAGCGTCAGCGCTAATAAGATAGCCAATAAGGCAGTTACTGAGATTGCAGTATGAGTAAAACTTTTTTTATTACCGGTGGAGCGGGCTTCATCGGCTCTGCCGTTATTCGTGAGTTAATCCATAACACCGACAACCATGTCGTGAATGTTGATAAGCTCACCTATGCAGGCAATCTAGAATCGCTGGAAAGTGTCGCCGACAGTGAACGCTACACGTTTGTGCAAGCAGATATTTGTGATGCACCTGCGATGCAGCAGTTGTTTGAACGGCACCAACCCGACGTAGTGATGCACCTAGCTGCAGAAAGCCATGTAGACCGTTCCATCGATGGCCCCGCCGCGTTTATTCAAACCAATGTGGTCGGTACGTCGGTTCTATTAGAAGCTGCCCGTGCTTACTGGAAAAGCTTACAGCAGCAAGAGGCTGCCAAAGCAGAAGCATTCCGTTTTCACCATATCAGTACCGATGAAGTGTATGGCGATCTAGACGGAACCGATGACCTCTTCACCGAAGAAACGTCCTACGCGCCTAGCTCGCCATACTCAGCGAGTAAAGCCAGTTCAGACCATCTGGTTCGTGCCTGGCAGCGCACCTATGGCTTGCCCACACTGATTACCAACTGCTCTAACAACTACGGGCCGTATCACTTCCCCGAAAAGTTAATTCCGTTGATGATTCTAAATGCCTTAGCGGGTAAGCCGTTGCCGGTCTACGGTGATGGCCAGCAAATTCGCGATTGGCTATATGTTGAAGATCACGCTCGCGCCTTGATCAAAGTGGCGACGGAAGGCGAAATCGGCGAAACCTACAATATCGGCGGGCATAACGAAAAAGCTAATCTCACTGTTGTTGAAACACTGTGTGATCTGTTGCAAGAGCTAGTTCCACAAGAGAGCTCATACCGTGAGCTGATCACGTTTGTGACTGATCGCCCAGGCCACGACGTACGTTATGCCATTGATGCTGGCAAAATTGAACGAGAACTCGGCTGGGCACCAGAAGAAACCTTCGAAACCGGCCTGCGCAAAACCGTGCAATGGTATCTCGCCAACGAAACCTGGTGGAAACGCGTGCAAGACGGCAGCTATCAACGGCTGGGCACCAACACGTAGTGCGTGGTAAGCCTACGGCGCACCCGCAACAGGCTTTCGGATTTCGCGGGTGCCTTGGTACCGCTCGTTCCTCGCGGCCTCATTTCGCCGCGCTGCAGGTTGCGCAATCGATTGACGTTAAGGCTTCACTATGAATATCTTCATCACTGGCGGTAACGGCCAAGTAGGCTTTGAATTACAGCGCCAATTTGCTCCTTTCGGCACTATCTTGGCCCCGACACGCCAAGAACTCGACCTAACCAACGCCGAAGCCGTCAATGTTTATCTTGAAAAACACCAGCCTGGGCTGATCCTCAATGCTGCGGCCTACACAGCCGTTGATAAAGCCGAGAGTGAACCAGAGCAGGCAAAGCGTCTAAACGCTAAACTGCCAGCGCAGTTGGCTGATTACGCCGCGATGCAGGGCATTCCCCTGGTGCATTACTCAACGGATTACGTCTACCCAGGCAATGGCGAAAAGCCTTGGCAGGAAGACAGCCTCACTGGCCCGCTAAGTATTTATGGACAAACCAAGCTGGAAGGTGATGACGCCGTCGTTAGTAGCGGCGCCAAGCACCTGATTTTTCGCACCAGTTGGGTATACGCCGCGCGTGGCAATAACTTTATGAAAACCATGCTACGCCTTGGTCGCGAGCGGGAAGCACTGAACATTGTCAGCGATCAAATTGGTGCGCCTACCCCCGCGCGTCTAATCGCCCAAATCACTGCCTTGGCTTGCACCAATCACCACTCGCCATCTACCGCTCATCATTCTCTATTCACTATTAACATCCCCCAAGGCATATACCACTTAGCGCCCAGTGGAGAGACAAGTTGGCATGGCTTCGCTAGTGAGATTTTTAAAACAGCCCGTGGGCTAGGGGAAGCGCTTGCTATTGCACCCGAAGGCGTCGCGGGTATTTCCACTGTCGAGTATCCAACCCCCGCCAAGCGCCCGTTAAATTCGCGAATGGCGCTAAGCAAGCTAGAAAACTCACTAGGCATCACCATGCCCACCTGGCAAAGCCAGCTGGGGCTGACACTACGTGAGTATCTGGATCAATAGCCCGGCTGTGCCATGCACAAACAGCCTTGCGTATACATAATGGCCAGCAGAAAACGCGGCACACTTTATATCGGTGTGACCAGTAACTTGGCCCAGCGAGCATGGCAGCACAAGCAGCAGTCGTACGACGGTTTCACAGCAAGGTATGCAATCAATCAACTCGTATACTTTGAACAAGCAAGTGATATAGAGGCGGCTATAAAGCGCGAGAAGCAACTAAAGAAATGGAACAGAGCTTGGAAAATCCAGTTAATCGAGAATCACAACCCACATTGGAAAGACCTCTACCCTGACATACTTTAGCTTGGCTACCAGAACCAAGCTGGATTCCCGCTAAGAGCATGCGGGAATGACGAGGTGTAAGGT
>NZ_BJUL01000031.1 GCF_007989605.1 Vreelandella venusta | reverse complement strand
GGGGTTGGAGCTGCTCGGAAATGACGGGGGAAAGGCCCTACCTTAAAATTCACGATTCAAGATTCACGAGATACCCATGGAAAAAGATCTTGTTAAGCGCGCTCACGATGCTTTTAAACAAAACGATTATCAAAATGCCATAACGCTCTATCAACAGGCGGCCTACCAGTATGGGCAAAGTCTATTTGATGTTAATATTAAAATTTGTGAACAAAGGCTACAGAAGCCCGGCCAAGTGTTCCAACATGCACCCAAAAGTGCTGAGACTATCCCTATTGCCCAGCAATTAGCAGAAACTCAGGAACTGCTGGAATACTATTATCGCCGTTGTCAGGAACTGGAATACCGCCTACAAGACGCTGGCCAAACGAAAACGTCATAAGGCTGTCAAGGTATGACACTCAGGCCTCAAGATGGACTGATAACTGAAAAAGAAGGTAAAGAATGAAAGTACTCACTGTCTTCGGCACCCGCCCAGAAGCAATTAAAATGGCACCGCTTGCACTGCAGCTTGCCTCAGACGAGCGTTTTGAAGCCCGGGTTTGTGTCACTGCTCAGCATCGAGAAATGCTAGATCAAGTGCTCGCTTTATTCGAACTTAGCCCAGACTATGACCTGGACATAATGAAGCCGGGACAGGATCTTAACGACGTTACTTGTGGCATTCTGCAAGGGCTCAAACCAGTACTGGAAGACTTCAAACCTGATATTGTTCTGGTGCATGGCGACACCGCCACCACCTTTGCGACTACCCTCGCATGTTATTATCAGCAAATCCCCGTAGGGCATGTTGAAGCAGGCCTGCGTACCGGCAACCTATATTCTCCCTGGCCGGAAGAGGGTAACCGTAAGCTCACAGGTGCATTAGCGGCAGTTCACTTTGCGCCTACGGGCACCTCGCAGCAAAACTTACTGGATGAGGGCATTGCCCCGGCGACTATCCACATAACCGGCAACACCGTGATAGATGCGCTGCTGGAAGTTGCTCATAAGCTGGAAACCAACCAAGCGCTAGCCGCTGAACAGGCCAAGCGGTTCCCCATGCTGGATGAAAGCAAACGCTTGATTCTAGTCACCGGCCACCGCCGCGAAAGCTTTGGTGGCGGATTTGAGCGTATCTGCCAAGCCCTAGCTGATACCGCCGAGCGCCATCCAGATACCCAGATTCTCTACCCGGTACACCTCAACCCTAACGTCCGTGAGCCGGTTAACCGCTTGCTAGCCAGGGTAGATAATGTGCACCTGATTGAACCCCAGGACTACCTGCCGTTTGTCTACCTGATGAACCGAGCACACATTATCCTCACCGATTCTGGTGGCATTCAGGAAGAAGCGCCTTCGCTGGGCAAACCGGTACTGGTCATGCGTGATACCACCGAACGCCCCGAAGCCGTAGAAGCAGGTACCGTCAAACTGGTGGGCACCGATGTGGCGACTATTGCCAGCGAGCTAACCCGGCTGCTGACCGATAACGACGCCTACACTGCCATGAGCTATGCCCACAACCCCTACGGCGACGGCAAAGCCTGCGAACGCATTCGCGATATTTTGGCTTCTCTGTGAAATGTGAGCGCGCTACGCGCTGTGAATAGTTGCTGACACGACTCACTATTCACGACCACCATTCACGACTCACTATTCCTACTCACGGAACACCACATGAAATTCGATACTATTTCCATGATTGGCTTGGGCTACATTGGCCTACCTACCGCTGCTGTTTTCGCCTCCCGCAAGCAGAATGTTATCGGTGTTGATGTTAACCAACATGCTGTCGACACCATCAACAATGGTGACATCCACATTGTTGAGCCGGAATTGGACATGATCGTTCATGCGGCAGTAAAAGAAGGTTACCTGCGCGCAACCACCACACCAGAACCTGCCGATGCGTTTCTGGTGGCCGTGCCCACGCCGTTTCATACCGACGAAAACGGTCAAAACCACAAAGCAGATTTAAGCTATATCGAAGCTGCCAGTAAGGCTGTAGCTAAGGTGCTTAAGCCCGGTAACTTAGTCGTATTGGAATCTACTAGCCCGGTAGGCGCTACCGAGCAAATGGCTGCTTGGCTAGCGGAAGCCCGCCCGGATCTGACGTTCCCGCAAACCCACGGTGAAGAATCGGATATTCGTATTGCCCATTGCCCGGAACGCGTGTTGCCCGGCCATGTTATCCGCGAACTAGTCGAAAATGATCGCGTGATTGGCGGTATGACGCCCAAGTGCGCCGAAGTGGCCTGCGAGCTCTACAAAATCGTAGTAGAAGGTGATTGTGTATCCACCACCGCGCGCACTGCAGAAATGGCCAAGCTCACTGAAAACAGCTTCCGTGATGTGAATATTGCTTTCGCCAATGAGCTTTCCACCATCTGCCATGAGCTGGATATCAATGTTTGGGAGCTGATTGCCCTGGCCAATCGCCATCCGCGTGTGAATATCCTCACCCCTGGTGCAGGCGTGGGCGGTCACTGTATCGCTGTAGATCCATGGTTCATTGTCGATGCCTGCCCGGAACAAGCGAAAATTATCCGTGCCGCGCGCGAAGTGAACGATAACAAACCCCAATGGGTGCTGGGCCGCGTCAAAGAAGCGCTAGAGTTCTACCACCAGCAACACCCAAATGCCAAACGCAGCGACCTTACCGTGGCTTGCCTGGGCGTTGCCTTTAAACCAGATATCGACGACCTACGTGAAAGCCCTGCGCTAGGCATTGCACAGCAAGTGCAGCAGCTAGGCTGCCGCCTGCAAGTGGTAGAACCCAATATCAAATCACTACCTAAAACGCTGCAAGGCGAGAACACCACGCTGGCCACGCTTGAAGAAGCACTTACCCAAGCGGACGTGGTATGCGTACTCGTTAAGCACAAACCATTTATCGATAATGCCGAACAAGTACGTGCTAAAGAAAGCGTGATCGACGCGGTAGGGCTGCTAGGGTAATTCTATTTTCGGCGTCATCCCGAGCACCAAACTGGATTCCCGAGCGGGGTTATCGGGAATCCACCCTGACCTTGCCCACTGATGCCTGAGTGCCTAAACCAACATGAATTCCCGCTAAGGGCATGCGGAAATGACAGTGGGTGAATCACTCCTGAGCCTGTACGCTGCCATCAAAGTGGATACCACTGGTGGACTGTGTATTACTTCCGATAATGGTGAGATTGTATTTCAGGTAATGCGCCAGAGTTGCGCTGATATGCTGTGCCCCAAGCCGAAAAAGAGACTATTAAACTAGCGGTGGATACAATAGACAAATTACAAAATATATCCACGGTGAAAGAGATTAATGAATCTTGATTGCTGTAGAGAGAGTGATCAATTTTTTATACGGAGCTAGCATCCGATATGACAGAACAAGAACATAGTGTTTTGAATTCTGAGTTATCAGCGCTTAAAAAGTCTCTGACGTCAAATAGTCAAGAGCTTGCAAATAAGCTTACACGCGACCTAATCATAGTTCAAAATCGCCTATACGCACAGCTGGAAAACCTCTCGTGGCTGCAGCGCCGTTTAGCTATTAAAGGGCAACTGCCCCCGCTGCGGGGCTGGGCAACTTCTCCTGACGTGTTATTGCGTTTGCATGCTCATATTATAACTACTCGTCCAAAAATAGTCGTAGAATTCGGTAGTGGGGCGTCTACGTTGGTTATTGCAGATGCTTTACGTCAAAACGGATGTGGCAAGCTAATTTCTATTGAACATAGCGATTACTACGGAGCGCAGTCTCTGGCTACTTTGCAGGCTGAGCAGCTTGAAAGTTGGGTTGATCTGCGTGTTGGGGATTTGGAAGCCTGGGAAGACGACCACCTGAATCCCGAAGGTGCCGAAAAACCCTCGCGCTGGTACCCGGTCTCGCTGCTGGAAGGTGTTGAAAACGTCGATTTGCTGTGGGTGGATGGCCCTCCTGGGGCGACGTGTCTGTTCAGCCGCTATCCGGCGTTGCCTGCGCTGGCTGATAAGCTCTCCCTGAGTGCTGAAGTATGGATGGACGACACCATTCGCCAAGAAGAGAAGGATATCTGCGAACGCTGGGCCAAGGATCACGGCTTTGAACTGGAATACTATCCACTAGAGAAGGGGTTGGGCCGACTGACTCGGCCTGGTACTTCTTGTGTTGCTCTGGCATCCAGGCCGCCGACGGCGGTTGCTGTTAGCAATGATGATGTTCACCCTGAGCATGCTCTAGGCTTGGACTTCTCGCTTCCAGAAGAAAGAGGTTGATAACCTTCTAGAAGCTGCCTCTCTGTCATTCCCGCGTGCCCTTGGCGGGAATCCATGTTGGTTTAGGTGATAGGGCATCAGTGGGGAAGGCCCAACTGGATTCCCGATAACCCCATTCGGGAGTGACGGAGCAGGTGTGGGGCTGGTTTTTCGTTTTACTTTTATCATTATGACCCCGCATTGGTGTGGCTAGTAGCTCGCTTACGAAATAACAGAGATGTAATCAATGCCATTTTTTTTTCTACATATACCTAAAACTGCCGGGACAAGCTTTCGACTGGGCGCGGAAGCATACTTTTCGAAAGAACGAATTGTTTATGACTATGGTGCAAATTCTAAAACCACGTCTCCGCTTGTTAAAGAGTCTTTGCATGTCGATCAGCCAGATTTTTGGCAATTCAAGAAGGCCTTTTTAGCAAATAACCCCGCTATGATCTGTGGGCATGTGCCTGTCGCTCGGTTTGTTTCTTTAATTGGCGTGGGGCGTACGATTACTTTCTTGCGCGAGCCGCTGCAGCGAATTGCTTCTGAATATGGTCATTTCGTCAGAAACATGGATTACAAAGGGAGCTTCAAAGAGTTCTATTCATCTCCAGCGATGATTAATCGTCAGCGCCGAGGCCTGAGTGGGGTGAACCCTGAAGCAGTTGGGTTTCTGGGTTTAACCGAGCGTTACACGGAAAGCTTGGAAATATTAAATGATGGTTTTGCAACCAATATTGCTGAGCGCAAAGACAACCTAGGTAAGCGTATTCCGCTGGCTGAGCATAAGCTAGATCAAGATGACATTGATGAACTCACGAGGCTGAATAAGCAAGATATTGTGCTTTATAAGCACGCATGTGCATTATTTGACGCGCGCTATGCCATGTTTAAGTCGAACCAGCCGTGGGCGCATGCGCGTCTTGTCGAAGCTAATACAACGCGTATCAGCGGTTGGGCGTGGTGGGCGAATGGAAGTGATGAGCCAGTAGATATTGAACTGTGGGTGAATGGCGAGCATACCACCACCCTAAAAGCGGTCGAGTTGCGCAAAGAGTTAAGTCGTTTACTGCCGCCTCGTGGTGGATATGTGGGTTTCCGATTACCCATTAAGCTATTGTCGGGCGATAAGGTGCAATGCCGAGTAGCCGCAACAGGGCAGTGGTTTCCGCCCAGGCCGAAACGCGTTACAGAACCTGTTAGCTGAACTTATCGTTGCCCTGTATCGTCAAAATATACTAAATAAACATCGATATCTTCCCGCCTGCGTGCGGGCTTTTCTTTTTCTGCCAATGATGTGACAGCGTCTAGCAATTAAGCTTATTGCTTTGTTGTTAATAAATTTTTACTTTGCCGGCCAGGTATTGCATGGATGATCTGATTAAGCGCGCAAAACAATTTGCGTCGCAACCTTTGACTTCTATCTTCCAACCCATTGATAAGCGTGTGGCATATGTAGTCAGCCACGGCCAAAGTTACGCGAATAATGGCTATGCGATTCGCACTCAAGGTATTGCGGAAGCACTGAACAAGCAAGGGCTGGAGGTGCTATGCTTCTTGCGCCCAGGGCGCCCGTGGGAATTTCACTCGGCGAGTGATACGGCCCCTGAAGTGGTCGTCAATGGCGTTAAGTATATTCACTCGCGTTGGCCTTATCGTGTGGTGCCTCAAGGGGAGCTTGCTAATTTTAATGCCAGTGTTGAGCGCTTTATTGAACTCTTTCGGGTTTACCGCCCTTCTGTAGTATTAGCCGCATCTAATTGGATTGTCGCGCTACCTGCTTGGGTGGCAGCGAAACGACTGGGTCTGCCATTCTGTAACGAAGTACGGGGTTTTTGGGAGCTTTCGAGAGCTGCTCGTGAACCTGGGCACGAAAATACCTGTGATTTCAAAAAAGAAGCTGAGCGCGATGCTTTCGTAGCACAGCAGGCACAAAAGGTGATTACACTTAACCAGCCAATGAAAGAGGAGCTGGTTAATCGAGGTGTAAACGCTGACAATATATTGCTATTACCAAATGGGGTAAGCCGTCTTCCGAACATCAAGTCAGCCAGCACCGCACTTAAGAAAAAATTAGGTATTGCTGAAGATGAGAAAGTAGTCGGCTATATAGGTAGTTTTAATGCCTATGAAGGGTTAGATGTTTTGTTGGAAAGCTGCTCCCAGTTGATTGATAAAGGTGAGAAGCTGAAACTACTGTTAGTTGGCGATGATCAACCAATTACGTCAGTGGGACTTGGAAATAAAGGGTTTGAGAGCGAATTCGATAAAGTATCTTGGCAGATTAAAGTAGGGCGCATACCTCATGAACAAGTGGCAAATTATTACGCTTTGATTGACTTGGTTGTAATTCCGCGTAAACAGTTGCCTGTATGTGAGTTGGTGCCACCAATGAAGGCAGCTGAAGCTCTGGCTTATGGAAAGCGCCTAGTCGTCTCAAATGTAAAAGCGCTAGCGGAGTATGCTGAGAACTATGGCATCGTAGAAGCGTTTGAGCCAAGTGATAGTGTTGAGAGTCTAAGCAAAACACTTCTAAAATCACTGGCTCTGCCCACCCCAAGTGCAGTTACTTCAGTGCTTTTTTCAGCACATATCGAGCCGATAGCAGAGGCCTTGAGGGGACAAATAGGGTTACCAAGAGATAACGTTCCTGAATTAACCCCAGCTTCTGTCGCAGTTTTCAAAAAAATGCAATTGCGCAACGTGAGTGATGTAGATTACACCACCGCTAGCCAATGGTTTTATCGTGAGGGCAATCTAACTGATACACTTCGGGCACTTGAAAGCCTTAAAAAAAGGGGGGTGAAGTTTGATAAGCCTAAACGTGATTTTGAGGCTTTTGTGGCAGGTATGGAACGGTTAATAGGAGGATGGCAGCTCCCACCTCGACAGCCCAACCCTGGCCTTATGTCTCGCCGTCAGCATGTGCTTTACTGTCTGCATCAATCAGTCCCCCACGCAACTAATGGCTACTCGACCCGCTCTCATGGTGTGGCAGTTGGGCTTCAACAGGCAGGCTTCAAAGTACGTGCAACTACTCGGCCGGGTTTTCCATGGGATGCTGCCGTTAAAGGTGTTAATAAAGGCTATCATGAAGTCAATGTTGAAGGGGTTACATATGCCGCCTGTGCAGGTTGGAACCTAGCCAAAACGCCACTGGATTACTATTTGGCCGAAGCCGCCGACCACTATTTACGTGAGGCGCAAACCAGTGGAGCAGAAATTATAGTAGCTGCTTCTAACCATATTACCGCGCTGCCCGCACTAATGGCAGCACGTCGACTAGGGTTGCCATTTGTATATGAAGTTCGAGGCTTATGGGAGGTAACGCAAGCCTCAACTCAGCCTGAGTGGGCTAATTCTGAACGCTACAATCTAATGCGGGAGTTAGAGCAGCAAGCTGCACTGGAAGCTGACTTAGTGATTACACTAACCGAAGAGTTGGCCGATGAGCTGGCGAGTTGGGGAGTGGCGCGTGATCGAATTACGGTAGTACCGAATGCAGTTAACGCTGAGCGGTTCCAACCGATGGCACCCGATGCTGAGGTTGCCAAAGAGCTTAAACTCAAGCCTGGTGTTCCGGTGATCGGCTATGCCGGTAGTGCCGTAGCCTATGAAGGTTTAGAGTTACTGATGGAAGCATTAGCTAAACTTAAGGCACAGGGGCAAGAGTTTGTCTTTGTGTTAGTAGGTGATGGTAAGGTAATTGACACAGTTAAGGCGAAAGCAAAACAGCTAGGCATTGAAAAAGCGTGTCGCTTTACGGGGCGGGTTGCCTTTGAGCAGGTACCACGCTACCTCTCCTGTATGGATATTATGCCGGTACCACGCTTATCATCTGCCGTGACCGAAATGGTTTCGCCACTTAAGCCGTTGGAAGCCATGGCCATGGGCAAAACGGTGGTGCTTTCTGATGTTTCCCCGCATAAAACTATGGCAGGGAAAAATGAGCGTGCACAACTGTTTCAGAAAGACAGCGCTGATGACCTTTGTCTGGTCTTAAAAGCGCTGATTGATAGCCCCGCAGAACGCCAGCGGTTGGGCAAGGCCGCAAAAGAATGGATTGATCAGGAGCGTACATGGAAGCATGTGACACGGCGCTATGCAGATAGCTTGCAGTTAGTAAGAGCAAATCAGCACGCAAAAAACACAAGCGTTCCTAAAAAGACTAAGCCCAAGCCTTTAGAGCAGATTACACTGGGTCTAATTGCTGATCAGTTCACCACTGACACACTAGCCAGTGCGGTAAAGGTCGTGCCACTTTCGCCTGAGAATTGGAGAGAAGAACTAGCTAACCAGCCGATAGATGCCATGTTTGTTGAATCGGCCTGGAAGGGTAACGACTGGATGTGGCATCGAAAGGTAGGCTATTACAGCGATGAAGAATTTGCTCCTCTTAGTGAGCTATTAGAGCACTGCCGGCAAAATGATGTTCCCTCGTTATTCTGGAACAAAGAAGACCCTGTTCATTTTGATCGCTTCCGCAAGGCTGCAAGGCTATGTGATCATGTGTTTACCACTGACAGTCGGCGAATTATTCCCTACTTATCCACACCAAGCGCATTCACTCAAACAGCTAGTAGTGCCCCCTTCTACGCCTCACCGAAAATCCATAACCTGCTACCGTCGACACGCGAATGGCAGCCTACGGCGGCATATGGCGGCACTTACTATGGTAAGCGCTACCCTGAGCGCACTGAGTACATGGATAAAATTATGAGTGCGGCCGCACCGCTAGGCCTTACGATTTTTGATCGCCAGCACGATGACCCAGACTCGCCTTATAAGTACCCTGGTGGTTTAGGCAGTTACGTTGCGGGCAGCCTGGATTATGATTCAATGATCCAGGCTTATAAGGCCCACCCGGTACAGATTAACGTAAACTCTGTGCTTGATTCTCCGACAATGTTCTCACGACGCGTGGTAGAAACTGCCGCCTGTGGCTCGCCCATGATTTCTGGTCCTGCGCTTGGTATGAGCCGTTACCTAGAAGGAGCCGGACACATTGTGCGCACTGAGAGCGATGCGGCCCAAGCCTTGGAAAACTTAATGCACCACCCGGCTTATCGCTGGCGGATAGCACTAAAAGGGGCAAGGGCAATTATGCGTGCCCACACGACTGAACTGCGTCTAACACAAATGTTACGTACTGCCGGTATGGTCATTAGCGCTCCTCAGCCACCAAGCCTTCAACTGCTGGTCAATGGAGTTACTGAGGCTGCTGTCAAACGCTTGCTAGATCAAACGCTACGCCCCGTTAGTGTTTTTGCTAGCCAGTGGCAGCCTGGCACACAAGCGCAGTTAGAAGCCGCTGGTATTTGTTGCGGAACACCAGAAGGACAAAGCACCCAAGCAGGCAGTCTATGGTTGCTGGCCAATCTACGTGCACTAGAAGACTTAGAGCCGGAAGACCTGGAAGATCTAGCATGGCCTACCGTCTACGCGCCCCAAGTACGCATGGGCTACATAAAAGATGCCACGCTAGGCCAAAGCCAGTGGCCTGGCGTTGCCTTAGAAAGCGCCGCTATTGATTCAGGCATACAGCTACTTAGCGTGAGTGCTGAGCAATCGCTAAACTTACTCGCTACTTGGGCACAGCGACAGCCAACATTAGCACTACGCAAGCCTGCATTTATTTACGAAAATGCGCCCAACATACAGCCAAAGAAAACCGTGGTTATTGCAGGGCATGACCTTAAGTTTATCAAGCCGTTTTACCCTTACTTTACTAAGGCGGGCCTCCGTTTATTGCTCGATTTCTGGACAGGCCACAATCAGCACAATGAAATTGCCAGCAAGCGCTTAGTGCGGCAGGCAGATACGGTGTTTTGTGAGTGGATGCTGGGCAACGCCATTTGGTACGCCAACCATAAACGGGAAGGTCAAAAACTAGTAGGGCGCTTGCATGCGCAAGAATTACGTAGCGCATTATTCGATAAGGTGCCGTTCGATGCGTTTGATAAAGTGATATTTGTAGGGCCGCATATGCTTCGTAACGCCCAGAAACGCAACTCTGCACTTAAGAAGAATGGTGTGGTGATTTACAACGGTGTGGATATTGAGGCTATGCAAGCGGTGCCGCGGAAAGTGACTAATGGCAAAGTCCTTGGTTTGGTGGGAATGGTGCCGCAGAGTAAGCGCTTAGATAGAGCGTTAGATATCCTAAAAGAGCTGCGAAAAAACGACAAGGAATATACGCTGCGAGTAAAAGGTAAGCGCCCTGAAGACTACCCCTGGATGGTGAATCGGCCAGATGAAATGGCGTGGTATGACGAGCAGTACCGCCGAATTGCCGAAGACTCTGATCTTCAGGGAGCTGTTGTTTTCGATTCACACGGCAACGATATGCCCCAGTGGTATGCGGGTATTGATTATATACTTTCCGTAAGTGATCACGAAAGTTTCCACTTGGCAGTAGCCGAAGGCGCCGCTAGTGGCTGCACTCCCATTATATTGCCATGGGAAGGCGCTGATGAGATTTATCCAAAGTCGTGGGTATATATGAAGAAAAAAGCAGCTGCAAATGGCGTTAAAGTTAATTCGATAGATTGGGCTGGTAATAGAAATATTGTGCAAGATAAGTTTAATATTATTGATATTGGTAACCTTCTTGTCGAAATAAATTAATAAGTTTGAGGGGAGTTTTATGGAGTTTATAATTGCTTCTGGACCTGGGGTTGATAAAGGTGTAGTGGAAAAGCTTAAGCCTGTGTTAATTGAGTCATCAAGGAGAAATAGCGATACACTGTTGGAGACAGAGATTCTTGGTGGTAGAGGGTTGCTTTTACGATCTTACTCAGAAGGTGAGTTTGTCGATAAAATGCCCCAGGGTTTTGATGGTTTTGCGATCTTTGAGGGTGTCGCTTTTGACTCTGCCAGCCCGCCTATTTTTTCATATAAATGCTCAGATGACTTTTTCGATAATGCTAGAGGAATGTTTTGTCGAGTTATTGGCTGTGAATCTGGTGAAGAAGCTTTTGTCGAAAGGGATATATTGGGTGTATATCCTATTTGGTATGCTTCTTACAATAATATTGATTTTGCATCAAATAATATTTATTGCATTGCAAATGCCATTAATTCACTAGGTGGTAAAGTCTATAGAAATAGCTTCTATAGTGCTTCTGAACTTGCTTTGGAAAATGCTCTTTGGAAAGAATCCCCCTTTGAGGGAGTGTATCTTTTAGGTGTTCATGAAAAAATAATATTTAACGGAATGGGAGCTGATGTGATTAAATTCTCTCCCTGGTATTATAGATCAAGTTTTTCATATCAAGAACTTTTGGAAAAAACTTGTGAAGAAGTTTCGGGTAATATTAAGGCGATTAGTGATTCTAGATATTCGCATAAAGTTAGTGATTTGACTGGTGGTTACGACTCAAGGATGATTCTTTCAGGAATTGTGGGGCAAGGGTTGCAGGATAACTTTTCATTCTTTACCTCCGGGGTGAATACAGGAGACTCATCAGCAGCCTCTTTTCTGAGAAATAAATATAAGCTGAGAAAGACTGCGTATAACATAAAAGGAACTCCAGGGGATATGGTGGATAAGGTTAGGAGAAGTTTATGTGCTTCTTATGGTCAGCATTCAATGGCTGACTATGCTAACTATATGCCAGATGTTGTTGAGTGTAATGGAACTATGGGAGAGCTGTTTAGGCAGTTTTATTGTTTTTCAGACGATGTTGCTCCAGTGGATGCAATTAAAGCTGCGTTTAACGAACGGTTTTCTGTTCTTCCAACTGCTTCAGTTGATAGAATTATGCAAGGCTATAAAGAGTTTTTCGATGAAAAAAATCGACAAGGTTTTTCAGTTGATGAGGCTTTTTATCATTTATATTTAGAGCAGCGAAATCAACAGTTTGTTGGCGTATCTATGCGAGCAAAGTCTAATGTGCAAGCAATTGCATTACCGCTTTATTCAACGGCAGGAGTTGCAGCAGCTTTAGCTTTGACTCCAGAAGAAAGAAAGTCTTTAAAGTTGGTGTATGATATTACTAAAAAACTTTGTCATGAGTTGATTTTTCCTCCACTAGAAAATAGAGTTTGGCCGTATTGTGATAAAGAAGATGAGCAGCGGCTCAATAAAGTAACCCCTTTTGTTAATGGAAGTAAAGATTATAGAGATGTTGTTATGCCTGTGGTTATTGAGAAGTGCTATTCAGGCTTTGATTTGAGAGAAAAAAAGAAGTTGAGTGATTGGGAAATGGAGGCACGAGAAAAAGGGTTGAGGTGGAATTGGAAGCATCTAGATAAAGCATTAGACTATGGTAATATTTGTCTTGAGAGTATTGGCGATAAAAAAAATCACGAGTATATAGATTTGAATGGTTTAAAGCGACTATTTGAAAAAAAACCTCACGAATTTAAGAGGAATTACGAGGTGAGGCAGGTTTGGAGAAGCCTTTTTGCTATAACATGGTTGAGTGAGCAGGAAGAGCCTGTTTGTCATTAATTATTATATTTTTAACGGTGGTTGTGTGATGAATCCTCTTATTGTTATGGGTATGGGTAGATCAGGTACAAGATATTTTGCAGATATTTTATCTTCACACCCAAAAGTGCTTTTACATGGGGAGATTCCTCATTCTGCAACGTCTAAGTATTTCTCTCTTCTTGATACTCTTGATAAAGAGCACTCTAGAGAGAAGGTGAGAGAGCGGAAGTGGAAGGAAAGGAAAGGTGGGTTCATTCTCGACTCTTTTAGTAGTATGGCAATGGGGGGAGGTGAGAGTAGTGCAGGCTATCTTTATGTAGGGCATAAAACTCCTCGTAGTGAAAAGTTTTTTAACTCTTACGAGAATCACTTTTTTAGTGCTGGAATGAGGCCTATATATTTTTATTGTATGAGAAATCCCTTTGATGTTTGGTCATCGTATAAAAGTATGCCATGGAACACCTTTAAAAGTGTTAAAGAGTTTTTGGATGCTTATGTTGCCTCCTATGATCAGTATGAAAGATGCCTAAAAGTAGCAAAGGGAAGAGTGCATCCTTTAAACTTGTGTGAATATAAAAGGAGCGACAACCCAGAAGGGTTCTTGAAAGCTAAGATTTTTAGTCATTTGATCTTAGAGGTTGATGATAGCTTCATCCGGTCGCTTCACTCTAAAGAAAATCGAAATTCTTCTCAAAACTTTTTAGGGAAAGATTCAGCTGGTATGTCTGCGGACGAGTATGCTGAAGTGCTTAATGATGAAAGAATTATAAGTATTCTAAATAAATATTTCCCTTGGATGGTTTAGAGTCGGTTTTATTAAATAGCTTTATTGTTTCAGAAAGCATGGGAGATTTAGAGTTTTTCTTCTATGCTTTTCTGCTCAATCTTAGAGACTGTAAAGTAAGGTTTGGTGTTAAGTTTTAGCTACCATCCACATTCAAAGGAGGAGGGTCCCAATGAGCAAGTGCAACACCTAGTGCACTTATAGACTATGGTTATGACTCACTATCATCGCCTTTCCGCCGAATAACGCGCTGCTATCATATTTGATCGATCCTGTCCCTAAAAAGGAAACACCATCGGGGTGATCACTAAGACTGCGGCCGAGTAGGTGATACTGACAGGTAAACCAATCTTGAAGAAATCAGTAACCTTATAGCGCCCCGGTGAATACACCATCAAGTGGGTTTGATAGCCAAAGGGAATTAAAAAGCACGCACTGGCACCGTAGGCAACCGCCATCACAAATGGCAAGGGGTCGGCACCAAAGGCTTGGGCGGTGCTCCAGGCAATAGGGAAGGCTAGGGCGGCAGCGGCGTTATTGGTGACGGTTTCGGTTAGCAGTAGGGTTAGTAAATAGCAGCCAATAAAGGCAGCGTAAATGCCGTAACCACTAAACATCCACTGCATTCCCCCTGCCAGAACGGCGGCGGCTCCTGAGTTTTCTAGCGCTTGGGCTATCCCTAAGGCAGAACCAATGATCAGCCAAAGTTCAAACGGAAAGCGGCGGCGTAATTCTGCCAAGCTAATTACTTTTAATAGCAATAAGCCGCCCAGCAACAGTAGCAAGCCATGAAACAGCGGCAGCAGGTTGGCCGTCGCCAGTGCGATAACCGCTGCAAAGCCACCTAGCGTCATGATGCTCTCTTTTCGCGTGAGCTGTGGGCGAGTGAAACTGCCGCTAAGTAGATGAAAGTTGCGGTCTATGTTGCGGTGTTGGCGAAAGTCAGCGCTCACAGCCAGGAGCAAGCAGTCGCCCACTCGCAGGGGAATTTTACCAAGCTGTCCCTCTAAGCGTTTGCCGCCGCGGCGTATGCCGACAACCCCAGCACTAAACATACTGCGGAAATCAACGTCTTGCAGTGTTTTGCTGGAGAGTTCTGATTCGTGGGAGATAACCACTTCTACCAAGTTGGTGGCGAGTAGGTTATCGGCTTGATGGCCAAATAGATTGAGCCCGGGAAAGCGCTGTAACGCCTGAACTTTACTTACTTCTCCGGTAAACACGAGTGTATCCGCCGCTTGAAGGCGTTCATTTGGCGCAACAGGGCTGATTAGGCGGCCTTGGCGTTCAATTTCTAATAGATACAGTCCGTTTAGGCTTCTTAAGCCATTTTCTTCAATGCTCTTGCCAATCATCGGTGAGTCGGCTTCTACATCGGCTGCGAGAAAGTAAGAGAGCTTTTCGTCGGTGTCTTCCAGGCGATGGTGGGGCAAGGCATTCGCTCGCCATAGCAGTATGCATAGCGTAATTAATGCAACGGGTACCCCCACTAAGCTGAATTGAAACATGCCTAGTTCATTACCGCTGGCGCTGAGGTTAAATGAGTTCACCACTAAATTGGTGGATGTGCCTACCAGCGTAGTGATGCCTCCTAAAATTGAGGCATAGGAGAGTGGAATTAATAGCCGTGAAGGTGCAATACGTTGCTGGCGTGAGATAGCCCCTAAAAAGGCCGCTACGACCGCGGTGTTGTTCAAAAATGCAGAAAGCACCGCGGTGCTGCCCATCAGCCGGGCTGTGGCTAAGCGGGGATGGCCTTTAAGCAGGTGGCGGGAAAGCCAGTCCAGTAGCGGCGAGCGCTCTAAGGCAAGCGATACCAACAGCAGTAAGAGTAGTGTGGCTAAGGCGGGGTTGGTGTACTGCGTGAGCAACGTGCTGGTATCAACAAACCCACAAAGCAAAAACAGCCCTGCAAGGCTAACGAAGGCAATCGCAGGCTTCACTTTTCCGCTAATTAACAGTATCAGCAATACAGCAATTGATAACAAAACGGCCCATGGGGTCATGTTAATCCTTACAAAACATACTTCACGTTAGAAACTTGCTGGATTCTACGCGGGCTTTTATGATGGTGTCTAATAATTGCCAACGATAGCGTTATATGTTGTTTATAAATTGTTTTTAATCAAAGGTTTGTGATTAATATTGGCCATTAAACATTTATCGCCTGAATCGCTAAATGAACGCCGTAAACAGGCGGTTAGGCTTCGTTTAGACGGCCATACCGTTGCGGTCGCCAGCCAGCAAACAGGGCTTTCCGCGCCAACCGTTTCGGCGGCTTGGAAGGCTTTCCGTGAAGGTGGGTGGGCGGCGGTGCCCGTCAAGCCCCGTGGGCGTTTAAAAGGTCAAGCTAACGTTCTTGGGGCAGATGTTCAGGCGCTTTTGTGGCAGGCACTTTACCAGGAACCACAAAATAGTTTATTGCCCCCTTTATTGCACGCAGCGCCCGGTTGGGGAAGTGCCGACTTAACCGAGTGGCTGAGTACGCACCACGGCGTTGTGCTATCGCAGCGGGCGATTGAACATTGGTGGGAAGCGCAAGGATTAAAGCATAAGCCTTGGAAACTTACGTGCTTAACAAATAGTCACTTAACAAATAGCCGCTTAGCAACGCAGCGTTCCCAAGAAGGGCGTTGGTTTCGCAGCGCGGTGGCTCCCGTTTTTACCAAGCTGAAAGATGCGGACCAACGTTGGCAAGGTGGTGTACGGCGGGTGGCTCATTCATCTGGTGACGTATATCAGATTTATTTGCATGGCCCCAGAGGGCGGTTATTAATGCGTTGCTTTAAAAAGCCGCCTGAAGCGCAAGACTACCTCGCGGTATTTGATGCATTAAATTCATCCGGTGCTGCTGCCCTGGTATTTCATGGGGCTCTGTTTTCAGCAAGCCCGGAAGTGACTGACTGGTTAGCGCGGCAGCCTGCGTTTTGGCTAGTGCCAGTGCCTGCTGATTTTACGCTTCCCATATAGGGCTGTGTTAACAGTGCTGTATTAATAGTGCTGTGCTAATAGGGCCGCGTTAGTTGCGTAAATTGCTGAAGTTAAGGGTTTTTAAGTCAGCGCCCCGAGTGGCCACTTGAGAACAATTTTTTCATATAACATTGGGATAGATGATGACATCACTCACCCATTTACAGCGACTGGAAGCAGAAAGCATCCAGATCATGCGCGAAGTGGTCGCCGAGGCTGAAAATCCAGTCATGCTGTATTCCGTCGGTAAAGATTCTGCGGTGATGCTGCACTTGGCTCGTAAAGCGTTTGCGCCTGGGCCACCGCCGTTCCCACTCTTACATGTGGACACGCGTTGGAAGTTTCGGGCGATGTATGAATTTCGCGATAAAATGGCCGAAGAGATCGGCATGGATCTTCTGGTGCATATCAATCCGGAAGGGATAGAGAAAGACATCAACCCGTTTACTCACGGCTCGGCGATTCACACTGATGTGATGAAAACCGAAGGCTTGAAGCAGGCGCTTGATAAGTATGGGTTCGATGCCGCCTTTGGTGGTGCTCGTCGTGATGAAGAGAAGTCTCGTGCCAAAGAGCGGGTGTTCTCTTTCCGTACTGCTCAGCACCGTTGGGACCCGAAAAATCAGCGTCCTGAGCTGTGGAAGCTATACAACACGCGTAAGAACCCTAAAGAGTCTATTCGTGTGTTCCCTATCTCTAACTGGACCGAGCTGGATATCTGGCAGTATATCCATCTGCAGAATATTCCCATTGTGCCGCTTTACTATTCGGCAGAGCGCCCGGTGGTTGAGCGCGATGGCGCCTTGATCATGGTCGACGATGAGCGCATGCCGCTGGAGCCGGGCGAAGTGCCGATGATGCGTAAGGTGCGTTTCCGTACGCTTGGCTGCTACCCCCTAACAGGGGCGGTGGAGTCTGAAGCCGATACGCTTCCGGCCATCATTCAAGAAATGCTGTTGACCAAGACGTCAGAACGCCAGGGGCGTGTGATTGATCACGATAGCGCTGCTTCCATGGAGAAGAAAAAGCAAGAGGGTTACTTTTAATGTCGCACTCATCTGAACTCATTGCCGAAGACATCGAAGGTTACCTGAAGGCCCACGAGCATAAAGGCCTGCTGCGTTTTATTACCTGTGGCAGCGTTGATGACGGTAAAAGCACCCTGATTGGCCGCTTGCTGTTTGAATCTAAACTGCTCTTTGAAGATCAGTTGGCTGCTATTGAAGCTGATTCGAAGAAGTTCGGTACGCAAGGCGGCGATATGGATTTCGCGCTGCTGGTTGATGGCTTGGCAGCAGAGCGCGAGCAAGGCATTACTATCGATGTCGCGTATCGCTTTTTCTCCACCGAAAAGCGCAAGTTTATCGTTGCTGATACGCCTGGGCACGAGCAGTACACCCGTAACATGGTGACCGGTGCTTCCACGGCCGACGCTGCTATTTTGATGGTTGACGCACGCCACGGAATTTTGACGCAGACGCGCCGCCACAGCTTTTTAATGTCTTTGATGGGCATGCGGCATGTCGTCGTTGCCATCAATAAAATGGACTTGGTGGATTACTCTAAAGCGCGTTTCGACCAAATCGTTGAAGAGTATCGTACGTTTGCCAAACAGTTGGGTTTGGAAAACATTACGTTTATCCCTATGTCGGCGTTGAAAGGCGATAACGTTATTGAGCCAAGCCCGCACATGCCTTGGTATCACGGCACTACGCTGATGGGCTATTTGGAAACCGTAGAGCTAGATGCCGAGCATTTGCAGCGCGCTCCCTTCCGGATGCCTGTGCAGTGGGTGAATCGTCCTAACCTGGATTTCCGTGGTTTTTCTGGAATGGTAGCCAGCGGTGTTGTTCGTCCTGGTGATCAGATTCGTGTTCAGCCTTCTGGTAAAACGAGCGCGGTGTCACGCATCTATACCTTTGATGGTGACTTGGACGAAGCGGTGGCAGGCCAGTCGGTAACACTGCTGCTGGAAGATGAAATTGATATCTCTCGGGGCGACGTCATCTCCGGGGTAGAGCAGCCTGCGCATACGGCTGATCAGTTCGAAACAACGTTGGTGTGGATGCATGAGGCACCGCTGCTGCCGGGTCGCCCCTACTTAATGAAGTTAGGCACCCAGTTGGTGTCAGCGACCGTTACCGATATTAAATATCAGGTTAACGTTAATACGCTGGAGCATACGGCTGGCAAGCAGCTTGATTTAAATGGCATTGGTGTCTGCACGATTAGCCTCAACCGTGCGGTTGCTTTTGATGCTTATCAAGATAACCACGATACCGGTGGCTTCATCCTGATTGACCGTATGACGAACAATACGGTGGGTGCAGGTATGCTGCATTTTGCCCTTCGACGTAGCCAGAATATTCATATGCAACATGTGGATATTGATAAACAGGCACGTGCGTTGGCGAAGAGCCAAAAGCCGGCGGTTTTATGGTTTACCGGCCTTTCGGGTGCTGGAAAATCAACGATCGCTAATCTGGTTGAGAAGAAGCTATTTACCCAGGGCCAGCATACCTACTTACTGGACGGCGATAACGTGCGTCATGGTTTAAACCGTGACTTAGGCTTTACCGATGCTGATCGCGTTGAAAACGTGCGTCGCGTAGCGGAAACCGCCAAGTTGATGGTTGATGCTGGGTTGATCGTTATGTCCGCGTTTATTTCGCCTTTCCGCAGCGAGCGTCAATTGGCACGTGATTTGCTGGAAGCGGGTGAGTTCATCGAGATTTTTGTAGATGCGCCGCTTGATGTGGTGGAGGCTCGGGATCCTAAAGGGCTTTATAAAAAGGCTCGTCGTGGTGAACTGAAAAACTTCACTGGCATTGATTCAACGTATGAAGCACCTGAGTCGCCAGATATTCATCTGAAAACCTCAGAGATGAGTGCCGAGGAAGCGGCTGATAGTGTGATTAAGGCATTGCGGGAGCTTGGCCTAATTAGCTGATCTCCACTTAGTGTAGGCTAAACACGTAATGTAAATACTGATAAGCCATCAAGCAGCTAGCCGCTGTTTGGTGGCTTAATCATAAGGAAATGACAAAATGATTGATCACGCGTTATTAGATTCTGTGGAGCGTATTGCTCGTGAAGCGGGCGATGCCATTATGGCCGTTTACGCACGCGAATTTAGTGTGGAAGAGAAAGCCGACAAAAGCCCGTTAACTGAAGCGGATCAAGCTGCCCATCATGTGATTATACGCGGCCTGCAGGGGCTTTCAGTGCAGTTGCCAATACTCTCTGAAGAGGATGCAGAAGGCTTTGCCGGGGTAGATAGCAATGGCCGCTATTGGTTGGTAGATCCGCTTGACGGCACTAAGGAGTTTATCAAGCGTAACGGCGAGTTTACCGTCAATATTGCGCTGATTGAAAACGGCAAGCCAGTGCTGGGTGTGGTTACCGCTCCGGCGCTAGAAACCGCTTATGTCGCTGCTGAAGGTTTAGGTGCCTTTAAGGTTGAAGCTGACGGCCAGCGTCATGCCATTAAGGTTGCGGGCCAACCGGGCGCTGCTTCTGCCTGGCGTGTTGTGGGCAGCCGCTCGCACCCCAGCCCGGACTTGGCAGCCTGGCTTGAAAAGCTAGGCAAGCACGAGATGTTGCCCATGGGTAGCTCACTTAAGCTCTGTTTGATTGCAGAAGGGAAGGCTGATGCCTACCCCCGTTTAGGCCCTACTTGCCTTTGGGACACCGGCGCTGCCCATGCGGTTGTGCTTCAAGCGGGTGGCCGTGTT
Source organism: Vreelandella venusta (assembly GCF_007989605.1). Lineage (GTDB taxonomy): Bacteria > Pseudomonadota > Gammaproteobacteria > Pseudomonadales > Halomonadaceae > Vreelandella > Vreelandella venusta. The sequence goes on along the minus strand of NZ_BJUL01000031.1, from coordinate 2,407 downwards.
GAAACGTTAGAAGGCGAGCCGCTTAGCTACGCCAACCCAAGTGAAAAACTAAATCCGTTTTTTGTTGTCTGGGGACAGGCGTGAGATGAAAAGCGTGCTTTGAAGAACAGGTTCTGAAGGGCACGTATTATTAAAAGGCATGTGTTGAAGGGCATGCTTTGAAGGCTGAACCAAGGGGAGTGTATGATGCTCCCCTTTAAGAGCCCGTTCATGGGATACTTTAGATGATCGGTCTTTTAGCTGGCCATGAGCGATCTCTTGTGGCCGGGCTTGTGTCACTGTTTTTATGGCTGGTTTTTTGTGACTGGTCTTTTTGACTGGTTTGTGTGGCGAGTGTTTGTAACTTGTAAATAGTCCTCTGCAAATGGCCTTTTGTTAACCGTTCTTTGCAAGTGGTTCGTTGCAAGTGGTTCTTTGCAAATGGTTCTTTGCACATGGCTCTTTGCATACGAGTGAAAGCCATCGTCGTTATAAGTCGTTATTAAAGGATTGAGTATGTGCGGAATCGTCGGCGCCGTTGGCGCAATGGAATGTCCCCCTTTCTTGCTTTCTGGCCTGAAGGTTCTTGAGTATCGCGGCTATGATTCTGCAGGGCTTGCGGTGCTAAATACGTCTGGTGAGCTGGTACGTGCCCGCGCAAAAGGCCGCGTAGCGGAACTGGAAGCCCGTGTTGCGGAGAAGGGGGTGGCCGGAAATGTGGGTATTGCTCACACCCGTTGGGCAACTCACGGTGTTCCTGCTGAACGTAACGCTCATCCGCATATTTCCAGTGGGTTGGCGGTGGTGCATAACGGCATCATCGAGAACTACGAGGCTCTGCGTGAAAAGCTTCAGGGGTTAGGGTATGAATTCACTTCAGATACCGACACTGAAACCATTGCGCACTTAATTCAAGCCTGCTTTAAAGGCGAAATTGGCGAACCAGCGGAAAATCTTTTTTCTGCGGTGCGTTGTGCCGTGGCGCATTTGCAGGGCGCTTTTGCTTTGGCGGTGGTCAGCGAAGAAGAGCCGGATTGCTTGGTTGTGGCTCGTGAAGGCTCGCCGCTGATGTTAGGTATTGCTGATGATGGCCACTATGCCGCTTCTGATGCCTCTGCACTGTTGTCTGTTACCCAGAAAATGATGTACCTGGAAAATGGTGATGTGGCGCGTTTGACACGTGACTCGGTCACGCTGGTCGATGCACTTGGCCAGCCCGCTCAGCGGGAAGTGGTTGTCTCTAGTCTTTCTGCGAATGCAGTTGAGCTAGGTGAGTTTAATCACTACATGCAAAAAGAAATCTTTGAGCAGCCGCAGGCGTTGGGTAACACACTGGAAATGCTGAGCGGTGCAGGCCAACTGCAGCCGGGTATTTTTGGTGCAGAAGCGCAAGCTGTTTTTGAGCAGGTAGATTCCGTACTGATCTTAGCGTGTGGTACGTCTAGCTATGCGGGTATGACGGCTAAGTACTGGATTGAACAGGTGGCCGGAATTCCGTGCAATGTCGAAATTGCCAGTGAATACCGTTATCGCCAAAGCGTAGCCAATCCTAACCAACTAGTGGTGGTTATATCTCAGTCGGGCGAAACCGCTGATACTCTCGCCGCGTTGCAGCATGCTAAATCAATGGGCCATACCCACACGCTGGCGATTTGCAACGTACCTGAATCTGCCATTGTGCGTGAAACGCTGCTGCGTTTTATTACCCGCGCAGGCCCGGAAATTGGTGTTGCCTCTACTAAAGCCTTTACCACTCAGTTGAGCGCACTGTTTTTGTTGACGCTTTTGTTAGCCAAAGCGAATCAACGGCTAGATGAAGCAGATGAAAAAGCCTATCTGGATGAGCTGCGCCACTTGCCGATTGCGGTTGAAAAAGTGCTGGCGCTAGAGCCAAGCATTAAGGCGTGGTCGAAGCATTTTGCTAATAAACAGCACGCGCTGTTTTTAGGCCGTGGCCGCCACTTCCCGATTGCCTTGGAAGGAGCGCTGAAGCTAAAAGAAATCTCTTATATTCATGCAGAAGCATACCCTGCTGGAGAGTTGAAACACGGCCCACTGGCATTAGTTGATGAAAATATGCCCGTGGTGGTAGTGGCGCCTAATGATGAGCTGCTTGAAAAGCTAAAAGCCAATATGCAGGAAGTGAGCGCCCGTGGCGGCCAGCTTTATGTGTTTGCTGATGGTGGTAGCGCTGTTAAGCCAAGTGAAGGCGTTAATGTATTGGTGATGCCGGAGCACTACGGCCTGCTTTCGCCCGTGTTGCACGTGGTTGCTCTTCAGCTGTTGTCTTACCACGTTGCTCTTGTGAAAGGTACCGACGTTGACAAGCCCCGTAACTTGGCGAAAAGCGTCACTGTGGAATAAAGCCAGGGGCGGCTTAGTGGGAATCTAGTTTGGTTCAGTCGTTTGGGCCACGGCGGGTAAGGCC
>NZ_BJUL01000030.1 GCF_007989605.1 Vreelandella venusta | reverse complement strand
TCTAGCGCGCAAGGCGTCGAGGAACGCAATATAGCCACTTCGCACTGCCACTTCGCTGACCATCGCGATCATGCCTTGAGCGTCTCCAGCGCCTGCTCGATGAGCCCTAGCCCTTCTGCCATGACGTCTGGTTCAGTGGTCAATGGCGGCAATAAGCGTAAGACATTACGCTTGCGGCCACTGGGCATTAGCAAAACGCCAGCATCGCGCCCCGCGGCCAATAGATTAGCTAAGTGCTCTCCCCCCGTGGCATTGTCGGTATCTTCAAAGACGATACCGCGCATCGCGCCAACACCGGTCATGGCTCCTAGCATGGGAAAACGCTCGCTTGCTTTCCAGCGCTGGTAAGCACTCACAATCGCCGCTTCTTGGGCATTACCCCATGCGCTTAGCGCCTCGTCTTGCATGATATCCATCACTGCCAATGCAGCTGCACACGCGACCGCGTTGCCTGAATATGTGCCTCCCAACGCGCCTTTGGGTAAAGCATCCATTAACTCTTTTCGCCCTACCAAGGCGGCCAGAGGAAGACCTGAGGCAATGCTTTTTCCTAACAGCATCAGGTCAGGCTCGATGCCGAGATGACTGAAGCCAAAGCGTTTACCGGTTCGTCCGAAGCCTGATTGGATTTCGTCACAAATCAATAAAATACCGTGCTGATCGCAGATTTCCCGCAGCGATTTCGCAAACTGGGGGCAAAGTAAGCGAAAACCACCTTCCCCTTGAATGGGTTCAACGACGACGCACGCCACTTCACTGGGGGCAATTTCTACGTCAAATACACGCTCTAGGGCCGCTAGCGACTGCTCAGCGGATATCCCACTATCCTGGCTGGGGAACGGCAGGTGATAAACTGGGCCAGGTAGCGCGCCTAAACCGGCTTTATAGGGCTTAACTTTGCCGTTCAAATTGAGTGCGGCCAAGGTGCGGCCATGGAAAGCATCGTCAAAAGCAATCACACCCTGGCGACCCGTGACACCACGGGCAACTTTCAGAGCATTTTCTGTCGCTTCTGCACCACTGTTCGTCAACATACATCCCAGCGGATAAGAAACCGGCACAAACTGGTCAAGTCGCTCTACGACAGAGAGGTAGCCACGGTGCGGCAAGGCATTAAACGCTGAATGCATGAGGGTATCGACCTGAGCCTTGACGGCCTCGACCACCGCTGGATGGCCATGCCCCAGGTTAAGCACACCAATACCGCCAATAAAGTCGATATAACGCCGCCCTGATTCGTCCCACACCTCTGCATTACGCCCTTTAGTAATGCAAACGGGGTGAAGGATGCCTAATGCACTGCTGACGTTGGGAAGGTCCATCGTCGTAAACGCTCCTGAAATTACCAAGTGTTCGCTTATCAAACAGGTTCAAGTAGCAGATCACAAACGAAAAAAAACGCTAAATGCATGCCCAATAGGAATACATAGAAAATAGCCGGTTGATTTGAAAGTAGCAGCGGTGGCCACCTAGCACAGGCGCTCCTTGCCTGACACCTATGACACTAAAAAAGATCAAAAAATATTAAAAAAATCTGGGCATCGGGCAGACTGCTATAAATCGCAAATAATTGATTATGAAAAGCATTTATTAAAACCAAATCGCATGACAAAATGGAATACGTACGCAACTTAATTTCTTTTGTCTGTCGGGCGGCATACGTGAACAATAGCCAGCTACTTTTTCGCGCTCTTTTCGCTGACCGATCCCCAGACGGTCGGCTTGCGAGAATTGCTAAGCAGAATTTTATTATAAATAATTTAATTAGCAGGAGTTAACATGAAAAACATTACCTCTAAAGTGCTTTCATCAAAAGTACTATCACCAAAAGTGCTATCACCAAAAGTGCTATGCGGCGTTGGCGCGACTCTTCTGTTGGCGGGTTGTGGTGGCGACAGCAAACCTAATATTGCTATTGGCCCTCCTGCCAGCACCACTCAAGGCGTTTCCCAACTACTTTTTGATGCCTACGGTATTGGTAGCGATAAGTACAATACCTATCAAGAAGGCTTTGGTGCTGCACTCGATGGTGTGCAAGATGGCAACATCGATATTTCTATCGGTATTCTTGGTTTACCTTCTGGCAGCATTGAGAACTTACAAGCCTCAAGTGGTGATGCACGCCTAATTAGCTTAAGCGATGACGCTATTGACTATATTGAAGAGAACAGTGCCTATAAGCGCTTTACGATTCCCGCTAATAGTTATGCGTTCCAAAACGAAGATGTAAATACTATTACGGCTTATGCCATTTTAGTTGGCAACACAAATACTATTGATGAAGAGCTGGGTTATGAATTAGCGCGTTTAATGCATGAACATGCTGAAGAAAACACGCACTCTCAATCTGCGTTCATTACCCTTGAAAATGCACTCAATGGTTCGGAAGGCCTCCCCATTCACCCCGGTGCTAAAAAATATTACGAAGAGCAAGGCCTCACCGTAAATAACCCGGTTGCGGAGCTTGGCGAAACTGAAGCCAAAGAAGAGTTTATTTTAGGTACCGGTAGCCAAGGCGGCACTTACTACCCACTCGGGGGTGAGATGGCCACCATTTGGAACCGTTACCTGGAAAACTATAACTTCACCAATATTGAAACTGGCGCTTCAATCGAAAACTTAGTGAGCATTCGTGATAACGGTATGGATCTCGGGATGACCGTACACGCACCGGCACAAGATGCCGTTGCCGGACGCGGAGAGTTCGAAAGTGGCGCGATTGATAACGTCGCCTTTATCGGGCACATCTACCCTGAAGTCATTCAGATTATCACCCGTGAACGCTCCAATATTGACAGCCTAAGTGATCTAACTGATTGATGTTCCCTTTTCGCCGCTGGCTAAGCCAGCGGCGTTATATGTATGAGGTTTAATCGTGGATAAAAAAAAACTCCTGACGAAGCGGCGCTTTTAGAAAAGTATGATCGTGAGTCACAAGTACGCTCTGCACTACAGCTAGGCAAGTGGGGCTGGATGATCACCCTAATGGGTGTATCACTGACGTGCTTTCATCTCTATACCGGTTATTTTGGTACGCTACCGTCACAGCAGCAAGGCGCTGTCCACTTAGGGCTTGCCTTGGGGATGATTTTTATCTTATTCCCTGCAACACGCGGTGCGGGCAGGCGTAATGGCGTGCCGTGGTACGACGTAATACTCGCCTTCGTAGCCACTTTTGCCGCCTACTATAAAATCCTGTTTTATGAAGAAGTCCTGCGTGCAAGGGTTACGGGCTATTCAGCCGTTGACCTAACGATTGCCGCACTCGGTGTGCTGTTTGTACTAGAAGCAACTCGCCGTACTGTAGGAATGCCAATTGTTGTCATGGCCACGTTGGCAATTCTCTATGCGCTGTTTGGCAACTTGATCCCCAGTCCTTTGCTTTCTCATCCTGGCTTCTCTCTTGAGCAGGTGTCTCCCTACTTATGGTTTAGGGAAAGCGGCGTTTTTGGTACGCCCCTGCAAATATCGGCGCGCTTTATCTTCTTGTTCTTGTTTTTTGGCGTTGTTCTGATGCATACCGGCGTCGGCCGATTCTTTAATGACTTAGCCTTTGCGTTAACCGGGCGCTTTACGGGTGGTGCCGGTAAAGCCGCCGTTATAGCAAGTTCGCTGCAGGGTATGATTTCGGGAAGCTCTATCGGCAACACCGTGGCTTCTGGCTCTTTCACTATTCCTATGATGAAAAATGCCCGTTTCAAGCCCGAAGTGGCAGGAGCTGTCGAAGCGTCAGCCTCTACCGGCGGGCAGATTATGCCGCCTTTAATGGGGGCTGCGGCTTTCATTATGGTGGAGTATGTGGGCGTCTCTTACCGTGAAATCATGTTCTCGGCGCTGATTCCCGCCATTCTCTATTTTGCGGGTATTTTTATCGGGGTGCATTTCGAAGCCAAACGTCATCGCATTCTCGGCCTCCCCAAAGATCAGTTGCCCAGCAAAAGTAAGCTGATACTGTCCAAAGGCTACATGTTGCTGCCTTTGCTCGTCATTATTACGACTATTAGCATTGGCTTTACCGCGCAGCGCGCAGCACTTCTGGGTATCGCATGTGCATTTGCTGTCAGTTTGGCCCGCAAAGAAACACGCCCTTCGCTAAAAGATATATTGGTTATTTTTGAGAAAGGGGCGCGCGTGGCACTGCCAGTCATCGCAGCGGTCGCTTGCGCAGGCATTATCGCCGGCGTGGTAGGCATGACAGGCATGGGGTCAAAATTTGCTGCTGGCATTATTAGCTTAGCGGATGGCGTTTTGATACTTGCGCTGTTGTTCACGATGATTGCCTGTATTGTCTTGGGCATGGGATTACCCACAACAGCAAACTATGTGGTTACTGCTACGATTGCCGCACCAGCACTGATTAATGAGTTCGGCCTTCCGCCAATGGCAGTGCATTTGTTTGTCTTTTATTTCGGCATCATCGCCGATATTACGCCTCCCGTGTGTTTAGCCGCGTTTGCGGGTGCAGGCATTGCACAAGCCAACCCCATGAAGACCGGCTTTACGGCGGTTAAATTGGCCATTGGTGCGTTTATTATTCCTTATGCCTTCATTTATAATCCTATGCTGGTATTAGTCGAACCGACGCTGTTGGGACTGTTAAGCGCGTTGTTCTTTTCACTCGTAGGGATTATGGGCGTCAGCAGCGCACTACTCGGTTACTTTGTACGTGATTCCTTCTTCGGGGAGCGTCTGGTACTGTTAGTCGCAGGGCTTGCCATGGTGGTTCCCGAGTTGCTAACCAGCGGCTTAGGCTTGCTTGCCATGGTGACAGTGGGCTGGCTTCAATCGCGCCGACCTGATAAATCCCAGGAGGCTGCAACGCTCGCCCAATGAGCCACTATAAAAACCTAGCTTCCCCCCGGCGCTTAGGCGCCGGGGCGGCTTTCAGGTCATCAGGAGCGCCAGGTTTGGCATCACGCAATCTTCCTTCTACGGCGGCTATGCAATGCTTTGAAGCAGCCGCACGCCATATGAGTTTTACTCGAGCAGCAGATGAGCTAAACCTCACCCAAAGTGCTGTCAGCAAACAAGTCGCGCACCTTGAAGCCACCTTGCAACACAAGCTATTCCGTCGCGTGCGACGCAGCCTGCTGCTAACCCCAGAAGGGGCCATTTTTTTAAGTGACGTACGCAAAGTGCTCACTCAAATTGAGATGTCGACGCAAGCGATAATGACCTACAGCGGTAATAGCGAGGTTCTTAAAATCGCCACCTTACCTAGCTTCGGTAGCCGCTGGTTGGCCAATAAGTTGCCCTCCTTTCTAGCCGCCAATCCAGGCATTAGTTTGGAGTTTCATGACCGCGTAAAAGATTTCGATCTTGAGCAGCAAGATATCGATATTGCTCTGTTTTATGGCCATGGCAGTTGGCCAAGCCTTGCTTGCCATAAGCTTATTGATGAGGATATGGTCGCGGTTGCTTCCCCAGAGTTGCTCGCTCGGCACCCCATTCAGTCAGTCGATGACTTAACACAACTGCCGCTGCTGCATCTCTCAACACGCCCTGACGCATGGCATCATTGGTTTGCAAACCAAGAGATCATTACTGACCGTAGCTATCACGGCACCCGCTTCGAGACCTTTCCTATGCTGGTGCGAACGGCAATGGCAGGTGGTGGGGTTGCACTGGTTCCTCACTTTACCGTCGATGAAGAGTTGGAAGGTGGCCGACTGACCGTCGCTTGGCCATACCGATTGCTCAGTGAGAGTGCTTATTACCTTGTTTACCCTGAACACTTGGGGGAACTCGCCAAAGTGCGACGCTTTGTAGAGCATATTACCCAGTTCAGTGATTGATACTGACACACCACGAAGTACTGCCGTCTTATAGTTGAAACAACTTTATAGCTCAAAAACAGCAATTACTGTTTTCCAAGTTACCACTTCGCTAAATTATCCATTCAAGCTCAGCGCTATTTACCTACGTATATATCCATACGCTTAAAAATTTATAACCGCATTTATAACTATCGGGCAGAAGCAGCAAAGAAGAGAACATCTTCTTACTTCAACTCCTGCCCGTGAGTACAACTTGGATCAGTCAATGGTGTCGATAAATTCGCTGAGATCCCGCACTCGACTCTTATCGATAGTCACGCCAAGTCCAGGTGAGTCGTCCAACACAATATGCGTCTCATCTCCCGGCATCTGGGCAACATCCTCCCCAATCATGGCGGGTCCCACCAAGTCATTAGCAATAATATTGGGATGCGCCAGCGCTAGGTGGGCACCCGCGAGCGTCGCGATCGAGGACTCCACCATAGAGCCGATCTGGCAGGGTATATCCGCTGCCATTCCGACCTCTGCCATCGCCATAGCAGGGCGTAAGCCGGAGGATTTCATTAGCTTGATGTTAACCATGTCAGCAGCGTTTAGTTGAATCACCTCCAGCATTTCTTTAACCCCATGAATAGGCTCATCAGCCATAATCATGGCATCAGTTGACTGCGTCACACGGGCCATGGCGGCGAGGTTCTCCATAGCGACGGGTTGTTCAAACCAATCCACTTGATAGGGCGCTGCATGCCGAATAACCTGCAGCGCTTGCTTTGCACTCCACCCTTGATTGGCATCTACACGTAGCGCAACCGATCGATCTAGTGCTTCTCTAACCCGTGCAATCCGCTCAACATCATGTTCCGGCGTATCGCCCAGTTTGATTTTGATGGACTGATAACCTCGCCCAGCAGCCTCTTTCGCCTGACGTGCCATCTCCTCCGGCGCTAACATGCTAATAACATATGGAAGTTCTAATCTAGCATGGCTACGCCCACCTAGCAGCGCATAAAGCGGCTTTCCGCATTCACGCGCCACCAGGTCGTGAAGCGCAATATCGAGAGCTGCTTTCGCCGAGGGGTTATGGCGAATTTTAAGGTTGGCAGCATGATGGAATTGCGCAATATCACTAGCGTCGGTGCCCATTAGTAGCGGCGCTAGTTCACTGGTTATGATTTCTCGTGCGCCAAGATACGTTTCTCCCGACACATGCTGATCTACCACGGCTTCACCCCAGCCAATCTGGCCAGAAGCAGTCTCGATGCTGACAATCAGGCTAGCGATATCGTGATAAGTGTCATAGGCAATCTTAAATGGTTGTTTAAGTGGAAGACGTACACCATATACCGTGATTTTGTTAATACGCATTATTGATGCCTTATTTATGTCCAGGAAAAGATCTGAGCCAGTGCAATCATGAGACTTGCCATGCCCAGTTGAAGAATCGCTAATGGAAGTATCCATTTGATCCACTTACTCCACGACACACCTGCCACTGCAAGCCCTGCCATGAAATATCCCGACGTTGGGGTAAGAATATTGGAGATGCCATCACCAAACTGAAACGCGAGGACAGCCGTCTGCCGGGTGACTCCCACAAGGTCCGCAAGAGGCACCATCAAAGGCATGGTGAGTGCTGCTTGGCCACTGCCAGAAGGGACTAAGAAGTTCAGGACAAGTTGGACAAAAAACATACATACCGCAGTAACCACCGCGGGCATTCCGCTCAGCAGCCCTTCGAGATGATAAAGAATGGTATCTAGGATTTCCCCATTTCTCAGAATCACCAGGATGCCAAAGGCAAAGCCCACTACCAGTGCCCCCATCGCAATTTCCTGAATGCCTTCAACAAAATGGTCGGCAATTTTATTCGGGTTCATACGTGCAAATGCACCGATTAAAATGGCCATCAAGAGAAAGGCGCCAGACATCTCACCGATATACCAGCCGTGACGTATTACCCCATAAGCAATAACCAGAATGGTGCCTACGAAAGCAGCGAGGACAAGTTTATCGGCAACTGATAACGCGCCAGGATCTTCATTGGCTTGTGGTTTGCCAAATTGGCGGCGGTCACTATTAAAGACAAGGCTCGCTTCGGGATGCGCTTTGACTTTGGCCGCATAGCGAGTGACGAAAGCAATACTGACACTGACGAATATGAGCCAGTAACAGGCTCGCAGAGTCATTCCAGAAAACATCGGGAGCTCAGCGATATCCTGGGCAACGCCAACGGTAAAAGGATTCATAAACGCTGCAGAGAAACCGGCACCAGCACCTACCAGAGGTACCGCTGCGGCCGTAATCGAGTCATACCCCAGCATACGCAGCAGCGGTGCAAGGATAATGATAAAAGCTATTGTTTCCTCTGCGAGCCCGAAGGTTGCTCCTCCCATCGCAAATAAAAGCATCAATAAAGGGATAAGAATGAGATCACGCCCAGTAAGCGCATTACTGATACTGGCAACGACTTTTTGTAATACCCCGGTTGCTTTCAGCACGCCAAACGCGCCGCCTGAGATGAAAATAAAGAAGATAATGCTACTGCCTTCCCCCATCCCCTCAAAGACCGCCATGAACGGACTTAACCAGCCAGCTTCTTGCGCTTCCACCGCCGCATAACTGTCTGGCACTACAACCGTACGCCCTTGCTCATTGGTTACACGCTCATAGCTACCCGCCTGAAGAAAGTGGGTTGATAAAGCAGCGAGACAGATAAAGCTAAATAACACGACAAAAATATGCGGGAAGCGAAATGTTGGTCGTGAACTCTTCTCGTGTGTCATTGTTTTTTCGAGAGACGTCATGGGGTATCCCCAGTTTATTGATGGTTATCGAGAAACTGCATTGCCACACTGGTCAGGAAGTCGCTTCCAATCGACAGAATGGCATCGTTAAAGTCATAGTCAGGCTGGTGAAGTTTCGGTGTTTGCGGCCCTGAACCATTACCAATCCATGCATAGGCACCTGGAATATGGGTAAGAAAAGCCCCCATATCATCAGCCCCCATGCTGACTGGGTGCTCTACCAGTTGTTCATGCCCCCAACGTTGCACCACCACATCGCGGCACAGCTGGGCACAACCACTGTCATTGGCAACCGCAGGTGTTGAGGGCACGTAGTCGAGTGTGACGTCGCATCCTGTTGCCTTGGAAACCCCTTCTGCCACGTCGCTAATCCGTTTCTCAAGACGTTTGCGTAGCTCGGGTTTAAAGCAGCGCGCGGTACCCGTCAGCCGAGCAGTCGCCGGAATAATATTGCTAGCATGGCCGCTTTGCAGGCTACCCAGACTAATTACAGCGATGTCCTGAGGGTCAATATTACGACTGACAATATGTTGAATAGCGGTTGTAAATAGGCTGGCCGCGACGATGGGGTCCGTTGTGAGATGAGGCATCGCTCCATGTCCACCGGTGGAGTGGAACGTCACCTCAAAGTCGTCGCTTGATGCCATATGAGGGACGTCATGGATAACAAAACGCCCAGCCTCTACACCTGGCCAATTGTGTAGTCCAAATATCGCATCAAGCGAGAATTTATCCTGAAGCCCCTCCGCAAGCATCGCTTCAGCACCGGTACCAATTTCCTCGGCAGGTTGAAAAATCAACACGACACTTCCCTGCGCCGGGCGCTGGTTAACCAGCTGTGCAGCAGCAGCCATCAACATTGCCGTATGGCCGTCATGCCCACATGCATGCATTACATTCGACTGGCTGGAACGATGCGAAAACTGATTAGCCTCCTCAAGTGGCAAGGCATCGAAGTCGGCTCGAAGTCCAACGGTTGCCCCCGGGCTGGCGCCTTTAATGACGCCGACCACACCGTGGCCACCTATCTTCTCATGCACCTCATCTACCCCCAAGCCACGTAGCATCATTGCAATACGTTCAGCGGTTATCGACTCCAGGCCAGATAACTCTGGGTGCTGGTGGAGTTCCCGACGAAACGTGATCATTTTCTCAAGCTCAATGGCTGATAACGTCATGAGAGGTAAAACCTTGTTGTAAAGTAGTAAGCCTGGGAGGAGTGCGACATCTGGCGTCCGCGGGAACGCATACTTGTGCAACATGAGTCGCGTACGCCGTTATGCGCTTAACCAGATTGTTTTTGAGTATGTTGTAACGCTTAGTACGAATAAAATACTTCTTCCCGATAGCGTCATACCTTTATGAGATGAGGCTTTAGTTGTATTTTCTGTACGAAATGAGACGCGCATCGTGACGTCTCTGGGAGCGGACATGGACACAAAAAAACTCAGGTACTTCATGGCGGTGGTCGAAGCAGGCTCGATATCGTCTGCAGCCAAGCAGATACCTATCGCTCAGCCCGCCTTGACGCGACAGATACATCAGCTTGAAGCCGATATCGGGGCAGTCCTGTTTTATCGTGACCGCAAAGGGGTATCTCTGACCCAAGCAGGGCATTACCTATATGCCAATGGGCAGCGCTTGCTGTCAGAACTCGAAAGTGTCGCGAAGAAAACACGCGATATTGCCAATGGCTACCGCGAAAGTCTCTCGCTCGGAATTAGCACCATACATCCCTATATTCCCAGCATCACAGCACTCATCAGCAGATTTCGCTCACGCTACCCCTCAACACAGTTAACGCTAGAATCAATGTTGTCAGGCCCCCAGGCAGAGGCGATTCTGGCGGGTCGGCTCGATGCCGGCATTCTATTCATTGAACGAGAAGATGAGCCACGGCTAGACTACTATCCGTTAGCCAGCTTTCGTATGGCGGTCTTCACCAGTCGATGCCACCCTCTTATAGCGACTACCCCGACCTCACTTAAGGATTTTCACGACGCGCCATTTATTCGATTTAGTCGAACCTCCACGCCTGGCAGCTTTGACCGGTTAGATAGGTGCTTTCAGAAGGTAGGCTTCGTACCCAATACTGTTCAGGAATGTCGTGATGACATCACTATTCGCAGTTTGGTCGCCACGGGAATGGGGTATGCAATTATGCCGAGTATCATGGCACTCGGGGACGAAGACATTGTCGCCTATGAATTAGACGACTTGCCAATAGCCACGGACCTCATGCTCGCCTGGCAAAAGGGCCGCCAGCCAGCGGCAGTAAAAACACTATGCCAGCTCGCCGAAGAATCACATTGATTTCACCATTAACGACAAAAAAGATTATATCTAATGACAAAAGTAGCGATATTTGTTGATATCCAAAATGTCTATTACACCGTGCGAGAAGCGTATGGTAAGAACTTTGATTACAACAAATTTTGGGCACAAGTAACCGCTGACAGAGACGTTGTGGCTGCTTTTTGTTATGCCATCGACAGAGGTGACCAAAAGCAACGGGAATTTCAAAACATACTCAAAGCAATTGGTTTTAATGTAAAGCTGAAACCTTTTATCCAACGTTCAGATGGCTCTGCAAAAGGCGACTGGGATGTTGGCATTGCTCTCGATGCAATGGAGTACGCTGAACAAGCAGATATTATCGTATTAGTCTCCGGCGATGGAGACTTTGATCTTTTAGTCAACAAAATACGCGTTAAGTACGGTAAAAAAGTTGAAGTTTATGGTGTTCCCAAACTTACGGCAGCAGCATTAATAAATGCAGCCAGCGAGTTTATAGCGATAGATCGTTCGCTCTTGCTACGCTAGGTTGCTGGTAGCGTCACTTAACTGCAGACGTTATCAGCGTGGTAGCTGATCGACACGGGTTAGGATAAGCCGCCGCCCCTCATGCGGAGAGAAGTGAAACTGGCCTTCTACCTCCACACCTTCATCTAAATAGGGCGCTATTTCCTGGTGGGGGAGTATCTCAACCCGATTCAACTCTTCGTCTTCGATCCAATAATGAATGGGATCGTTGAAATGCCGCACGACGCCCTGGGTAACAATTTGCCGGTTATCAAAGGCAGCTGGATTGTTCACTAGCATGGGCAATGGCACCGTTACAGTTAGTTGCCCGCGACATCCGCTGATGAGAGTTACCATCGCTAGCATGGTTGCCGTATGGCTAATACGCTGCAGGAGTGACTGCATTGCGGTACTCCCCTCATTATGGCTTGTTTTTTATCTCTATTGGGCGTTGCTAGTATTTCGTTGATATTAAATGGAATAAGCGTAAGCCTTGCAGCTAGGGGCTGCAGCCTGGTGCAGATTATTCGTTAAGACGGTGCTGCAGTGAGTCCAGCTCTTCGGTGTGCTCTTCAAGCTCACGCACTGCTTCTGCTAATTTTTCACGCCGTTTCTGAATATCATCTTCATCGCCCTCGCCGAGAGCCTCTTCAAGCGCTAACTCGCGTTCACGCACTTCTTCCTGGCTCTCTCTAACCTCTTCGGCAGCCTCAGCAAGGACTTGCTCATTCGTGCAATGCTCTTCGATGGAGTGCAACGCACGCTGCAATCCTCGAACACGATGTTGATTATCATGCTCTTGAGCGTGCTCCAGCTGTTGACGTAAGACGGTCATTTTGTCTTCGCACAACCTGTCTGCTGCGTGCGCTGCTGGCAAAGACAAAACCCCAGCGGTTACCGCTAAACTTAAGCAACCAAGCCATCTTCTGTTCATTATTCGCTCCTGGCACTCTACGAGCCTTACAAGGTAAATATAGAGAAGCGCAACCGCTTTATAAAACTATAGGTCAAATGACCAGGCTGCCAATCTTCGCCGCCCGTGGAGCACTCCAGACGAGCGGCGGATGAACATATTAAGCGCGCTCTTCTACGATCCAGCTAACCACTTCTTCGTTGCCAAATTTAGCTTTCCACTCTTTAATGACGTTGTGGTTGCCACCGCGCGTTTCAACGACTTCCCCTGTATGAGGATTCTTAAAAACCTTTAAAGGACGCTTCTTGCGACCATCGGTACTACCGGTCTTGGTAACTTTAACTGATGAAGACAGATATGATGGGTCAAGCATTTCGCATACATCGCGGGCTAGCTTGCCATGCTCTGTCATTAGCGTCTGTAATTTTTCCTTAAACTCCAGCTCTTTCTTCAGCTCGCTATTACTTTCAAGCGCTTGCAGCTCTTCCTGCAGCTGCTTTAACATCTGCTCTTTCTTGATGTAGTCGCTCAGTACTGATGCCATGTTTTCATCTCCATAATTCTCTAATTGCTTTGCCATATACTGACTGCACAGTAAGACATGTTAAGAGCGCTACTTCAGTATGACAGGCGTGCTCATGAACAAGCACGGCCATTAAGCGATTATATACCGCGTAATTTCGTAATGTGGGCGTTCTCAATAAATTTTAAATATTATTTACATTTAGCAACGAGTGGCTATGCATTGACGATGCCTAACAGTATCATAACGCCAGGAACCCACCCCGTAAAAACCGCACAAAAGAGTGTGTAAATCGCCACTGAACGCTGTATTTTCTTCGCTAACGCCAGTAGACAAAAAAAACCAAACCACAAAGCAGACCATGCAAACCAGCTAAGCATACTCCACAGCGCAAAATTGAATCCTATATCGGTAATAGAGCTCGCCCCAACAAAGGCCGCTGTAATGCTAACAAAGAAACAGAACCACCCAAGCCCGACTCCATCCGCCTTTAAAAGCTGGTTAGCCCCAACCCAAAGATAAGTAAAAGAAAACAGCAAGGTAAATGCCCCAGCGCTAATAGCGGCTGAATTATTTGGCTCTCGAAAAATCAAATAAACCGCAATAATGAAGCTCAATACACCAACCATTATGTTGATGACAGATACCTCTTTGTCACTAATTTTTCCTAGCAGCCATATCCCGTTCACAAAAAGAACTGCTCCGACGTACAGCAAGGTAAGTCCTAAAATCATCACAACTATTCCTGTAGTTATATTTTAATTTTGCTGGCGTTGTTAGTTTTCTTCTTCTACTGCTCCGTTGCATATTTAATAAATATCAACAAGCCTCCTCTCCAGACACATTCACGCTTTAAAAGTGGAAGTAACTTCCAATTAGCTTGAGCGTCGACGTGTAAACCTATAACCGCTTATTTTTATTTTATTTTCATGAAACACTTCAGTTTCCTTCAAACGACAGACAAGGCTTAGCAGCACATCATGCGGGCTAAGAAAGACCGAGATGGCGCCAAGAAAGCCTATTTTTAAAAACCGGGAGAGTATAGCAGGGGTTGCGCGCCCCACCATTGAAATTAGTGCTATAACCTCATAATAAACGGATGCCACAGTTAAAAAAACGCCAGGGTATTTTACAACCCTGGCGCTGCACACTTGTTGCTACCTCTATTGCTGAATTACTCCACGAGTATACCGCTCTGCACTTTCAACGAGATATCTTCATCAGCGTTGTTGTAGACTCGGAAAGTAACGTCACCACCTGGATCACTGACACCCTCGGCCCAGCCTGCCCCGAGACTAACGGTGTCATTCTCATCACCTAAAATACTCAGTGTATTTCGGTCATCGGTCATTTCCAGCACGTCTTCCGGACGCAGGGCATCCAGCGTGTTGCTGCCACTCTCCGTCAGATCGAGGCGCTCGATATTATCGAAGTTAGCGTAGTCGTCCTGCCCCAGGTCTTCATTGAAGCGCATCACGATAGTGTCGTCGCCACCCAGGGCATCAATCGGTGAGCCGCTATACAACAGCGTATCGTCACCGGACGTCGGCTCCACGGCTGCGATATTGACCTCGAAGTTATCCGAGACATGCGCCGACTCCTCGCTGCCATCCGTGGTCCAGGCCTCGATAGCCACGGAGCCTTGCATCGCCCCCTGCACCAGATACAAATCATTGATCTGATCCGGCGTGATACCGCTCAGGGTGTAGGTGTCACTGCCGCTGTCATAACTGACGCTATCCAGCAGCGTATCGCCGCCGTCGGTGAAGAAGCTGGCATGCTCGCCAAGCCCCGTCAGCTTGATCGTCGCGGTTTCCGAGCCGTCCAGATCCTCCATCGAGGCACTGAGGTTGAGCGGAATCTTGTCACCCTCGTCACCGAAGCTCAGTTCGGGCGATAGCGTGATGCCATCGGCCACGGCCTGAACATTCACTTCCAAGTCAGTGGAGGTGGTCTCGCTTTCACCGTTGCGGCTGGTCCGCGCCGTCAACGTCAGGGCATCCGCGCCATCCAGGGTGCCGCTCCAGTTGCGCGGCGGCACCAGGCCCACAAAGTCCGGCATGCTGCCGTCGGCGTTGAGGATCGACCAGCCACCTCCACCAACGTTATCAGCCAGCGTCGCCGAATCGGCATCGCTACCGGCTTTGACCAGCCAGCCTTCTGGCACACCTTCTAGCAGCAAGGCATCAAGGCTCTGAGAGGCATCCGGCAGCGAAACGCCCAGCTGCAGTTCGACCAGTTCGTCCTCGGTGCCGACGGCATCGCTGGCAGTGACTTCCGGTGGCGGTGGCGCGATCTCGGAAGCACTCGTCCCGGTCGATGTTTCGACATTGCTCGCACCAGTCTCCTGGGTCGTCGCCTCGGCGATAAGCGAAACGTTGCCCCAGGTATTGTCCCCCGGACGATAGCTCACCGTGACCGAATCGCCCACGGAAACACCAGCAATCACGTAGTTGCCGTCGCCATCCGGCGTGATCTCCTCGCCGTTGTACCACAGGCTGCCTGGGGCACCTTCACCGCTAGTCATTCCGGTCTCATCGAGCGAAATCACCAGCTGCCCATCCACCAGACTGACGTCGGGATTGTCCGCCGGGCTGGAGACGTCGATGGTGAAGTCGATATCCTCGCCGCTAACAGCATCGCCTGCGGAGACGTTGACGGTTGGTTCGTCGGTCACCGGTGTCACCGGCGGCGTCACACTGATCGTCTCCGAGTTCTCCTCGCCGCTCGGCGCCTGGGTGGTCAGGGTGGTATCGAAGGAGAATTCTCCGTCGGTATCATTCCAGTTGGCCGGCGGCGTCACGGTGATACCGTCCAGCAGCGCCTGCAGGCCAGCATTGCTGCCATCCTCGGTGCTGGCGTACCACACCAACTCGCCGTCGATGGTGGTCTGCTGCATACCGTTAACCACGGCGCCTGGCGGCAAATCGGAGATGGTCACCGCGCTGCGACCATCCGAGGTATCCCCGATCTGGGCATTGACCAAGTCGGACAGCGACCAGGGGGCATCCTCGGTCATGGTGGCCCCGGCATCTTCCCAGTTGATGATCTCGTTGGGATCCTCGCCGTCGCCAAAGTCGCCCTCACCGGTTAGCGTCCAGCTATCGCTGCCGCGCTCCTCCTGGCTAGTCGCGCCATTATCCTGAGTCACTGCGGTGATGGTGATTTCATGATTTTCGATAGCATCCACCTGGGTACCATCGCCCATGGTGAACTCGACGGTCTGGGTCAGGGTGTCGGTGCCATTGAAGGCAACATCGGGATCGATCTCGATACGCCACTGGCTGCCGGTACCGCCGGCAACCTGGCCAACGAACTCGCCCCCCACAACGCTAACCCCAGCGGGGACATTGTCGATCAGCAGGTACTTGAGTGACTCACTACCGTCGGTATCCGGCTGGGTGATATCGACGGTCACCTCGACACGATCGTTACCGTCGGCGGTGACGTCCTTCGCGGGCTGGTCTATGACGGCATCGCTGGTACCGACATTTTCGATCCCGGTGATGGTCACCGTGGGCATGTCGGTTACCGCCTCAATGACGACCTCATGGGTCTCGTTCTTGACCACTGTGGTGTCGCCAACAGTGCCTTCATAGCCAGGGTTGGGGGTATCGGTGATCTCGTACTGCACCTCGAGAGTGCCAGCACTACCGGAGAAGTGCTCGTCGCCCTGGGCATAGATATTGTTCCAGGCACCGTCGGTCAGCTTGTAGTAGCCGCCCTCCTCGACCACACCCGGCTCACCGTTCGCCGCGGCTTCGGCCAACGTCATGCTGCCATCGCTGCCGTAGTAGAGTTCGAACTGATTGCCCGTGACGCTGGCAACCTCAATCCATACCGAATTCAACGACTCGTTGGTATCGCCGTTCTGCGGCTCGAAGCTCAGGTTGAGCTGCCCCAGTTGATCCTCGGCCAGACTAGACTGGATGCTGAATCCTGCCTCCGGCGACGGCGTGACCTGGAAGGACACCTGCTGCTCGTCGCTCTCCAGGGTATCGCCGTCATCTTCGGTGACGATGGGCGTGACCGAGAAGTCCACCTGGCCGCTGAAGTTCTCCGGCGTGGTGATGGTGACGGCATCCGGGTCGGTGGCTACCCAAACACGCTCGGCACCCTCGCCGCGAATCAGCGTCGCGCCCTCGACATCAAACTGATCGTCGAGGCCGGTGATACGGTAGGTCAGCATCTCCGAGCCATCGCCGGTTTGTTCGCCCGAAGTGGCGGTGATGATATCGCTCAGCGTGACGCTGGCACTACCATCATCCAGATCCTCTTCGGCGTAGACCGGCGTCTCAATAGTGACATCCGGCGCATCGGCGACCCCATCCACATGGACGTTGATCGACTTCTCGACCGGCGTCGCCAGGGTGTCAGTCACACCACCATACTCATCGACGGTGACCACGCTTGCGGTCAGCGTAAAGTCCTTGTTGCTATCCTGGGGCGGCGTAACGGTCAAAGGCGCATTGCGGTCGAAGTCCTCGATCTCGAAGGTGTCACTCTCGCCCGTAGAGATCCAGGTTTGTTCACTACCTGCTGGCCCATAGGTGATCACGGCACCGGCTGGCGCTCCGGAAAGCGTGACCGTGAAGCTCTCATTGGGATCTGAGCTCTGTGGTCGAATATCCAGCGCAATCGCCTCATCCTCGTTGCCCTCGGCCGGCGAGGCGACGTTGAGCGAGGCGAGATCGGCGACCGGTGTGTCGATAAAGATACCGTCGAGAATGGCCTCGCCGGAGGTGGCGGTATCCGTATTACCCTCGGCATCGGTATCCACCGTTTTGGCCTCGACGCGAACCCGGAACTCGCCCTTCTGGTTCGGCGCCGCACGGAACTCTAGGGTGTCCAGGTATTCCACCGGCACTTCGATGGGCGAGCCGTTATAGGTCTGCTCGACCCAGGTGGTGCCACCATCCGTGGAATAGCGGAAGCTGGAGCCGTCGGCGCTACCACCCAGGCCTGAGACCAGTTCTGGCGTCAGCAGCGCGAAGGTCTGCTCCGAGCCATCGGCGTCCTGATTGGCCCAGCCGTCCGCCGGATTGAAACCATCGGCGTTGAGCGCGAACCACTCGTCTTCGACACCGTCCACGCCCGTGCCATAGGTATGGTTACCGTTCATGGTCAGATCGGGCTGGCCATCGTCATCGCTATCGCCACCGACCTTTTCGGCGACCGGTGTCACCGCGATATCCGCCGTGACGTTGTGGGTCTGGATATCCGAGCCGGTCGAGGCGGTGTCCCCCACGGTGACCTGCAATGACAGGCTTTCATCGACACTGCTATGGGCCGGTGGCGTGACGGTGTAGCCGGTATAGCTGCCGTCGGCCACATCGTCTGGACCGATCGTGAAGCCATCGCTGCCGTTACCGGTATGCAAGACAGTGCCGTCGCCATCCTTGATCACCCAGCCATCCGGTACGCTGTCGATACTGATCGACATGATCGTCTCACTGCCATCGGTATCACTGACATCGAGATCCGCCAGGAAGGCTATTTCACTATCTTCCGGCCCCACCGCGCTAATATCGGCCGGCTTATCAGCGACCGGCAGGGTGTCGATATTCAGCGTCACCGAGTCTTCCTTCACCTCACCGTTGTTATCACCCGCATCGCTGTCATGATCCTGGGCCTTGAGAGTGACGGTGATGCCATCGAGATCGCCACTGAAATCGGCCGGTGGCGTCAGTACCAAGGATGATGGAATCTGCGTCGATGTGCCGGCGCCGAAGTCACCAAGGTCGCTTGCCGGAATAACGATTTTGCCATCGGCTCCCGCGGTGATGGTGCTACCGTTCACCGTCACGGACGTGCCTTCCGGCACATCGCTGATTTCAAGCCAGCGCTCCTCGCTGCCGTCGAGATCCTCGAAGCTGGCGCCGAGCAGGTTGCCAAGGTCCAGCGCACCGTCCTCGTCGACGGAGGCGGTATGGGTATCCCCGCCGTCGATGGTTAGATCGACGTCGTCGGTTACTGCCTGAACACCAACCTCCACTTGGGCGGTGCTTTCTGCACCGTTCACGCCATTCAGCGGGTTACCGCTGTCGTCGACCTCATAGCTGGTCACGCTGACGTCGACGGTAAAGTTCTCGTGGCTCTGGGCAAGCGGATTGACCTGCAGCGCCTGGTACTGGGCCGTGGTCATGATCAGGTCACCAGTAGCTCCGTCGATGTGGGCACCATCAGAGAGCACAATGGTCAACGATCCGCCATTGCTGCTATCGCTCTTCCACAGCAAGTTGCCGCTGCCATCCAGCAGTTCGGTGCCACTCGGAATACCGCTCAGGGTAATCTCGCTCAGCAGTTCCGGGTTGTCGCCAGCGGTGCCGGCACCGTTCTGGTCCATGGTATCGACAGGGTTCGGTGCTGTCAGATTCAGCGCGACCGCAGTATCTTCATCGGTCTGGACATTGCCACCTTGAAGATCCGGCGCATCGGCAACCGGATTGACCGTCACGTTAACCGTAAAGGTCTTGGTTTCATTGTCGGTCGTCGTGGTGTAGGTAAAGGAATCCTCACCGCTGTAGTGTTCGTTTGGCTCGTAGGTAATGGTGCCATCGTCGTTTACCTTGGCCTTACCGTATGCGGTTTCTACCCAACCATCTGCATCCGGTGTGCCACCGTCAATGCCGGTATTGGTGCCCGTCGCATCGGCATTGGTATTGAAGGTATTCTCAGTCGACCCGACGTCCGAATCCTCCTCCACCGTGATGGCTTTAGGCTCAACGCTAGGGTCATCATCGAAAACGGTGATGGTGAAGTCGGTTTCAACCGTATCATTGTCACCGTCGGTGACTGTCAGATGCTGCAGGTTGATATTAAGGGTCTCGACCCCGCCGTCATGATCCAGCGGCCGATGCAGCGTGAACTCATAGCCAGGTGTTGCCGCGGTCGGGTTGAGTATCTCGACCGTGAAGACCTTGCCGCTTTCACTACGATCAGCACCGCGATAGCCCGTCAGAGTGTGGCCATCGTTACTAACGACATATTCCAGATCTTGTCCATTCGACGTCAGCTCGGCAGCTTCAAGAGCCGATACTGTCGAATCGACACCCCCTTCACTGAACTGTACATCCCCTGCACCATCGGTACCAAAATCCACTGCAAAGGTATCGGATACAGTAGTCGCTGGCACATCAGGATTACTACCCAGGGCCAGATTGGCTTCATCTACCGAGGCGCTAGAAGGCGGCGTTGTGATGGCAGGACCATCGTCACGGAAAGTGAACTGGCCACCGACATCGACGGCATCACTGTCGACGCTATCGCCATCGCCATCGACGGCAGTTGCCACCAGCTGGAGGGCACCGTCGTTCAGGGTGATGACATCCTCGTGGTCACTGCTATCCGAGTGCTCCAAAGGACGAGTCTGCGTCAATGTCACGGCACCGCTATCACCATCAAGCTCGATACGGAAGGCGATCTCGCCAGTGGGATCATTGCCCACACGACCGACCACATCGTCACCGTCCATAAAGAGATGAACGGCTTCACCCGTGGCGGTATCCGTCACGCCGGATGCCACGCCATCGGTGACCTGCAGGCGATAGGTGGTGCTGTCTTCGCCATCGGCACCGTGATCGATCGCGAATACGCCGTCGATAAAGTCGGCATCGTTGGCGCTGACTTCTCCAGTTGAGAAGTCGCTTTCATCGACTTCGACGCTGCCCAACTGGCCACTGTCGACGCTGATCACCGGCTGATCATCGACGATATTGATGGTCACGGTGTTGGTGACGGTATTGCCGTACTGATCGACCGCGGTGTACTCGAAGCTGTCGGTCGGCGGTGTACCGGAGTGGTCCACCTCACTGTTCAGGGTGTAATCGAAAGTGCCATCGGTATTGACCGTCCAGCTACCCCACGGCGTCGAGCCGCTCTGCGCTGACTCCACCGTCCAGCCATCCTGAAGATTTAGGTCAGCACCGCTGATGATCTCGCTGTCGGCGGACGCATCGGTACCATCCACCAAACCTGCCTCATCCACGCTGCCCGTGGTGTCGGTCGGGGTACCGGTGACATCGGTAACGTCGATGGTCAGGGTCGCGGTGCTTTCGTCACCATCGCCATCGCGCACCGTGTAGGTGAAGACGTCCTGAACGTCGGCATTCGTACTATTCGGATCGGCTACGTAGGTGTAACTGCCGTCGGCATTGAGGGTCAGCGTGCCGTATTCACCCTCGATTACCAGCGTGCCATTGGTCTCGTCGGCCGTATTGCTTGGCACATTATTGCTGGTCACCGCGAAGACTGTGACGCCGTCTGCGCCTTCGGTGTCGGCGACATCCCCCGGCGAGACACCATCGCCGCCGATCACGTTGCCACTCGTATCGGCACCTTCGGTCACGGCGTTGGTATCATCTTCGGCGGTTGGCGCATCATCGACGATCTTGATATTGAGATCGCCGTTGTCGGTCGAGCCATCCTCGTCGGTGGCCGTCACGGTGATGCGATCCATCAGGTGATCGACGTTCGCATCCGGTGCATTGGTCAGGACGTAGTCATAGTCGAGGGTGATGGTACCGTCATCGGCCTGGCTGTAGCCGTTAAGGGTCAACTCGCCGTACTGAGTGGTCAGACTCTGCGGGGTATCGCCCAGCGCTTCCACCTGCGCCTTGCTCAGTTCAAGAGTCGCCGGATCACCGTTCTCGTCGGTATACGCCAGCGTCACCGCGCCCGTGTCTCGCAGGCCATCCAGGGCAGTGAGCGTCAGGCTGGATTCGACGCGGATGTCATCGGCGTTCGGCGCAGAGCCGTCCGCCAGGCCGCTTTCGAACACCACCTGGTCGGTGATGTTGCCGTCCGGCGTGGTGGCGTCATTGTTGTTAGGCACATCAACGATCACGCCGTCGTCGCTGCCGTTGACCGTGATGGTCAGCGTGGCGTCGTCGGTATCGCTGTCGCCATCGGTCAGCGTATAGCTGAACACCTCCTCCAACTGATCACCGTCGCTTAGTCCCTGAACCTCCAGGTTGGCGTAGTCGAGCGTGTAGGTATAGCTACCATCGGCGTCGATCATCAGCGTGCCGTATTCACCCTCGATGACCAGTGTGCCGCCGCTGTCGGTGGCGTCGTTGCCCGGTACGTTGTCGCTGGCCACGCCGGTCACCGTGGCACCGTCGGCGCCCTGGGTATCGGCCACATCGCCCGGCGAGGCACCGCTATCGCCCAGCACATTGCCGGTCGTGGTGAGAGCGCTGTCTTCCGTCACTGCGTTGGTGTCGTCTTCGGCCACTGGCGCATCGTCGACGATTTTGATGTTTAGATCGCCGCTGTCGGTCTGACCATCACGGTCGGAGGCGGTCACGGTGATTCTGTCCATCAGGTCGTTGAGGTTCTCACTCGGTGCCGTAGTCAGCTCATAGCTGTAATCGAGAGTGATAGTGCCGTCAGCGGCCTGGCTGTAGCCGTTAAGGGTTAGCTCGCCGTACTGAGTGGTCAGCGTTTGCGGATCGCTGCCCAGCGCTTCCACCTGCGCCTTGCTCAGCTCGAGAGTCGCCGGATCACCGTTCTCGTCGGTATACGCCAGCGTCACCGCGCCCGTGTCCCGCAGGCCATCCGGGGCAGTGAGCGTCAGGCTGGATTCGACACGGGTGTCATTGGTGTTAGGCGCAGAGCCATCCGCCAAGCCGCTTTCGAACACCACCTGATCAGTGATGTCGCCATCCGGCGTGGTGGCGTCATTGTTGTTAGGCACATTGACGGAGACATCCCAATCCACCGGCTTCTGATCGTCGTCGCTGGCGGTATTGCCCGCTGGATCAGTGACCGTGGCGGTGACGCTAACCTCGGTGTCGCCTTCGGCAACCGGTACTTCCACCGTCACGCCGTTGTCCAGGTCGTCTTGGGTGACTTCGCGCTCGTCGAGGACGTTGCCGTCCTTGTCAGTCACGACCAGGG
>NZ_BJUL01000029.1 GCF_007989605.1 Vreelandella venusta | reverse complement strand
CCCGTTTGCGTTGAGCTTCTGCCTCGGCTTCCCGCTGGCGTTGAGCCTCTGCCTCAGCTTCCCGCTGGCGCTGGGCTTCTGCCTCAGCTTCCCGTTGAGCCTCTTCTCTGGCTTTAGCCGCTTCTTCCTGCTGTTCGGCTAGACGTTGTGCTTCTTCTTCTCGCCGCTGTGCCTCGGCTGCGGCCTGAGCTTGAGCCTCTTGCAGCTCGCGTGCTTGCTCTTCTGCCCGTGCTTGAGCTTGCGCTTCTTCTCTAGCGGCCGCTTCGTCTGCCTGCTGCTGCAGTGCTTCTTGCTCACTTGGGGCAGGTGCTGGCTCAGCTTCCTCTGGGTCGGTTGAGCTATTGAGCGCTGCTTGTTGCTCCGTCGTTTGCTGTGCTTGGTCAGTGAATGTCTCAGTACTGACGAAGGTCGCTTGCACAATCGAGGAGGAGTCTGGCTCTGCCGTTGAACTGGGCAGGCTAACCAAACTAAAAAGCACCACTAATAGATGCACCGCAACTGCCAGAACGGTAGGCCAAGTATAGCCAACATCCTGTGGGTCACGGGGTGGTTTGATTGCTATTTGCGCGCTACGTTTAACCATCTTGTGGCGGCTCAGATAACAGACCGACATTAGCGACACCCGAGCGTTGCAGTGTGCTCATTAATACGACTATTTGTCCGTATGCAACGTTGCGATCGCCACGAACCATAACAGGCGTTTCAGGACGTCGCTGCAATATCGCCGTGACTCGCTCAGCCATTTGCTCAAGAGAGACAGCCGTTGAATCTTCGCCAAGCGTGATGAAGTAGCCTCCATCCTGGTCGACAGAGATAATAATCGGGTCACTTTCGTCTTGGTTGTCGATGGGCTCTGATGTGACTTGAGGTAGATCTACTTGCACCCCTTGAGTGAGCATTGGTGCGGTGATCATAAAGATCACCAGCAAGACCAGCATGACGTCAATAAAGGGGACTACGTTGATTTCAGCCATCGGCTTTTTATTGCCGCTGCGATTAAACGGGCCTTGCATAGCGTACTCCCTTAGCTAGCGCTGGACTTACTTTCACGGCCTTGCAAATTACGGTGCAAGATAGCGTGAAATTCCTCGGCGAAGTCTTCGTACTTGCCCAACAGACGAGCGGCATCATTCGATAGGCGGTTATAGAAAACGACTGCGGGAATAGCAGCAAATAGGCCCATCGCTGTTGCAATTAGCGCTTCAGCAATCCAAGGCGCAACCGTTGCCAATGTAGCTTGCTGGGTCATAGAAAGGGATTGGAAAGACCCCATAATCCCCCAAACCGTTCCGAACAAGCCGATGTAAGGGCTCGCTGAAGCCACCGTTGCGAGGAATACAAGATGCTGCGTCAGGCGATCTTCTTCCCGAGACCAGGCGACTCGCATACTCCGCTGCACACCTTCCAAGATTGTGTCGGGGTTACGTGTTTTGGGGATTAAACGATTAAACTCGCGAAAGCCCGCCTGGAAAATATGCTCTGCGCCATAGCGTGGGTCGTCAGCAGGAATCTCTCGGTATAACTCGTTTAAATCGACACCCGACCAAAAAGATTCTTCAAATTGGTTGTACTCCTGTTTTGCCCTGCGCAAGGCAATGCTGCGTTGGAAAATAACCACCCAAGAGAGGATTGACCCCACCACCAGCAGTAACATCACCAGCTGCACAACCGTGCTGGCACTCATTATCAAGTGGGGGATGGACATGGTGTTATCGTTCACAGTTACCCTCATCAAGCTATTAATGTCGGAATTTCCGAACAGTGGTGGTATATAAAGGCCATGAAGTACGCACGCTACATCGTGCTATCTACTCCATAGATTTACACATGCTATAGGTTTACACATGCCATAGGTTTACACATATCATAGATTTATGCGTGTTCTCGGTGTTCGCCCTAAACGAATCAACCCAGCACCTGCAATGTTTTTGGCCATGCTTTTGGCCGCATCTTATGCGCGCATAAGCAGGCTATCTCGACTGTAGCAGCGCATAAGAGTTCCTCATCTCGCTGCACTTGCTGTAAAAAAGTCATCCGGCATCGACCAACATTCTCAATATTTGTACTGACAATAAGTGAATCATCCAGGCGTGCAGGCTTGCTGTAGTGACAGGCCAAGCGATATACCACTAGCTGGGTGCCATCGTCTAGCAAAGTTTGCTGATTAAGACCTAGCGTACGTAACCATTCGCTGCGAGCGCGCTCCATAAACTTCAAGTAGTTAACGTAGTAGACAATTCCACCGGCGTCAGTATCTTCCATATAGACGCGCACCGGCATCGTGAACCCGTTACTCATGGGCGCCGCTCTCCTTCTGGATCAATGGCATGTTCGTGAGGTGTTTTGTTGAAGTGTAGCCACGCCTGCCGCGTTACTACGCGCCCCCGCGGTGTGCGCATCATTAATCCTTGCTGAATTAAGTAAGGTTCAATGACGTCTTCAATGGTACCGCGCTCTTCACTAATAGCGGCTGAGATTGAGTCAATTCCCACAGGACCGCCATCAAATTTATCGATCATTGCCAACAAAAGGCGCCGATCCATATGATCCAGCCCGTGGTGATCGACATTTAGCATGTTGAGTGCCGCATCGGCGAGAGTAACATCAACGATGCCATTGCCCTTTATTTCTGCATAGTCCCGTACGCGGCGCAGCAGCCGATTGGCAATACGCGGGGTGCCTCTGGAGCGCTTGGCAACCTCGACTGCGCCTGCATGACTCGTTTCAACACCTAGCAAGCGGGCTGAGCGAGTGACAATCTCAGTCAGCTCTTCAAGGTTGTAAAACTCCAAGCGTTGCACAATGCCAAAGCGATCACGCAAGGGAGAAGTTAGCAAGCCTGCGCGCGTTGTCGCACCTACTAAGGTAAAGCGAGGCAAATCTAGTTTGATCGAGCGGGCAGCGGGTCCCTCACCGATCATAATATCCAGCTGAAAATCTTCCATTGCCGGATATAGCACCTCTTCTACCACGGGTGACAATCGGTGAATTTCATCAATAAACAGCACGTCGCCTGGTTCTAGGTTCGTCAGCATTGCTGCTAAGTCCCCCGCACGCTCAAGTACAGGGCCAGACGTTGATTTCAGCCCCACTCCCATTTCAGTAGCAATAATATTCGCAAGCGTTGTTTTACCCAGCCCGGGGGGGCCAAATACCAAGGTATGGTCTAGGCTTTCCTGACGTAGCTTTGCGGCTCCAATGAAAATTTCAAGCTGCTCGCGTACCCGCGGTTGCCCAATATAATCCTTTAAATGCTTGGGACGAATCGCATGATCAATACGCCCTTCCCCTTGTTCGGGCTCAGCTGCGATTAATCGGTCATGTTCTAACATAAAGTACGCACTATCAGTCGTTCCATGAAATAACTCACGTTGTTACCCAGTCATGCGTTTTGTCAGCGCGGCTTTAATAATTGCCTCTGTTGACTGCTTGGGATTAATGTCAGCTAACATTTTTGAGGCTTCAGTCAGCTTATAGCCCAAGCTCACTAGGGCCGCTTCCGCATCTGCCAGTGAGTCACGAGGGGCAGGTTCACCATTCGCCGCTTCTAACGCGAGGGGCGCATCCGCCGCGTTCTCCCATTCAGGGAAACGGTCACGCATTTCAATAATTAACCGCTCGGCGGTTTTTTTACCAACGCCTGGCAGCTTCGTCAGTGCTTTACTATCGTCGTCACGGACGCAACGCATAAAGGCAGCTTCGTCCATTCCAGAAAGGATGGCTAATGCTAGTTTCGGCCCTACGCCGTTGACCTTGATTAGGGCACGAAACAGTGCGCGCTCTTGTTCTCGGCCAAAGCCGTAAAGCAAATGGGCATCATCACGAATGGTAAGATGCGTATACATGGATACGCTCTCTCCTACAGCAGGAAGCGCCACTAGGGTATTCATCGAGGCTTCAAGCTCGTAACCGACTCCATGCACATCAACCACAATCCAAGGGGGGTGCTTTTCTAACAAAAAACCATTAATACGTCCGATCATGTGTATGCTCGCAATAATAAAAAGCTGCCATTTACTATAAAGACACTCTGTACAAATGACCAGTAAGCAGCTAAAGCCGCCACCGCCCTGTGCTGCGCCGACGACTGCCCTTAGAGGGGGCAGCAAGTAAGCCATGCCCTGCATACGCATGGGTAAGCGCGATAGCCAGCGCATCCGCGGCGTCAGCCTGCGGTGTTGAAGAGAGCTGTAGAATAGCGGTGACCATATGCTGCACCTGGCTTTTCTCCGCGCCTCCTTGGCCCGTAACGGCTTGCTTGATCTGTCTTGCTGCGTACTCTGCAATACTCAGACCGTGATTCGCGATGCAGACGAGAGCCGTGCCCCGTGCTTGTCCAAGCTTCAGAGCTGAGTCGGGATTTTTAGCCATGAAGACTCGCTCAACGGCGACGGCATCGGGCCGATGCAGCCCCACTACTTCGCTTAAACCGGCATAAATTTGCGCCAAGCGCTGCTCTAAAGGGACATCGGTCGTTCTAATGCACCCACTAGCGACATAATGAGGCTTAACACCCATTAAATCGATGACACCATAGCCCGTGATACGCGAACCTGGGTCGATACCCAAGATTCTAATCGCGGGAGCGGGCCGTCTTTCATCCATGGCAGCTGTCCTATTGGTAGCGAGCGGTTCAAACAAAAACACCGACGCCTAAACGTCGGTGTTGGACTACTGGTTGCCGAACTGCTCGTTGCTGACCTAGAAAGCAGAGCTAAGCGATTATTCGCTAGCGGTCTCTGCTTTGGCTTTTTGGCGCAGACGGATGTTTAAGTCTTTCAACTGATCAGAGCTGACTTCACCCGGGGCATCAGTCAGTAAACAGCCGGCGCTTTGGGTTTTCGGGAAGGCAATCACTTCACGAATTGTCTTAGCTCCAGCCATCAGCATCACTAAACGATCTAAACCGAACGCTAAGCCGCCATGGGGAGGCGCGCCGTATTGCAACGCATCCAGCAGGAAGCCAAACTTCTCTTGCGCTTCCTCTTGGCCAATACCCAAGATTTCAAACACAGTGCTTTGCATGGTTTGATCGTGAATACGAATGGAACCACCACCAAGCTCAGTGCCGTTAAGCACCATGTCGTAGGCACGCGACAAGGCTTTTGCTGGGTCAGCTTTAAGTGCTTCTGGCGAGCAAGAAGGTGCGGTAAACGGGTGATGTAACGGGCTAAGGCGGCCGTTGTCATCCGCTTCAAACATCGGGAAATCGACAACCCATAACGGTGCCCACGCCTGAGTGTAAAGCTCAAGGTCGGCACCTAACTTGACGCGTAATGCACCAATCGCTTCATTGACGATGCGCGTTTTATCCGCACCAAAGAAAATGATGTCGCCATCTTCAGCGCCTACGCGATCAAGCAGCTCTTCAACCACATTCTCCATGAACTTAACAATGGGTGATTGAAGACCTTCAAGCCCTTTGGCCCGCTCATTGACCTTAATCCACGCCAGTCCTTTGGCACCGTAAATACCAACGAACTTAGTATATTCGTCGATCTCTTTACGAGACAATTTGGCTCCACCCGGCACTTTCAATGCCGCTACGCGGCCGTCTTCCGCACTTGCAGGGCCTGAGAAGACCTTAAAATCAACCTGCTGCATCAAGTCATCAACATCGGTCAATTCTAACGGAATGCGTAGATCAGGCTTATCAGAGCCAAAGCGATCCATTGCTTCCTGCCAGGTCATGCGTGGGAACTCAGGCAGCTCGACGCTCAGCACTTCCTGGAAGAGTTGACGAATCATGGCTTCGGTAATGCCCATGATGTCGTCTTCTTCCACAAAAGAGGCTTCGATATCGATTTGCGTGAACTCGGGCTGGCGATCAGCCCGCAGATCTTCATCACGGAAGCATTTAGCGATCTGGTAGTAACGATCAAAACCGGCCACCATTAACAGCTGCTTAAACAACTGTGGTGACTGCGGTAGTGCAAAGAAGCTGCCTGCATGTGTCCGGCTAGGAACGAGGTAGTCGCGGGCACCTTCCGGCGTTGCACGAGTCAATACCGGCGTCTCGATATCCAGGAAGCCTTGGTTTTCCAAGTAAGCGCGGACGTTGTGAGAAATACGCGAACGCAAGCGTAGCTTCTCAATCATATCCGGGCGTCGAAGGTCGATATAGCGATGCTTTAAGCGAACTTCCTCGCCTACTTTGTTGTGCTCATCGAGCTGAAAAGGTGGTGTGGCGGCTGTGTTGAGCACCTCCACATCTTTAGCTAATACCTCAATCATGCCCGTTGGCATGTTAGGATTTTGCGTTCCTTCAGGGCGCAGCCGGACACGGCCAGTAATACGAAGTACGTACTCACTGCGAGCACGGTCAGCATTAGCAAATGCCTCGGCGGTATCTGGGTCGACAACGAACTGAGCGATGCCATCGCGATCGCGCATATCCAGAAAGATGACCCCACCATGATCACGGCGGCGATGTACCCAACCGCAGACAGTGACCGTTTGTTCCACCAAAGTTTCGTTAAGCTGGCCGCAATAATGGCTGCGCATGTCTAATCCTGTTCTGTTACGTGGCAATGAGATTGTCGTGGGCCGTTCTGACCCTGACAACCGCGGCTAAGCCGCGGCGCCCTTTTTCGTTGATGCGCTACTGGTATCGCTTGTGGTACCAGTGCTAGAAGTAGATTGGCCTTCTGCTGCCAAGTTTTTCTTACTTCCTGTTTTAAAATCGGTTTCATACCAACCGCCGCCAGCAAGGCGGAAACCAGCCGCCGAGACCAAGCGTTCCAGACTGGCTCCCTGGCACGCGGGGCAATCCTTCAGCGGATCCGCGCTGATTTTCTGCAATTTTTCCATGCGATGACCGCAGGCCTTGCACTCGTACTCATAGATGGGCATGTTGATAACTCCTGAAAAGCTCAACTCCGACAGGCTAAGTTTGTATAAACTAGTGGCAAAACCAACGCTTGCCAGACAAAGAATATGTGGCCTGTCGGGATAAATTCCAAGACTGCGGTTGATAGAGCGACACATTATACCCTTTTGTGCCCCCTGCTGAGCAAGGCCAAGTGCCTTTCGGCAGATAATGGAGAAAAGAAAAATGCCCAATGCGGTAATGCTGGATGCCGAGAGCTTAGGCGCGGATATCGATCTAACAGCAATTCGAGACCTTGTTAGTCATTTAGAGGTGTATCAGCAAAGCACTGCCGAACAGGCAAGTGAGCGCTTGGCGGATGCCGACATAGCGATCGTCAACAAGGTTGTACTGAACGCAGAAACACTATCAGCCTTACCTAAACTCAAGCTTATATGTGTGCTGGCGACAGGGCTTAATAATATCGATCTCGACACAGCTAAGGCCCACAATATTGCTGTAAAGAATGTCACTGCTTACGGAACAGCTAGCGTTTCTCAGCATACATTACTGCTTATGCTGGCATTGGCTAATCGTTTACCTCGTTATCAAGCTGATATCGCTCGTGGCGAATGGCAGCGCAGCGATTTCTTTTGTTTACAAGCTCACTCGACGCTGCAGCTTTCCAATAAGCATCTAGTGATGGTGGGGCAAGGTGAGCTTGGTTCAGAAGTGGCGCGTTTAGCTGAAGCATTTGGGATGAAGGTTACATTTGCTGCTCGCCCTGGGAATGAGTTAAACGACAAACGACCCTCTCTCGACGATTTATTACCAACGGCAGATATTATTAGCTTGCATTGCCCGCTTAACGAAACAACCAAGCACCTTATCAATCGCACGCGCCTGGCAAACGCCAAACCGTCACTGCTATTGGTCAATTGCGCCCGGGGCGGCATCATCGATGAAGAAGCGGCACTTGAGGCGCTTCGTGCTGGCAAGATTGGAGGGTTAGCAGTTGATGTGCTCCCCACTGAGCCGCCGAAAGAAGGACACCCTCTCTTAACAGCATTAGCAGAAGGCGAGGCAGTTAATTTGATAGTGACCCCTCACAATGCCTGGATCACGCCCGAGGCTCGCCAGAACATTGTGGCGCTCACTGCTGACAATATTCAGCAATGGCAAACTGAGGCGAACGTCTTAAGCACTGATTAATGGGTTAATAGGTTAATAGGCTAATAGGTCGCAAAATGATCGGGAGCGCGGTGGCCGTCTAACACTTCAACAGTGACATGCGTTACCTGCGCTCCTTCGGGCCCCTGCCATAACCATTCAGTTAACGTAGATACAGCAGCTGAATTGCCACATAGCACCACCTCTACCCGTCCATCGGGTAAGTTTTTGGCGTATCCTGTTAGTCCTCGTTGAAGTGCTTGTTCCTGTGTTGAACGCCGAAACCATACGCCCTGCACTTTTCCTGTTACATAAGCACGTACACAGCAAGTAGACATAAACGATCCTCTCAGTATTTATACAATAGCGTTTATAGAATTCAGCCCGATAGGACGACAGGCTGAACTCTGCTGATCTGTGCTTGTTATAAATGAGCTCTCTAAGGAGCTCTTTCTACCAACCTTTTTTAAACTAACTCCCGCTTCACCAGCACTGCACTATTACGTGGCACCAATGCCCGCCCGCGACGAAGCAGCAAGGAGCGCGTAAAAGCAGCGCCAAATAGTAGAATTAATGAACTGTAATATACCCATAACAAAATCATCACAACGGAGCCTGCCGCACCATAGGTCGACGCGGTGGCGGTGTATGCCAAATAAATAGCAATAACACTGCGCCCAATAGTAAATAGCACAGCAGTTACTACTGCGCCAATCAGCACATCTTGCCAACGCAGCACCACATCCGGTAATACTTTGAAAATAGTAGCGAATAACAACGTCACCATCGCCAGTGAAATTAATGACTCAAGCGATGTTGTTAATAAACTAGCGTAAGGCAATAAATTACTAGCTCCGTGGAGCATACCCCGCAAGATAACCCCCAAC
The DNA here is from genome assembly GCF_007989605.1 of Vreelandella venusta. Classification (GTDB taxonomy): domain Bacteria; phylum Pseudomonadota; class Gammaproteobacteria; order Pseudomonadales; family Halomonadaceae; genus Vreelandella; species Vreelandella venusta. The sequence goes on along the minus strand of NZ_BJUL01000029.1, from coordinate 15,584 downwards.
ACTAACGATACTAATAGAATGAAGCCAATAGACAACACGACCGTTAAGGAAAGTAAGCGATTTTTGATAAAGATAAGGGCACTATTGGAAGTGGGCTTTGCAGTGACGCCCCAAATGGTATTGAGCGAAAATTGCATCTGCGCAAACACGGTTGTGGCACCCACCAATAAAGCTACAAAGCCAAGCACTGTTGGCAAGATACCTGACTCTTCGATACGTGACTGGGCAACGGCCTGCTCAATCGCTAGTGCTGCATCAGCGCCTAACGTGTCCTGTAGCTGAGCAACTATTTGTCCTTGAGCGGCATCTTCACCCAGTACCACGCCTATCACTGTTACCGCGATAATAACGGTAGGCGCTAAGGAGAAGAGTGTGTAGAACGCTAATGATCCGGCATAGCTGAAGGCATTTCGTTCAAGCCATAACGCCGTAGCATCTTGAACCACGTTCCACCAAAAAGTGATCGTTTTTTTCAGCATATTCATTCCCTTAACAAAAGAGTGTCCCTATCAAGCACTAGCGCAAGATACCTCTAACAATCATACCGAACTAAAACGTTGAGCGCAGGCGGAGACGCATTGCGCACCTTAACTGCCCACTTCATAATGGTTCTCTTTTCTCTGTTACTTTCTCACTTACGACCAAGGAAGCGCTATGAATTCGGATGCTGTTAAATCTACTACGGCTTACGACTTTGATTGCTTGGTGTTTATTGGTCGTTTTCAGCCTCCCCATCTTGGCCACCTTGCCATTATTCGAGAGGCGTTAAAACAAGCACGTCAAGTCATCGTATTAGTGGGCTCTGCTTGGCAGGCACGCTCTTTACGCAATCCGTGGACGTTCGATGAGCGACAGGCAATGATTCGTTCTGGGTTTGATGATCAAGACAATCAACGCCTGGAAATCACGCCACTACTCGATGCGCTTTATAACGATGATGTGTGGGTACGTGATGTGCAACGCAAAGTGCGTGATTTGACGTCTCCTGCAAACGCACGCTTACCGCGTATTGGTTTGATTGGTGCGAGTAGAGGACAATCAAGCTATTATTTATCGCTTTTCCCTCAATGGGAGTCCATTAGCGTCCCACTCGTTGAAGGTATCTCAGCGAGTCAAATACGTGAGCGATTATTTCGCTCACCGGGTTCTACCGATGATTACTTGAGTACCGGTGCTTACCACGACTTACCTCCAGAAGTCGTCAAGAGCGTTGACAGGTTTTGCAAAGGTATTGCCTATCACGGCCTACTGGAAGAGCAGCAGCTACTTGATCAATACAAACAAGCTTGGGCACAGGCCCCCTATCCGCCCATTTTTGTGACTGTTAATGCGGTTGTCGTCCAATCAGGCCATATTTTGTTGGTGAAGCGCATGGCGGCACCGGGTAAAGGGCTTCTGGCATTACCCGGAGGCTTTATAAATCCCCATGAACGCTTATTAGATGCTTGCTTAAGGGAGCTCCGTGAACGGTTAAGACTTAAAGTGCCCGAGCCCGTGTTAAAGGGCTCGCTACGTGGACAACGCTTATTTGATGAGCCTCACCGCAGTTGGCGTGGACGAACGTTAGCTGAAGCCTTCTATTTTGCTCTCAGGCCTGATCAGCAGTTGCCCCGTTTAAAACCAGTCAAAGGCGGCGACCATGCTCGCTGGGTCGCCCTTGCTGATCTAGAACCTGAAAGCTTGTTTGAAGATCACTTCTTTATTATTCAAAATTTTCTTGGATTACCGGCCGATTTAGGCACATTTTAAAATCTGAGGCTTTTTTCTAGTCGCTCTGTTGGCTAAGCCTGCAGAAAATCGCGTGGCAATTTCATCATTTGACGCCAGAGACGCTCAACGCCGGGTTTATGGACTAACGAACAGCGGTAAAGTCTAATTTCTAGAGGGATATCCCAATTTTCATCGCCAGCTCTTACCAATTTGCCGGTTTTGAGCTCTTCACGAATACAAAAATCAGGAATCCAAGCAACCCCCACTCCTTGCAGCACCATGCCTTTCAATCCTTCCGCCATGGCCGTTTCGTAAACCGTGCGCAGCTTCAGTCGTAATGGGTCGTTTTTGAGCAGCATGCGCACACTTCGTCCCAGAAAAGCCCCCTGCGTATAAGCTAAATAGGGAATCGAGCTGTCATTTTGAATCGAGAAAAGCGGCTTGCCGTCTTCATCTGGGAGTGAAACCGGCAGCATTTTTACTTGGCCAATCGAGAAAGAGGGAAAGACTTCTGCGTCCAGTTGCATAGTGGCAAAGGGGTCATAATATGCCAGCATCAGATCACAGTTACCTTCACGCAGAACATGGATAGCCTCCCCAACGTTCATAGCGACCAATCGTGTAGGCAGTTCACCCAAGCCTTTTTGTAAACGGGAAATCCAAGGCGGGAAAAAGCTTAATGCCAGTGAGTGTGCCGCGACGATATCAAGTGCTTCATTCGCAATAGAAACTCCCCGGAGATGGCTTAATGACTCGTTCAATTGCTCGACTAGATTGCGTGCGGTGATCAAAAACAATTGGCCTTCCGAGGTCAGCCCAATCGGTGTTGTCGAGCGATCGACTAAGGTGACCCCTACCGCTTGCTCTAGCGCACGAATACGGCGGCTGAATGCAGGCTGAGTAACATGGCGCTGCCTGGCAGATGCCGAAAAACTTCGTGTATTGGCTAATGCAACGAAATCCTCGAGCCATTTTGTTTCTAAATTCACCCAAAACTCCTTTTGCCTAATCGTTGTTAGCGGCGTGCAGGGTTATTATTGATTACTGAATAGGTGCGGTTAAATATGCCGCACGAGAAACTACTTTCTTCCACATTGGGCGCTGGCTAATCTCGTCAATTGTAACGCGTCGACACTGAGCAAAATCTTGCTCCAACATGGCGTGTACTTTACTAGCAAATGCGGTACTGGGTATGAAGGCCGTTATTTCAAAGTTAAGCCTAAAAGATCGATTATCCAGGTTTATTGTGCCGACGGTTGCTGCGTTGTTGTCAATTAGCATGACCTTTTGGTGTAAAAATCCAGGAAGATAACGGTATATTTTTACACCTGCTCTTAACATATCTGGCAAAAATGAAAATGCAGATAGAAACACCAACAGATGATCGGGGCGTTCGGGAATCATAACCCGTACATCTACTCCGCGCATTGCTGCTAGTCTTAGCGCATCCTGCACTCCTTGATCTGGCACGAAGTATGGACTGGTGACCCAGAGCCTTTCATTGGCACTATGAATTAACTGTTGAATTAAAAGACTAGCCGTGTCCTGTTTATCGGCCGGGCCGGATGGCACAATAACCACATGATGATCATCTTGCGGATGACTCTCGGCATGCCAATTTAGGGTAATGACCTCCCCTGTTGCCCAGTGCCAATCTTCCCAAAAAGCTTCCTGTAAACCCAGCACACACGGGCCACCGAGGGCTAGATGGGTATCGCGCCAGGGGCCATGCCGTGGGTTTTGTCCAAGGTATTCTACACCAACATTAAAGCCACCTACCCAGCCCTTGTTACCATCCACGACCGCTATTTTGCGATGGTTACGAAAATTAAGCTGAAAGCGATGCTTGAAGCCTCGAGAAGAACGAAACGCTTTTACTTCGACACCTGCTTTGATCATCTCATTTAAAAAGCTATCGTCTAGTTTCCGACTACCTACTTCGTCATATAGGAAATAAACGCGCACCCCTCGCTGTGCGGCTTTGATTAAATGGTCTTGCAACCGTTTACCTAAGGCATCGTTACGTACAATAAAAAACTGCAGCAGCAAATAACTTTTGGCCTGATCAATACCTTCAAAAAGGCTTGTGAAGGTGGCTTCACCATCGATCAACAAGTCGGCGCTATTGCCGTTAGTCAACGGCATCATTGCCAGCTGCTCCACCGCCTGAATATCGGTGCTAGTCGGCGATGAAAGGTGCGGCTTAATGTTATGGCGATAACGTACCAACACTCGACGTAATACGTTATCTCGCTCCCCCCTTGCTGTTACATAGCCATAGAAACGCGGGCGTCCGAAAAACCAATACGCAGGCAGCGCAACATAAGGAAACGTTAATAGTGAAATAATCCAAGCAATAGCCCCCTGGGATGTTCTGCTCGACATAAGCGCCATAACTGCTGACACGATACCCAATAGGTGTATCAACATAATGCTGGTCCCTAGCAACCATGAGGTCATTGCCTGTTCCTCGCTATCAAGTGAGCTGTTGATCAGATTATTGCACCGCTAATGCACAAAAGCCCCGCGAGAGACGGGGCTTATTGTCACTGACTGCGGTTCGACGCCATCAGTATGCTACGCCTTTTGAGCGATGATCTCCTTCCATTTGGCCGGTCCTGTCTGGTGGACAGACGTTCCTAGGCTATCGACAGCGACAGTAACGGGCATATCCTCAACTTCAAATTCGTAGATGGCTTCCATTCCTAGATCTTCAAAACCAACAACCCGCGACTTCTTAATTGCCTGGGCAACAAGGTAGGCAGAGCCGCCAACAGCCATCAAATACACCGCCTGGTTATCGCGAATGGCATCAATAGCGGTTTGGCCTCGTTCCGCTTTACCAACCATGCCTAACAAGCCTGTCTCTTCAAGCATAGTGCGGGTGAATTTATCCATTCGAGTAGCAGTGGTTGGACCTGCGGGGCCAACCACTTCGTCACCGACCGGATCAACTGGCCCTACGTAGTAAATAAAGCGGCCTTTCATATCAACCGGTAGCGGCTCACCTTTGGCAATCATATCGACCATACGTTTATGTGCTGCATCACGGCCTGTTAATAGCTTACCGTTCAACAGCAACGTATCACCCGGCTGCCACGTTTTGACTTCTTCGGGAGTGACGCTATCTAGGTTGACGCGTTTGACGTTATCGCCTGCTTCACGAGTAATTTCTGGCCAATCTTCAAGTTTAGGGGCAGGAAGTGCCACAGGGCCACTGCCATCAAGCGTGAAGTGCGCATGACGCGTGGCTGCACAGTTGGGAATAATGGCCACAGGCTTATTGGCAGCATGGGTTGGATAGTCTTTAACTTTAATATCCAGCACCGTGGTTAAACCACCTAAGCCCTGAGCGCCGATACCGCTCTTATTCACTTTATCGAACAGTTCTAAACGCAGCTCTTCAGCGCGATTACTAGGTCCTCGCGCCTGCAAATCTTGAATATCGATAGGGTCGAGCAACGCTTCTTTGGCAATCATCATCGCCTTTTCAGCGGTGCCGCCAATACCAATTCCCAACATACCCGGTGGGCACCAGCCTGCGCCCATTTTAGGCAACTGCTCCATCACCCATTCCACAACACTATCGGATGGGTTTAGCATCGCAAACTTCGATTTAGCTTCGCTACCACCGCCCTTCGCGGCGACGTGGATATCGACCTTATCGCCCGGCACAAGCGAATGGTGAATTATCGCTGGGGTGTTGTCTTTGGTATTGGCTCGCTTACCGTCGGGGTCTGCGAGCACAGAAGCACGCAGCACGTTATCAGGCAGTTGATACGCGCGGCGCACACCTTCGTTAATCATGTCATCGAGACTTAGCTCGGCATCCCAGGTGACGTTCATACCCACGTGAACAAACACCGTCACAATACCGGTATCTTGGCAAATTGGACGATGTCCCGTAGCGCACATGCGTGAGTTAATTAAGATTTGTGCAATCGCGTCTTTCGCCGCGGGGTTCTCTTCACGCTCGTAAGCGGCTGACATTGCATCAATGAAATCTTTAGGATGGTAGTAAGAGATGTACTGTAGAGCATCGGCAACGCTCTGAATGACGTCGTCCTGGCGAATCACGGTCATGGACAAACAGCTCCTCGGTTATCGTCTTGGCTGCGGCCTTTTTAATGGCCGTCTAGATGTACCGGTAAGTATACCGTATTGGCCTTATATGCGGCAGCCACAACCACTGCCAACCTACATTTGATAACTAGGGCATTAGTCTGATTTTTGTCAGCATGCGTGAGATAACGGTATAAATTATAGGGATTGGCACGTTGGGCATAAATATAAACGGCGAGAACCGACCATTGTACGTTCGATTACTGAGCCGCAGCGGTGGCAGGAAAGGCCAGCGCGTTCAAATACACTAAAGCGCCATTGCCGGCGTGGCTCACCGGAGGCAATAGCTTGTTTAATCCATGCCTCACGATTAGTAACACCCGCTTCCAAATACGCCTGACGGGTCGTTTCCACAATCGTAGTGGCGAGCAGGTCTAGCTGGTTTTCAGTTAAGTCACAGGGGCGCTTTTTAGGGTGCACGTTGGATAAAAAAAGAATTTCTGAGCGCAAGTAATTTCCTAATCCAGCGACAAGCCCTTGATCAAGTAACAATGCACCCAGGCTTCTGCGTATAAACGCTGAACCAGTCAGGCGTTGTTTCACATCATCAGACGATACGTTTTGACTTAATAAATCAGGCCCAAGGCGCGACAAGAAAGGGTGATGGCTCAACTCACTCTCATGCCAGAGCGAAATATCAGACGCGCTGTAAAGACTAGCCACCCTGCCCTCAGCCACCAGCCGAACTCGTAGTGACCTTTTGGTGCTTGGCGGCCTATTTTCGCTATGTAGCTTCCATACACCATAAAGCTGGTTGTGGGAGTACAGCACACGATGGTCTGCAAAACGGACGAGCATGGCCTTGCCCCACGTATCAACTGCCTCAACTCGTTGACCAATCAATGAATTGGCTTGCTCGGCGAGTTCAGGAAACGCAAACCACGCATCATCCAGATGTTTGCCACCTATCTGCTGCTCAATTCTATCTGCTGCACGGCGGATTTCAGGGCCTTCAGGCATCGATTACCCCAGCGCCAGCTGTTTTTCTTGCATTTGATGAAGCTGATCACGCAGTCTCGCTGCTTCTTCAAACTCTAGATTTTGTGCAGCTTCAAACATGGCGTCCTCTAGCTTACTGATAGCCTCGAGCAGATCGTGTTTGCTCATCGTGGCCAAATCATAGTCAGCAGCACTCTCTGCCACTTTCCGCTCGTTGCCACGGCGACGGCTGCTCTTCTTGCCTGGTGCCTGGGCAGCTTCAAGAATATCCGCCACAGAGCGCGTTACAGTGGTTGGCGTGATGCCATGCTCTTGGTTATGAGCGGTCTGCTTGGCGCGGCGACGTTCGGTTTCATCGATGGCTTTGCGCATTGAATCGGTGATTTTGTCACCGTATAAAATAGCTTTACCATGGGCGTTACGGGCTGCACGGCCAATAGTTTGAATCAGTGAGCGCTCAGCGCGTAAAAAGCCCTCTTTATCGGCATCCAAGATGGCAACAAGCGACACTTCAGGAATATCTAAGCCTTCCCGAAGTAAGTTGATTCCCACTAAAACATCGAACTTACCAAGACGCAGGTCGCGGATGATTTCGACTCGCTCAACGGTATCAATATCCGAATGTAAATAGCGCACACGGATATCGTGCTCATCAAAGTACTCGGTTAGATCTTCCGCCATACGTTTAGTCAGCGTCGTCACCAGAACACGCTCACCTACGGCGGTACGTAAGCCAATTTCTGACAGCAGGTCATCAACCTGGGTACTGGCCGGGCGAACTTCTATTTCCGGATCTAACAAGCCTGTTGGGCGCACCACCTGCTCGACAATTTGACTGGCATGTTCTGCTTCATACTTGCCCGGTGTTGCCGACACAAAGATGGTTTGAGGCGAAATAGATTCCCACTCTTCAAATTTCATTGGCCGGTTATCTAGCGCAGAGGGTAGTCGGAAGCCATATTCAACCAGTGTCTCTTTTCTAGAACGGTCGCCCTTATACATACCGCCAACCTGGGGCACACTGACATGCGACTCATCGATAAACAGTAACGCGTCATCCGGCAGATAGTCGAAGAACGTCGGGGGTGGTTCGCCAGGCGCACGACCTGAAAGATAGCGCGAGTAGTTTTCAATGCCGTTGCAGTAGCCAAGCTCTAGCATCATTTCAATATCGTAAAGGGTTCGCTGCTCTAGGCGCTGTGCTTCAACTAAACGCTCGTGCTTACGCATCCACTCAAGGCGCTCCTTAAGCTCTGCCTTGATTGCATCAATAGCGCCTAAAATAGTTTCTCGCGGAGTGACATAGTGAGATTTAGGATAGATGGTCATACGAGGCACATGAGTTCGCACCTCGCCAGTTAATGGATCAAATAAGCGTATAGAATCAATTTCGTTATCAAACAACTCCACCCGCACCGCTTCCTCGTCAGAGTCCGCGGGGAAAATATCAATCACATCGCCGCGCACCCGGTAGGTGCCTCGGCGGAAATCCATATCGTTGCGGGTATATTGCAATTCGGCCAAGCGGCGTAAAAAAGCACGCTGGTCAATTAATTCACCACGGGTGAAATGCAACCGCATCTTAAGATACTGATCTGGATCACCAAGACCATAGATCGCCGATACCGAGACAACAATCAGCGCATCTCGACGCTCAAGCAGTGCCTTGGTAGCCGATAAGCGCATTTGCTCGATATGGTCATTTATCGAGGCATCTTTCTCAATAAAGGTATCTGAAGAAGGGACATAGGCTTCCGGCTGGTAATAGTCGTAGTAAGAGACAAAATATTCGACAGCGTTATCCGGAAAAAACGATTTGAACTCACCATATAGCTGGGCAGCCAGCGTTTTATTGGGCGCCATTACAATCGTTGGACGCTGCTGCTGCTGCACAATATTTGCCATCGTGAACGTTTTACCCGAGCCAGTCACCCCTAATAAGGTCTGATGGGCAAGCCCCGACTCAAGCCCACTAACTAGGCTGCGTATCGCGGCGGGCTGATCACCAGCAGGCTTAAATTTGGACTGCAGCCGGAATTCCTTGCTCATCATTACTCCTTAAGAGGGGGAAGTGAACTACTCGGTAAACGTGGAAATTTCAACCGTCGCCTGGGTCATCAACCGCTGTATCGGGCAACGATGGCTAATATCCTCTAGCTTTGCCCGCTGTTCAGGATCCTCAATGCCGTGGAAAGTCATCGTCACAGCTAACTTATAGACACCTTTTCTTTCCTCACTATCATCGCGCTGTACTTTGACAGTGATGCCCTCAAGCGGCCACTCTTTGCGCCTAGCATACATTTGCACGGTAATCGCCTTGCAGGTACCTAGGGCAATATCAAAGTAATCATGCGGATCTGGTGCACTGCCGTCTCCCCCAACTGCTGGCGGGACGTCACCATAGAGATCTTCCAAACCATCGACTTCAATACGTTGACGAAATGTCTGGTTACGCTCACTAATAATCGTGATTGGCTTATGCATTAGGAAACCTTTATACCGAGGTTTAACTTCTCAACAGCTTTTATAAGCGCTTCACGCTTAGCTCGCCCTTCTACTTCTGCTCCGTGGCGCCCTACCTCAGCACTATCGACACCATCCAGCATCATCAGCGCCGTGGTAATCTTATTCACCTGATCGACTGTTGTGACACCTTGGAACGTTAATGATTGATATGCCATTCCTTGCCCTTTTCTACGCTGAATTGAAGTGAGTACGCTATTGAAAGCTATGCAAAACTGATACAGGCAAAGCAGTCTAGCATGCGCCAGGGCCCTTGCAATCTACCTGCAGTGCCCGCACCTTTGATACAAATGCGATTACGTTACGTTTACCCTATCTTCCCATATGGAGTCTATATGGCGACTGTCTCTTCGTTACTCAAGATGAATGGCTGCGTCCGTTTGCCTCACCTCGCCGCCTTAGATGTCAAAGGTGCAGATGCTGAGAAATTCCTGCAAGGGCAAACAAGCGCACAGGTTAGCTTAGCCAATGGCTTTTTTGCCCCTCTTACCTGCTTTTGCACACCAAAGGGAAGAATGCTGGCCAATGCTCAATTACTGAAAATCAGCAACGACCATTATAGGCTACTGTTGAGCACCTCATTGATCGATATGCTCGCCAGCCATTTAGCCAAATTTGCCGCTTTTTATCGCGTCGAATTGCAGGCTCAGTCATCAATGCTAATCGTCGGCGCCAGCGAAAGTGCCAACAAGGTTGCTCAAGCGTTTGGTTTAGCGCTTCCTGATCAACCTTATACCCATCACAGCAATACCCAAGCGACGGTCTTATGCCAGCCAGGTAGCGGACGTTGGTTAATCAGCATAGAAGATTCTGCTAAACAGAGCGCTATTGAAATAAATGATGATGAAGATGCGCTTAACACGTGGCAATTAGCAGATATCCGCAGCGGTTTGGCGTGGTTAACAGCCCCGCAGCAAGATCATTTCCTCCCACAAATGTTGAATTGGGAAGCACTTGGGGGAATAAGCTTTAAGAAAGGTTGCTATACAGGGCAAGAAGTCGTCGCCCGGGCGCATTTTCGGGGCCAAGTAAAAAAGCGCTTAGTGCGCGTTACCGCTAGTGTTAGCAGCTTGCCCCAGGTTGGTGACACACTAGTAGATGAGCAGGAGAAAACCGTCGGTGAAGTCGTTAGCAGCGCATTTAGCGACAACCAGCAAATTGAAATGCTCGCCGTTGCAAATACTAAAGCGATTGAAGCGCTCTCACCCCTTTATTGGCAAGGGCATCCGATAACGCTATGCGACCTGCCCTATGCCGTTGAGCGCCTCGACCCTGAACAGCTGGCCAGCAGCCTAACCACCTAGTAGCAATTGAAATATGGGAGTTGGAATAAGCGAATAGCATTCGTACTGCTCAGTGCCGCTATTTTTTCAAATGATTGATGGCGAAGTGCTGCCGCTACGCTGGCTACCTTTGCCACTCTGCATGGTTCATTACGTTGCCCCTGATAGCCGCTAAGCGGCATATCGGGGCTGTCAGTTTCTAATACAAAGCCATCATCAGGTAAGCGCGACACCACATTACGCAGTCGTTGTGCGCGCTCGTAGGTAATCGCCCCGCCCAAACCCAGGGTATAGCCTAGATCGAGAAACTTAGAGGCCTGCTCATAAGAACCAGAGAACGCATGGATAAGCCCACCTCTAGGAAGCGCTAGCTGGCGTAGACGTTTGCTTACCTGATCATTAGCTTTTACGCAGTGCACCACAATAGGTAAAGCGAACTGTTTTGCTAGGCCGAGCTGCGCATCGAAATAGGCCCACTGTTTATCTAATGACTCCGTAAAGCGGCCATCAATACCACACTCACCTATTGCCACAATGCGCTTTTCGGCTTCAACCTTCTGTTCAGCCAAAAGCTGCTCCAAGGCAATCAAATCGTCGTTAGCGTGTTGACCAACAAAGTAAGGGTGAAGGCCAACACAACTACTTACCTCCTTACGCGCGGCAAGCGTCAATACATTAGGCCATAGGGAGCGCGTCGTTGATGGCACAACAAAGTGTCCGACGCCCACCGCCTTGGCATTTTCGATGACCGTATCGCGATCATTGTCAAATGCCTCGAAATCCAGGTGGCAGTGAGCATCAATCAACATAACAGGGAAGTCACTATAGTAAGAAGGTTCGATCAGTGCTCGCGCGTGGGCTGGAAACGAATATCTGGCCAGCGCTCTTGGGTCATCTGCAGGTTGACCCGCGTCGGCGCGATATACGTCAGGTAGCCGCCGCCATCGATAGCCAGGTTGGAGCTCGCTTTACGCTTAAACTCTTCCAACATTTTGGCGTCTTCGCAATAGACCCAGCGTGCGGTTTGTACATTGACCCCTTCATACAGACAGTCAACTTTGTACTCTTCCTTCAAGCGGTGAGCAACAACGTCAAACTGTAGTGTACCGACAGCACCAAGAATCAGGTCGTTGTTATCCATCGGCATAAAGACCTGCGTAGCGCCCTCTTCTGAGAGCTGCTGGAGCCCTTTCTGGAGCGCTTTCATTTTTAACGGGTCTTTTAAACGAACACGCTTGAACAACTCTGGCGCAAAGTGAGGAATGCCGGTAAAGCGCATATCTTCACCAACAGTGAAGGTATCCCCAATCTGAATCGTGCCGTGATTGTGTAAGCCAATAATATCGCCTGGCCAAGCCTCTTCTACCTGAGAACGATCTGACGCCATAAACGTGAGCGCATCGGCAATTTTTACATCTTTGCCTATCCGCACGTGGCGCATCTTCATATTTTTTTCGTACTTACCGGAACAGACACGTAAAAAGGCAATACGGTCACGATGGTTGGGATCCATATTCGCCTGAATTTTAAATACGAATCCAGTAAAGCGATCATCTTGAGCGGTTACTTCGCGGATGTCTGTCTGGCGTGGCTGGGGCGGTGGCGCGTACTCAACAAACCCATCCATCATTTCGCGTACGCCGAAGTTACCCATTGCGGTACCAAAGTACACCGGCGACAGCTCACCACGACGATAGGCATCAAGATCAAACTCATGGGAAGCACCACGCACTAATTCGACTTCCATGCGCAGCTCTTCGGCCTGCTCTTCACCAAGTACAGCGTCAACTTCCGGGTTATCTAAACCCTCAATTCGCTTGTCATCTGGAATACGGCTGCCTTGTCCCTGGGTATACAGATGAATAACATCGTTATAAAGGTGATACACGCCCTTAAAGTGCCGCCCCATGCCAATCGGCCATGTCATCGGCGCACACTGGATGTTGAGTACAGTCTCCACCTCGTCCATGACTTCGATGGGGTCGCGGATATCGCGGTCCATCTTGTTGATGAACGTTAATATAGGCGTGGTGCGCAAACGGCAGACTTCCATCAGCTTAATGGTACGATCCTCAACACCTTTCGCACCATCAATCACCATTAACGCGGAATCCACCGCAGTTAATGTACGGTAAGTATCTTCGGAGAAATCCTCGTGCCCTGGGGTATCCAGCAAGTTCACGATACGGCCACCATAAGGGAACTGCATCACCGACGTCGTGACCGAGATCCCGCGCTCTTGCTCCATCTTCATCCAGTCTGATGTGGCATGGCGATCATTACGCTTGCTCTTAACAGAGCCAGCTAGCTGAATAGCATTTCCGAATAACAGCATTTTTTCGGTGATGGTGGTTTTACCAGCGTCGGGGTGCGAAATGATAGCGAACGTCCTTCTAAGTTCCGCCTCACGAGCCAACTGTGTATCTTTCATCTTACCTCTACAGAGATTTGTACTCAGCTATGCACTTAACCTGAAGGTCACCGACGCTGAGATGTTCAAAATGGGGCAGATTGTAACGTTATGAGGGGTTTGGTGCTATGTTCATTGAGTCAGCGCAGTGGTTATGCCTAGCAAGTGTTTCTCAATTGCTTCAATCATAGCCTTGGTGAGCGGCAAATGGGCTTTTTCTTTCGCCCATGCTTCATGGAAGTCAGCTACGGTTTGCTTGGCAGTCTCCAACACCAATTTTTCTGGCAAAGCGACGGCATCCACTAGGAAAGCAGTTAAGGGGAATTAAAAAAAGCGCCGAACATGTCGGCGCTTTTTTTCGTACTGACTTTTATTTGGCTAGGCGTAAGTATTGACCTGAGTCCCTACGCTGCCCTCTTGGGCAAGGCTTGGCTGAGCGCCCATATTGGCAGAAGCAAGCACTTCCGACACTTGCTGTGCTTGCATATCAAGCGCCTGCTTAAAAAGCTGCATCTGTGCTTGTTCAGCAGATTGTGCTTGATTCATATAGAGTGCGGTGCTCACTGCGTTGCTTACGGCAACATCCATCATTCACCTCTCGATCTGAATATGTTTTACCAACATAGCAAACATCATGCTTTACTACCAAGCATCCCGCCTATCAGACACTTAGACAACCACTACTCACAGGTTAGAAACGGTCAGCCCTAAAGGGCGCCATATCAATCTCAGTTGGCTCACCTTCTATCATATCCGCCAACAATTGCCCGGTAGCAGGACCTAAGGTAAATCCTTGATGCCCATGCCCAAAAGCCAACCACAGACCTTGATGCTTGGGAGCCGGCCCTATAACAGGCTTCATGTCAGGCAAACATGGCCGTGCGCCTTTCCAAGCAGAGGCGTCGCGACGCTCAGCAAGGGGGAATATCGTGCGGGCAACTTTTTCTGCAGCCGCTAACTGCTGCTCATCTGCTGGCGACTCAAGCCGGTCAAGCTCAGCCCCGGTGGTCAACCGAACGCCTGCATTCATAGGGGCAAGCAAGTAACCCACTTCCGCATCCATTAACCAATAGTGAAGCTTTTTAGAAGGTTGTGTGGCGTAGTGCATGTGATAGCCACGCTTAACAAAGGTCGGGAAATGGTAGCCTAAGCCTTTCAACCAGCTACCTGCCCATGGGCCCAGCGCAACAACAACTTGATCAGCTTCTAGGCACTCAGCAGCCGTATCGACTTGCCAGCGCCCACCTTGCTGCTTCAACCCCTTAATATCAGTTTGCAAAATACGCCCGCCTTGTTGCACAAAAGCATCGGCATAAGCGGCCACCAGCCCACCTGGGTCGGCAACTGTCCAAGGGTCAAGCCAGTGAATAGCACCAATAATATCGCTACCTAAATCTGGCTCTTTAGCCTCTAATGCAGCGCGATCCAAGACATCAAACTGAACACCAAAATTATCCCGGGCGTCTTGTGCTTCTTTTACGCGTTTTTCTAGCTCTGCTGGCGTACGATAAATTTCCAGCCAGCCTTCTCGGCGAACCAAATGTTCAGCATTTGCCGCTTCAATCATAGGACCGTGAGTCTTCAAACAGAGCTGTATCAATGACGCATACTCAGGCACTATTTTTTTATAGTGGCGGCTGGAGGAGTTATGCCAGTAGCTCAACAACGGCGAAGCAGCATTAATCATGCCTGCAGGTCGATAACGAATATCAACACGCTTGTTTGGCAGCACGCTCAGGATGGTTTTCATATCCCGCGGGAAAGCATAAGGGCGAACCGCTTCGCGCTGGATAATGCCGGCATTGCCGAAAGAGGTTTCACGACCAGGTTGGCGGCGATCTACTAGCGTTACTTGATGGCCACGCTGCTGAAGGTGCCATGCAATGCTAACACCAACCATACCTGCCCCTAACACCACCGTTTGACGTGCCATTGTGTTGCACTCCCTAAAAGAAAATACTGACTACAGATCAAATGATTATTTTCAACAAATAACTGACTAAAAAATATCACTAACCAAGCAGCAATAACATAGCTTAAAAAACTGTTTTAAGCCCAAAAAGCAGCAACAAATATCGCATTAAAAAATAATATAGATGACTTCACTACACGTACCGCCAAAGCCATCAAAATGCACCAGCACTGCTTACTAAAGACCTTTTTAAGCGGTTCATCAAGCGCAGACCTACCCGCTGCTATGGCGGTATCGCAATAAGAAGCCTAGGAAAATTTCGCAATAATTTCAGGTAGAGAGACTTTTTTCGGACACAACATTAATCAAAGGCAAAACCTAGGAAAGGCATTACGTAGCAAATAAGGCGAAAGAGGCTTAAAACACGAAGAGGTTTAAAACATGAGCGATCAAAAACGCAAAATAGCCGAACATAGGTCAGCTTGATTTCAAATAAAATAATTAATAAAGGGGGAAAAGCAATGACAACGTGAGAGGAGTTTTCTGAGGATAACAATAAGGTTAATGGGGTGGATGATGGGGATCGAACCCACGACCACCGGAGCCACAATCCGGGGCTCTACCACTGAGCTACATCCACCACAACCTAAAACTGGAATTGCATATAATTAATATGCGTCATCAA
>NZ_BJUL01000028.1 GCF_007989605.1 Vreelandella venusta | reverse complement strand
GCTGCCGTCTTGGCAAGGACTTTTGTAAAAAAACGCCAACATTCGTCTATTACCCCATATACCGCAGCACCACCCTCTCTATTTAAGCAAGCGTAGGAATTGCGTCAGGCACTAATGATTCGGTGCTGAGATCGGCAATGGTTCGCGCCCCAGTGAGCGTCATCGCCACTTTCATCTCTTTTTCAAAAAGCTCAAGCAGGTTAGCAACTCCCGCTTCACCTGCTGCTGCAAGCGCATAGATAAAGGCGCGACCAATCAATGCTGTATCTGCGCCCATGGCAATCACCCTTACTACATCCAACCCATTACGCACACCAGAATCTGCCAGGATGGCCAGGTCATCCTTAACTGCATCGGCAATAGCGGGCAGGGCACGTGCGCTAGAAGGCACGCCATCCAACTGACGGCCACCGTGATTTGAAACTACAATACCGTCAGCCCCAAAGCGGACTGCATCACGGGCGTCTTCAGCATCCAGTATGCCCTTAATAACCATTGGGCCGTCCCACTGCTCACGAATCCAATCCAAATCTTTCCAGGAAATAGAGGGATCAAAGTTATCGCCAAGCCAAGCAATATAATCCTCAAGTTCCGTCGGCTGACCACGATAATCAGACACGTTACCTAGATCATGCGGGCGACCATGCACACCGACATCCCAAGCCCAAAGAGGGTGCAACGCAGCTTGAAGCATACGCCTCATAGGCCCGCTTTTACCGCTCATGCCTGAATGGGCATCGCGATAACGCGCTCCAGGTACAGGCATATCAACGGTGAAGACTAATGTTTTAACCCCTGCCGCCTTAGCACGCTCAAGCACGTGCTTCATAAACCCCCTATCCTTCAATACATAAAGCTGAAACCAGATGGGTCGCTCAACTGCTGCTGCCACTTCAGCAATAGAGCATACGGATACCGTCGATAACGTAAACGGTATGCCCTTCTTGGTCGCTGCGCGTGCCGCCTGAACTTCGCCGCGCCTAGCGTACATGCCTGCCAACCCCACCGGCGCCAAGGCAAGAGGCATTGCCATCTTTTCACCGAACAGTTCAGTTTCTAGCGATAGCGACGACATATCTTTCAACACCCGCTGCCGCAACGCGACACCCGCCAAGTCTTCAACATTGCGCCGCAACGTATGCTCTGCGTATGCCCCGCCATCAGCATAGTGAAACAGAAACGGGGGGATGCGACGCTTGGCAGCTTGGCGGTAGTCCGTCGGTGATGAAATGATCATGGCAGGCCCTATGCAATAAATAGATGCACTACTTATAAGTACTATCTATAAACGGTCATCGAAGCGTCAGTATTAAGCGCCCCAGAAAAATTGGTTTTACCAATTTACAAACAATGAGTATCAACAGTAATGAGGCACAGAGAGCGTGTCAAACACGCATCGCGCACTATGACGTGTTTTAGCCATATACTTTAGTTAAAAACCAAATAAACAGTGTGAACAGCCAACCATTTGCTAAGCTTTTGCTATTGAGGCAAACCATTAAAGCCCCTATCATTGGTCTTACCAATTATGAGGATGTGCGCTAATGACTTATCCACCGCTCCGTCAGCAGCGCTTGGCTGATGTAATTACCGAGCGCCTTGAGGCCATGATTCTTGAAGGTAGCCTCAAGCCTGGCCAGCGCTTGCCCCCGGAAAGAGAGCTTGCTGAACAGTTTGGCGTGTCGCGCCCTTCTCTTCGTGAGGCTATTCAAAAGCTTGCCGCACGGGGCCTGCTTAATAGCCGCCAGGGGGGTGGTACCTTCGTGAATGAAACGCTAAACAGCGGCTATACCGATCCTTTATTGGAAATGCTTTCCCGACACAAAGAGTTTCATTTGGATTTGCTTGAATTTCGCGATGCGATGGAAGGCATTTCGGCTTATTACGCCGCGTTACGCTCCACACCGGCGGACAAAGCGGTATTAATCCAGCGCTTTGAAGAACTTGACGGTGGATTTGTGGGTGCCAACCCCGCCCAGGAGGCAAAGCTAGATGCTGCCTTCCACCTCGCTATTGCAGAAGCTGCTCATAACGTACTGTTACTACACACTATTCGAGGAATTTTTCATCTATTAGAGCAGAGTATCGTTGATAACCTCGCCCATCTTTTTGCAAAGCCCGACTCGCGCTCGCAGTTAATGAAGCAACACCGCGCCCTGTTAGATGCGATTTTAGAAGGCCGTGCTGAAGATGCCCGCAGCCGAGCGCACGAACACCTAGTGTACGTTGAGGAAGGTCTTCTCGAGATGGCCAGAGCGGAAACCCGCGCCCAGCGAGCATTGCGTCGTGCCCAAGGTACCAGTAGCACACCCGCATGAGTCGCTTATCTCGCCTTTCAGCCTATCGCTGGCGGCTAATCTGGCTGATCGCGATTCCGCTAGGACTAATACTATGCATGTGGCAAGCCGCTCAACTCGCCCGCGAGCAAGCGCTATCAAACTTACAAGACGATGCCGAAAACGAGCTACGACTTTCTGCCGCCAACTTAAACGGTTACCTGCTGCGTTATGATTATTTGCCACAAATGCTGGCGACCAGGGAAGGCGTACAACGTTTTTTAGACTCCCCTGACAGCCAAGACCCCATGCCGCTCAACTTACTGCTTGATCGTTTTCGCTTTACTTCTGGGGTCTCTGATGTCTATTTGCTTAACCGTGACGCCGATACCATCGCTGCCAGCAACTGGCACCGCCCCAATACATTTATTGGTCAAAACTACGCGTTTCGCAGCTATTACACCGACGCTATTACTGGGGGGCAGGGGCGTTTCTTTGGTTTAGGCGTACAGTCGCTTGAGCGTGGTTACTACTTTTCTGCGCCGGTGTGGCTTGACGACACCTCGCCCGATGCAAAGCCAGACGGCGTTATCGTCGTTAAAGTGTTGCTCGACGATGTTGAAGAGGGCTGGGCGGAACAGGATGCTGAGCTGTTTGTCACCGATAGCGACAATATTATCTTTATGGCCAGCCACCCTGAGCTACGCATGAATGCCCTCCATCCTCTCACTGACGACCAACGTGACACCCTCCGGGCAACCCGGCGCTATGCGATGGAGCCTTTAACGCCTTCCGGCATTGAGCTTGAAGCCCCTTACGGGTCAGATAGCTATCTCGTTAGCTTCACTAGCGGCCCACTAATCGGTGGGCACTATTTAAGCCTTACGCGCCCCATTCCAGAGTTTGGCTGGCAAATGCATATTTTAAAACCACTCACCCCCGTGGTGAATGCCCAGTGGATTGCGGCATTGATGGCGGGAGGCTTATATGGCGTGGTGGCCCTGGGCGGAGGCATTGGTTGGCAACGCTTGCGTTTACGCCGAGAGCGCGAAGCATTTGCAGAACGCGAACGGCAAACCCTAGCCAGGGTACGCGATGAGCTAGAGGTTAGCGTAGAACGAAGAACACGTGATTTAGTCGCCAGTAATCAGCGGCTCTCTGGTGAAATAGAGGAGCGACGGCGCGCAGAAGCGAGTTTACGCCAAACCCAAGATGAGCTGATCCAAGCGGCAAAGCTTGCGGTACTGGGCCAATTGGCTGCCGGTATTAATCACGAGCTAAATCAGCCCTTAGCGGCTATTCGCGCCTACGCTGAAAATGGCCGACGGTTTATTGAACTGGCGCAGTTAGATAAAGCAGACGCCAACCTAGCGCAAATTGTCGAGCTTACCCAGCGCATGGCCGATATTAGCGCCCAGTTGCGCCAGTTTTCTCGTAAAAGCAGTGAGCGCCAGGAAACAATCTCTGTGCAAGCTTGTATTGAGTACGCCTTGCGTTTATTTCACAGCCGCTTACGCGATGATGGCATCAAGGTGGTCCAACAATGGCCCGAGGAAACGCTTTGGGTTGAGGGTGATTTAGTCCGCTTAGAGCAAGTACTGGTGAACCTGATCAGTAACGCGTTACAGGCAATGAAAGAGGTAGCGTCTCCCATGCTGACGCTAAGTGTCGAAATCGCACAACAGCAAGTGATGATCAGCGTTGCCGATAATGGCCCTGGTGTCTCGGAAAACCACTTGGGTCAGATTTTTGAACCCTTCTTCACCACCAAAGCACCCGGTAGCGGATTAGGGCTAGGACTTTCGATTTCCTCACGTATTATGGAGGATCTGGGCGGCAAACTGCTGGTAGCAAATCAGCCCACTGGCGGAGCGCGCTTCATCATTACGCTACCCTGCTCAACAACACCTAACGTACTGCCGCCCTACTCAGTCAAGGAGAATAACAACCATGCATGAGCCGTCGACGCTGCCGGTCATGGTGATCGACGACGAACCACATCTGCGTATCACCGCCAGCCAAACACTCGAACTCGCAGGCTACACGCCTCACTGTTTTGAGTCTGCAGAACAAGCGCTTGAGGCACTACCAGCAAATTTTCCCGGTGTAATCGTCAGTGATATTCGTATGCCTGGCATGGACGGTATGGCACTACTGCATGAATTACACAGCCGTGATGCCACACTGCCGATTATCTTAATCACTGGCCACGGTGACATCTCAACCGCGGTCGAGGCGATGCGCGCAGGTGCTTGGGATTTTCTGGAAAAGCCTTTTGCTGGGGATCAGCTACTCGATGTCGTGAGACGAGGGATCGAAAAGCGCCAGCTAAGCCTGGAAAACTTACGCTTAAAAGCCGAGCTTGAGGTCCAGCAAGCGGCCCTTGGCCCACGCCTTGTGGGCCGCACACCGGTGATTTCTCGTCTGGCGGCAATGATTCAGCGCATTAGTCAAGTAGAGGCTGATGTACTGCTATTTGGCGAAACCGGCACCGGAAAGGACCTTGTCGCCCGTGCCATTCATGAACGCAGCGCCCGGCGCAATAGCCCGTTTATGGCGATCAACTGCGGCGCAGTGCCAGAAAACACCATAGAGTCGGAACTATTTGGCCATGAGAAAGGCGCCTTTACCGGCGCTGTAGAACGGCGAATTGGTAAGTTTGAACATGCCAATGGTGGCACCGTGTTCCTGGATGAGATCGAATCAATGCCATTGGCACTTCAGGTTAAGCTGTTGCGCGTATTGCAGGAGCGCAGCATCGAACGCCTTGGCGCCAACGAGACAGTACCACTCAATATACGAGTGATTGCCGCCACCAAAGTGGATCTCAAAGTCGCTGCTGAAGAGGGTAGCTTTCGCGAAGATCTCTACTATCGACTCAACGTGGTTACCCTGCCACTGCCCGCGCTACGCGAACGGCGTGAGGACATTCCACTGCTGTTCCAGCATTTCGCCGTGGTCGCTGCCAACCGTAGCGGCTTAGAAGCCCCCACCTTGGACAGCCATTCGATAGCCGCACTACTGGCTCACGACTGGCCTGGTAATGTTCGCGAACTACGCAACCTCGCAGAGCGTTATGTATTACTGGGAGCAGCCTTTGACTATCGCTTGGATGCATTACTGGAAGGGGCCAACGCCGACACCGAAGAGCCAACGTTGCCGCGCCAAGTAGAGCTATTTGAAAAGAGCCTTATTAGCCAATCACTGTCCCGCCATCATGGGCGTGTCACCGACGTGTGCCGTCATCTGGGCATACCCCGCAAAACTTTCTACGACAAGCTCAAAAAACACAGCTTAAGCGCAGACGATTATCGCCATAGCAGCGATCCTTGATGAAATAACTCAACCAACACGTCCCACGGCGGCACCCAGGGAACCAGGGTAAATAGCGCAATCAGCATAAAAACATTCGAGAGTGGGCGACGACCATCGCCCAGCTTTAGCGCGGTACCAAAAGAGCGCTTTAACCGCGCCCCCTCTAGGTCCACGCTGAAAAGCTCGTCCAGGCTCAAATGAATGATAAACCCCAGCATTACTGCTGCACTATGACACCAGGCCAGCCAAGCCGGCTGTGCCAGTAAATGAAAACTAAACGCTGCTGTCACCAGCGCGCACAGCACAGCCGCCATCAATGAGTGCCAAATACCCCGATGAACCGTTAGCCGTGCAAACACCACTGCCGCCAAATAACGTACGCTAACGTAAATGCCGCCACACGCCACCAGCAACAAACCGGGTGTTAACCAGGGCTGCAACAACAACACACCAATCACCAGCGAAGGCACCGATAAAAGGTTAAAAATCAATCGAATAGAGCGAGATCGGTCTGCATCTATATCAGGCAAAATACCGCCAAAGGCTACCAGGGCAATAATTAATAGCGCCTGAGTCACTGGCCACCACTCAGCCTGCCAGCCAACATAAGCCATTAGCACGCCGCCTGCTGCTGCTACCGTAATGTGCGTGCGAAAATTCGCCATAGCGCGGCATTCCTAGAAAACTGGATAAATTACCAGACTTTTGGCTGCCGCAACATGACTATTTAAGAAAAAAGAGTGTTAGGCCAACTGCTTAGCACCTACATTAGGAAATTTACTGAGCAAGAAACTGATCTTTTAACTTAACGTAGTTACCTGCCGTGTAAGGAAAGAAAGCGCGCTCTTTATCTTTCAGCGGGCGTAATGCTTTCGCCGGGTTTCCAGCATATACATGGCCACTTTCCAGGCGTTTCCCCGGCGTTACTACCGCACCAGCAGCAATAATCACCTCATCCTCGACAATCGCCCCATCCATCACAATTGCCCCCATCCCCACCAAAATTCGGCTACCCAGCGTACAGCCATGCAAAATCGCTTTATGGCCAATGGTGACATCATCACCAATCGTCAGTGGAAAGCCATCAGGATTGAAATCGCTGGCATGGGTAATATGCAGCACGCTGCCATCCTGCACGCTAGTACGAGCGCCGATGCGGATCCGATGCATATCACCCCGAATCACCGTCATCGGCCACACCGAACAGTCATCGCCCAGCTCTACATCACCAATCACCACGCTAGCGGGGTCGATATAAACCCGCTCGCCAAGGCGAGGCGAAATACCTTGAAAGGGTCGTAGGGCATTGCTCATTGCACACTCCTGCTTAACGCTATTGGATTCAAATATTCATGGACTATAGCAACCCGCCGAGCAAAACAATAAACGTCAGCGGAATCGACACCCAGCGTACAATATTACGCCAGAGTACATAGCCACTCTCCCCAACACCCAATGCTTGTACAACCTGCTCGCGGGGCATTACCCAAGCAGCAAAGACCGCAATTAACAATCCACCCAAAGGCAGGAAGATATCAGGCGGAATACTACTGACTAGCTCAAAAACATTGCGTCCAAACAAGGGCCTAACGTCGGCGAGAGTAGAAAACGAAAACGCCGAAAGCAGCCCCAACAACCATACACTCAGCGCTACGACGGCCGTTGACACACTGCGCCGCCACCCAAGCCCTTGCAACGTCGCCACCATGGGTTCAGCGAGGTTAATCGCAGAGGTCCAGGTAGCCAATAAGAGCAACAAAAAGAACACACTTAACCAAAACGCTCCCCAAGGCAGCTCAGAAAAAGCAATAGGCAGCGTCACAAACATCAACCCTGGACCGTCGGCAGGGTCCATACCTTGGGCAAATACCACCGAAAAGATCGCAATCCCTGCTAACAAGGCAACGCTGATATCGAGCATGGCAACTGCAAACGCAGCTTTTGGCAGGCTCTGCTCATCAGGCATATAAGCCCCATAAGCCATGAGCGCACAGGCCCCTACTGCCAGGGTAAAAAATGCATGCCCCATGGCATGCAACACCACTGAGGCCGTTACATCGCCAAACGACGGTAAAAACAGCCATGAAAGGGCTGTGCCAAATCCGTCAGTGGTTGTGGCATAACCAGCCAGTAGCAACAGTAAACCGTACAGCAGCGGCATTAATAGGTTGTTCAACCTCTCTAGGCCTTTAGCAACGCCTGCTGCCACCACCGTCATGGTCATAAATAGGAACAACGAGTGGTTAAAAATCAACAGGCCAGGGTTGGCCAGAAACGCCTCGAAACCCGCGCCTATTTCTGCTGCGCTTGCGCCATCGAAATCCCCGTTGATGGAAGCGACTAAAAACTCAATCGACCAACCTGACACTACCGAGTAGAACGATAAAATACAGAAGACAGTGAATGCACCAAACAGCCCTAGCCAGCGCCAGTGTCGAGAAGCGCCTGCATCAACGGCTAGCTTACTTAGCGCTTGCATTGGACCACGGCGCCCTGCCCGACCAATTAAAATCTCGGCCATCATTACCGGAATACCTAACAGCAGTACAAACGCTACATAGATTAATAAAAATGCCGCGCCACCGTTCTCGCCTGCAACGTACGGGAAACGCCAAATATTACCCAGCCCAACTGCAGCTCCCGTTACCGCTAAGATAAAGGCTCGCTTTGACCCCCAGCGCTCCAGCGTTTCACTCATCACTTGCTCCTGCCATTGGTGGCACTAGTTGGCGACACTAAAAAGCGGCAAGACTAGCAGGCGCTTACGCTCAGGCCAAACCCTGGTTCAAGCCACCGTATTAAGCCCAAACATTGAAACACGGCCCCACCGCCCGCACTGTGTCATTATTATTGCGTTTTTATACGCCCCTAACGTATTAAAAACGTTGCGAGTTAAAAAATTAATGGCTACGAGGTGCCTATGTCCCGCAATCCGTTGCTAGAGCCGCATGAGCTTCCCCCTTTCGCTGACATTCGCGCCGAACACGTCGTGCCTGCGGTAGAAACATTGCTGAATGAAAGCCGAGAAGTCATCGAGCGACTCGCTCAACAGGCCGCTACAGCGCCACCGCGTTGGGATAACTTTGCCGCGCCGCTAGAGGCTGTTAATGACCGGCTTACCCAGGCGTGGTCGCCCATCTCGCATCTCAACGGCACGATGAACACAGCCGAGCTGCGGGAAGCCTATCAAGCATGTTTGGAAAAGCTCTCGGCGTTTAGCACTTGGATGGGACAACACGAAGGTCTCTTTACAGGCTGGCAAGCGCTTAAGCAGGGTGATGAATGGGCAACGCTAACGCCTGCTCAGCAGCGCACAGTAGAAAACGCTTTACGTGATTTCCGCTTAGCTGGCGTCGATTTACCTGCTGACAAAAAGGCTCGTTATGGCGAGATTCAAGCGCGCCTCTCCGGCCTATCCAATCAGTTTTCAAACAATGTGCTCGATGCTACCCAAGCTTGGCATAAAGATATTGGCCACCTTGATGAACTTGCCGGGGTACCGGAAAGCGCGCTTGATACGCTAAAAGCCACTGCCCAGGCAAAAGGCGTCGAGGGGTACCGCATCACTCTCGATTTTCCGAGCTTTTTCCCCATTATCAGCTATGCCGATAACCGAGAATTACGACGCGAGGTATACACCGCGTTTGTCACGCGTGCTTCAGATCAAGGTCCAGACACAGGTCAGTTCGATAACGCGCCCGTTCTTGAAGAGATTTTGGCGCTCCGTCAAGAGCTTGCCCACCTGCTTGGCTTTAAGACCTACGCCGATTACTCGCTCGCCACTAAGATGGCCGACTCCCCCGAACAGGTGCTTGAGTTTTTGAATGATCTAGCTCGCCGCGCCGTTCCCCAGGCCAAGGAAGAAGTCGCGGAGCTCAGCGACTATGCCCGTGAAACATTAGGGATTGAAACGCTTGAGCCGTGGGATGTGGCCTATGCCAGCGAAAAGCTGCGCGAAGCCCGCCACGCCATCTCACAAGAGCAGCTTCGTCCTTACTTTCCTGCGCCACAGGTGATAGATGGGCTGTTCCAGGTAGTCGAGCGTCTTTACGGTGTTTGCGTAGAAGCAGGCCCTGATGCGCCCAGCTATCACAACGATGTTCAATACTTCCGTATTACCGAACACGGTAAACCGATCGCCGGCTTCTATTTGGATTTATACGCTCGCGAAAACAAGCGTGGCGGCGCGTGGATGGCCGATTGCCGAGTACGTCGGCAAACCGAAAACGGCCTACAGCTGCCAGTGGCATTTCTAACCTGTAATTTCACCGCCCCAGTGGGTGATAAGCCCGCTCTGCTAACCCATGATGAAGTCACCACGCTATTTCATGAGTTCGGCCACGGCTTGCACCACATGCTGACCAAACAGGACATCGCCGACATCTCTGGCATTAACGGTGTTGCTTGGGATGCGGTCGAACTACCTAGCCAATTCATGGAGAACTACTGCTGGGAACGCGAAGGGTTAGACCTGATCGCCAAGCACGTCGATACTGGTGAACCACTGCCCGCTGACCTGCTAGCACGTTTACAGGCTGCCAAGAACTTTCAGTCTGCAATGGGGATGGTGCGCCAAATAGAGTTTTCATTATTCGACTTGCGCCTACACCATGAGCTGGAAGCGCCTAGCGCCAGCGACGTTCAAACACTACTGGACGACGTCCGTAGCCACACATCCGTCGTGCCGACGGTTGACTTTAACCGCTTCCAGAACAGCTTTAGCCATATTTTTGCGGGCGGCTATGCGGCGGGCTATTACAGCTACAAGTGGGCAGAAGTGCTCTCTGCCGATGCTTGGAGCGCGTTTGAAGAAGCAGGGATTTTTGACCCTAACACGGGCCAACGCTTCCGCCAGGAAATTTTGGAACCCGGCGGTGCGAGGGATGCCGCCGAGCTATTTCGTGCTTTCCGAGGCCGCGAACCAAGCGTAGAGCCCTTATTACGCCATAGCGGTATTCGCGCAGCCTGAGATTTATTTTCACTATCACCGGGTGCGCTATCAGCCTTGTTAGCGCACCCTTGGAGCCTGTTATGTCGAGCGTGAAACGCTTTATTGCTGGGGTAACCTGCCCACGCTGCGCGGCCATGGATCGGATTCGCGCCTGGGAGCAAAACAACATTCGCTACCGGGAATGCGTTAACTGCGATTTTTTCGAACAGTTGCCGATTGAAGATGAGGCGACACCAGAGCTAACGACTCGCGTTAACCAAGTACGCGAAGAGCAAAAAACACAGGATGTACAGCCAGTACGCATTCTCGACCCCGGTAAACCTAAGCGTTAACCATCTTTCCCCAGCCGTTATGCTACCGCGTTTAATTTAAGCCTCCACCGCGCTGGAGGCTACCTCGCTCCTCACTCTTCACTCTTCACTCCTCACTCCTCACTCCTCACTTCCAAAAGTGTGCGGAAAACCACACACCCACCAGCCTTTGGTGTGCGAAACCCCAGACACTCAACGCTTTTTTCGTTTCAACCAAAGTTGAATAAGAAAACTTTAAGTAGCTGATTTTAATAATTACCCCGCCTATTGGCATGACTATCGCTGTATATAAATTGCTTAACGTTCAAGCCACTGGCCGTGCCAGCACGCCAGACGATAATCCCAATAACAGCTTAGGAAATCTCGCCATGCGCAATATGATGCCTAAAACCGTCGCCCTTCTTGCCAGTAGTGCCCTTCTAGCAGCAGGCACTGCCCAAGCAGACCGCTCAGAATGGCCCGATAACTTTACTGTCGGTACCGCAAGTCAGGGCGGCACCTACTTCGTTTATGGCTCAGGCTGGGCTAACTTTATTGCTGATGAGCTGGATGTTTCAGGTGGTGGTGAAGTCACCGGCGGCCCGACTCAAAACCTAGCGCTCGTACACAGCGGCGATATGGCCTTTGGCCTGACGACGATGGGCCCAGCATCAGACGCGGTTAAAGGTGAAAGCCCACTAGCGCCTGGCTTGGCAATGGACAACGTATGCGCGCTGTTCCCGATGTATGAAACACCCTTCTCTATTGCCGCACTTTCAAGCTCAGGCATTGAATCCATCTCAGATATTCCTGATGGCGCGCGCATCGGCTTCGGCCCAGCCGCTTCTACATCAGACACTTACTTCCCCGCTATCCTCGAAACGCTGGGCGTTGAGTTTGATCGTCGTAATGGCGGCTGGTCTGACTTAGGCGGTCAACTGCAGGATGGCCTGCTGGATGTGATCGCGTTTGCAGCGGGTATTCCGATTCCGGCCGTTAGCCAGCTCGAAGTGCAGACCGATGTAAACATCATTGAGTTTACCGAAGAAGAGATGGCCACCGTTCTGGATGCCTTCCCGGTTGCCGAATTCACTATCCCAGCGAGCACTTACACCACACTGGAAGAAGACGCACGCGCTGTTTCTATGTGGAACTTCGCCATTGCGGGCTGTGATCTGCCGGAAGACTTTATCTATGAAGTCACCAAAGCCACGATGGAAAACAATGAGCGTATGCGCTCAGTACACCGCAGCGCTGAAACCACCATTCCAGAAAACATCGTCCACAACAATGTGCTGCCCTTCCATCCGGGCGCCGCACGCTGGTACGAAGAGAATGGCTACGACATTGCTGATGACATGATCAACTAAGCCAAGCCCCTCTTCACGCTGCCCTGTTTTCCGCCGGCCGGACGGGGCAGCGTTCGCTACCGCCTCTTTTTTGCTTTTGCTGTGAGGGTGACCTCTGATGAGTCACAATACCGATCAAAACCCCAACGGCCTCAAGGATGATGCCCAAACTGCTTCATCGATACCCGAGTCAATCGCTGAGGGTGTCGATGAAGAGGTTGTCGAGTCCAATCGCCGCGTGTTTGTTGGTTGGCAGTTCTTTTTGTTTGCCGCACTGGCGATTGGCTATTCAAGCTTCCATCTGTTTTCGCTCAATGTGTACCCAATGGAAACCTGGTCGTTTCGCATTGTACATATCGCTGGTGCGCTAATTTTAGGGTATGGGCTGTTTGCCGGTGCTCGTTTTGCAGAAGATGATCAGCAAGCCTCCCCGGCATGGCTCAAGTGGGCCAGCTATGCGCTCCTAGCGCCTGCGATCTATGCACTTGTACAAGTCGGTTTAATGCAGCAAACACTCAATGGCGGTGCTATGCGCATCGACCCCAGTATTGAGACACTGCATTACGGCTATCCACTGATAGCCACCACGGCTGCAGCGATTGCTCTCTCGTGGTTCTATCGCCAAGCACGCCATCGCTTTAACCCCGCCGATCTCGTTCTGATGGTGTGCGCCATCGCCAGCGCTGCTTACTTGCTGATGGCCTTTAATACCAATATGCGCATGTCGACAGGCACCTCATTTGCTCCTCCCGGCATCTCCTGGGCGGCCATTGCGGGCTCACTGCTGATTCTAGAGCTTACTCGTCGCGTAGCGGGTTTAGCACTGGTGGTTATTTCAGCGGTTTTCTTGGTCTATGTCTTTGCTGGCCAGCACCTGCCCGGCTTCCTAGGCTACCCAGGCTTGTCTGTGCAGCGCTTCTTCAGTCAGGTCTATACCGACGCGGGCATTCTTGGCCCAACGACGGCGGTATCATCGACTTATATCATTTTGTTTATTATTTTCGCGGCGTTTTTACAGGCCTCGAAAGTAGGTGACTACTTCGTCAACTTCGCATTCGCAGCCGCTGGCCGTGCCCGTGGCGGCCCGGCGAAAGTATCTATTTTTGCTTCAGGCCTAATGGGTATGATCAACGGCACATCAGCGGGTAACGTGGTATCGACTGGCTCGCTTACCATCCCACTGATGAAAAAAGTCGGCTATCCGGCGCGCAGTGCGGGTGCCATTGAAGCAGCGGCGTCTACGGGTGGACAGATCATGCCGCCCATCATGGGGGCGGGCGCCTTTATCATGGCGGAAGTCACCGGTATTCCTTATACAGAAATTGCGATTGCAGCGGTCATTCCAGCCATTCTTTACTTCGCCTCTATCTACTTTATGGTGGATTTTGAAGCGGCGCGTAAAGGCATGCGTGGTATGCGTAAAGATGAAATCCCGCTGTTCTCTAAGCTGGTTAAACAAGTCTATCTATTCGCGCCAATCATCATTCTTATTGTCGCTCTCTTTATGGGCTACTCCGTCATTCGTGCCGGTACACTAGCCACCGCATCAGCGGCAGTTGTTAGTTGGATCTCACCCAATAAAATGGGTATTCGGGCTATTTTAAGAGCCCTCCAACTAGCGGGCGTCATGTCGATTCAGATCATCGCAGTGTGTGCTTGCGCGGGTCTTATTGTTGGCGTTATATCACTGACGGGCGTCGGCGCGCGCTTCTCATCACTGCTGTTAGGCCTTGCCGGAGTTAGCCAGCTATTGGCGTTGGTATTTGCCATGCTGATCAGTATCCTGCTCGGCATGGGCATGCCGACCACAGCAGCCTACGCGGTAGCAGCTTCAGTGGTGGCACCTGGCCTGATCAATATTGGTATCGAACCGCTTGTCGCACACTTCTTCGTGTTCTACTTCGCGGTTGTGTCGGCCATTACCCCGCCAGTGGCGTTAGCGTCTTATGCCGCCGCCGGTATTTCTGGGGATAACCCCATGGGCACATCGGTCGCTTCGTTCAAAATTGGTCTTGCTGCGTTTATCGTGCCATTTATGTTCTTCTACAGCCCAGCGATGCTGATGGAAGGCTCCGCGATGCAGATACTTCGCGTCGGGGTGACCGCCACACTGGGGATCGTCTTGCTTTCAGGCATGGTGCAAGCATGGTTCTTTGGGCCGGTAAATACCTTACAGCGTGTGATTATGCTGGTCGGTGCGCTGTTTATGATTTACGGCGGTATTTACAGCGATATTGCTGGCCTTGCGATTGGCGCAGCGCTGTTCATTATGCAGCGTAAGCAGCATGGCAATAAGGCGACACCCAGCACCACATAACGATACAACCGGCTACTCACTTAACCACTAGCCGTTAGCAGCCCAACGAAAACGCCCGTTCGAGTACTCTCGAACGGGCGTTCTTCTTGATCACTAAGCTAGGCCTTGGAAGAGCGCTCTAGCCTCTCAGGTTATCAACAATTTTCAGTACGGGTGCCGCCTGATTAAGCGTGTAGAAGTGTAGACCAGGCGCACCACCATCGAGTAAGCGCTCACACAAACGACTAACCACATCGGTGCCAAAAGCGGCAATAGCGTCACTATCATCACCATAAGCTTCCAGCTGCTTACGAATCCAGCGGGGAATTTCTGCGCCACAGGCGTCTGAAAAACGCGCTAATTTGGTGTAGTTAGTAATCGGCATAATGCCAGGAATAATCGGCTGTTCGACACCTAATGCCCGGGCTTTTTCAACAAAATGAAAGTAGGCATCCGCGGTAAAAAAGTACTGGGTGATGGCCATGTTGGCGCCAGCCTTCATTTTACGGGCAAAGTTTTCCACATCCTTGTCGAGGTTGGGTGCCTGTGGATGAGATTCAGGATAGGCAGCCACCGCAATATCAAAATGGTCACCGGTTTCCTCGCGAATAAACTCAACCAGTTCGTTGGCGTAGCGCAACTCACCAATGCTTCCCATGCCCGATGGCATGTCACCACGTAACGCCACTAAACTGTCGACGCCCTCTTCACGATACTGCGCTAGCAGGTCGCGCAGTTGCGCTTTTTCACTGCCAATGCAGGAAAGGTGTGGCGCGGTCGTAATGCCGCTCTGGCTAACGGTGCGCACAATATCGCGTGTGCGTGCTTGGGTGGAACCACCAGCACCATAAGTGACCGAGAAAAAGCGCGGTTGTCGAGCGGCCAGTTCATCGCGCACGTGCATTAACTTCTCTCTTCCTGCATCGGTACTGGGCGGAAAGAATTCAAAGCTAATACCTAGCGGGTGCTCTTGACTGCTCATGGGACTTCCTCGTAAAGCGTTAACATCGTGATAATTTAGGTTATTCTCCTCTTTCCGCCGCGCTGGAGCTAATGAAAGATTCCACGGTCGGCCTTTAATTCGGCTCATGTTAGCTATTTACGTAACTACTTAGCTATTCACACAACGATGTCGTCACCTAGCGACTAGGATGCAGAAATGGATTTAGCACCAAGCGCCCTAATGGGGCCACTGCTGATGTTATTGGGGTTTGTAGGCTTGGGGTGGATTGCCGCACAGCGCTTAAAAATCGACCCTCGCCCCATCGCCACCTTACTGGTTTATCTGATCGCACCACTGACCATTTTCCGTGCACTGATGAACGGCGGCCCCACGGCGGAGTATCTGCTATTAACGCTGGCGCTATTCATTTTGGTAAGTACCATGGCGCTGGCTGTACGCTGGTTTACCCAGCACCGCTTTGGGCCACAGGAAGGGGCGCTGTTAGCGTTCTCTTCTGGCACTGGCAATACCGGTTATTTTGGCCTGCCCGTGGCGCTAATTTTACTGCCGCCAGAAGGTGTCACGCTTTATCTCTTCTGCATGTTAGGGATTAATCTATACGAGTTTACGGTGGGCTTTTACTTAAGTGCCCGTGGCCACTTTTCCATACGCCAAAGTCTGATCAAAATTGCTCGACTCCCCTTGGTCTACGCGTTTTTGTCTGCGCTGCTGCTGAGTGCACTCAACGTGACACTGCCCAGCGCCTTGATGAACTCGCTGGACGTCTTCCCCGCCACCTACACCCTGCTAGGCATGATGATCATCGGCATGACCCTTAGCCAGGTGACGCTTGATGCTTGGGACTCCCGCTTTGTTGCCACCTGCGTGGGTTTACGTTATTTGCTTTGGCCGCTGGTGATGCTAAGCGCTGTTTTATTACTTCAAACCCTTGGGTCACTGACGCCAGAACTCGGTATGGCATTGCTGTTGCTAGGCGTCGTCCCCATGGCCTCTAACGTGGTGGTGGTCGCTATGGAGCTAGGGATTCAACCGCAAAAGGGAGCATTAGCGGTGCTTACCACCACGCTATTAGCGCCATTACTCATTCCTCTCTATCTCCACCTAATGCTGCGCCTTACCGGGCTAGGGAGCCTCTGATTAACTTAAAAGCCTTCAACCCCTGTTAGTTTTAGCTGGGCGGCCATCCGCTGCACGTCTGGGTGGCTGAAAAATGCCACCAATGCGTCAGCACGTACGGGGCCAACGCCGGGTTCGGCTTGCCAATCTGTAGGTGTGTAACTTGCTAACGTATCCCAGTCGCCTAGCTGAGCATTGCCACCTGGCGGCATCCCTAACGCCATTAACCATTGAGAATAGGAGGCCGCCTGTGCGGCCTGGAACTGAGCGACAAGCGCTGCAGAACGAACGCTTCCCACGCCATGTGCTCGCTGAAGCTGTTCCGGCGTTGCTGCCAGCCAGCCCAGCAGTTCAGTCACGACACCCGCCTCCATCAGCGCTTGCCAAGTCCCTTCTCCCACGCCTTGCATGTTTAACTGGTCACTTAAGAAGCTAAGCCGCGCCAGCAACTGCGCGTCACACTCCGTGGTAAGCGTAAAGCAACTTAACAGGTGATAACGCTCTGGCGAGGGAACCCCAAGGGCCACTCGCTCCTGGGTTTGCCAAACGACTTCCGTTACCTGAGGAATAGTCAAACCCGCCAATGTTATCGCAACGTGATCCCCAGGGCGCACGTCCCATGTCTCCCAGCGTTCCAGAGCCCCCAACGACACACGGCTAATGCGCCGTCCTTCTAGCGTGACGGGATAGAGCCACAACAGTGGCGTCACGCGCCCTGTTCGACCAACACGAAACTCGACGCCACGAACCTGAGCTAACGCCTGCTGAGCGGGATATTTCCACGCAACAGCCCACTCCGGCGGCGTTGATGTCCAGCGTTGAACCCCAGGGCGCTCGGACTGTTTCAAGACCACCCCATCGGTGGCGAACGGCAATGGGCCGTTAAACCATGTATCGCGCCAGTTGGCGGCGTCATGCTGGGCATTAATAGGATGGGTGTAAGCGGCGGTATCAAAACCT
Source organism: Vreelandella venusta (assembly GCF_007989605.1). Lineage (GTDB taxonomy): Bacteria > Pseudomonadota > Gammaproteobacteria > Pseudomonadales > Halomonadaceae > Vreelandella > Vreelandella venusta. The sequence goes on along the minus strand of NZ_BJUL01000028.1, from coordinate 9,630 downwards.
AATGCGGTCAGCTGGCCAAGCCTTGCATGCATCTCAGTAGGCCCCTCTGGCCAGTCCCAGATAAACAGCCCGATCCGCTCACGAGTTTGTCGCGCAGGCGATGCTTGAGCCATAGCCCCAGCAACAGCACCTCGCGCACCAGAGGCGGGGTTCTGCGACTGAATATGGCCATTCAATATCCAGTAGAGTTCGCCTTGGAATACAGCGGATAGCGGCGTTGGCAGTGTATTTGGCACAGCAGGGAGTTGCTGTACACGAGCCGTCCAGTTCTGACCACGTTCGCCGTCACCGCGGCTAATCGCTTCGACCAACACGCCCTCCTCGTAGTGTAGCGTTATCGCCACACCATCGATTTTAGGCTGAATCCAAAGATCATCTCGGCGGCTCATAAAGCGTCGCACACCGTCATCATCGGCCTTATTCAAGCCCGTTTGCGCCACGGGATGGTCTAGCGTGTCAGCGCTACGGGTGACTCTGGCTAGCGGTCGATGCTGGGGCATTTCACCCAGGCAGGCTTGCCAATTTGCTAGCCGAGCGACCGCTTGATCGTAAAGCTCATCATCAATCAGTGACTCGCCCTGATCGTGATAGGCGCTGTCCCATCGAGCAATATGCTCTGCCAGTGTTTGACGCTCTTGCGCCAGCCGTTCACGGGGCCAATCAGGGCACACATTGGCATGTGCGGATAAGGTGACACTCATTAACCAAGCAACCAGTAACCATTTCCAGCCTGCTGCACACCATTTTCTCATGCTCTCCCTCTCCCACTTACCTCCCTCAACAATAAAGTAATCTTAGCGTAAGGCTTATCATCCCGTTCAACGCACAACAAAAACGCCCCTTGGCGTAGGCCATAGGGGCGTTCTCTCTTACAACAGACGTTGTTTGGTTTACAAACCAGCAGCCTGGCGCAGAGTATCGGCTTTATCGGTCTTTTCCCACGGGAAGGCGGTAAAGGTTTCTGTATGCACCTGGCCTTTGTCGTCTACCCAGCTGTAGCTATGCTCAAACGGCTCACGTCCAAAGTGACCATAAGCAGACGTGAGGCGATACATCGGATGTAGCAGGTCGAGCATTTTAGTAATCGCGTAAGGGCGCAGATCAAAATGCTCACGCACTAGCTCGACAATTTTAGCATCGTCGACTTTACCGGTGCCGAAGGTATCGATGGAAACCGACGTCGGTTCGGCAACGCCAATCGCGTAGGAAACCTGGATTTCGCACTTATCAGCCAAGCCTGCGGCAACGACGTTTTTAGCCACGTAACGGCCAGCATAAGCGGCACTGCGGTCAACTTTTGACGGGTCCTTACCAGAGAAGGCCCCACCGCCATGGCGCGCCATACCGCCATACGTATCGACGATAATTTTACGCCCTGTTAAGCCACAGTCGCCCACTGGGCCACCAATAACAAACTGGCCGGTCGGATTAATGTGGTACTGGGTATTCTCATCCAGCCACTCAGCGGGAATCACCTGCTCGACGATTTCGCGCTTAACCATTTTGCGCAGGTCGTCTTGGCCGATTTCCGGGTCGTGCTGAGTAGACAATACGATAGCATCGACACCACAGGGTTTGCCTTCCGCGTTATAACGGAACGTTACCTGACTTTTTGCATCTGGGCGTAGCCACGGCAGAAGACCGTTTTTGCGCAGCTCCGCCTGACGCTCAACCAAACGGTGCGAGTAATGAATTGGCGCCGGCATAAACGAATCGGTTTCGTTCGTCGCGTAACCAAACATCAACCCTTGATCGCCAGCACCCTGATCTTCAGGTTTCGTGCGGTCGACGCCCTGAGCGATATCAACGCTTTGCTTGCCGATCAGGTTGATCACCCCACAGGTTGCGCCATCAAAGCCCACGCGAGATGAGGTATAGCCAATATCGGTAATCACATCACGTACCAACGCTTCCAGATCAACCCACGCAGACGTGGTGATCTCACCAGCAATAATGGCAACGCCTGTCTTCACCATGGTTTCACAGGCAACGCGGGCCTGTTTATCTCGGGCGATAATGGCATCTAGTACCGCGTCGGAAATCTGGTCGGCAATCTTATCAGGATGCCCTTCTGAGACAGACTCGGAGGTAAACAGGGAATATTCGCTCATCGCGCTCTCGACCCTCTGTATGACGGCTGCAGAGTGACCGCAGCATCAGCAGGAAATCATGGCAGGAAGTTCAGTTCCCTGCCCATATATAGAAGCGGCACGACCATTTTCGCTACCACTTCGGGAGGCAGAGTCTACACGCTGTTGGGGGTTCTTCCCAGAACGTGGCTCCAGAATTTGCCGCCGCCGGGGAAGTCAGCGACAATAGCGGCTTTATTATTTCCGTTTTCAGGCGAGGAGCACACCCATGCCGTCCCGTTTTGAGCTGGCCAATGCCATTCGCGCCCTTTCCATGGATGCTGTTCAGAAGGCCAAATCTGGCCACCCTGGCGCGCCTATGGGCATGGCTGATATCGCCGAGGTGCTGTGGAATGACTACCTCAAGCACAACCCCGAAGACCCCAAGTGGGCTGATCGCGACCGCTTCGTGTTGTCTAATGGCCACGGCTCAATGTTGCTTTATTCGCTGCTGCACCTCAGCGGCTATGAATTAAGCCTGGAACAACTGCAGAATTTCCGCCAGTTGCATTCGCCCACGGCTGGCCACCCCGAATTTGGCTACGCCCCAGGCATCGAAACCACCACCGGTCCTCTGGGCCAAGGGTTCGCCAACGCCGTTGGTTTTGCGATTGCTGAAAAAACGCTGGCCGCGCAGTTTAATCGCCCTGGCCACAACATTGTTGATCACCATACTTGGTGCTTCCTGGGTGACGGCTGCTTAATGGAAGGCATCTCCCATGAAGCCGCATCGCTGGCAGGTACTCAGCAGCTTGGCAAGCTGATTGCCCTGTATGATGACAACGGCATCTCTATTGATGGCGAGGTGGAAGGCTGGTTTACCGACGACACCGCTAAGCGCTTTGAAGCGTACGGCTGGCACGTGGTGCCGAACGTCGACGGCCATAAACCGGAAGAGATCAAAGCGGCCATTGAGTTAGCCAAGAGCCACGACGATAAGCCCAGCCTGATTATCTGCAAAACGATCATTGGCTTTGGTGCACCTAACAAACAGGGTAAAGAAGAGGCGCACGGCGCACCCTTAGGTGACGACGAAGTGGCCCTCGCCCGTAAGCAGCTCGGCTGGGAGCACGCACCGTTCCATATCCCCGAGCCCGTATATTCTGCTTGGGATGCCCGTAACGCTGGCAAAACCCGCCAGCAGGAGTGGGATACCCGCTTCGCTCGTTATGCTGAAGCATTCCCAGCCGAAGCCAAAGAGTTTGAGCGCCGTATGAAGGCGCAGCTACCGGCAGAACTTTCAACCACCGCGCTCATTGAGCAGGCCCAAGAGAAAGGTGAAAGCATTGCCTCTCGTAAGGCCTCTTTTGAAGCGTTGAATGTTATCGGCCCGCAAATGCCCGAGCTGCTAGGCGGCAGCGCCGATCTTGCGCCGTCTAACTTGACCTTCTGGAAGGGCGCCAAAGCCATCACGCCGGAAGACGCTAGTGGCAATTACCTGCACTATGGGGTACGTGAGTTCGGCATGGGTGCGGTGATGAATGGTATCGCCCTTCACGGTGGTTTCGTTCCGTATGGCGCGACCTTCCTGATTTTCATGGAATACATGCGTAACGCCGTGCGGATGGCCGCGCTGATGGGCCAGCAAGCCATTTATGTATTCACCCATGACTCTATTGGCCTGGGCGAAGATGGCCCCACTCACCAGCCGATTGAGCAGCTGACCAGCCTGCGCACAACGCCTAACCTGAACACATGGCGTCCCTGTGATGCGGTTGAAACAGCGGCTTCCTGGGATGCCGCGGTGAAACGCCATGCCGGCCCCACCGCGTTAGTGCTCTCGCGCCAGAACCTGCCTCATCAGCAACGCACCAAGGCACAATTAGCGGCTATTCAGCGTGGTGGTTACATTTTGAAAGACAGCGACGGCACGCCCGAGCTGATTTTGATTGCCACTGGCTCTGAGGTATCGCTTGCCATGGACGCCGCTGCAGAACTAGAACAGCAGGGTAACGCAGTGCGCGTGGTTTCCATGCCGTCAACCTACTGCTTTAATGGCCAGGACGCGGAATACCGTGAAAGTGTACTGCCCAAGGCAGTCACCAAGCGAATTGCTATCGAAGCGGGCCATGCCGACTACTGGTACAAGTACGTTGGCCTGGATGGTCGTGTTATCGGCATGACCACCTACGGTGAATCTGCACCTGCGGGCGAACTGTTCAAACATTTCGGCTTTACGGTTGAAAATATTGTTAAACAGGCCAATGAGCTGCTGGGCTAACGCCATGCAGGCTAATCTAGCGTGGGTTCTGCCATGCCCGCGCTAAATGGTCTGCTTTGGCTAATTAGCTATTGGTTAATTGGGGAAGTGGTCATCCACTTCTCCGGTTTGCCTTTTTCTTCGGGGGTGGTCGGCATGCTACTGCTATGTGCCACCCTTGGCGTCTTAGGGCGCGTGCCTTCAAGTTTGGCGGCCGCAGCACAACCATTAATCGCGCTGCTGGCCATGTTGATTATGCCAGGCGTCGTTGGCGTGTTCTTTATTCTGGATGAACTCGCGGGTCAGTGGTTCGCCATACTCATTGCGCTATTGCTAGGGACATTATTAAGCGTGATTACCACGTTATGGTTATTACAACGGCTAATTGGGCGATCAGATGCCCACTGATATGTTGTCCACTCTAACAGCCACACCGCTGTTTGCTGTAGGACTTACCCTTGCAGCCTATTTGCTCGGCAACCTGATTTTTAAGCGCTTGCGCAACCCTTCTTGGCTACCCGCTATTCTAATCGCTGCGTTGCTATTAGCAGCGGCACTTGTCGCGATAGGGCTGCCTTATTCGATTTATCAACAAGGGGCCTCATGGCTCACCATTTTGTTAGGGCCGGCCACCGTTGCCTTAGGCATGCCACTCTATCAACAGTTGCCGCGCATTCGTGAGCTGTGGCAACCGCTGACACTTTGCTTACCAGTCGCCGCCGCACTAGCGGCCTGCTACGCAATCGGCATTGCTTGGCTGATGGGGGCTAGCCCAACTATTTTGGCGTCACTCGCCGCCAAATCAGTCACCGCGCCAATCGCCATCGGCATTACTGAACAGCTCGGCGGCAACGTAGCGTTACTCATGGGGGCGCTGTTAATGACAGGAGTGGTTACTATTCCCTTCGTGAGTGTCGTTGCTCGGCTGCTTAAAATTAACGATGAACGCATTATTGGCTTCGCACTGGGTCTCAATGGCCATGCCATTGGCACTGTGCGAGCCTTTGAACTGAGCCCAACGGCCGGCGCGTTTGCCTCGTTAGGCATGAGTTTAACCGGTATTTTTACCGCCCTATTGCTGCCACTCGCCTGGCGGCTGATCGGCACGGTCAGCTGAAAAACAAACTCAGTTGAAATACGCTATCATTGAGCAATTTTTTGAGAGCCGCTTCGCGACATGGCTAATGCAAACTCGACATATCGAATTGCCATTAATGGTTACGGACGCATTGGCCAATGCGTGTTAAGAGCGTTGGTTGAGCGCAACCACCCAGAAATTGAAGTGGTCGCCATCAATGAGCTATCTGATCTTGCGACGATTACCTACCTTACTCGCTACGATACGACCCATGGTCGTTTCCCAGGCGAAGTAGACAATGACGGTGAATGCCTGCTTATCAATGGCCAGCGCATACACGTTCTTTGCGAGCGTGACCCGCAGGCTCTGCCCTGGGCAGCACTAGACATTGATTTAGTTCTGGAATGCTCTGGTAGTTTTAAGGATCGTGCGACAGCGGAGCAGCATTTAGCCGCTGGGGCTAAGCGATTGCTGTTTTCTCAACCCGCCGAAAGCGATGTGGATACGACGATTGTGTGGGGCATCAACGAACATGAGCTCACACTCTCCCAGCGTATTCTCTCAGCAGCCTCATGCACCACCAACTGCCTTGTCCCGTTACTCACCGTACTGGACGAAGCACTGGGGCTTGAACACGGCGTTACCACCACTATCCACTCGGCCATGAACGACCAGCCCGTCATTGATGCTTATCATCAAACGGACCTGCGCCTGACACGCTCGGCCATGCAGTCGATTGTCCCCGTGGACACGGGGTTGGCCGTCGGGATCAGCCGCCTGATGCCAAGCCTGTCCGGTCGTTTTGAATGTCTACACGTGCGCGTACCCACGATTAATGTCTCTGCCATGGATGCTGCATTGACGGTGCGTCGTGACACGAGTGCCGAGCACGTTAACGACTTACTACGAAGCGCCACCCAGCAGCGCTTAGCTGGCGTATTAGGCTATACCGAAGCCCCCATGGCATCGATAGATTTTAATCATGATCCACGCTCTGGCATCCTAGACGCCACGCAAACACGGGTCGCGGGGACACGCTTAATTAAGCTGCTGTGTTGGTTTGATAATGAATGGGGCTTTGCCAATCGTATGCTGGATATCACCCAACGGCTGGCATCGCTTTCCAAAAGCAACGCTCGCTAGGCCTGCATCATGTCTTTTCATCTGCTTGAACACGAGGAAACCGCTCACATGAACGTGCAAAAAATGACCGACCTGCCCCTGGAAGGGCAGCGCGTGCTGATTCGTGAAGACCTTAACGTACCGATCAAGCATGGCCGTGTTTCCAGTGACGCTCGTCTTCGCGCAGCGCTGCCCACCATTCAGGCAGCAGCTCAAGCAGGTGCAAAAGTGATGCTAATGAGTCACTTAGGCCGTCCTACTGAAGGTGAGCCTGCTGAAGAATTTTCACTCGCTCCCGTCGCTGAGCGCCTAGGCGAGTTGCTTAGCCGCCCCGTTACGCTGATCAGCGATTATCTCGATACAGCGCCAACCTTGGCTAACGGCGATGTTGTGCTGCTAGAAAACGTGCGCTTTAACAATGGTGAGAAAAAAGACGACGAACAGCTTTCCAAACAATACGCAGCGTTATGCGACGTTTTTGTCATGGATGCCTTCGGTACCGCTCATCGCGCACAGGCTTCTACTCATGGCGTGGCGCGCTTTGCCCCACAGGCGTGTGCAGGACCGCTGCTTGCCCAAGAGCTGGATGCACTTGAAAAAGCATTGGCAAATCCGGCGCGCCCCATGGCAGCCATTGTAGGCGGCTCTAAAGTATCCACCAAATTAGACGTACTCACCGCCCTTTCAGACAAATGCGACCAACTGATTGTTGGCGGCGGTATCGCCAACACGTTTATCGCTGCAGCAGGCTATAATGTTGGCAAATCGCTCTTTGAGGCAGATTTAATCGGCCAGGCAAAAGCACTCATGGAAAAAGTAGCCATTCCATTGCCGACGGATGTCGTCGTTGCCACTGAGTTTTCTGATTCCGCAGAAGCTGTCATCAAGCCAGTTGATCAGGTCGCCGATAACGAAATGATTCTGGATATCGGACCCGACACCGCTAGCCACTTAGCCAGCTTACTGAAAAATGCAGGCACTATTTTGTGGAACGGCCCTGTCGGTGTATTTGAAATTGATCAGTTTGGCAAAGGAACCGAAGTGCTTTCTAAGGCGATTGCCGACAGCAGCGCTTTCTCAATTGCAGGGGGCGGTGATACGTTAGCAGCGATTGATAAATATGCCATTGCTGACCGCGTTTCCTATATCTCTACTGGCGGTGGCGCATTTCTTGAGTACGTTGAAGGCAAGCAGTTGCCTGCCGTCGCCGCACTTGAAGCTGCCGCTCAGCGCGGTTAAATCTTTATTTAAACAAATGGCACGCTCACTGCCTTTGTACCTACATACAACCCAACTAAGGTGATCCCATGGCTTTGATCAGCATGCGCCAAATGCTCGACCACGCAGCCGAATATGGCTACGGCATTCCAGCATTCAACGTTAATAACCTTGAGCAGATGCGCGCCATCATGGAAGCTGCTGACGCCACTGACTCGCCGGTTATTGTGCAAGCCTCTGCTGGCGCGCGGAAATATGCCGGTGCCCCCTTCCTGCGCCACCTGATCTTGGCAGCAGTTGAAGAATTCCCGCACATTCCAGTCGTGATGCATCAGGATCACGGTACTAGCCCTGCTGTTTGCCAACGCTCCATTCAACTCGGCTTCTCCTCAGTAATGATGGACGGCTCGTTGGGTGAAGACGGTAAAACACCGATGGACTATGACTACAACGTCGATGTCACTCGTCGTGCTGTAGAGATGGCGCATGCTTGCGGTGTCTCCGTGGAAGGCGAGCTAGGCTGTTTAGGTAGCCTAGAGACGGGAATGGCTGGCGAAGAAGACGGCATTGGTGCCGAGGGCAAGCTGGACATGGAACAGATGCTCACCGATCCGGAAGAAGCCGCTGAGTTTGTCAAAGCAACCCACGTAGATGCACTGGCTATCGCTATTGGTACCAGCCATGGGGCTTATAAATTTACCAAGCCACCCACTGGCGACACCCTATCGATCCAGCGCATTAAAGAGATCCATGCGCGCATTCCCGACACGCATTTGGTAATGCACGGTTCATCATCCGTGCCACAAGAGTGGCTGGAAGTGATTAACCAGTATGGCGGTCAAATTCCGGAAACGTACGGTGTACCGGTCGAAGAGATCATCGAAGGCATTAAACACGGTGTTCGTAAAGTCAACATCGACACCGATTTACGCCTTGCCTCTACGGGTGCCGTCCGCCGCTTTATGGCTCAGAATCCTTCCGAGTTCGACCCGCGTAAATTCCTTAAAGAAACCGTGACCGCCATGCGCGACCTATGTATTGCGCGCTATGAAGCGTTCGGTACTGCTGGTAATGCGAGCAAAATTAAGCCCGTCAACTTAGAAGTAATGTTCCAGCGCTACGAGCGTGGCGAGCTAGCTCCTAAAGTGAAGTAACGTTCTCTTCACATGTTCCATTTAAGGCGGCCGATTGGCCGCCTTATTTTATTGCTGGGTGCTTGGTCTCGGAGTCTAATGGTTTATGGTATGCCCCCTTGTCCGAGGAGGATCCATGGCTCAGGTACTTCACTAATGCGCCATGACCACGCACGCCATCCGAGAAGACATACAGCGATCGACGGAGTCGGTCGCGACGTTGAGCCGACGCGGCGTCATTAACCCTAAAACTGTACGTAAGTGGCGCAGCCGGACGTCTGTCGAGGATGTGCGCATGAGCCCCAGTGCAACTCGGCTCGCTCTACATCGCAAGAAAAACAGAAAAACTTGGGCCACTGGGCACGCTAGACGGTGGAGAAGAACCAATGACTCATTTATTTCCGACGGCTGAACCGGCGACGGCACAGTAGGCGCACCCGCCGATTTTTCCCATAAAAGTAAATTTTTGCCCAACGTCAAAAGCCCGCGTTGGCGGGCTTTTTAGGCAGAATAGAGTGGATCGCGTAGCCAAAAAATCTAAGTTTTTACTAAGCAATTACTACGTCATCACCAGTCGTAATACCAACTTCTTCGACCAAGACCGAGTAATCACCCGTGTCATCATCGCCCAGCCCAGAGGCTTCCAGATAGTAAGTGCCGCTGCTTTCCGCTACATAGCTAAACTGTGCCAGGTCTTGGTCATAGCTAGAATCAACAAAGAACCCCATTGAATCAGAAAGGCTGATGTCT
>NZ_BJUL01000027.1 GCF_007989605.1 Vreelandella venusta | reverse complement strand
ACGGGCGCGCAAGGCGTCGAGGAAACGCACGTAATGAGTGCTTAGGCGTTTAAACGGGGCCGTACGAGAATCCAAAGATGCAATCATAGTTGATCAAGCCGTCACTGCTGGGAGCGGATAGGGGATACGCTACTTTACCGCAGCTACCTCGGCTCTGCATCTTGATGGCGCGTCTTATGCGCTGCCAAGCGCTTCTTTCACTAGCGCTGCGCTGGTCGCGTTCATGGGCAGTGCCAGAGCAAGTGCATGTGCTTGGGGGGACATCTTGCCCCAGGTTTTTTGCACAATACGCACCATATGATCGTGCTCGACCTTGCGGGAGAAATCCGCGAAGTGATTTTCCAAAAACACTAGGCAAGCGCAATCTTCCAGCGTTTGCACATCGGCATCGCGGCCAAGACCTTTCTTACGGATAAGCGTTGCGGTTCGTTCGGCGTCTGCAGCGCTATAACCAGCGTCACGCATCAGTTGGGCAGTGGTATCGCCCGCGCGCTCACTTTGATCGCGACGCCAGGTTAAATAGCCTATGCGTCCTTCAGGATAGTCGCTGCGCGGCACGAGCCAGCGCTGGAGATGCTGGGCGCGCACTGCCAAGCGTAGCAGCTCGGCAGGGGCAGATTGTAACTGTGCTAACCAATGGCTCATACGCTGGGCGTAGGCAAGTTCTTGGGGCAGAGGTGTGCCATCGACAAGGGTGGTTTGGCGCGGATCTTGGGCGTGAAGCGCATCAATGGCCGTTAGAGTTTGTTCAAACGCAGAGGGCATAAGAGCTCGCATGGTTAGGGGGATTAGCAACATGCTAGCAGGTTAGCGCCAGGCCATAAAAAAAGCGCCCGCTACACAAAGGCAGCAAGCGCTAAAGTAACATTCATAAAGCAGTCTATGCGCGGTTGTTGTTATACACCTCTTCGTTTAGTTCGCCTTCGCTTTTACCCACTAGTGTCGTGACCATCAAATCACCCGCCACGTTTACGCTGGTGCGGGCCATATCCAGAATACGGTCGATACCGGCAACCACCGCAATCGCTTCCAGAGGCAGGCCAATTTGTGCCATTACAATCGACAGCATTATGAGACCCGCGCCGGGAACGCCCGCGGTACCAATTGAGGCCAGCGTGCCGGTGGCCACAATCATGCCGTAATCCATCATGGTTAGATCGGTGCCGGTCATCTGGGCAATAAACAGCACGACTACGCCTTGGTAAAGCGCTGTGCCGTCCATATTAATCGTCGCGCCCACGGGAAGCACAAAGCCAGATACGCCCTCTGAAACCCCGAGGTTTTTTTGCGCGCAGCGAATCGATACCGGCAGCGTGCCAGCAGACGAGGCCGAGGAGAACGCCACCACAATGGCATCCAAGCTACCTTGGAGGTAGCGCATAGGGTTCAAGCGGCCAAGTAGTGAAATAAACCCAGAGTAAATTACCAACACATGCAGAATGCAGGCGAGATATACCACGCCAATCAGCTTGGCCAGTGGCAGCAGGATTTCTAAGCCGTACTGGCCAGAAACATGGGCGATTAAGCCAAATACGCCGAAGGGCGCAAAGGCCATCACAATGCCGGTGAGCTTGTACATCGCCTCGGCAAAGCTATCGAAGACCTTCATAACCGGCTCGCCTTTTTCGCCAATCAGCGTTAGCGAAATACCTAAGCCAATAGCAAATACAATGATCTGCATAATGTTGCCATTCGCTAGGGCATCGAGAGGGTTGCGCGGCACCAAGTTGACCAGAATAGAAATCAGCGAGGGGGCTTCGTTGGCAGTTACTTCTGTATCGAAGCTTAAATCGACGCCTACTCCTGGCTGCAACAGGGTAGAAAGCAGTAGGCCAATGCTGATCGCAAAGGCCGTCGTCACCAAATACAAGGTAATAGTGCGCGCACCAATACGGCCCATTTTTTGCGGGTCACGCATTGAGGTAATACCGACCACCAGTGTCGAAAACACTAGCGGTACAATCAGCATCATGATGGCATTAATGAAAATATCGCCGAGCGGCTTAAAGACACTGGCGGTTTCACCCAGTAACGCACCGGCTAATATCCCCAGTGCCAGCCCCGCTAAAATTTTTTTCCACAGCGCGATGCTACTCCACCAAGAAAACTTTCCCTTTTTTGCTGTTTCTTGCACGAGGCTTCTCCTGTTAAACATCCATTATTAGTGATTCGTGCTGCAAATCGGCGGGCACTCTATCACTTTGGGCTAGTGAGCCAAGGTTTTTATGCCGATTGGTAATAGCGTATGCAGGGGAGAGAGAGTTTTGTGCAGTAAACGTTCGGAGGGAATCTTTCTTGGAGGTGTGAACCTCTAATTCTCGTTTTCCAACCTCCTTTTTATAACTTGCTGTAGTAGTTAATAACTCGCTGGCGCTTCCCCATAGCTCCACGCCGTGCTTTTGCCTACAATAGGCTTCTTTCATCACGGGCGATGTACGCCGTGTTTCACTGATTTCAGGCCAAGGGATAACTCATGCTCGATCCGAAACTGCTGCGCGGTGATCTTGATGCGGCTGCGCAACAACTGGCCCGGCGGGGCTTCGAACTTGATAAAGCGGCACTGCAAGCGCTGGAATCGCGCCGTCGTGAGTTGCAAACCCAGACCGAGCAGCTGCAAAACGAGCGCAACATGCGTTCAAAAGCGATTGGTAAGGCGAAGGCTAGCGGTGAAGATATTCAGCCGTTGCTGGATGAAGTGAGTGATTTAGGCGAGCGCTTGGACAAAGCCAAGAAAGAGCTGGCCGAGGTGCAGGAAGAGTGGGATGACGCTATCAGTGGTATTCCCAACCTTCCGCATGAAAGCGTGCCTGAAGGCAAAAGCGAAGACGACAATGTTGAGCTTCACCGCTGGGGTACGCCGCGTGAGTTTGATTTTGAGGTGCTGGATCACGTGGATCTTGGTAAGAAATCGGGCTATCTCGATTTTGAACTGGCAGCTAAGCTGACCGGCGCTCGCTTTGCGGTAATGCGTGGGCCGATTGCGCGTCTGCATCGGGCGCTAGCGCAATTTATGTTGGATACGCAAACTCAGCAGCACGGTTATGAAGAGTGCTATGTGCCGTACATGGTGAATCGCGATTCGCTGATGGGCACCGGCCAGCTGCCAAAATTTGGCGAAGATCTGTTTAAGCTTAATGACGAACGGGAATACCATTTAATTCCGACGTCGGAAGTGCCACTAACGAACTTTGTGCGCGATGAAATTGTCGATCAGGCGGCATTGCCAATGAAATTGACGGCTCATACGCCTTGTTTCCGCAGCGAAGCAGGATCTCATGGGCGCGATACCCGCGGTATGATTCGTCAGCATCAGTTCGATAAAGTTGAAATGGTGCAGATTGTTGAGCCAGAAAAGAGTTATGAAGCACTGGAAGAGATGCGTGGCCATGCTGAAGCAATTCTGCAGGCGTTGGAGTTGCCTTACCGCGTAGTCACGTTATGTACCGGTGATATGGGCTTTGGTGCGGCGAAGACCTACGACTTGGAAGTTTGGTTACCTAGCCAAGAAACGTATCGGGAGATTTCTTCAGTCTCTAACTGTGAGGATTTCCAGGCGCGGCGCATGCAAGCTCGCTTCCGCCACCCGGACGCTAAAAAGCCGCAGTTGTTACATACATTGAATGGTTCAGGTTTGGCAGTGGGGCGTTGCCTGCTGGCGGTGCTTGAAAACCACCAGCAGGCGGATGGCTCTATTGCTATTCCTGAGCCTCTCCAGCATTACTTGGGCGGTCTTGAGCGTCTTGCCCTCTAATTGCCCACACGACGTTGACCTCGGCATCGATACGAATGGTGCCGGGGCGATAGTCGCTAGCGGAACCACTGCCCATGGAATCGCTCTCAGCGCGCATGGCCATCATGCGGGGCTGGAAGACGGGAGCTTGGGCTTCTTCAATGCGCTGTACTTGACCAAGGCTTACGCCTAGGGTGCTGGCCATTAGGTCCGCTTTATGGCGGGCTTTCTCTAGTGCTTTGGTCAGCGCTTCATCGGTAGCGGCGTTGCGGTCTTGAAGATCAAACTGAACGCCGTCTAGCGTGTTCACGCCAGCACTTATCATGGCGTCAAGCACCTCGCCCAACTGATCTATATCGGTAAGCTCAATACTGAAGGGGCGCTCTAAGCGGGTGCGCATTAACGTTTCACGCTCACCATCATCGTTGCGCGGGCCAGCGACGTGCTCAGGATAAACATTAAGTGACCCTGCATTGATGGCGCGCTGCTCAATGCCAATGTCTTCCATGGCCTTAATTAGCTCACTGGCACGATTTTCCAGTCGTTCGCGTGCGTCGCTCAGTTCGCCGCTGTCGGTATCTTCCAGCGTGGAAACCGCGGGAGTATTTTCCCACAGTCGTGCGGACAGAGTGGCTTTATCGGGCTCTACTTCCACCCATGATTGGGCTTGGACCTGTAAGCTAGGCGGGGTAGTGGGAGCAGCATGGGCCGTAGACGTTGCCAGAAGGGCGAGCAGTGCGCTGCCAAGCACGCCGTAGCGCAAGCGTTTTAGCTGTGGTGTTACTGGATTCATAAGTCACTTCCTTACTGATCGAGCCAATGTTTAATGTTAACTAACTTATACTGTGACGCTGCTTGGAAGGGCAAAGCGCAATAAAGTTCACTGGCTAAGAGTCGATGCAAAGCAATTGCTTAATGTTGTCATGGTTTGTGCAATATTGTGCGAGCGGCCATGATATCTGGATAACACGCTAAGGAAAGGGCAATGTCGAAATTATCGGATGAGGATTATCGTAGCATCCCCTTAAATGCGACCCTGGCGCTTGCTGCACTAGTCGTTATTGTGGCGGGTATGAAGGCCGGGGCGGATCTTTTGGTTCCTCTGCTACTGTCAGTATTTATTGCTGTTGTATGTACGTCGCCTGTGCAGTGGCTGCACCGTTGTGGCCTCAGTAGGGGAGCTTCTGCTTTTTTAACGCTGATGGTGCTATTGGGCTTTATTTCCTTAATTGGTTTGCTGGTGGTCAACAGCTTTAGCACCTTTGTTCAGGTGCTGCCAGATATCGAGTCGCGTTTGTATGAGCACTATTGGGCTTTGCTCAACGCGCTCTCCAGCCGTGGGCTAGCCATTAATCCTGATCAGCTTAGCAATATGCTTGCTATGGAGGACGATGGGTCGTGGGTGGCAACGTTGTTAGGCGAGCTCGGCAATCTCTTTATGCAAGGCAGTATTATTGGGCTGTTAGTTATTTTCATGCTGTTTGAGACGCTTAATTTCCGAGATAAAGTGTCCCGCGCTCTTGAGAACCCAGCGCCAAGCCTAAAGCGGTTTAGCGAGTTTAGTTTAACGCTGAAACGCTATCTAGCAGTGAAGACCGTTATTAGTTTGGCCACCGGGGTACTCGTATGGCTCTCTTGCTTGATAGTGGGAGTGGAGTTTCCGTTGCTGTGGGGGGTATTGGCTTTTGCGCTTAACTTTATCCCTAATATCGGCTCGGCTTTGGCGGCGATTCCTCCCGTACTGCTATTGTTAGTATCTCAAGATGGCGGAGTATTACAGGCGCTGTTACTCGCATCCGCCTATTTGGTGATCAATTTTGTTTTGGGTAACTTGATTGAGCCGCGAGTGATGGGGCAAGCGCTGGGGCTATCTACCTTTGTGGCGTTTCTTTCGTTGGTTGTGTGGGGGTGGATCTTTGGCGCTACGGGGATGTTGTTGTCGGTCGTATTGACGATGACATTAAAAATCGCCTTGGATAGCCATCCTCAGACTCGTTGGATTGCTCATTTGCTAGGGCCGGGAGGTCAGCGTCGAACGCGTCTTGGTGATGCACGTCGTCCGCCTTGGAAGCGTCGAGAATAAAAGGGGCGTTTAGGATGGTAAGTGCAGAGAGTTACCGCTGGCAGTACCAGCGGTAACGTTCGCGCGCGTTAGGCGTTTTGATCGATAAATTGGGTCAGCTGGGATTTAGACTGTGCACCTACTAGCGATGCCACTTTCGTGCCCGACTTAAATAACATCACTGTCGGAACGCCGCGCACACCTTGCTCTGCAGCAATTTCAGGCGCATCGTCAACGTTCACGCTAACCACTTTCAGGTTATCACCACGTTCGGCGGCAACTTCATCAACCACAGGTGCCATTACTTTACAGGGACCGCACCAGGGGGCCCAAAACTTCAGTAGGACTGGCTGTTCGGCGTTGAGGACTTCTTGCTCAAAATTGGCGTTGGTGACATCAACATTGTTAGCCATCTGTTTCTCCCGTTTGCGTTGCTCTTGCTGTTTCGTTGCCTCAAATGGAGCAACGGTCATTACGCGTTTTACTAGCGCACTTCACCGCGCCAAGTTGGCAGATGTTAGCGGGCGAAGAAGGTGCTGGCAAATTTCCTGTGACGTTTAGACAACCATTATGAAAAATTTTGAGGTGTTCGTAACGGCTATTTTTTATACTATAAGTGAATTATAAGAGAATTTTTTATTCAAAATTGTATGTATGAGGCGTGTCGCCCCCCGCGTATTGCACCTTTTGGTGCTTCGCGGGTGGTGCAAGTTAGCAGCGGCGCGAGGATGCGCTTCAACGTGCTTCCTGCATAGATAATAAGGTGAGGATATGAAGCTACAGCAACTTCGCTATATCTGGGAAGTCAATCGACACAACCTGAATGTGTCAGCCACTGCGCAGAGTTTGTTTACCTCGCAGCCGGGTATTTCCAAGCAAATACGCTTGCTTGAGGATGAGCTAGGTGTTGAGATTTTTGCACGTAGTGGGAAGCACCTTACCCGCGTAACACCTGCAGGGCTGTCTATCATTGAGCTGGCAGGCCAGGTGCTGAAGCTGACAGAAAATATCAAACAAGTCGCCCAAGAGCACAGCGATGAGCGCCGGGGAAGTTTGTCGATTGCTACCACCCATACTCAGGCGCGCTACGCACTGCCTCCTATCATTAGTGAGTTTACTCTTAAGTACCCTGATGTTGCGCTACATATGCAGCAGGGTACACCGAAGCAAATTGCCCAAATGGTTAGCGAAGGCCAGGCTGATTTTGCAATTGCCACTGAATCGCTAGAACTATTCACCGACTTAGTGTTGCTACCTTGCTACCGCTGGAATCGCTGCGCTTTAGTACCTAAAGACCACCCACTGGCATCAATAGACAAGCCGTTGACGCTTCAAGCGCTGGGTGAACATCCGCTGGTTACTTATGTGTTTGGGTTTACCGGCCGTTCGCAGTTAGATGATGCGTTTAAAGCACAGGGACTGACACCTAATGTGGTGTTAACGGCCGCTGATGCTGATGTAATTAAAACCTATGTGCGACTGGGCATGGGGGTTGGTATTGTCGCCCAAATGGCGTTTGATCCCGTATTAGATGAAGATTTGGTCGCGCTGGACGCCAGTCATCTTTTCGCGAGCTCTACGACTAAGATTGGAATTCGTCGTGGTACTTTTATGCGCGGCTACATGTACGATTTCCTAGCGCGCTTTGCACCTCATCTCACTCGGGACTTGGTAGACGAAGCCTTGTTGGCTGGCCCACGTTTTGAGCATGAGTTATTTGAGGGAGTAGAGCTTCCTGAGCATTAGCAGCATCGAATAGTGGGTGAGGATAGAGGGTGAGATAGAGGGTGAATAGCGCATTAGCGTGGTTGAGCTTGCGCGCTATTCACCGTTTGTCACCTACATTTCATTTTCAGTGCTGTAAATGCAGACCACACTCACGTTTGTCTTCTACCTTGGTGGGGTCGAAGTAGTCAAAGTTGTTGGGCAGGTCGTGTGCCTCAAGATAGTAGTACATATCTTTTGCTGTCCACTGCAGCAGCGGGGCAATTTTTAATAAGCCATCGCTGTTCCGGCTGGCAGGCTGCATTTTAGCCCGCTCTGGGGTGTCCTCTGCCCGCAGGGCGGTGAACCAGACATCCGGCTGCATTTCCCGTAGGGCGCGCTCAAACGGCTCAATCTTTACTTCTTGAGTGAAGGCTGCGTGACGTGGGTCATCAATGCTGGGCATTGCCCCCTCTAGCGCTTCACGGTGAGCGCGGGTTCGCTGCGGAATAAAGCTGACCATGTTTAGGTTCAGCCGCTGGATTAAGGCATCGGCGAATTGGTAAGTGGCCTCAGTGTTATAGCCACTGTCCATCCACACGATGGGGATATCTGGACGTTCCTGAGTGACCATATGCAGAATCACCGCCTCAAACGGCCGGAAATTGGTCGTGCAAATAGGTCGCTCGCCTTGGCCAAGCGCCCACTTGATAAGGTCTTGAGGATTATTGGCGAAGTCACGATTAATGCTGTCAAGCGCTGAAGACATGCTGCCTCCTGTCATAAGGTCGAGTATGACACTAGGCTATCAAAGAGAGGGGGCGTAGCCCCAATACCGTTTGGTTTGGCTTTTATATTCCTTTTTGATTTAAAAATTTTATTATTTATTCCAAAGCGCCAATTAGATGGCGGATTTTGTCCAGCGTTTCTGTGTACTCCTCGTCTGCTTTAGAGTCGGCGACTAATCCTCCGCCGCCCCAAACATGCAGCTTGCCTGCATCTGCTACCATGGTGCGTATCGCAATTGATGTGTCCATGCTGCCCCGTTTATCGATATACCCCAGGCTTCCGCAATAGACGCTGCGCTGGCAAGGCTCCAGTTCGTCAATAATTTGCATGGCGCGTATTTTGGGCGCGCCAGTAATAGAGCCGCCAGGAAACGCTGCTGTCAGCAAAGACAGCGGTGAGCGATGTTTGGCCAGTTGGCCTTGAATCACGCTTACTAGGTGATGCACGTTGGGGTAGCTCTCTAGCTGACATAGCTGCGGTACACGAATAGACCCCGGCGCGCATACTCGCCCCAAGTCGTTGCGCAGCAGGTCAACAATCATGACATTTTCTGCGCGGTCTTTCGTGCTGCTGACTAGCTGCTCGGCTAGGGCGATATCTTCCTCCGGCGTCTTACCTCTTGCTCGCGTGCCTTTGATTGGGCGCGTCTCCACCACTCCGTCTTTACACTGAATAAAGCGCTCTGGGGAAAGCGAGAGTACTGCTTGGTTTTGCCATGCCATGAAGCCTGAGAAGGGGGTGGGCGTTGCCTTGCGAAGGCGTAGGTAAGCCTGCCATTCATCGCCTTCATAGCTTGCTGTAAACCGCTGAGCAAGGTTGATTTGATAGCAGTCGCCGGCGCGAATGTAGTGCTGAACAGTGTTAAAACGTTCGGTGTAATCCGCTTGGCTTAGCTGGCCCTGAAAGGGGCTGATTAATTGAAAGTCTTTAGTAACACTGAGAGGTGGCTGAGCTAGCCATTGCATGACCTGCTGTTGACGAGTTGCTGATGCAATGAGCCACGCTGCCTGCTTTTCGTGATCAAAGGTAATGCACCAATCATAAAGCCCCAAGCGTGCCAATGGCAGATTAGTAACACTGGGGTGGCGGCTGGGAATCGCAAGGTTATTACGTCCTAGATCATAACTCCAATAACCGATCAGGCCGCCTAAAAAAGGTAGCTCGCTAGGCAGGTCTTTATTGGGCAACTGATCAAGCATCCATTGCTGCTGGGCGTGCATATCTCCAGCCAGTGCCGGAGGAAGCTCAAGCTGCCTTGAAGTGAAGTTAGTTTGTCCATCAGGCATGACTTCTAGCGTGGCTAGCGGATCACTGCTGATAATGTCGTAGCGCCCGTTTGCTGATGGGCGGCCGCTATCAAGTAATACCGCACCATGGCGCTTTCGCAGGTGAGCAAAGATCTCCAGTGGAGTAGGAGAGTAGGGCAGGGCTTTAATGGTCAACGCCGATGTCATGGAGCAAACGCCAGGCCAATGGAAGGCAACGCATTCTAGAGGTCGTTAGTTGATGACACCAGTGCTAACCACTGACGCCTTTCTCACGATAGGTTAAACACGGTTAACGGAGAGGGGGTGATTGTTGACATTAACCCAAGAATAAATAGCTGGGTTACACGAAAGGTGAATAAAATCGACCATTTTGACTAGTTGACGGCGCAAATATGGCGGGCTAAAGTTCTCTTACTTCATAATTGTCGACAATTAGCCATGACCTCACTTGCTACTCTTTCTCGTTCTAAAGCTGATTCGCCTAGTGATCAGGCCTCGCCAGAAGTCCGAACGCTGGCTGAGCGGGTCTTTCATCAGCTTCAAGACGCTATTGTACGTGGAGAGCTGGCGCCGGGCAGCAAAATTACCGAGCCGGGGCTTTCTAAAACGTACGGCATCTCTCGCGGGCCGTTGCGTGAAGCCATGCGGCGTTTAGAAGCGCATCGTTTAATTGAGCGTGTTCCTCATGTTGGTGCTCGCGTTGTCAAGCTTTCTATGAAAGAGCTGCTTGAGTTGTTTGATGTGCGCGAAGCGCTTGAGAGCATGGCAGCACGCTTGGCCGCTGAGCATATGTCTGCCGAAGAGATTAAGGGGTTGCGCGAGGTGTTGGCACTTCACGAAGGCCAGGCAGATCTCAAGCGTGGCGAAGCTTACTATCAGCGCGAAGGCGATCTCGACTTCCACTATCGCATTGTTCAAGGCAGCCATAACAAAATGCTGATGAACCTGCTTTGCGACGATCTTTACTACTTAGTGCGTCTTTACCGTACCCAGTTCAGCGCCAGCGGTAAGCGGCCCCAGCTCGCCTTTGTCGAGCACCACCGCATTGTAGATGCTATTGAAGCCGGAGATGCCGAGTTAGCGGAGCTGCTGATGCGTCGCCACGTTAGCGCTTCCCGAGCCAACGTCGCCGACCGTTACGCAGCTGTTCTTGAACAACAATCAACGCCATCAGCGGATTAGTTCGTTACGCCTATCCGCCAAGCCTTTTAAAGGAGCAATGCCAATGTCCAGTTCATCTACTCTCACGCCAGGTGCTCGCTTTCGTGCTGCGCTAGACGCGAACCGCCCTCTACCGATTCTAGGCACGATTAACGCGTATACCGCGATGATGGCCGAGCGAGTAGGCCACCAAGCGATTTATCTGTCGGGCGGCGGCGTGGCTAACGCGTCTTTTGGCTTGCCGGACTTGGGTATGACCAGCATGAACGACGTGGTGGAAGATGCACATCGTATCTGCGGCGCTACCGACCTGCCGCTGCTGGTAGATATCGATACGGGCTGGGGCGGTGCTTTTAATATTTCACGTACCGTTAAAGAGATGCAGCGCGCAGGCGTTGCTGCCGTTCACCTGGAAGACCAAGTGGCTCAAAAGCGCTGCGGCCACCGCCCGAATAAAGCCATTGTCTCCCAGCAGGAGATGGTTGACCGCATCAAAGCCGCGGCAGATGCCAAGCTTGATCCCGATTTCTATCTGATTGCGCGTACCGATGCGTTCCAGAAAGAGGGCTTAGACGCCGCCATCGAACGTGCTAATGCCTGTGTGGAAGCCGGTGCGGATGCAATCTTCGCCGAAGCCGTGCATACCCTGGATGATTATCGTGCGTTCTGTTCGCGCGTAAATGCGCCAATACTGGCCAACATCACTGAGTTTGGCGCAACGCCGCTGTTCTCTCAGCAGGAGCTGGGCGAGGTGGGCTGTCGCATGGTGCTCTATCCGCTGTCTGCCTTCCGCGCTATGAATGCTGCCGCATTGAAGGTGTATCAGAGCATTTTAGATAACGGTCATCAAAAAGAGGTGGTCGATACCATGCAGACTCGCGATGAGCTGTACGACTTTTTAAATTATCACGATTTTGAGCAAAAGCTCGACGCGCTATTTGCTGAGCAGAAAGACGCTTAATAGCCGTTAATACTATCGATACTAAAACATATAAAAAGAGCTAACAGGAGACACGACATGGCTGATAAACCGCAAAACAGCGCAGGACTCCGTGGTCAAAGCGCCGGTGCTACAGCGCTATGTACGGTGGGTAAAACGGGTTCCGGATTAACCTACCGTGGTTTTGATATTAAAGAACTGGCTGAGAAGGCGAAGTTTGAAGAAGTCGCATATTTATTACTGAAAGGCAAGCTACCCAATCAAGCCGAGCTTGATAGCTACATTACCAAGCTGAAGGGGCTGCGTGGTTTACCTGATGCTTTGAAAACCGTGCTGGAGCAAATTCCTAAAGATGCGCACCCGATGGATGTTATGCGCACCGGTACCTCCATGCTGGGTAACCTGGAGACAGAAGAGAGCTTTGACCAGCAGCAGGATGTCTCTGATAGGCTGTTAGCGGTACTGCCCTCAATTATTTGCTACTGGTACCGTTTTAGCCACGACGGTGTCCGTATTGATACTGAAACCGACGATGCTTCGGTAGGCGGTCACTTCTTGCACTTGCTGCGCGGCGAGCCTGCTTCTGAGCTGCATGCGCGGGTTATGAACGTATCGCTGATTCTATACGCCGAGCATGAGTTCAATGCGTCAACGTTCACGGCGCGGGTTTGTGCTTCGACGCTTTCCGATATGCACTCCTGTGTTACCGGTGCGATTGGTTCGTTGCGTGGCCCGCTGCATGGCGGTGCTAACGAAGCGGCCATGGCGATGATCGAGAACTGGGCGTCGCCGGAAGAAGCTGAGCGTGAAATGCTCGGTATGCTTGAGCGCAAAGAGAAAATCATGGGCTTCGGCCATGCCATTTATCGCGAGTCTGACCCGCGTAATGAGATTATCAAAGAGTGGTCGAAGAAGCTTTCTGAAGACGTTGGCGATAGTGTGCTTTACCCCGTTTCTGTGCGCTGTGAAGAAGTCATGTGGCGCGAGAAAAAGCTTTTCTGCAACGCGGACTTCTTCCATGCCAGTGCTTACCACTTCATGGATATTCCTACCAAACTGTTCACGCCAATCTTCGTTATGTCCCGTTTAACGGGGTGGGCAGCGCATGTGTTTGAACAGCGCGCCAATAACCGCATTATTCGCCCCAGCGCCGACTACACTGGTCCTGAGAAGAGCGAGTGGGTGCCCATCGAAGCGCGTGACTAACCCTTAACGGGCCGTGATTAAGTGAGAGGCATTATGAATACGAATTATCGTAAGCCGCTGCCTGGCGTGACGGCAGAGGGGGAGCCGGTAGATTACTTCGACGCGCATCAAGCCGTTGAAGATATCAAGCCCGGCGCCTATGCGACGCTGCCCTACACTTCCAGGGTGTTGGCTGAGCAGTTGGTGCGCCGCTGCGACCCAGCGCTGTTAACCGACGCATTGAAGCAGCTCATCGAGCGCAAGCAAGATTTGGATTTTCCTTGGTACCCAGCACGCGTTGTGTGTCATGACATCCTGGGGCAGACCGCGTTAGTCGACCTTGCTGGTCTAAGGGATGCCATCGCTGAGAAGGGCGGTGACCCGGCTAAAGTGAATCCTGTGGTACCTACGCAGCTGATTGTTGACCACTCCTTGGCCGTTGAGCACGCAGGGTTTGAGAAAGACGCGTTCGAAAAAAACCGCCAGGTGGAAGATCGCCGTAACGATGACCGCTTCCATTTTATTAACTGGACCAAAGTGGCTTTTGAGAACGTCGATGTGATTCCTCCCGGCAACGGCATTATGCACCAGATCAATCTGGAAAAAATGTCGCCGGTGGTGCAGTGCCGTCCTGATGAACAGGGCGTGCCTGTTGCATACCCAGACACCTGTGTGGGTACCGATAGCCACACGCCGATGGTCGATGCGCTGGGTGTTATTTCCGTTGGTGTGGGTGGTCTTGAAGCCGAAAGCGTGATGCTGGGCCGTGCCTCGATGATGCGCCTGCCGGATATCGTTGGTGTAGAGCTCTCTGGCAAACTGCAGCCAGGCATTACCAGCACCGATATGGTGTTAGCGATTACCGAGTTTCTGCGTAAAGAGCGCGTCGTCGGTGCCTACCTGGAGTTTTACGGAGAAGGTGCCGACGCGTTAACCGTAGGCGACCGGGCGACCATTTCCAACATGACGCCAGAGTACGGCGCCACGGCGGCGATGTTCTACATCGACAACCAAACCATTGACTACCTCAAGCTCACGGGTCGTGAGGATGAGCAGGTTGCTCTGGTTGAAGCCTATGCCAAGCACACAGGGCTATGGGCCGATAGCCTAAAAACTGCTGAATATGAGCGGGTGCTGCGCTTTGATCTTTCAAGCGTTAATCGCACCTTGGCAGGGCCTTCCAACCCTCATGCTCATTTGCCCACTTCTGAGCTGGCCCAACGCGGGATCGCGATCGACCTGGATAAAGCAAGGGCCGATGAGCAAGCCGGCAGAATGCCAGATGGTGCGGTGATTATCGCCGCGATTACCAGTTGTACGAATACTTCTAACCCGCGCAATATGGTGGCAGCAGGCTTAATTGCTCGCAATGCCAACCGCTTAGGGCTAACCCGCAAACCGTGGGTTAAGTCGTCGCTGGCACCGGGGTCGAAAACCGTCAAGATGTATCTGGAAGAAGCCAAGTTGATGGATGAGCTGGAAACACTTGGCTTTGGTGTTGTGGCGTACGCTTGTACGACCTGTAACGGCATGTCCGGGGCGTTAGATCCAGTCATCCAGAAAGAAATTATCGACCGTGATCTATACGCCACAGCGGTACTTTCCGGTAACCGTAACTTTGA
The DNA here is from genome assembly GCF_007989605.1 of Vreelandella venusta. Lineage (GTDB taxonomy): Bacteria > Pseudomonadota > Gammaproteobacteria > Pseudomonadales > Halomonadaceae > Vreelandella > Vreelandella venusta. The sequence goes on along the minus strand of NZ_BJUL01000027.1, from coordinate 15,815 downwards.
CGGGCGCATTCATCCCTATGCAAAGCAGGCATTTTTAGCATCGCCGCCCTTAGTGGTTGCCTACGCCATTGCCGGCACGATTCGCTTTGATATTGAGAAAGACGTGCTGGGCACCGACCATGACGGAAACCCCGTCACGCTAAAAGATATCTGGCCCGACGATAGCGAAATCGATGCGATTGTGAAGGCTGCTGTGAAGCCGGAGCAGTTCCGTCAGACCTATATCCCGATGTTTGACCTCGACAAGAGCGCGCGCGTTCAGGTCAGCCCGCTTTACGAGTGGCGGCCTCAGAGCACCTATATTCGCCGGCCTCCCTACTGGGAAGGCAATATGGCTGCCGAACGTGGTTTGAAAGGTATGCGTCCGTTGGCGATTTTGCCGGACAATATCACCACCGACCATTTGTCGCCTTCTAACGCGATTATGCTAGACAGCGCAGCAGGTGAGTATCTACACAAGATGGGCTTGCCTGAGGAAGACTTTAACTCCTACGCGACCCACCGCGGCGATCATTTAACTGCCCAGCGGGCGACATTGGCGAACCCCAAGCTGTTTAATGAAATGGTCCACGACGAGCAGGGCAAAGTGCTGCAGGGGTCGTTGGCACGTGTTGAGCCAGAAGGCACCGTGACGCGGATGTGGGAAGCCATTGAGACGTATATGGCGCGTAAACAGCCGCTGATTATTATTGCCGGTGCAGATTATGGTCAGGGCTCCTCGCGTGACTGGGCGGCGAAAGGTGTTGCACTAGCGGGTGTTGAAGCCATTGTGGCCGAGGGCTTTGAGCGTATTCACCGTACCAATTTAATTGGTATGGGCGTGATGCCGCTGCAGTTTGAAGAGGGCACCACACGTAAAACCTTGGCGCTGGACGGTACCGAAGTCTTCGACGTAGAGGGCACTCCTCAGCCCCGCACCAAGCTAACGCTAGTTATTCATCGTCAAAATGGTACCACTGAACGTGTGCCGGTGATCTGCCGTATTGATACCGCCGAAGAGGTCACGATTTACTCTGCCGGTGGGGTCTTGCAGCGTTTTGCCCAAGACTTTCTTGAGTCCACCACGGCTTAGCCAAATTGGCGTGTAACACAGCGCCAAGGCGATTAATGAAAGGGCCCGCCGCTAAGCGCCGGGCTCTTTTTTCGGCATGCGTTAGTGAACATAGCCAATGATAGTTGTCGTTGAGAATGTTCAGGCATCGTCATTGAAAATGGTTAGGGAGCGTTATTTATGTCTCATGTTGGACAAATTAGTATTCCTGCGACGTATATGCGCGGTGGCACCAGCAAAGGGGTGTTTTTCACCTTGAGCAACTTGCCCGAGGCGGCGAGAGTGCCAGGCGAGGTGCGAGATAAGCTGCTGATGAGGGTGATTGGTAGCCCAGACCCCTATGAAAAGCAGATCGATGGGATGGGAGGGGCAACCTCAAGTACCAGTAAGACGGTGATTCTTTCCAAGAGTGAGTCGCCAGATCACGACGTCGACTACCTGTTTGGCCAGGTTTCAATTGATAAGCCGTTTGTGGATTGGAGCGGCAACTGTGGCAACTTATCGGCAGCCGTAGGTCCTTATGCGATTGCTAATGGGTTAGTTGATCCCACAAAAATACCGCAAAACGGTGTCGCTGAAGTGCGTATTTGGCAGGTCAATATCGGTAAAACCATCGTCTCTCAAGTGCCTATTGTTGATGGACAAGTGCAGGAGACGGGCGATTTTGAGCTAGATGGTGTGACCTTTCCTGCTGCAGAGATCCCTGTGGCCTTTATGGATCCTGCGGATGGTGAGGGAGCAATTTTCCCAACCGGGAACTTGGTCGATGATTTGGACGTGCCTGGGGTTGGCGTTTTAAAAGCGACGTTGATAAATGCGGGTATTCCCACCGTGTTTGTGAATGCTCAGGACATTGGGTATACCGGCTGTGAACTGCAGGAAGCGATTAACAGCGATGCCAATGCACTCGCCATGTTTGAGACCATTCGTGCCCATGCTGCGGTACGTATGGGATTGATTAAGCATGTTGATGAAGCGGCCAGCCGACAGCACACACCGAAGGTGGCTTTCGTTGCCCCGCCTGCCAGCTACACGGCATCCAGTGGCAAAGCGGTGAGTGCGGAAAACATCGATCTTGTGGTAAGGGCGCTGTCCATGGGTAAACTGCACCACGCAATGATGGGTACCGCAGCGGTTGCCATCGGCGCGGCAGCAGCGATTCAAGGCACGTTAGTGAATTTAGCCGCAGGTGGTGAGGAGCGTGAAGCAGTGACCTTTGGACATCCTTCTGGCTCGTTGCGGGTAGGTGCAAAAGCAAGCCTGATTGATGGGCGTTGGCAAATTGATCAAGCTGTCATGAGCCGTAGCGCGCGGGTGTTAATGGAAGGTTGTGTACGCATACCCGCTGATAGCTTTTAATAGTATTCGCGGGTGAATACTAGATGACGCCTTGCCGCCGTTTTGGGAATGCCCTAAACGGCGGCTTCAGCCTAGAGTGGTGTAAGTTTTATACTTATCTTTGCTTTAGCGATTTACTCTTCAATCGCTACTTGATCGCGCATACGATCAACAGTGGCGGGGCCAATGCCGCTAACGCGGGTAAGATCATCTACATTAGCAAATGCGCCATTATTTTCGCGCTCTTCTATAATCGCGGCTGCACGGCTGGGGCCGATGCCAGGTAACTCAGCAAGCAGCTCAGCATCTGCTGTATTCACATTAATAGGCGCGATGTCTTGTGCCAATGTAAGGCCAGAAACCCCTAAGCTTAGGCTCAATAGCAGTGCAGCCAATAGTCCTTTTAGCGTTATTTTCATTGTTAATATCCTCATAGATTTCCCTAAAGCCGCCTTTCCCATCGGTTGTTGTACTTGGAGTGATAGGCTGTGGCGGTTTGCGTATGCAATAAGGTTGACTGTTCCTTCAATACCTTTTGCCTTAATTAAACTAATACGTTTATAGGAGGTAGGCTGTAAGACATTAACGATGGTATTTGTAAGATTTTTGCTCTCTGATAATGGTTAATCACTTACACAGTAGGGCCAAGATGGCTGTTATAATGCTGTCAAATGAAAAATGGAGTTAAGCGCAGTGTCTACTGATACCCCGTTGATTATCGCGTTGGATTATTCCTCTCTGGATGCCGCTTTATGCATGGCAGATCAGCTTGACCCTAAGCGCTGTCGGGTAAAAGTGGGTAAAGAGCTGTTTACGCGCAGTGGCCCTGCGGTACTGGAAGCTTTGCACGGCCGTGGTTTTGAAATTTTTTTAGATTTAAAATTTCATGATATTCCCAACACGGTGGCAGGTGCGGTGCAAGCGGCAGCTGAGCAAGGCGTGTGGATGGTTAATGTGCATGCTTCCGGCGGGCGCAAGATGATGGAAGCGGCCGCTAAGCGTTTAGATGATCATAGGCTGAATACGCATCTTATTGCCGTCACAGTGCTAACCAGCATGCAAGCTGAAGATCTGCATGAGGTAGGTATAGCTGTAACGCCGGAGGAGCATGTATTGCGTTTAGCCGCATTAACTCAGCAGAGCGGGTTGGGTGGTGTTGTCTGTTCAGCCCAAGAGGCAGCGCAAATCAAGGCGCTCTGTGGCAACGACTTTTTGAAGGTAACTCCTGGAATACGCCCAAGCTTTGCAGCGGCTAATGACCAACAGCGCATTATGACACCTAGTGATGCGCTGAATGCTGGTAGTACGCACTTAGTGATTGGGCGGCCGGTAACACAGGCGGCAGAGCCAATGATGGCGCTAGCAGCCATAGAAGCTGAACTGGCTGGCTGACTGACGGTACTCTTACTCGCCATCAACCCCGGTAATGGGCTTAATGGTGCCCCAGCGGCGGCAGCTAGGACATTGCCACGCCAAGCTGTCGCTGGCAAAGCCGCAGCGACGGCAGCGATGGCGGGCTTTGCCCTCTAAAAGGGCATTGGTATGGTGCTTAAGTAACAGCAAGCGCGTGTCAGGCGGGGTTTTACCGCTTAAGCGTTGGCTTTCATGATAAAGATCGATTAAGTAATCGAGCCCCCCCAGGCTGGGTGCCTCCCTTAGCCACTCGCCCGTTTGCTCAATAGCACTATCTACACCATCTCTTTGATGAACGAGCTCTCCGAGGGCGATAATAATGCTGGTGTACGGTGCTTGACCCAGTAGCCGATAAAGATGCGTTTCAAATCCTTGAATATCGTTATTGCGTTCATAGGCATGCTGAAGGGTGGGCAGCATAGTGGGGATATGGGCAATATCCTGCTGGGGAATGTGGTTTAGGTACTCAATGGCACGTGTGTAATGCCCATTATCCATCTCCAGCTCGGCCAGCATTAGCGTCGCACGGACGCATCGCTCATCCAGCTGAAGCGCTTTTTTTAAGTGCTTGCGGGCGATCGCGCGACTTGCTTGATGTATCTCTTCCTGGGCAAGTTCGCATAGCCAGTGAGCAGCAGGTCGCTGCATGCCGGGCTGTTGCTTAAACAGTGATTGGGCCACGTCAAGCGCTTCCTGCCAGTCTTTTTCGCGCTCAAGTAAATCAATCAGTAACCGCTTGGCTTCCTGGCGGTAGAGATCATTGGCTGATTTATCCAGCAGTGCTCTCAGCATTCGCTGGGCGCGGTCGTGCACGCCTAGCGCCATAAAGTCACGTGCTAGCTCAAGCTGTACATGTTCGTTAGTACTGGTGGAAAGGGCAGGGCGAGCAAGTAGGTTTTGATGAATGCTAACGGCTTTATCTGCTTCACCGCGTGCGCGAAACAGCTTTCCGAGCGCTATGTGGGTTTCCACAGTATCGCTATTGACATCCAATGCGTTGACAAACGTATTGATAGCTTCGTCGGGCTGCTCATTGAGCAGGTAATTCAGCCCGACAAAGTACTCTCTCGATAAGCCTGATGGGCGAGAGTCGTGAGTGCGCTGGCGGCGGCGGGAGGTGTGACGAACACCCAGGCCAAAGCCGATGGCAATGGCTGCCAGTAGAACGCCTAGCAGCACGACATCATACATTTAAGCCAGTTCCTTAAGCTCCTGAGTGCGTAGGCGGTCTAGCTCTTTGCGCTGTTGCTTATTGTGTCGTTCACTTCGTGCTAGCTGCGCTTTAAGGCGTACGTAAACACCTAGCATGGCAAGCATGCCTAAAATAACGCCGCAAGTTAACGTGGCAAGCAGCCAAACAGAGAGTGACACAGGCGGCAGTTCTGCCCAAATCAGGTTTAAGGCAATGGTTTGTTGGTTGTTGACGGCAAATAAAATGCCCACCAGTAGAACAACCAGCAATATGACGGCCAGAATCAGCCCTTTGATCCAACGCATGAGAGTTTCCTAGTCAGTGACGTTCATAATGGCTCTATTGTGTATGAGTCGTGGCGCGGCGTCATCCCACATTAAGTCGGATAACAAGATCAAAAGAGCCTTGCTATTGGCAACGCCGGGCTTGTGTAGCCTCGGTTAGCGCATTAATAGCCAAGTGCGCGGCTGGCATCTACCTGTTCGCGCAACTCTTTGCCCGGTTTGAAGTGCGGCACATACTTGCCGTCCAGGTCGACCGGGTCTCCTGTTTTAGGGTTGCGCCCAACACGAGGCTCTCGGTAGTGTAGCGAAAAACTGCCGAAACCCCGGATTTCAACCCGCCCCCCGCTAGCAAGAGCATCGGTCATATCGTCTAAAATAATACGCACCGCCGTTTCTACTTCTTTGGCGGATAGCTCCGGTTGACGCATCGCAATTTGTTCGATTAGTTCAGATTTGGTCATCGGTTGGCTCCCTGCGAACTTTAATGGCCGTGACGCGCTTGCGACCTCGATAACAACAGAGTCAGCATACTGCGCATAACAGGATAAAACAATTCAGATAAAACAAGGTACTAGAATGAATATCAGCATAGGCGAAGTGAGGCGCTGGCGCGACCCTGTGGCTTAGGTATACTGGCGACTCATTTTGTAACTGGAGAGGCTGACGTTGAACGACGATACTTCCCCTGCAGCCATATTGCGTAAACGGCTTTATTGGCACTCTCGCCGTGGCATGTGGGAGCTTGACCTGCTGCTGATACCGTTTCTTGAGCACCGCTTTGATCAGCTGAGTGAAGATGAGCAGTTAGCCTATCAGCGCTTAATTGAGGAAGAGGATCAAGATCTCTTTGGGTGGTTAATGCGTCGTGAATGGCCCGAGGAGCCATCACTAAAGCACATCGTACAGATGATCGTAGCGCATGCAGAAAATACCGATAACTCTGCTTATCGCACGCTCTAAAATTCAGTGCGCTTTCCACGCATCCTTGGCATTTGGGCTGTGTGCGGTGACGGCGTGGCTTATTAGCCCATGGATAGCGTTGCTTGCGGCTGTGATTGCGATACTGATGCTGGGTCGTGAGTATCGCTATCAACCCATGGGCGAGTTAAGAGTTTCGAAAAGCGGCCATCAGTTAAGTGCGCAATGGCTATCGAAAGAGGGTGAGCTTGAAAACGTACAGCCTGTTAACGCTGATTACGTGGGGCCTTGGTTAATTGGGCTGCATGTCGGGCCGCAACGTCTTTGGTTGTGGCCAGATAGCTTGCCAGCACACAGTCAGCGTGCTCTGCGGCGTTTATGCCATCGTCCTGGGCGATAGCTGTTCAAGAGACATTTCGGAAGCTGCTGTGTTTTCTTGGTGCTCAGGCCAGTTCAGAGAGTAGTGCAGCCCTCGTGATTCATGTCGCTGAAGCGCTGCCAATACGGTCAGTTTTGCAAGCCACAGTGCTTGCTGTAAACGCACGCTCTCTGGGTGGCTGCGCTTGCCAGCGGTGCTTTCAAAAGCGTTGTTAGAGCTTTTCTTAGCGCTGTCGGTAACACCGTCAAGACTGTTTAGAATGTCGTTAAGCTGCGTCTCAAGTACGTTCAGCTTGTGTTGAGCGGCCTTTAGCCCCTGATTGCTGCGAACAATCGAAACATGCTGGCTCATTGTTGCCCGTAGTTCGCTACGAATGGTCGCCAAGGCTTCCAAAGTGGAGGGTGGCCACTGCTGGTCCGGTAGCGGTATTGCCTTTTGGGTATCGCTAGGCGTTTCTTTGGGGACAGTTGGGTGTGTCTGCGCACGTTTTTTCTGCGTGAGTAAGTGCTTTGCGCAGCTTCTGGCGTATACCAGGCACTCCAATAGTGAGTTGCTAGCCATGCGATTTGCGCCATGTAAACCCGTGTAAGCAATCTCGCCGACCGCATAGAGGTTGGTGACGTGAGTGGCGCCGCGCTGGTCTGTAGCCACACCGCCACAGCTATAGTGAGCCGCAGGCACTACTGGAATGGGTTGGCGGGTTATATCAATTCCCCGAGAGGCGCAGTGTGCCAAAATAGTAGGGAAGTGGTGGCGAATAGCGCTTGCTCCAAGATGGCTGATATCTAGCCACACATGCCCTTGGCTGCTTTGTTGGATTTGTGAGTCGATAGCTCGAGCAACGACGTCCCTGGGAGCCAGCTCGGCACGAGAATCGATATCGGGCATAAATCGATGGCCGGCCTCATTTAGCAGGTGCCCGCCTTCTCCTCGTACGGCTTCGCTAATTAAAAAAGCAGGTCCTTCTGGGTCAAACAGGCAGGTCGGATGAAACTGCTGAAACTCAAGATTCATCAGTTTCGCGCCCAGCTCAGCAGCCATCACCATGCCTTCCCCACTGCTTGGTGATGGGGTGGTGGTGTGTCGATAAAGGCCACTTGCACCGCCTGTTGCTAGTACGATGTGCTTGGCAAGCAGTGTTTGTTGATGCTGCTGTTGATCTACGCCTTCCGCGCCAATGCAGCGGCCTGTGGTATCGCTGATTAAGTGCAGGATGGTTAAGTCACTGCGCTGAGTAATATTGGGGTGAGAAGTGACTTTTTCGTATAGCGTGTCGACTACCGCGCGTCCCGTCGCATCGTCAGCGTGTATAATACGGCGTGCATTGTGGCCGCCTTCCCGTGTTAAATGATAAGGGTAGCGGGCGCTTGGGTCTGGATCCGGCGTAAAAGGGACGCCGTTGTCGATTAGCCACTGAATAGCATCTGGGCCGTGTGTCACGGTAAATCGAACAGCCTGTTCATCACATAGACCATCGCCAGCAATGAGCGTATCACGCACATGGGCGTCCAGATCGTCGTCTGGTGAGAGTACGGCGGCTATTCCACCTTGCGCCCAGCGGCTGGCTCCCTGGTCATCCAGAGCGGGCCTAACCAGGGTTACCGAAAGGTGGTCAGCAACTTCAAGGGCTAAGGTTAGGCCGGCGACGCCGCCGCCGATGACAAGTACGTCGGATGTTGGCGAGCTCATGGGGCCGGATCCTCTTTTACATTCAAACGCAGTAGGTGCTTTTTCGCACGCTGTAGGCAGCAGGGAAGGCATCATAGCGTGACTGTTGCCACTTGGCGATGAGGGGCTGTGAAAAATTGCTTTCAGCGCATAGCGATAGCGGCTAAGCGCTCTAATGCGATGGTCGGGAGAGGACTAACTGTTTAACAACCGGATAAAATAGAAGGGGAAAAGAAAAGGGTGATCAAAAAATTGAAGAGCCTTGTAAGAAGCACAAAAAACGCTTCTCTAGCGCTCTTAAAACAATATGGGAAACGTTTACTGCTGAAGGAAGGGGAGATGCTAATTAGATATGGTGCCCGGAGCCGGACTTGAACCGGCACGGAGTTGCCTCCGAGAGATTTTAAGTCTCTTGCGTCTACCAATTTCGCCATCCGGGCAGTGCATCGCAGGAATATTGCTATTCATCGCCACACTTAAATGGAGGCTGGAGTCGGAATCGAACCGGCGTACACGGAGTTGCAGTCCGCTGCATAACCACTCTGCCATCCAGCCTAACAAGTCATTGGAGCGAGAAAGTAGATTAGATCGGGCTGGCGTTCCAGCTGACGGCCCTCTCTTGCTTTACTGCGCTATCCAAGTTGGAGCGGGAAAGGAGATTCGAACTCCCGACCCTCGCCTTGGCAAGGCGATGCTCTACCACTGAGCTATTCCCGCTTGACTCGAGGGCGAATTATACGCATCGCTACGCGCTTGTCAATTAATGAATTTGTCAGAAGGTTCAATCGTCTAGAGAGCCGTTCACATGGAACGACTTAAGTGAGGCCAAGCGGCTTTAAGGTATTGTGCCATTGACCACAGCGTAAGAATGGCTGCTGCGTAAAGAACAACCACACCTAATAGCGCGAACTCGTGTCCGGGAGGGAAGGCCAGGAGTATGAGCAAGGCAACCATCTGCAGTGTTGTTTTAAGCTTACCAATCCAGGAAACCGCAACCATGCCTCGCTTGCCCATTTCGGCCATCCACTCACGCAGTGCCGAAATGACGATTTCGCGGCCGATAATGACCAGCGCGGGCAGTGTTAATATCAGGGTGTCAAAGCGCTCAATAAGTAACGCCAGTGCAACCGCGACCATCAATTTGTCAGCTACAGGATCAAGAAACGCGCCAAACGGCGTTGATTGATTCCAGCGGCGGGCTAAGTAGCCATCTAGCCAGTCGGTGATGGATGCTAGTGCAAATAAGCCTGCAGCGACTGGCATACTCCAACTGAAAGGTAGGTAAAAAAGCACTACTAACAGTGGAATAAAAACGATTCTTGCCAGAGTAAGTATGTTGGGTATATTCATCGCGGGGCGCGATCCTTGCCGGAGAGTCATGGAAGACGGAGTGTAGTGGGGGATATTCTATCCCCCTTGGTGCTTAGCATCCATGCTAACAGTAGGTTTATCCATTTAGAGCTTGGTAAATTGTCTCAGCGAGCGATGAATTAATGCCAGGTACGCGCGCCAACTCATCGCGGCTAGCCTTTTGAACGCCCTGCAAGCCACCGAAGAAGCGTAATAGTTCGCGGCGTCTTTTGGGGCCAATGCCGGGAATGTCTTGAAGTGTAGAGGTGCGGCGTGCTTTGTCGCGTTGGGCGCGGTGGCCGGCGATAGCAAAACGGTGAGATTCATCGCGTATATGCTGAATTAAATGTAATGCCGGCGAAGCTGGGTCAAGAGGTAATGGGTTATCAGTGGTTTCTAAAAAGAGCGTTTCCAGGCCGGCTTTGCGGGTGGTGCCTTTAGCAACGCCGAGTAAAATGATATCGGTAACCGCTAGCTCGTTTAACACACCGCGAGCCATGTTTAGCTGACCTTTGCCGCCATCGACGATCAAAATATCAGGTGCCACGGCCTCGCCACTTTTCACTCGTTTAAGGCGGCGTGTTAGTGCTTGTTGCATGGCCGCATAGTCATCGCCTGCAGCGACGCCTTCAATGCGGAAGTGGCGGTAATCGCTCTTGCGTGGACCCTGATGATCAAATACGACACAGGAAGCAACGGTTGCTTCCCCGTGGCTGTGGCTGATGTCAAAACACTCAAGGCGCTGGGGTGTTTTGTCCAATGCGAGTGCTTTCTGAAGAGCTTCAAATCGCTGAGTAAGCTGGGTTTTGTTAGCCAACTGCGCAGCAAGCTGTTGCTCTGCGTTGGTCATAGCCAGATGCTGCCACTGGGCGCGATGCCCCCGGACTTGGCTGGTGACGCGAACGCGTTTACCCGCTTGCTGTGAAAGTGCATCGGCAATCAGTGGGCTGTCTTCCAGTGGGTGGCTAGTAATTACTTCACTGGGTACGTTGTGGGGTTGACCAAAGTAGTACTGGCTAACGACTTCCGTCAGCAGCATGTCCGGTGGCAGGTCGAGGTCGTTTTTAGGCGTGTGATGGCGAGCGCCCAGTAAGCGCCCATCACGAACGCTAAGTATTGATATGCCTAATGCCCCGGGGCGTTGTGCCAGCGCAAAGACGTCGGCATCACCGCTTTCGTTATCGACAAACTGGCGTTGCTGTAACTGGCGCAGCTGCTGTATCTGGTCGCGTAACCTGGCTGCTTCTTCAAAATTTAAGGCGCGGCTGGCCGTTTCCATCTCCTCGCTAAGGAGCTGAGTAACGTGCTCGCTTTTACCTTCTAGGCACATCACTGCATGCTCAACATCGCGTCGGTAATCTGCTTCCGAAATGAAGTCAACGCAAGGCGCGCTACAACGCTGAATTTGGTATTGCAAACACGGCCGAGAGCGGTGGGCAAACACGCTATCTTCACAGTTGCGTATGCGAAAAATCTTTTGCATTAGCGCTAGGCTTTCTTTCACCGCTCCGCTACTTGGATAAGGGCCTAAGTAGCGCCCATCCCCTCTACGCTGTCGCGCACGTTTATACTCGAGCGCAGGGTAAGCGTGCTGATCGGTGACAAATACGAAGGGGTAAGACTTATCGTCTCTTAGTAAAATGTTATAGGGCGGGCGCAGTTCTTTTATGAGCGTTTGCTCTAGTAGCAAGGCCTCTGTTTCGCTACGGGTGACGGTGATTTGGATATCTGCAATTCGTGCCACCATTGCCTGGGTTTTGGTATTAAGCTGGCCACGGAAATAACTAGCAAGCCGAGCTTTTAGTCGCTTGGCTTTGCCGACATAGAGAGTGTTGCTGTGTTCGTCCAGCATCCTATAAACACCGGGCGAGGCACTGACAGAGCTTAAAAATTGCTTGGCATCAAAAGTCATGGCTGGATATCGGCGCTTCTGGGCAACGGAAGCTGCGATGGTAGGTCTATCCCAGCATGGCGTCAAAGCCCTCAACCAAACCATGACGTAGTGCCAAGTGGGTAAGCTCTACATCGGTGGCGACCTCTAGTTTGTCAAATAGCCGATAGCGATAGGTGTTCACTGTCTTGGGACTAAGGTGCAAGCGGTCTGAAATATCCTGGACACGCTGACAGTTGACAATCATAAGGGCGATTTGTAGCTCACGGTGCGACAGGTGTCTAAACGGATTGTCTTCGTCAGTAAAGTGGGAAAGCGCCAATCGCTGGGCGATTTCTTGGCTGACGTAGCGCTTTCCGTGAAAGACTTGGCGGATCGCATCGGTCATTTCTGACGTGTCAGCGCCTTTGCTAAGAAAGCCAATTGCGCCTGCTTCCAGCATGAGCCGCAACGCACTATCTTCAATGTGGGCGGTTAATATGAGTACTTTAACGTCTTCCATTGTTCTATGGATACGGCGAGTAGCTTCGAGCCCGCCGATGCCTGGCATACGAATATCCATTACGACAATGTCAGGTTTTAAGCGACGGCATTGAGCCACTGCGCTTTCGCCATCGTCGACCTCGCCTACGACTTTAATGTCGCACTCTTCGTTTAGCAGGTGAGCAATGCTGGTTCTCACTAGGTGATGATCATCGGCGATTAAAACTTTGATCAAGGCGCAGGCTCCTGCATGAAATCATCGTAGTGGTGGGCGTAACCCGTGTTGCATGATATAGAGTGCCACAGCTCTAACCAAAGGAGAATTTAGTTGATAGTTGTTCATGATTAGCTTGACGCTAAGCAAATTACTGGCGTAGTATCTTGCCGCTGCCTAAAGAGTGGTTCAAAAAAGCGGCATGTAAAACTATGTGGGGCCTTAGCTCAGCTGGGAGAGCGCAACACTGGCAGTGTTGAGGTCAGCGGTTCGATCCCGCTAGGCTCCACCATTTTACAGACTCAAAGAATTCAAAAAAATGCCCCGTTATTATCAATAACGGGGCATTTTTTATGCTTATGATTTTCAATTGATCGTTCGTGGGTGGGGGCGCTGTTAGGCGGCCGCGTGGCTGAAAACTTGGGCTTAGAAAGCCTGTGTCAGCAACGCACGTACCCTCAGGCGCTACTTGTTGTCACTAATTTTGCCAAGCAGCAAGAATTCGATTAGCGCCTTCTGTGCATGTAGGCGATTCCCTGCTTCTTGCCACACGACTGCGCGTGGATCGTCCAATAGAGTAGTGCTGATCTCTTCGCCGCGGTGGGCAGGCAGGCAGTGGAGGAAAAGCACATCAGGTTGCGCGCTATCAAGCATTGCCTCAGTGACCTGGAAGCCTGCAAAGTCTGCTTCGCGCTTAGCTTGCTCCTCTTCCTGCCCCATGGATGCCCACACATCTGTCGTGATCAGGTCGGCGTCTTTGGCAGCCTCTTGGGGATCGTGAAGCAGCGTTACGCAGTCACCGGCAGCTTCCATAATGTCCGCGCGAGGTTCGTAGCCTTCGGGGCAACACACACGTAATTTAAAACCAAACTGACGGGCGGCATTGATCCAGGAGTGGCACATGTTGTTGCCATCACCGATCCAAACCGCCGTGCGTCCTTCCACGTTGCCCCGCAGCTCAGTCCAGGTCATCACGTCTGCCAGCAGCTGGCAAGGATGGTAGTCGTCACTTAGCGCGTTAATTACGGGCACGCTGCTGGCATTGGCATAGGCTTCTAAGCCTGCGTGTGAAAAGGTGCGAATCATTACCGCATCAACCATTTCGGACAGCACGCGGGCGGTGTCTTCAATCGGCTCTCCACGCCCTAGCTGAGTGTCGCGGGGAGAGAGAAAGAGGGCGTGTCCGCCGAACTGCGCCATACCGGTTTCAAACGAAACGCGGGTGCGAGTCGATGATTTTTCAAAAATCATCGCCAGCGTGCGGTTAGGCAGTGGCGTATAGATGGGGCCGTTAGCCTTGAGCTCGGTTTTGATCTTAATCGCACGCTGAATCAGGTACGCCAGCTCATCTGGGGTTAAATCCAGCAAGGTTAAGAAATGGCGTGTCGCCATGATGGTATCTCTCCGCGCAAAAACACTATCCTAGCGATGCGGCGGGGGATGCGCAACGCGCTCGGCATGCGTAGAATGACGACCCACATAGTAAGGCCGAGTAGTTTGCTCAAGTATTAGACTGTGTAGCAACAAAAGGTAATCTTCGGCTTTAAGGGTTAAAGCGAGTTAACGAATTGCGTAGACTGGCGAGATAACATCACTTGTTTTAGGAGCACATCATGAGTACAACTGCCGAAAATATTCAGCGCCAAATTAGTGAAAACCCCATTCTTATCTACATGAAAGGCACTCCCCAACTGCCGCAGTGTGGTTTTTCTGCACAAACGGTGCAGGCGCTGATGGGCTGCGGCGAGCGTTTTGCCTTTGTTAACGTGCTGGATAATCCAGATATTCGCGCTGAGCTGCCAAAAATTGCTAACTGGCCGACTTTTCCGCAGCTTTGGGTGGAAGGCGAATTGGTTGGCGGCTGCGATATCGTGATCGAGATGCATCAAAGTGGTGAGCTCGAAAAGTTGATCAAAGAAGCTGCCCAGCGTGCTGGCGCTGCTGAAAGCGATAACAACGCTTAACGTTTATTGCCCTATGTCGCTTGGTCTGGTGGGCCGCTGGTCTATTGGGCTGAGCGGTTGGCGGGCTGCAGCGCAGCCGCTAGAATGGTGTCCTTTTCGCATCGACAGTTAGCCCGCCAAAGGAAGTAATGCTCAATGAGCTATCAGGTTCTGGCCCGCAAATGGCGGCCGCGTACATTCCACGAGCTCGTGGGCCAGGCCCATGTTCAGCGCGCCTTGGTCAATGCACTCGACCAAGGCCGCCTTCACCATGCCTACCTATTTACGGGGACTCGCGGGGTGGGCAAGACCACCCTGGCGCGTATCCTGGCTAAATGCCTTAACTGCACCGCAAATGGCCGTGGTGATGAGGGAATCACCTCGACGCCTTGCGGTCAGTGCGACAGCTGTCGCGCGATTGATGAAGGTCGATTTGTTGACTTGATCGAAGTCGATGCTGCTTCGCGGACAAAGGTTGAAGATACCCGAGAACTGCTCGATAACGTGCAGTATGCGCCAACGCAAGGGCGCTATAAGGTGTACCTGATTGACGAGGTGCACATGTTGTCGACCAGCAGTTTCAATGCGTTGCTTAAAACGCTGGAAGAGCCGCCGCCCCATGTGAAGTTTTTGCTGGCCACCACCGATCCGCAAAAGCTGCCTGCCACCGTCCTATCCCGCTGTCTTCAGTTCACGCTTAAGCATATGCCCCCTGAGCGGGTGGTAGAGCACCTAACCTATGTGTTGGGAGAGGAAGGGGTCGAGTATGATGAGAGTGCTCTGTGGCTGCTAGGGAAGGCCGCAGAAGGCTCTATGCGCGATGCAATGAGCCTGACCGATCAAGCCATTGCCTTTGGCCAGGGGGCGATTCGCCATGCGGATGTTGCTGCCATGCTGGGCACCTTGGATCATCGCCATGTGTTGGCGCTGGTAGAAGCACTGGCTGATGTTGATGTTCAGCGCCTGTTAGCCGAGGTTGCCCAGTTATCGGAGCAGGGGCCTGATTTTGCAGCAGTATTGGATGAATTAAGTGCAGTTCTGCATCGCTTGGCCGTGGCGCAGATGGTGCCTGATGCCGTTGATAATAGCCACGGTGATCGAGCGCTTATTCAACAGCTGGCGAGCCGCTTTACTGCCGAGGATATTCAGCTCTATTACCAGATCGGCATTCAAGGTCGCGGCGACATGGTGCATGCGCCTGATCTACGCAGTGCGCTGGAAATGACGCTGTTGCGAATGCTGGCGTTTCGCCCCCAGGGCGTGCCAAAGCCTGCTGCTACACCGCTTCCGCTGCGCCGCGAACCTTCTAGCGACGCTGTTTCCCAAGCAACGGTACCGCATGAGCCTGTTTCTCACGAGCCTGCTGCTCAGGTAGCTGTCTCTGAGGATAGCGACGCACCTGAAACAGTCTCTGCTCATGAGCCAGCGGCAAAAAAGCCTGAGCCTGCGCTGCCGAGCAATCAGGCAACAATGCCTGACTCAGCCGCGGTGCAGGCGAGTGCTGCTTCGGATACAACTGAAGAGTTAAGCGCGTCTGACGCTGTTTCATCAGAGCAAGCACCACCTTGGTCACTTGACGAGGTGGAAAGTGCTGCCATGCTCTCGCCAGAGCCAGAGCCAGAGCCAGAGCCAGAGCCAGAGCCAGAGCCAGAGCCAGAGCCAGAGCCAGAGCCAGAGCCAGAGCCAGAGCC
>NZ_BJUL01000026.1 GCF_007989605.1 Vreelandella venusta | reverse complement strand
AAAAGGTAAGCCTCACAGCCTGAAGGGCCGAGCACCACAGGTCAGGCTGAAAGGAAAATAGAAGCGCTAAGCGCGTGAGAATTACGCTGCCTCGGCCGCACGCATGTGCAGGCGAAAGCGCGCTATCTGGATGATTTGCTCAATAGCGGTTTGACGCTCGGTAGCGGCGTCGTTTTCAAGGCGCTTTTCGAACGCGTAAAGGATGGCGTGTCGATCAAGCCCTTTAACAGCAATCACAAAGGGGAAACCGAACTTATCTTGATAGGCCTGATTGAGGCGTTGAAAGCGTTCAAACTCTTCGGCTGAGCATTGATCTAGCCCCGCACCAGCCTGTTCGCGAGTGGAATCCTGGGTTAGCTCGCCCGCGAGAGCTGCTTTCCCGGCAAGGTCTGGGTGAGCGCGGATGACAGCAATTTGCTGATCAATATCAGCACCCTTAAGCACATTGCCCATGCAGTCAGCTAGCACATCTGGGTCATCGTGTTGGTCGGTAAACCCCTGTTTCCAAGCGGTTTCGGCTACCCAGGGTGAATGTTCAAAAACGTCCCCGTAATGCTCAAGAAAGGCGTCTAAGCCTAGGCGGCTGGGGCGAGCTGCTTCTAAAATACGCGACATTGTATCCTCCATTTGTATTTGTTTATCTGTATTATTGTATACAATAAATATTGCTAAATGTACTCTAAGAAGTGCCGTTTCCGCAAAAAAATCGCTACCGCACCAGCGAAAAGCGGGCATAACGGCGTTAGGAAGGTCCTTATAGAAGGGCGCTTAGAAAGATGTCTAAAAACAAAATCAAACAACAAAGGGTTTTGCATGTTGAAGAGCAATCGAGTAGTGGTAACGTATCTGGCGATAGGCGCTTCTCTTGGCACTATCTCGGCAGGTGCCCAGGCAGCGACATGGAGTGATACGTCCGTGGGGTATCGCTATGGAACGCAGTTTACCGAGCCGAATAACCCAGAGAACATAGAGAAGCATATTCTCCAGTTTACCCATGTTAGTGGTTACTCACTGGGCCAAAACTTTTTAAATCTGGACGTGCTTCAGTCCAGCAGCCAAGACCCCGCCAATAACAGTGACTCAGGGGCGACGGAAGCCTATCTGACATACCGTCATCAACTCCATGGGGGCGGCGTATTCAATGAGCCCATCGCTTTCGGGCCCGTCAAAGACACGGCACTGACGTTTGGGTTTGACCTAAACACCAAAAATACTGGTTTTGCACCACGTAAACGCCAATTAGTAGTGGGGCCAACGTTTAAATTTGATGTGCCGAGAGGCTTTGTGGATCTAAGCCTGTTCTATAACCGTGAGTGGAACCATTGCGGCTTGCCACCTTGTGGACTGCCAGAAAATCAGAACAGTATTTCGTTTGATCCCTATTACCAAATTAACTTGGCCTGGGGGCTGCCGTTTGAAGCGGCGGCGCTGCCGTTAAAATTCCAAGGATTCTATAACTACAATAGCGAAAAAGGAGACGACTACTTTGGCGAAGCGACCGAGCCTGAGCAGTTAATGCGCACCTCGTTAATGCTAGACGTCGGGCAGGTTGCATGGGGCGCGGAAAACTCCTTATGGATGGGCGTCGGTTATGAGTATTGGCGCAACAAATTCGGAAATCACAGCCAACCGGGTGTCGATACCGATGCCATGACCTTTAATCTGGAGTGGCACTTCTAAGGTCACCCACTACTGTTACAGGCTTAACTGATCCCCCTTGGCTCGCAAGTGCCAAGGGGGTTTTTTTAGGTGAGCAGGTACGCGCTGTGTTCAATCAATAGGCACTATCAAACTGTAAAAGCTGATCAGCTTTTGCGGCAAATATCGCATTTATTTCTGATTTTATTGAATCACTACATATCAATCATGCGGTACGTTGACTATCGCTCTCCATGGTATTCTGACGTTGTTACGATTAACAGGGACACATTATGGCGACTCATCACCATGATACGGGCTATAAAGAGCTATTTAGCCACCCCGAGTTCGTTGAGCAACTAATAGAAGGCTTTGCCCCGCCTGAAATTGCCGGGTTAATGAATTTCACGACTCTCAAGAAGCACAGTGGTCATTACATCACACCGCTGTTCGAAGAGAAGATCGAAGACGTGGTGTGGTCGGTGGAAGTCACTTGGCAGGGCATGACGCAGGAGGTATTTTTGTACATCCTCCTAGAGTTCCAGTCAGCGGTTGATCGCAGCATGCCGATTCGGCTGATGCACTATGTCGCCTGCTTTTACAGCGAACTACTCAAACAGAAGGTCATTACGCCCAGCCAAGGCCTGCCACCGGTGTTTCCGGTGGTGCTGTACAACGGTTCAAAGCCCTGGACAGCCCCGCTGGATATCTACGAGATAGTGCAGCCGGAACCGCCGAGTTTTCTGCAGGTCTATCAACCGCGCCTGCGCTATTTTCTGGTCGATGAAGGGCGCTATACTAATGAAGAATTGGGCTTACGCCAGACACCGCTCAGCGGTGTATTCGGTGTGGAAAATGCCGGAGAAAGTTGGGAAGCCCTACAGAACGCCGTGGATCGGGTGGTGGCGATCATCCAGGCTGAGCCCAACAAGGAGCGTATCGACCGGATCATTACCCGCTGGCTCAAGCGACATTTGTATCGGCTGGGCACAGAGGTCAACCTGGATCGGCTTGACAGCTTGATGGAGGATAAAGACATGTTGGCAGAGAATTTAGAGAACCTGGTCAAGAAAGAACGCCTGGAAGGACGGCAAGAAGGACGTTTGACTGAAGCGCGCGAGGTAGTACGCACCCAGCTCACATTCAAGTTTGGTGAGGTGCCTGACTGGGTAGAAGCGCAGCTTGTGCAAGCCGATCATGACCAGTTGAAAGGCTGGATGCGTGATGTACTGTTTGCCAATCGCCTGGATGATATGTTCAAGCGCTAGCATTCTTACAGCCTGTAAGCCATCGACCGGGTAGTAGGCCTGCGCGTCGAACTGAAAAACGAGGCGATGTTGCTGACGTAACCGATATCCCTTGGCCCGAAAGTGCCAAGGGGTATTTTTTATGTTTCAGATGCTCCTTGGCTAAGTGCGCTTGAAGAGAGGTCACTGTTTTAAGTGAAATAGTGGTGATAAATAACTAGGATAATATCGTCAGCCCCCGATATTCATCATGTGGCGTTTATATCGATGTAAATCACAGGGAGTGTGAACATATTCTATGAAAACTTTCTCTATTATCTTGTTACGCATTTTAGCGCTGTATATTGCGCTTAATCCGCTACTTGCCCTAGCGCCGATGCTGTTTGGCCCAGGCTCGACAGAATCATATGACGAGTGGTTAGTCACCCTGATAGCAATGATTGTTATGCCTCTTATTGTCGGCGCTGTACTTTGGCTAGTGGCAGAACCGCTGGCTAATAAAATTCATCCAGCTAATAACGCTGACTCTCAGTTATCACTGCACGAACTAGGCTTAGTCCGTGCAGGTAGTTTTCTGATAGGTGTTTATCTCACTTTGCAACATATTGGCACAGCGATTAGTCAGTGGATCTGGTCAGGTAGTATTGCCTATGGTTCTCTCGTCGTCATTGCTCTTGGTGTGGGCTTGATAGTGGGAGTCAATTTTATCAGTGAGCTATATAAGAAGATAAAGTATGCGGGCAGTGGTTTGTGAGTGCTAATAAATGCACTCAAAAGCACAGCTAAGCATGCCACGAACAAACGGATTAAGATTTTCGCTTACGAACACTCGTTCTGCACTACGATCCTCTTCTACTAAAACCATTGCTTGGGGTACGGTTGCCCTGAAACAAACCGGTGATACACGTATCCGAATCCCACAATTAGAAGGGCTCCAGACGCCACGGGAGTGATCAAAAAATGCCAGTGCTCTCCCGCTAGCATAATCAGTAGGGGATTAGCACCTGCAGGTGGGTGGATGGTGTGGGTAAGCATCATAGCGACTATCGATAAACCGACTGCCAGGCCCAGCGTCCATTCATGAACGCCAAAAAAATGAGCCACCATCAGTCCTAACGCCGCCGTTATTAAGTGACCCGCAATCACGTTGCGTGGTTGGGCTAATGGGCTAGCGGGTAGTCCAAACAGTATCACCATGGTGGCGCCAAAGGGGGCCATTAGCCATAACGCGTCACTGTGTGAACTTAGCAAGCTGAGTGCTGTGATGCATCCAGTCGCTCCAATGCCAGCGAGCAGGGCTGCTTTCTGTTGAGCAGGTAAATACAGGGAAATTCTCATAAATGGATCCTTGGGCGAAAGAGTTAAGGCAATGGAGACCGATCTGTCTCCTTTTTTGACTATAGTAGACAGATCGGTCTCTGCGCGTCAATATTATGCTGCTCGTAAAATGAAGGTGAGGTTGTGCTGTGGACAGAAGAGAGCAGTTAGTTTCGGTCGCCTTTGGGCTGTTTTACCGCCACGGGGTGCATGCCATTGGTATTAACCGGATCATCGCTGAATCAGGCGTGGCAAAAAAAACGCTGTACCATCATTTTTCCAGCAAAGAAGCCCTGATCGCTGCAACGGTTGACTATCGTGATCGGCAATTTTTTTCCTGGATTGAAGGGCGCACCCAGGGCGCACCTGATGGACAAAGCGCAATTTTTGCTTTGTTCGATGCGTTGGATGATTGGTTTAATGAGAGAGAAACGCTAATTTATCCTTTCCATGGCTGTTATTTCATCAATGTTAGTGCTGAATTCAGTGACTTAAATCATCCCGTACATCAACAGTGCGCTAGCCATAAAAGAGCCATGCTTGGCTTGATAAGCGGGTATATGTCACAAATATTCGTTGATGAAAAGACGGTGACTATGTTGTCGGAAGCGGTAGCTACTTTAAAAGAAGGAGCGACCGTCCAAGCCCACGTTATGGGGGATCTAAAAGCGGCTGTAAAAGCCAAGGCAATTGCTAAAGAGTTGTTGAGGGCAAGGTTAGAACCTTAGTGTTTTGGTTTTTTCAAGGCCGTGGGTAAGTAACTTACTCGTAAACGCTCTATTTCTAGGAGGTCATGTGGCACTTCGCGCAATTTTGCTAGATCACGATGGGACGATCGTCAGTTCTGAACATATCCATTTTCAAATGTGGATACCTATTCTGAGCCAATATGGCGTTGAATTGTCCGAGCAGCAGTACAAAGCCCACTATGCAGGCTTACCAACGCGTGCCAATGCCGTGGATTTGGTGCAGAGGTTTGGGATTGATGTGTCCCCTGATCAACTTATAGAAGCGAAGAACGCTGCGACGCAGGACTACCTTGCTAGTCAGGCATTCCCGCTAATGCCTGGCGTACGAGAGGCGATTGCTTACTTCCACAGTGCGGGTTTGAAGCTGGCAGTGGTGACAGGCGCTAGTGCAAATGGTGTTCAAAGAACGCTGCAGGCCAGTGGGTTTGAAGATAAGTTCTTGACGGTTGTTTCTAACGATGATGTCCGAAACAGCAAGCCCGCACCTGAATGCTATCTTCTGGCTCTGCAACGACTTGGCGTTGCTGCGGATGAGTGTCTCGCCATTGAAGATACACAACATGGTCTTGAAGCCGCCTTTCGGGCTGGCATAAGCTGCTTGGCATTACCCACGGAAATGTCTCAACAGCAAAACTTTCATTCAGCGACAGCGGTGCTTAGTGGCATGGCTGAAGCCGTTGAGTATATACGCCAAACCTATGGCATAGAGAGCAGCTCTGCGCCTGTTTAAATCGAACACTTAAGGTTAGTTAAAGCGCTGTTTGTCAGGAGAGCATAAGTGCATTTTCAAGCCATTCCGATTATACGAATTTTTGATGAATCTAAAGCCAAGGCGTTCTATCTTGAGTTTTTGGGGATGTCGCTTGATTGGGAGCATCGCTTCGAAGCAGACTTTCCTGTCTATATGCAGGTATCTCGAGGTGATCTGGTTTTTCACCTCAGCGAACACTCTGGGGATTGCTCCCCTGGCGCTAAAACGTTTGTGAATACTGATGATCTTGAAGGCTTATACCGCGATATTCTATCCCGTGGTTACAAGTTTAGCCGCCCTGAAATAACTACAGCTCCGTGGGGCGATAGAGTGTTTGAAGTGGTCGATCCGTTTTCCAATAGAATATTGTTCAATGAGCCTACCGTGGCCTAGCTCTCGCCAGCATCGCAAGAGCAGCTGCCATGGGGGCTAACGGTAAAGGAGTTTGCCATGAAAGGCACATGTCTTTGCGGTTCCATCGAAGTGTCTGCGCCTAGCCACGAGCAGGTCAGCGTTTGTCATTGCTCACTATGTCGGCGCTGGTCGGGCGGGCCTATGTTCGCCGTGCATTGCGGCGGTCCGGTAGAGTTCTCTGGCGCTGAGCCTGTCGCCTACCGCTCGTCTGATTGGGCGGAGCGGGGCTTCTGTGCAACCTGTGGGACGCATCTGTTCTATCATCTGCTCCCCAGCAATGAGTATATTCTCCCAGCAGGCCTGTTCCAGGAGCAGACGTTCCAACTCACCAGCGAAATATTTATTGATGAGAAGCCCGACTATTACGAGCTTAACAACCAGACTGAGAAAATGACCGGACAGCAGGTCTTCGAGCAATTTGCGCCGGATTAATTTAGGTGGCTCGATGCTTATGATCGCTTTCAACCAGTGTCGATACTGGCATCAAAGATCAAACCAAAAACGCCTTGGCTTTCCAGCCAAGGCGTTTGCTTATCTAGTTTTTCTCCAACTCTTCGCTTAACGCTTCTTCCTTGCCTGCTTTTTATCAGTACTGGCTGTCGCGCTTTGCTTTGCGCTGCTGTCGCCAGGAAAATGAGCGCGTACCAGCTCCAGGAGACCTTGTGTTGAGGTGTCGAAGTCGGCGGCGTTGGTATCGATGCGCTCGCTGATTTCACCGGCAATGCGTTTGCCAAGCTGCACACCCCACTGATCAAACGAGTTGATATTCCAGATAACGCCTTGCACAAACACCTTGTGTTCGTAGAGGGCAATCAGCGCGCCCAGATTTTTTGGCGTTAGCTCATCCAGTAGCAGCGTGCTGGAAGGGCGGTTGCCGGGGCAGCTGTAGGGGTCGTGCTGGCTAAGCTCTTTGCTGTCCCCTTGGCTGCCTTCCATAAAGGCGTTGGCTTGGGCGAGCATATTGGTGAGCAAGGCGAAGTGGTGGTCTTCCACGCCGGGCTCGGGTTTTAGCGAGGCAATAAAATCAATCGGCACATAGCGGGTGCCCTGGTGTAGTAGCTGGAAGAAAGCGTGCTGACCGTTGGAGCCTGTTTGCCCCCAGACAATCGGGCCGGTTTTGTAGTTAACCGGATGGCCAAAAATATCGACTGACTTGCCGTTAGACTCCATATCCAACTGCTGCAGGAACGAAGGTAGTTGGTTCAAGGCTTGATCGTAGGGCACGATGGCCTGGGTTTCGGCGCCAATAAAGTTGATGTACCAGATACCAATCAAGGCCATCAGAACGGGCATATTCTGCGCGAAGGGCGCTTCTATAAAGTGGCGATCCATCTCATGGGCGCCTTTCAGCAGCTCGATAAAGCCTTCAAAACCAATCGAAAGCGCAATCGGTAGCCCGATAGACGACCACATGGAGTAGCGACCGCCCACCCAGGCCCAAAACTCGAACACGTTCTCTTCACGAATGCCGAATTCCATCGCCGCTTTGCGGTTAGTGGAAGCGGCAATAAAGTGGGCGCCTACGTCGGCATCTTCACCGGCATTTTCCACGAACCAGCGCCGTGCGGTTTTGGCGTTAAGCAGGGTTTCCTGGGTAGAGAAGGTTTTGGTGGAAACGATAAACAGCGTGGTCGCCGGGTCTAGTCGTGAAAGCACCTTCTGAATATGGGTGCCATCGACGTTGGACACGAAGTGGAAGTGCAGTTCCGGGTGGCGGTATTTGAGTAGCGCGCGTACGGCCATATTGGGGCCGAGGTCTGAGCCACCAATGCCAATATTGACCACGTCTTTGATGCGCTGGCCGTTATAGCCTTTCCACTCACCGTTTCTCACCGCTTCTGAGAACTGCTTGATTTGTTCCCGGGTGCGGTTGATTTCCGGCATCACGTCATTGCCGTCTACATGTACCGGTTCATCGCTTAAATTACGCAGTGCGGTGTGGAGTACCGGGCGATTTTCGGTGACATTGATAATATCGCCAGAGAACATCTGTGCACGACGTTGAACCAGGGCAGAGTGGTCGGCCAACTCAATTAGTTTGGCGAGTACCTCATCAGACACGTGATGTTTGGAGTAATCCAGGAACAGGCCGCCCACCCGTAGGCTCATTTTTTCAAAGCGCTGCGGGTCATTGGTGAAGTAATCACGAATGCGGTCGTTGGCGGTTTTGTCGCGCAGGCGTTCAAGTGCCTGCCAAGTAACGCTGCGAGTGAGTTGAAACATAGAAGGCGGTCCTGTTGTTTTAGATCATTATTAAGTGACGAGCGCTCTATTGCTGGCTCGTGCTTTGTACTATTTATGGCTTTATTTAGGTAAAAATACTACATAAAACCCCGATTTAAGCAACTGTTAAGCGATTTATGGTTAAAAGATTAGTAATAAACCGTTGCTGGCGTGGGGTTGAGGAGGGAGGTGCATCGCCAAAGAGGCGCTGGACAGGCGGCAGCCTGCCCAGTACTGAGGTTCAAGCGTTTAGCTGGTGACGGCGACGTGAGCGGCGCCGCGTTTGATAAAGGCATAGCCTAAACCGGTTACCAGCGAGCCGATGATAATCGCGCCAAGGTAGAGTAGTGCAGGAGTGATGGCGTTGGGAATCAGCAGCACAAAGATACCCCCGTGAGGTGCCATTAGTTTCGCGCCTACCAGCATGGAAAGCGCACCGGTGATCGCACCGCCCACCATGCACGCGGGGATAACCCGCAACGGGTCTTTCGCCGCGAAGGGAATGGCGCCTTCACTAATAAAGCAAAAGCCGAGTACAAACGAAGCTTTTCCTGCTTCCCGTTCTGGTTCGGAAAATTTATTGCGCGCTACGAAACTGGCAATACCCATGCCAATCGCTGGCACCATGCCTGCCGCCATAATGGCTGCCATTGGGCCGTAGGTTTCTGAAGCCAACAAGCCCACGCCGAAGGTATAGGCTGCTTTGTTGACGGGGCCGCCCAAATCGAAGCACATCATGGCGCCCAATAGAATGCCCAGCAGCACCGCGTTAGTAGAATCCATAGAGGCCAGGAAGCTGGTCAGTGCATTCAGCAATGCAGCGACAGGCTCGCCAATCACATAGATCATCGTCAGACCGGTGACCAGACTGGCCACCAGCGGGATAATCAGAATAGGCTTGAGCGATTCAACGCTGGAGGGCAGCTTAACGTAGCGGGTCACCGCGAGGGCTACGTAGCCTGCCAGGAAGCCTGCCAAAATGCCGCCGATAAACCCGGAGCCAATGTCGGCCGCCAACATACCGCCAATCATACCTGGAGCAATACCGGGGCGGTCGGCGATGGAGTAGGCAATATAACCTGCCAGCACCGGAATCATTAGCGCGAAGGCGGTACCACCGCCAATTTGCATAAGCGCAGCGGCCAGTGTGCCTTGCTGCTCAAAGGCTTCAATGCCGAAAACAAACGACAGCGCAATCAGCAAGCCGCCCGCTACCACCATGGGCAACATGAACGACACGCCAGTGAGTAGGTGCTTATAAACGCCTTTCTCTTTAACACTCTTATTGGCGTTGCCCGAAGCGCTGTTGGCGTTTTCTACGCTAGCATCAACAAGAGCAGCTTCCAGCGTGGGACGTGGCTTTTTTAGCGCATTGCCGGTTGAGGTGCGGTAGATGCGCTTACCTGCAAACCGCGCTGGGTCAACGTCGATATCGCAGGCCAGTACGACCACATCGGCGTCGGCGATCTCCTGTTCGGTTAAATGATCCTGAGCGCCCACTGAGCCTTGGGTTTCCACGCGAATGGCATGTCCCATGGCTTTGCCTGCTTCGGCTAGCGCTTCAGCGGCCATAAAGGTATGAGCAACACCGGTGGGGCAGGCAGTAACAGCGACAATCTTCTTGCTACCCGTATTGCTCGCCGGAGTGTCAGCAGCGGTAGGGGTTGCAGGAGCAGTGTAAATCGGTGCTTCACGCTTGGCTTGAGTTAAAAAGGCGCTGGGGTCGGGCAGGGCGCTGGCAATCGGCGCCTGGAAAAGTCGTTTGCCTTCAAAACGTTCTGGGGCAGGAACATGATCGGCAGCGACCACGATCAGATCGGCATGAGCAATTTGTTCGGCGGTGGCGGCCTGCAGCGGCGCAATTTCGCCGTGCATTTCCACATGGGCGCTCCAGCCCATCCGCGTGGCCGCTTGCTCAAGGCGCTTGGCGGCCAAAAAGGTAGTCGCCATGCCGCTGGGGCAGGCGGTAATTAGAATAAGCTTCATCGCGTAGCTCCCTTGGTGATGGTGTCGTCAAGACGCCGTACCAAAGTCTGTTGTTGGAGTAAGTCAAAGTCGTCGGCGTGGGGGGTGCCCACGCCGACGTGGCGAACCGCTTCGGCAGAGAGTGCCGTTGCGAAGCGAAGGGTGTCTTGCGGGGCGAAGTCGCTGAGCAGCCCATGGAGCATGCCTGCCACAAAGGTGTCGCCCGCACAAACGGTATTGGTGGCGTTTACGCTAGGTGGGGTAGCTTGCCAAGTGCCCTGTGAGCTAGCCCATAAAACGCCCTCTGAGCCTGCGGAAATCAGGGCGTGCTCTATGCCGCTGGCGTGCAGTCGCTCGGCGGCGATCTGGCGCTGCTGATTTGAATCTAGCGCGCTGCCAGCCCAGTCGGCGAGTTCCGTTTCGTTAGGTTTCACAGCCGCAGGCTGAGCAGCAATGGCGGTCAGCAGTGCTGGGCCGCTGGTGTCTATCCAAAGTGGTACGCCATAGCTTTTTAGGGTGGTCAGTAGTTCAGCAAACAGCGGTTGATCGATACCCGGTGGAAGGCTACCGGCAACGACGACCGCTTGGGGCGGGGCGAGGCGCTGAAACAAATCGTCTAGGGTCGTTCGTAAGGCATTTAAATGGGCAGCCTCAATCGGCATGCCGGGGCCGTTAATATCAGTGACGCGGCCACTCTGTTCTGCCAGCTTGGCGTTAATGCGCGTGCTGCCGGGTACGCGTACAAAGGCATCTTCCACGCCGTAGTGGGGGAATGCCAAGCTGAACGGTGCGTCGTTGTCCTGGCCGAGAAAGCCGCTAACAATTACTTGATGGCCTAAGCTGGCCAGCACGCGTGCTACGTTAACGCCTTTGCCCGCAGCTTCTAACTGGGCGCTGTGGGGGCGGTTCACATGGCCAAGTGTCAGCGTTTCAAGGTTGAACGCTAAATCCAGCGCGGGGTTGAGTGTAATGCACACTACCTGGGCCATTAGTGGGCCTCCAGGGCGTCACGCACCTCATCGCTGGTGGCTTTGCTTAGCGCTAGCTGGGCAGTGGCTTTTGCATCGGCAAGATTAAATTCACGCAGGCGAGCTTTGACTAGCGGAATTTGTCGCGCACTGACGGAAAGCTCATCAACGCCTAACCCTACCAGTACTGGCACGGCCATGGCGTCCGAGGCAAGCTCGCCGCATACGCCGACCCATTTGCCGTGGGCATGGGCGGCATCGACGGTCATTTGAATCAAACGAAGCACGGCGGGGTGCAAGCCATCGGCCTGGGCAGAAAGCTCTGGGTGACCACGGTCGATGGCCAGGGTGTACTGAGTTAAATCGTTAGTGCCGACAGAGAAGAAGTCCACCTCGGCCGCCAGCGTAGGTGCTAGCAGTGCGCTGGAAGGCACTTCAATCATCACGCCCAGTTGCACATCAGTGGCGCGCTGCTGTGGCGGGATTTCGCTAAGTAGGCGGTCATAGATGACTTTGGCGGCGCGGAATTCAGCGACATCCTTAACCATTGGCAGCATGATGCGTAGCGGACGGCCGACAGCTGCCATCAGCAGCGCGCGGATTTGAGTCTCCAGCACCTCAGGTTGCGTCAGCGCCAGGCGAATGCCGCGTAGGCCAAGAAATGGGTTGTCTTCCTGGGGAACCGGCCAGTAGGGCAATGGCTTGTCGCCACCTACATCCAAAGTACGCGCGACCAGCGGACGGCCATCCAAGGCATCGGTGGCTGCGCGGTACTCGGCAATTTGGGTGGCTAGGTCAGGTGCGCTGGAGTAGGCCATAAACAGGAACTCGGTGCGCAGCAGGCCAACGCCTTCGGCACCGCGTTCAACCGCATCGG
This sequence comes from Vreelandella venusta, assembly GCF_007989605.1. Lineage (GTDB taxonomy): Bacteria > Pseudomonadota > Gammaproteobacteria > Pseudomonadales > Halomonadaceae > Vreelandella > Vreelandella venusta. Next base: position 24,341 of record NZ_BJUL01000026.1, on the reverse strand, counting down.
CGGCGTGGGCGGTGTTACCCAGATTGGCTGCCACTTCTACCCGATGCCCATCGCGGGTTTGGGCTTGCTCAAAGCGTAGCTTCCAGGCATCGGCTTCGCGCTGTTGCTGGTCGAGAAGCTGTTGTTCCGCGCGCTGCAGGCGCTCTTCGGAAGGCTGTGAGGTAACCCGCCCTCGTTCACCGTCCAGAATCATCATGCTGCCGTTATGCAGCGCCATGACGGCTTCACCAGCACCGACAACAGCGGGAATGCCCAGCGCACGAGCCAGAATAGCACTGTGAGCGGTGGCGCCGCCGCGCACGGTAAGCAGGCCGCGTACGCGTGAGGTATCCAGGCGGGCAACGTCGGAAGGGCCGATGTCATCCATCACCAGAATATACGGGTGGTCAGGTGGCTCGGGCAGTTGGACGTCGCACAATACCCCCAGTACGCGGCGGCCTACGTCGCGCAGGTCAGCGGCGCGCTCGGCCAATAGGCGGTCGGCGAGCATTTCCTGGGCGTGGGCGGCGGTTTCAATAGCATTCCACCAACCGGCTTCTGCTGAACGACCTTCACGAATCGCATCAATCGCAGCGTGATGCAGCTCGGGGTCGTCGAGCATCTCTTCGTGCATTGAGAGAATATCGGCCACTTCGCCGCCAGGGGCGTTGTGCACCAGTGCCTGTAGTTGAGCGGCGCCTTCTTTGAGTGCCACTTTCAGGCGACTAATTTCATGTTCGGGATCGCTGGCGTGTTCAGCATAGTCGAACTGCATCGGGCGAATCACAAACACCGGCGCAATGGCTAAGCCTGGCGAAGCGGCAACGCCGGTGTGGGGCGCATCAACGACTAACGGCTCAACGGGCTTGCTCGTGTTAGTCACCGACTTGGTATCAAAACCGCCGTCGAACGGCGTTACTTTCTCACCTAGACCGTCTTCAACGGCGGCGGCCACTGTGCCTAGCGCGGCACTGGCCTGGTCGCCTTCGGCAGAAAGGATCAGCCACTGGCCACGCCGTGCTCCCAATCCAATCACTTTGGTCAGGCTGGCGGCAGAAACCGTGGAAGCACTGCCTTCTTCAAGGCGTACATTAATCGATATTGATTGCGCGCGGGCGATCTGTACCAGCTGTTTTGCCGGGCGGGCGTGCAGGCCATGGGGGTTCAAGACGCGCACGCGGCGAGTCTGAGTGCTGGCGGTTTCACCCGCCAGCGTGGCCAGCAGCTGTGCGCTGCTTTTGCCCACCAAACTGTCACTTTGGCCGTTCTCCAGCATGGCTAGTAGCTGTTCCAGCAGTGGGCGGTGGGCATCGCCACTGACCGCTAAACAGAACAGTGCGTGGACAGGGTGGCCGCTATGCTCAAGTTTAGGATCGGCTGGCGTGGCAACGCCTAGTGCGGGTTGTGTCACCCCTTGGGTGTGGCTTGCCAACCAAAATCCTTTGCCCAGCCATTGGGGGGAAGCACTGGCGATGGCGTTAATAAAAGCGTTATCAACGCAGCCACTTTGGCGCAGCCGAGCGGCAGCGGCCAGGGAGAGTTCTTGAGGGTCGCGAGCGGGGAAGTTAATGCACAGCGTATCGGCATCCAGGCGCGGCTCAAGCGCCGGCTTGGAAAGTAAACGCGCTACCTCGACAGCCGAGCTGGCGCTGGCGAGCTGATTGGCGACGCCTTCGCGGTCTAAGACGTGGGTCAGCTGGCGCAGAATATCTAGGTGCTCATCATTTTGCGCGGCTATCGTCACCAAAACATAGACTGTCTGGCCGTCGTGCCACTGAACGCCTTTGGGGAGCTGCAGTACTCTCACGCCGGTATATTTTACGTGCTGGCGACTTTCCGGCGTGCCGTGTGGAATGGCAATCGCGTTACCAAGATACGTTGACGACTGCGCTTCACGGGCATGGAGGCCATCACGGTACTCGGCCTCAACTAAACCCGCATCCGTTAGCGCCTTGGCGGCGATGTCGAGTGCAGCTTGCCAGTCGTCCGCATGGCGGTCGAGCAAGATGTCATCTGGGCCGAGAGTTAACATAGGGTTCTCCTGTAAACGCTGTCAGCCAGAGGTAATGTCTGCAGCGTGATCATGCTTAAACGTTGGTCGTAGCGCGTTGAGCTTCGCTGGATGAATCGTGTCATCTGTGGTTAGTTGGCTATGCTGAATCGATTCACTTAAAGACACAAGGGTTGTCTTTCTAGACTTTAGTCTGGGTGGGGAGAAACGGCTGATAAACTACACCGGCAACCAGAGGGAGAATTGCATGACACTTGCCGACATTGCCCGGCTTGCGGGCGTATCGCGCACCACGGCGAGCTATGTAATTAATGGCCAGGCCGAGCAACGGCGTATTAGTAATGCCACCATTGAGAAAGTAATGGCGGTAGTCAGACAGCATCGCTATCACATTGACCCGCAGGCAGCGGCGCTGCGTCGTGGGGCAAGTCGGCTGATTGGTTTGATCGTGCCTGACCTTGAAAATATCAGCTATGCGCGGTTGGCGAAACGCTTAGAGCGTGGCGCGAGAGAGCAGGGCTATCAGCTGTTGGTGGCTAGTTCAGATGACTGTGCCGATAGTGAGCGGGCTTTGGCATTGGCGCTTCGCGCGCAGCGTTGTGAGGTGCTTATTACCGCCAGCTGCCTGGCCGAAGATGACAGCTTCTATGCTGAGTTGGTGGATGAAGGTTGGTGTGTTGTGGGCATGGACCGTGGGCTTGCGCCGACGCGTTTTGCCAGTGTCGTCAGTAACGATCAAGACGCGGCATATGCGCTAACCCGCTCGGTCATTACGGGGGGCGCGCGGCGGGTGGCGTGGTTAGAAGCGATGCCAAGCTTGTCGATCAGTCGCGAGCGGAGAGTGGGGTTTCAGTCAGCGCTAAAAGATAGCTCTATCGAGCCGGTTTTACTTAGCGGTACGCACTACGAGCGTAGCGAAGGCGCCCGTCTTGCCGCTCAACTGCTGGATGAGAAGGGCGGCGCTGATGCGTTGATCACCGCGTCTTATGTGCTGATGGAAGGGGTATTTGACGTGTTTCTGGAGCGCGGCGGGTTACCAGAGAATATGCGGTTGGCCACCTTTGGCGACCACCGTTTGCTGGATTTTCTGCCGCAAGCGGTGAATTCAGCGTTGCAAGATTATGATCGCATTGCTGAACTCACCCTGCGCTGCGCCCTGAATGCTATGAACGGCGACTATCAGTGTGGGCAGCAAGTCGTGGCGCGCCACCTACGTACCCGATAAGCCCCATTGATTCGTTCAGTGCCTGAGTTGTTTAGAGCTTGAGTTGTTTAGAGCTTGAGTTGTTTAGAGCTTGAGTTGTTTAGAGCTTGAGTTGTTAAGAGCTATACCGTACGGGCTTGAGCCCAGGCCTGTGCATCCGGAATAGACATATCGTAGCGTTCACTGAGATAGGGCGACGACAGCAAAAAGTCGGCGCTCGCCGCATTGCATGCCACCGGCACGTTCCATAGCGCGGCTAAACGCAGCAGTGCTTTGACATCAGGATCGTGGGGTTGAGGAGCAAACGGATCCCAGAAGAAAATCAGCACGTCTAGCTGTTGTTCGGCAATCCGCGCGCCAATTTGCTGGTCACCGCCCAGCGGCCCGCTCATCAATCCCTCGACCTCAAGACCAAGCGTATTTTTGAGCCGCCCAGCGGTGGTACCCGTGCCAATAAGAGCGTGCTGGCTGAGTGTTTCCTGCCAGCGTGTTGCCCACTCCAGCATTTCGGTTTTTTTGCCGTCGTGGGCAATTAGCGCAATGCGTTTACGCGGTTGCAGCGTACGAACGGCTTGGCGGGGTGGACGTGCATCGCTCATGGCATGGCTCTCCAGTTAACATTCCGGCTATTTCAGGTCGCTGTTAGGTTTACGCTTCTTCGACGGCCAGCACTTTCATGGTGTTAGTGCCGCCGTGGGCGTTCATGTGATCGCCGCGGGTAAGAATGACATGATCGCCAGGGTGTGCCAAACCATGCGCTTGGAGTAGCTTGACGGCTTCTTGATTGAGCTCTTTAGGATCCATATGGGTGGTGTCGAAGGGAATCGACACGACGCCGCGGTAAAGCGCCATACGCCGTTGGGCAATCGGGCTGTGTGCAAGGCCAACAATCGGCAGGCCAGAGCGAATGCGTGAAGCAATCAGTGGCGTATAACCTGTCGAGGTCATACAGGCTATGGCGCGTACCCCGGTGAGGTGGTTAGCGGCATACATGGCAGAGAGGGCAATGGTTTCATCAATGCGCTCGAAGCCTTCATGGATACGGTGGCCTGATGACTGAGCAATACGCTCGCGTTCAGCGCCGAGGCATACCCGATCCATCGCTTGAATGGTTTCTACCGGATAGTCACCCGCGGCTGTTTCCGCGGAAAGCATGACAGCGTCGGTGGCATCAAGTACCGCGTTAGCCACGTCGAATACTTCGGCGCGGGTGGGCAGTGGCGACTCAATCATCGACTCCATCATTTGTGTGGCGGTAATGACCGCGCGGTTAAGCGTGCGAGCATGCTTGATGATGCGTTTTTGAGTGCCGATCAGTGCGGCATCGCCAATTTCTACGCCTAAGTCGCCTCGCGCGACCATCACGGCTTCAGAGGCTTCGATAATGCCATCCAGTGTCTCATCATCGGCAACCGCTTCGGCGCGCTCAAGCTTGGCAACCAGACCTATTTCCTTACCTGCTTCGCCGAGCAGTTCGCGCGCTTCTTGCATATCAGCCGCGCTGCGTGGGAACGATACCGCCAGGTAATCCACCCCGATATCGATCGCGGTTTTTAGGTCTTCTTTATCTTTTTCGGTAAGTGCCGGGGCGGATAATCCACCGCCTTGCTTGTTAATGCCTTTGTTATTGGAAAGCTTGCCACCTACGTGAACGCGCGTGTGCACTTCTTGACCAATAATCGAGGTGACGTCCAGCACGACACGGCCATCATCCAGCAGTAGGCGGTCACCAGGGGCGACATCGTCAATCAGCGACTTGTAATCACAGCCAACCCGCTCGGCCGTGCCGCTATTGGCATCGAGTGCCATGTCGAGCACAAAGGCCTGGCCAATGTCCAAATGAACGGCGCCTTCGGCAAAGCGTGATATACGGATTTTTGGCCCTTGCAGGTCACCCAGGGCGGCTACGCTGCGATTTAGTCGCTGGGCGATCTCGCGTACCTCTTGCAAGCGGCGGCGGTGATCGTCGGCAGCGCCATGGGAGAAATTTAGCCGCACGACATCAACGCCCGCTTTTAGCATGGCTTCCAGCACGCCAGGGCGATCGCTTGCTGGGCCAAGTGTCGCGACAATCTTGGTACGGCGAAGGGGAGTGGGAGAGGTTGGGCGAGTCATAAAGGTTACTCCTGCTGATCATCTTGGCGGTGATTAATTATTGGACTACGATAGTCCTTGTATAGTAATTTTACTACATATTGGAGTGTTTCTAGTCTTTTTGGCAGTTTTTGAAAGGTGAAAACTGTCCATGAGGAAAATAAATACGTATTTTTAGTAATTTTTTACTGAATGCGCCATCGACTACCACTGCTTGATTGAGGTGCCACCATGACAATAAGAGTTGCTATTAACGGGTTTGGGCGGATTGGTCGTAACGTACTGCGTGCGCTGTACGAAAACAGCTATCGGGATCGTATCCAAGTGGTTGCGATTAATGATTTAGGTGATCCTTCCCTAAACTCGCACCTGTTGCGTCACGATACGGTTCACGGCCATTTTCCATTTGCCGTTGAGCATGATGCCGAAAGTATTCGTGTGGGTGGCGACCGTATCGCGATCCTCTCGGAGCGAGACCCTAGCCAGCTTCCTTGGGCATCGATGAACATTGATCTCGTCATGGAGTGCACTGGTTTGTTCACTAAGCGAGAAGCCGCTGCCAAGCATATAGAGGCGGGTGCTAAGCGTGTGCTGATCTCTGCCCCCAGCCCTGATGCTGACGCTACTATCGTATATGGCGTTAATGACGATATTCTGACGGCGGAGCACACGGTGGTCTCCAATGCGTCGTGCACGACTAACTGCTTGGCACCTGTCGCCAAAGCGTTAAACGATGCTGTAGGTATTGAAAATGGCTTGATGACCACGGTGCATGCCTACACCAACGACCAGAACCTATCGGATGTTTATCACTCCGATCCTTACCGCGCGCGTAGCGCGACGCATTCGATGATTCCGACCAAAACAGGCGCAGCAGCGGCCGTTGGCTTAGTCTTGCCGGAACTGGCAGGTAAGTTTGATGGGTTAGCCGTACGCGTACCGGTGATCAACGTTTCCCTGGTAGATTTAACATTTACGGCAAGCCGCGATACCAGCAAAGAGGAGATCAACGCCATTGTTGAAAAAGCAGCGGCGAATTCGTCTGTGCTAGCGGTTAACGCACAGCCGCTGGTGTCTATTGACTTCAACCATGATGCACATTCGTCTACTTTTGATGCCAATCACACCCGTGTGAATGGCCGCCTGGTGAAAATTATGGCGTGGTACGACAATGAGTGGGGCTTCTCCAACCGGATGTTAGATACCGCTCTTGCGATGCAGAAAACGGCCAAATAACACCTGGCCGACCCTTATGGGCAAGTGTCGCCCAGCAGCAACTCAGTTTTGAGTAGCTGCTGGGTTTTGGGTATCCGCCCTAGAATCATTTTTGCCGCTACGCGGCCTTTGCCCGCACTGTCCTGGCGCACGGTCGTTAAACGCGGTGCTCTATATTGCCCTTCAGCAATGCCATCAAAGCCGGTGATTCTTAGCTCCCCCGGTACGTGAATGCCACGCTGTTCGGCTAGCGTCAGCGCGGTAAGCGCAATACGGTCTGACATGCATAACAGTAGATCCGGGCGCTGCGTGGCAGGCAAGTCGAGGATGTCTGTGATCACGGGTGAGCACACGTCAAACACGTTCTCTTCGATATTCCATAGTGGGACCTGTTCAGTATCAAAGCCATGTTCGGTGAGTGCAGCCTGAAATCCAGCCAGACGTGCACGGCTGATGGTGCTGCTGTCTGGAAGTAGCGTGTGCTGATTGCTTATTCGGCCGTTGCAATACTCTTTTGTCAGACGAAGATTAACCACTGCAGGGCGCTGGGGTCGCGCTTTTAACGCATGTTGAGCAAGGTGGTAGCTCGCATCCTGATCATCGATATGCACAGTCGGGCTGCCATCAATGTCGAAATCCACAGACACCAGTGGGCGCTGCGCAGGCAGCTCGCTTAGAAGCTTGTTATTAGGCATCAGGCCGTAAACGATAAAGCCATCGGCAATGTTTGCAGACCCTGGCGGCTGGGAGGCATGGCCTCTGCCAGGCAGTAGCAGCATGGTATGACCATGAGCATCAAGTACTTCAGCGACACCGGATAAAAACTCACTGGCGACAGCATCATTGAGGCTGTAGGTCAGGCTTTCGGCAAGAATAACCGCAACAATGCTGGAGCGCCCGGTGCGTAGACTGCGGGCCTTGGCGTCTGGACCGTTATACCCAAGGCGTTTGGCCTCGCTTAAAATACGATCGCGCAGCAGCGGTGATAGCTGGTCGGGGCGGTTGAAAGCGTTTGATATTGTCGCGGTGGAAACGCCGAGTTCTGTGGCAAGATCCTTGAGAGTCATTCGACGATGGGCAGTCACGGGTTTCCTATCCTGTTTAATTATTTGGGCGTTATTTTACATCGCAGGCTAATGAATTGAATCTAGCGCACAAAAATACGGCCTTGACGTTGTTTCCACTACCGTTGCTATAGAGGTAGCAGCATCAAAGGCCGTTGTTCGCTCAGCAACAGCGCAGTCGATAGTGTTCGCTAAGCCGCAGAGCGTGTCTCAGAAAGCATCAACGCCGCACCATTTTCATCAAATAGATGCACATGCTCAATGTCAGGCACTAGGGATACTTTTTGGCCTTCTTCCCACTGGCTCGGGGCTTCGCTGCGGTGGATAAGCAGTGTATCGCCCTCTTTGGGTTCTAGGTAGACATAGACCTCGTTACCCAGGTACTCGACATTGAAAATTTCAAAGCAGTTATCGCCCTTAGGTGCCTCTAAGCGTAGGTGCTCGGGGCGTATGCCTAAGGTGAGCGAACTGCCGGTACGATAGCTATCTGCGGCTTGGGGCAGTGCGATCTCTCCCAATCCTTTTGCAGTCACCCGACAGCCATCTGTTGAACCGCTGGCAAGCTCCCCAGGCATAAAATTCATCGTCGGTGAACCGATAAAACCTGCGACAAACTGGGTGGCTGGGCGTTGATAAAGTTCATGTGGGCTGCCTACTTGCTCGATATGGCCGCCTTTTAGCACCACGATTTTATCTGCCAGGGTCATTGCTTCGACTTGGTCGTGGGTCACATAAATCATCGTAGAGCCCAGCCGATTGTGCAGCCTCGCGATCTCGTTGCGCATTTGTACTCGCAGCGACGCATCTAGGTTAGAAAGCGGCTCATCAAAAAGCAGAATGCGAGGTTCCCGAGCCATCGCGCGGCCCATTGCAACACGCTGGCGCTGACCGCCTGACAGTGCTTTCGGCTTGCGGTGCAACAGGTCTTCAAGCTGCAAAATTTTAGCGGTACTCATTACCCGTTCATGGACCGTCTCTTTGTCCGTTTTGGCAAGCTTCAAGCCAAAGGCCATGTTGTCATAAACGGTCATGTGCGGGTAAAGCGCATACGACTGGAACACCATGCCCACACCACGTTCACGTGGGGGAAGGTCATTGACCAGCGTGTCACCAATGTTTAAGTCACCGTCGGTGATCGACTCAAGACCCGCGATAAGGCGCAGCAGCGTAGATTTGCCACAGCCGGATGGGCCAACAAAGACGACAAATTCACCATCGCCAATGGTCAGGTCAACGTCTTTAATAATGTGATCACGACCAAATACTTTGTTGATCTTTTCAAGCGTAACACTTGCCATGGTTAGCTCCTTGTCGGCCTCAATGCTGCATTCCTCGTATCGGGCCGACTATCGTTATTGAGTGTTGTTATTGAGTGTTGTTGTTAAGTATTACCATTGATGTGACTAAGCAACGTGCATGAAGGCGGCTTGATAGGCGGGCAGCGTCAGCACATTATCTTGACGTGTCGTAGTGAAGCCGTGTCCTTCCAGGTCGCCGATGACGTCTAAGGGGAGTGCTGCTTGCAGCTCACTCCCCGTCAGGTTAAAGACACACAGCACTTTTTCTTGGTCATTTTGACGAATAAAGCCCAGTAACTCCTCGCCAACCTCAATCAACTCTAAATCACCGTCGAACAGCGCGGAGTGCGTTTGGCGGAAGGTCAGCATCCGGCGCACAGCGTTAAGCGTTGAGTCCGAGTCTGTTTGCTGCCGGCTAACCGCCAATGGCAGATGGCGTTTTTCTACCGGGAGCCATGGCTCAATGGCCGAGAAACCTGCCTGGGGGCCATCGGTCCATGGCATCGGCGTGCGGCACCCGTCTCGGCCTTTAAACTCTGGCCAGAGCACTTTGCCGTAAGGGTCTTGAATGCGCTCGAAGGGCACATCGGCTTCTGGCAGCCCTAGCTCTTCCCCTTGATAAAGGCAGACGCTGCCGCGTAGGGAGAACAGCATGGCGAGCATTACTTTAGGGTAAGCAATGGGATCTTCTTCAGCTCCCCAGCGTGATGCGCTGCGCTCAACATCATGGTTGGATGTTGCCCAGCAGGGCCAGGCATCGCCCGCTAAGCGCTGAAAGCGCTCAATAACATGACGAATATAGCTGGCGGAGCTTGGCTTATTGAGCAAGTCAAAGGTATAAGCCATGTGCAGTTTGTCACCGCCTGCGGTGTACTCCGCCATGCGCTCAAGTGGGTTGTCATCGCCGATTTCACCCACGCTCGTAGTGCCGGGATACTCATCCATCAAGGCGCGTAGGTCTTTTAAGAAATCTACGTTTTCAGGGCGACTAATATCGTAGACATGACGCTGCCACGTGTAGGGGTTAGTCTCCGGTGCGCCCAAGGTTTTGGATTCGCCTTTGGGCACCGGCGGGTTGTCACGCAGCTCGGCATCGTGGAAGTAGAAGTTGACGGTATCAAGGCGGAAACCATCAACGCCAAGATCCAGCCAGAAGCGCATGTTATCCAGCTGTGCCTGACGAGCTTCCGGGTTGTGGAAGTTGACATCCGGCTGGCTGGTCAAAAAGTTGTGTAGATAATACTGCTGGCGGCGTGAATCAAAGGTCCAGGCAGGGCCGCCAAAAATAGATAGCCAGTTATTAGGGGGTGTGCCATCGGGCTTAGGGTCTGCCCATACAAACCAATCGGCTTTGGGGTTGGTACGATTCTGGCGGCTCTCTTTAAACCAAGCGTGCTGTTCGGAGGTATGGCTGATGACTTGATCAATCATCACTTTCAGCCCAAGTGAATGGGCCTTGTCGAGCAACGCCTTGAAATCATCTAGGGTGCCAAACATTGGATCAACGTCACGGTAGTCGCTGACGTCATAACCGAAATCCAACATGGGAGACGTAAAGAAAGGCGATAGCCAGACACCGTCAACATTCAAAGAAGCGACGTAATCGAGCTTTTCGGTAATGCCTTTCAAGTCACCAATACCGTCGCCACGGCTGTCTAAAAAGCTGCGCGGGTAAATTTGATAGATAACGCCGCCGCGCCACCAGGTCAGGTTGTCTTGCATGAATAAATCCTTAATGAAACGTAAATGACACCCACGCTTAGCCTTTAACTGCGCCCGCAGTTAAGCCTGAAACAATGCGACGTTGGAAAATGATGACCAAGATAACCAGGGGCACGGTGACGACCACCGACGCGGCCATGATTGGCCCCCAAGGCAGCTCGTAGGCGCTACCACCTGACAGCAGGGCAATGGCAACAGGCACGGTGCGCTGGGCATCAGTGAGTGTGAAGGTTAAGGCAAACAGAAACTCATTCCACGCCGCAATAAAGGCGAGCAGGCCAGTGGTTGCCATGGCGGGCCACATTAGCGGTAGGAAGACTTTAGTAATCGTAATCCAGGGCGTAGCGCCATCCATAATGGCGGCTTCTTCCAACTCCATGGGCAGTTCTTTCATGAAAGTGGTAAGTACCCAGACGGTGAAGGGCAGCGTGAAAATGGTGTAGCTCAGAATGAGGCCAGCGGGATTGTTGTAGAGATTTAGTGCGCGAATCACCTCAAACAAGCCTGAGAGCACCGCAACCTGAGGAAACATGGAAACCCCAAGAATGACCAGCATGACGGTCGAGCGACCACGGAAGCGAACTCGTCCCAGCGCGTAAGAGGCGGTGATGCCCAGTAGTAGCGCGATGAAAACAACGCTAAATGCTACGACGACCGAGTTAAAAATCGCACGGATAAAGCTCGACTGGCTAAAAATCTGCGCATAGTTATCCAGGTTCCAATTGGAGGGCCAAAGTTCAACCTGGAAAAGCTCGCTGGAAGGTTTAAGTGAGGTAATGACCGCGTAATAAAATGGGAAAACGGCGTATACCATAATCAGCGCAATTAAGGCCCAAAAGCCGACGCGCTTGGCAATTTTGGCTAACTGACGTTGGTTCATCAGTCACCTCCTAGTTGTATTTTGTTACGGCCTAAATAGAGGTAAGCAACGGTGGCCAGGGCAATAATCAAGAACAACAGGGTAGAGGCAGCACTGCCGTAACCAACATCCTGGAACTCAACCAACTGCTGGCGCGCATAGACTGACATCGACATTGTGCTGGTTGAGTTAGAGGTCAGTACGTAGATCACGTCGAACACCCGTAGGGCATCTAGAAGACGGAAAATTACCGCCACCATCAAAGCTGGCGTAATCAGCGGCAGGGTAACTTTGAAGAACACACGCAGGGGATGAATGCCGTCTACTTCTGCGGCTTCGTAGCAATCTTTTGGCAACATCTGTAGGGCGGCTAACACCAACAGGGCGACAAACGGAATTGTTTTCCAGACATCAACCATGATGACGGCCCACATTGAGTAAGTCGCGCTAGCTGTCCAGGCGATCGGATTGTCGATAATCCCAACCGTCATTAGCAGGTGGTTGATGATGCCGAACTGATCGTTGAGCATCCACGCCCACATTTGGGCGGAAACGATGGTAGGAATTGCCCACGGAATTAGCACTGCCGCGCGAACAATCGTCCGACCCTTAAACTCTGCATTTAGAATAAGCGCCACAATGACACCGAAAATGACTTCTAAAGAGACAGATACCACCGAAAAATAAACCGTATTCCAAACAGATTGCCACCAGACTGGGTCAGCAAGAACCCCGAACCAGCGGCCATTGTCGTAAACCAGATAGTTTTCAAACCCGATTAGATTAGCCGCCCCCAGATCCGATAGTGAGGCATCGGTAAAGCTTAGAAAAAATGTTCGCATTAACGGCCAGCCAGCCACCAACGTTAATGCGATCAACATGGGCGCTAAGAACAGCCAAGCCGCTTTGACCCGCTGACGGCGTACTTTAGTGCCGCGATGCCGACGCGCTGGCGCTGCGGCTGAGCGCGCCTCCAGGGGCGCGCTATTGTTAGAAGAGGTCGACATAGGTATCTCCGCGGTTACCAGTTGCGACGCTTCAGGCGGAGTAGATCGCCTTCGAGGTCAGCGACGGCGTCAGCGCCATTTTTAGTGCCCGAAAGCACATCATGCGAAGTGCTGAAGAAGGCATTGCTAACACGGCCATAGGCATCCCCGGTAGGTGCTGACGGACGGGCAACGGCGTTGGTGAAGGTGTCGTAAAGAGTGCCAAAGAATGGCACGGCTTCCAGTACCTCTTGATCTTGGTAAAGCGCATCGATGGTGGGGTTATAGGACGCTTGGATGGCACGACGCTTTTGCTCTTCTTCACCGGCTAAGAAGGCGACCAGGTCAGCGGCGAGCTCGGGATGTTCGCTATAGCGGGATACTGCTAAGTTCCAACCGCCTAAGCCAGCTGCACTTCGACCGTCTTCTCCACCTGCGGGCAATTGGGTAACGCCGACGCTGCCACGTACATCGCTATCTTCGCTTTGAGCCAGTGACCAGGCGTATGGCCAGTTGCGCATAAATACGGCATTGCCGCCCTGGAAAACGCCACGGGCTTCTTCTTCGGTATAATTCAGCACGCCTTCCGGAGAGATATCGCCAATCCATGAGGCTGCTAAATCCAGCGCTTCAGCAGCTTTCTCGTTATTGATGGTGACTTCGCCATCCTGATCTACCACGGTACCGCCACCGAAGCTTGATACCCACTCCAGTGCATTGACGGTAAGTCCTTCATAAGCACGCCCCTGGAAGACAAAACCCTGCATACGCTCATTGCCTTCTGCGCGCTCGGCATCTTTGATATCACGCGCGATGTCGGTCAGTTCTTGCCACGTGGTCGGCACGTCATGGCCATGTTTCTCCAGCAGGTCTGCGCGGTAATACAGAACACCTGCGTCGGTAAACCAGGGCATCGCAACTAGGCGGCCATCGATAGTGTTGTTGGTGACAATGGTGTCGAAGTGGCCTGCCGCGGCGTCTTCACCCAGCACTTCGCTTAAATCAAGCAGGTGATTAGCGAGTAGGCCGGGCCAGACGACATCGATCTGCATGACATCAATGTCGCTAGAGTTAGCGGATAAAATTTGTTGGTAAAGTGACAAACGTTCGGTAGATGAGTTTGGCGTTGAAACCACATCGACACTGTGGCCGGTCTTCTCTTCCCAGGCGCTCACACCTTCTTGGCAAAGGGTAAGCTCCGCGCCAACAGCGCCACAAGAAATGGTTAACTCAGCCGCTTGAGCAGAGCCTGTGGCGCTAGCGAGACTAGCCAAAGCAATGGCAGAAGTGAGTAGTGTCTTTTTCATAGGGCATTCCTCGGCATTTGTTGTTATGGGTAATGAGTGTTAAAAGCGCTTGCAGCGCCTACTTAAACGATTAAGTAAGGTGCCAGTTAGCCGTCTCGTCATGACAAGTTCAATAGCGACTTTTGTCTAATGCGGTTGAATTGATTTTTTCTAATCTAAAAAACAGTTTAGACATTAGTCGATAATTAGTGATTTCTTGTTGGTTTACTATCTCTTAATCGATTAAGTTGTTTTTACCGTTAGTTGACGGGATAAAACGTAGTTGCTTTGCAACGTAATCTGCTGATTTTGGTTCGCAGAACAGCGTTTAGCGCCACTCAGCGGGAGAGTCGTTGGGCGTGTTGATGAACGTGGGCTATCCGTGCAGTAAAGCGACAGACGGGTGTCTTTGGCTCGAAGAAAGGCTTAAAGCAAAAGCATCAGAAACTTACGTTTTCAACAAAATTTCAAAAATAAAAGATTTAAAGCCAAGTTTTTAAAGCAATTTTTAAAACTCTTTTTTAAAGCATAGTTGTTAGGAAGGCAGCTCTTAGCAAGGCAGCTCTTAGCAATACCGCTTTTAAGAGTATGGGTTTTAAGGATATGGATTTAAAAACAAGGGCTTAATAAATTAAGGTTTAAAACAATGCACAAAATGACATTCAGAACACCTCTTGCCATTGCTATCGCCGCTGCCAGTTTTGGGCTGTGTGGTACTGCTAGCGCCGACACAACATTGGAAGAGCGATTTGCTCAGTTAGAAGCAAGAATTGCCGCTGCTGAGCAGCGGGCGGAGGCTGCAGAGCGTCGCGCTGAGTTAGCTGAGCAGGGACATGCTGCATCATCGTCAAGTGCGTCCGCCACCAATGCTGATATTGAAGAACGCCTTGCCCGTGTAGAGCGCCAATCCAGCGGTGAAGAGGGGTTCTCCTTTAATGTCTATGCGCGTTCCGGCCTGCTAATTGGTGAAGATGGCAAAAGCGCACCAGCTGGGCCTTATCTAACACCCGCGGGTGGCAATGGTGGTGCCGTTGGTCGTTTGGGCAACGAACCGGATACTTACTCTGAAGCCATTCTTAACTACCGCATGCAGTTTGATAACGGTGCAAAAGCCCGTTACACCACGATGTTGGCTGCCGGTACTAATTCCAGTAACGATTGGGTAGGTGACGATACCAACCTAAACGTGCGTCAGGTGTATGCCGAATTTAGCGACTTGCCAAGCTTTACCGGCGCGTTTGAAAACGCTTCTATTTGGGCCGGTAAGCGCTTTGACCGTGATAACTTTGATATCCATTGGCTAGATAGCGATGTCGTCTTTCTCGCCGGTACCGGTGGCGGTATATACGATATGCAGCTAGCCGATAACTGGAAGAGTAACCTTTCAGTTTATGGCCGCAGCTTCAGCGACTATCCGCTCGTCAACCGTGAAAATCCCGGTTTAGATGGAGAAAATAGCGATACGGATAACCTCGTGTTGACCTCTAATAATTACTTCGGTAACTGGCAGGTCATGGTCAACGGCATGTCTGCTGCGGATAACGATGAGCGTGATATTGGCGTAGGCCAAACCGCGGCTGATAGCGGCTGGCATACCATGGTGGCTTACCACGGCGACAGCTTCTTTGGCATGGGCGAAGGTAACTTTAAGGCCGCTGTACTGCACGGCCAAGGCTTAGGGGCCGAAGTTAAAGGGTTGGGTAGCAACGGCGATCTGACGGATGATGCTACCGCAACGCGGCTGGCGTTATACGGAACAACCTATATTGCACCGACGTGGCGTATTGCACCGTCGATACTGGCTGAAACCAGTGAAGATCGCTTCGCTAACGGTGACAGCTATGACTGGGCGACGCTAAACGTGCGTCTGGCCAATGAAATCAATCAGAATTTCGAAATGCAGTACGAAGCTAGCTATCAGTGGATGGATTTAGACCCACAGGGCTACAGTGACCGTAACGCGGTCGATGGTGACTATATGAAGTTCACTATCGCACCGACTTTCAAGCCGGAAGTAGGTGGTTTCTGGAAGCGTCCTGAAATCCGTCTATTCACGACTTACAGCGACTGGGACGAGAGCCTTAATAGCTACGGTGCCAGCTCTCTGGGTAGCGATGGATTCACTGGCGGTGAATTTACCTTTGGCGTACAAAGCGAAGTATGGTTCTAAGCAGAAGTTCTAGACAGAGGTTCTAGACAGAGGTTCTAGACAGAGGTTCTAAGCGTAAGCCGCTGCTCGCTAGCGAAAACTGTTTCTCCAATGCTGATTGCCCGCGACGTGTCGCGGGCTTTTTGTTAGGTAAAAGCACTGATATCGGGAGGCGCTGATGTCGTTACTCCAAGAAAAGCTAAAGGCACCGCCGTTGCCGCTTAGTGTAGTGGCCCGGCCACGTCTAAATGATCATTTCGCCTTAAACGAGCGCACCCGCCTGCTGGTGCTGGCAGCGCCCTCGGGTTATGGCAAAACGACACTGCTGGCCGAACGATTGCCCGCGCTGGAGCAGGAGGCCGCTTGGCTACGATTGGATCAACGTGATAACCAGCCAGCACGCTTTCTAACCTACTGGCGGGCAGCGTTGAATAAACTATTCGATGATACCGGTGTGCTTTCATCCATGGCTGACAATGCTGACTGCATTGAGCAGCTTGAGCGCTGGTTGGGAGAGTTACCCGAGCAACGTTCCCCGTGTCGTTTCGTCGTCGATGAATTTGAACACGTAACCCATCCCGATATTTTGGCGGGTGTCGCTCACTGGCTGCGTCATCAGCCGCCTTGGTTGACTTTGACACTGGCGAGCCGCTCGCGACCCGCGCTTGGTTTGGCGAGTTTGCGATTGAGAGGGGAGCTTGAAGAGATCGACCTTCATGGCTTGGCCTTTGACAGCGAAGAAGCACACACCTTGTGTGCCGAACAGCTAAGTTTTTCGCCCACCCGGGTAAGCCTTGAACGCGCCTTGCGTCGAAGCGGTGGCTGGATTGTAGCGCTTAACTGGCTGGTTGAGCGAACCACTACGCGTGCGGGATTTGATGCGCTGGTAGAGCGCTTAAGCGGTGCGCACCCTGATTTTGTCGCTTGGTTTGATGAACTGCTCGCTGCCGCTCTGCCTGCCGAAGAGCGCGAGCTGATGCTTCAGTTGGGGGTGTTAGAGCGCTTTTCGCCCGAGCTAATGGCGCGCCTGTTGGAAGGGGAGCGGCTAACCCAGCGCTTGGAAGCGTTTGAGCAAGCAGGACTCTTTATTGAACGGCCCGACCCGCATAGCCAGTGGTTCCGCTTTCAGCGGCTGTTTGGCGAGTATCTTCGCCACCGCCGCCACGAGCTTGATTTAGCCACCCAACGAAGGTTGCATCAGCGGGCAAGCCGGGCGTGGTTAGCGCTAAATGATCCGATCATGGCGCTACGACAGGCAATCTTAGCCGAGGAGCCAGAGGATGTTGCTAGCTTGCTGACCGCGCAGGGCCCTGCATTACTAGCCAGTGGAGCTTATGCGTTATTAGCGCAAGGCTTTGCACTGTTGGGCGAACCGCGACTTTCAAAACGTCCGGAGCATGCGCTGCTCTATGGCTGGGTATCCCATGGGCAATTTCAGTTTGATATCACGGCACGAGTGATCGGATGGATAGAGGCGCAGCTGGATGAGCCCGAATGGCAGGCATTGAGCGCCGAATTTGCCACGTTGCGTGCCCAATTGGCGATTAACCATGGTGATGCTGAGCGCGCAGCGCCACTGGCTGAGCAAGCGCTTGCGGCGCCTGCTCGCTATCTGGCGTCAACACCACTGACCGCCACCGCTATTCTTAGTGAAGCACGCTTTGTTCTGGGCTATCTGGAAGAGTCGCTTCAGCGCGTTAGCGAAGTAGAGCGTCAAGCTCGTCAGCGCAACGATCATCAGCTGCTGCTGTGGTCATACTGTCATCAGTCTGAAACCCTGGTGGCTCAGGGACGCTTGCAGGCCGCCTACGATATTCAAGAGCGCGCCTTTGCCCATCTAGAGCGCGCCGAACTTGAACATTTACCGGTTGCGGAGTTTTTGTACCGCATTCGCAGCCAGGTGCTTTGGGAGTGGCATCGCTTAGACGAAGCCGAGCAGGCTGCGTTGAAAGGTATTGCGGTGTTAGACAATCAAGGTGAGCGCTGGACGCTACAGTGCCATATTCAGCTCGCTAAAATCGCCCAGAGCCGGGGAGATCAAGCGCAGTGTGCCGACCACATTCGTAGGCTGCGTAAAATTCTCTCAGAAGGGGATTACCACATTGATTGGGTAGCCAATGCCCATGCAACGCTGTTGGCGTGGTGGCAATCGACACACGATATGGATGCGGTTGAGCGTTGGCGCCAAGAAGCGCCAGAACCACTTACCGAGCATGCCACCAATCACTTTTCCCAGTGCAACGTACGTAATCATGCCCGTGCATTAACACTCTTGGGGCGCTATGAAGAGGCCCGCGAACTGCTGGATGCCCTTGAAGCCCACACCCAGCGATTGGGGTTAGTGACTGACGCGAATCGCAACCAGCTGTGCTTAGCGGCGGTGGCTTGGCATCAGGGGAAAACCGCCCATGCAAGTAGCCATATGCAGCAGGCACTCCGTTTAGCTTCCCGCACTGCATTGGTAGGCAGCTTTTTACGCTTAGGCAAACCACTGGGGGAGCTGCTGTCGACGCTATTAGCAAGTAACAGCTTAGCCCCCCTTGAACAGGCTCGCGCGGAACGGTTGTTGACCTTAGCTGGTCGCCAAAAAGATTTTGGCAGCGCCCGGCGCTTGATGCTGGACGAGACAGTCATTGCCAACATTGTGGCACGGCCCGATGTGCCTGAACTTATCCGCACATCGCCACTCACTCGCCGAGAGTGGCAAATCTTGGGGCTGATTCATGCTGGGCTCTCTAATGAGCAGATCGCTGAACAGCTATCGGTGGCGCCGACCACCATCAAAACGCATATCCGCAGCCTTTATCAAAAACAGAATATTCGGCGGCGTGATGAAGCCATTGCGCTGGCGGGGCAATTATTGGCGCATATTCAAGGAGAATAAGAGGAGAGTAAACAGTGCTTATGAGCGGCGGTGGCGGCTACTCCTAACATCTACTCCTAATACCTACGCCCACTGCTACCTCTAGGGGAGGATTTTATCTTTTGATCAACGCTGCATCATGCCAATCAACAGGTAATGATAAGGACAATATAATGATGCAGGCATCTTCTACTTCCCACTACGTTGGCAGCCAAGGCGCTGACTGGTGGCGCGGCGCAGTGATTTACCAAATTTACCCGCGCAGCTTTATGGATGGCGACGCAAAGGGCGGCCAGCGCGATGGGATTGGTGACTTAAAAGGGGTGATCGATAAGCTTGATTACATTGCCTCGCTAAACGTAGATGCCATTTGGCTGTCGCCGTTTTTTACCTCGCCAATGAAAGACTTCGGCTACGATATTAGCGATTACCGTGGTGTTGACCCGATGTTTGGCGCCCTGGAAGATTTCGATCGCCTGGTTGAAGCCGCCCATGCCAGAGGGCTGAAGGTGACGATTGATCAGGTAATGTCACATACCTCTGATCAGCACGCCTGGTTTGAAGAGAGCCGTAAAAGTCGTGATAACCCGAAAGCAGACTGGTATGTCTGGGCCGACCCCAAGCCTGATGGTGCGCCACCGACCAACTGGCAGTCGGTGTTTGGTGGTAGCGCCTGGCAGTGGGATACGCGCCGTTGCCAGTACTATCTGCATAACTTCCTGGCCAGCCAGCCGGATCTCAATTTCCGCACACCCGCTGTGGTGGATGCCATTCTGGAAGAAGCGCGCTTTTGGCTGGAGCGTGGCGTCGACGGCTT
The DNA here is from genome assembly GCF_007989605.1 of Vreelandella venusta. Taxonomy (GTDB): domain Bacteria; phylum Pseudomonadota; class Gammaproteobacteria; order Pseudomonadales; family Halomonadaceae; genus Vreelandella; species Vreelandella venusta. The sequence goes on along the minus strand of NZ_BJUL01000026.1, from coordinate 4,794 downwards.
CCGTCTTGATGCGGTGAACTTCTGCACCCATGGCGAGCTTAACGATAACCCTCCGCGTGCAGCAGTAACCGAAAGCTTTTTAGGTGTTCGCCCGGACAACCCCTATGGCTACCAGCTGCACCAGCACGATAAAACCCAGCCGGAAAATCTGCTGTTTTTAGAGCGCCTGCGTGGCCTGCTCGATGAGTACCCAGGCTCGACGAGCGTCGGAGAAGTTGGTGACGATGACGCCCTGGGCGTGATGGCGGAATACTCCCAAGGCGGCAATCGCCTGCACATGTGCTACTCCTTTAACCTGCTGACCGACAAAGCCGACCCTGGTTATTTGCATAAAACGCTTACCGAAATGGAGGCGCGGATTGGCGATGGCTGGCCCTGTTGGGCGCTGGGGAATCACGATGTCACCCGCCTTGCCACCCGCTGGCAGGCTGAAGGGCAGTTGGATAAGCTGCGGCTTTTTATGGTGTTTTTGCTTACCCAGCGGGGTAGTGTGTGCCTTTACCAAGGTGAAGAACTTGGCTTGCCAGAAGCCGAACTGGCGTTTGAGCAGTTGGTGGACCCGGCGGGCATCACCTTTTGGCCTGCCTATAAAGGTCGCGATGGTTGCCGAACGCCACACCCTTGGCAAGCCGACGCGCGACACGCTGGCTTTAGTGATGTCACTCCCTGGCTGCCAGTACCCGATTCGCACGCCAGCCTTGCCGTTGATCAGCAAGATAACGATGCCGGTTCGTTGCTCAATGCCTACCGTGAGTTTTTAGCGTTTCGCCGCACCCAGCCAGCGTTAGTCAAAGGCGAAGTGCGCTATCACGCCGTGCATGATGAGGTGCTCTGTTTAGAGCGCACCTATCAACACACACGCCTGCTGATTGCGCTGAATTTTAGCGACCAAACCGTCACTCGCGGGGCGCCTAAAAGCGCTGAATCACTGAAGGGTTCGCCTGCTTGGCTAAACGGCGAGTGGCAGGATGGGCAACTACGGCTACCACCTTACGGCGTGGCGATTGCCTGCTGCCCACCGTCCGAGGAGGATGCACCATGGGACGTTTAACGCTTAGCGGTATTGGTAAATCCTTTGACGGTGTGGAAATTTCCCGGGATATCGATCTTACGATCGAAGATGGCGAGTTTGTGGTCTTCGTTGGCCCCTCTGGCTGTGGAAAATCCACCCTGTTGCGCATGATCGCTGGCTTGGAAGATATCACCGAAGGCGATATGCAGCTTGATGGTCAGCGAATCAATGAGATTCCACCCCAGGAGCGGGATATCGGCATGGTGTTCCAATCCTATGCGCTTTACCCGCATATGAGCGTGGCGGAAAACATGGCCTTTGGCTTAAAGCTGGCGCGCACTGATAAAGCCGAGATTCGTCGTCGCGTTCAGCATGCCGCTGACATGTTGCACTTGACTGAACTGCTGGAACGCAAACCTAAAGATCTTTCCGGTGGCCAGCGTCAGCGGGTAGCGATTGGCCGTACCTTGGTAAAAGAGCCCGCGGTTTTTTTGTTCGATGAGCCGCTCTCTAACCTGGATGCTGCGCTGCGGGTGGATATGCGGGTGCAAATTGCGGCGCTGCATAAGCGCTTGAACGCCACCATGATTTACGTGACTCACGATCAAGTGGAAGCGATGACGCTGGCTGACCGAATTGTGCTGCTTTCCCGTGGCCGTATCGCCCAGGTCGGCGCGCCGCTTTCGCTCTATCATTTCCCTAAAACCCTTGAGGTGGCCGAGTTCATCGGCTCGCCACGGATTAATACCTTTCCCGTTACGGTGGTAGACCCAGGCGAGCGTCAAACAGTCGTGCGCCTGCATAGCGGCGACACGCTGACAGTAGCAGTCAATGGCAAGCACCTTCAGTCAGGGGATAGCGCAACGCTTGGGCTGCGGGCAGAAGATTTTGTCGCAGCCGAACAGGCAGAAGCCACGCTGAGTGCGACCTTAATGGTGGCGGAAAAGCTGGGTTACGAAACGCTGGCGCATTGGCAGGTAGCAGGCATCGATGCCCCACTTACCCAGCGTTTGGATGGTTTGACCTACCTACAAGAGGGCCAAGCGGTGCGTTTGGGGCTTGCAGGCCAGCATTGCCACCTGTTTGATCAGAATGGCAATGCCTGCCCCCGACAGGTTGCAGTGGATGGTGTTAGCCAATAATTAATTAACTGATTTATATACATAAAAAGCGCCTCAAATTTTTTAGGCGCTTTTTTCTTAATTATTTTCTAAAAAGAGTGCATCCAAAACGTCTTCTCGCGTGTATCCCCTATACAGCCACACTTTGCAGTGGTTGATACAAAACCCAAGGAGACTGAAATGACTATCCAACCTCTTACGCGTGCAGCACTCGCCGCTACCTTGATTGCATCCTTCAGTCACGTTGCGCTGGCAGATATGACGCCTGCCGACGTTCAAGTGCCCGATGGCAATACCGTCGCTCTGGAAACAGTCGGTGTGGGTGCGATTACCTACATGTGCGAAGCCAAAGACGACGGCACTATGGGCTGGGTATTCAAAGGCCCTCACGCGGCGCTGAACGACAGTGATGGTGCTCAAGTTGGCAGCTACTATGGACCGCCTGCTACTTGGGAAGCGTTGGATGGCTCCAAAGTGACCGGCACTCAGTTGGCAACTGCCGCGAATGGTGATGGCAATATTCCGTTGCAGCTCGTTGAAGCCAATCCTGCGGAAGGTGAGGGCGCAATGACTGGCGTTAGCTACATTCAACGCCTGAACACTCAAGGTGGTGTCGCACCCGATGTGGCTTGCGATGATGGCCATGACGGTGCCACCGCAGTCGTCACCTACCAGGCAGATTATATTTTCTGGACAGCTAACTAAGTCCTTTTATTGCTAAGTGGTAAGTAACACTTTTGCTAAGCAATGTTTTGCTCAAGAAACACATCTAAGTAAGGCTAGAGGCTCGTCTCGCGAGTCTCTAGCCGCTATGCTAGCCAAAAGAGCGGCGATAACAGTATTGGCGATAGTATTTGTGAATAGTATCGACGACTGTATCGGCGTGTCACCAGGGAGCTAGCATGTGTCTGATATAGGCGTGTCTACGATAGCTAACGACTTTGATTATGCTGATGCGCTTGCCCGCTGCGCGCGTGGCGAGCAAGCGGCGCTACACCAACTTTATCGTCAAGAGGGTGCCAGACTGCTTGGCGTTGTCATGCGCATTGTGAAAGACCGCGGTATGGCTGAGGACATTGTCCACGATGCCTGCCTGAACATCTGGCAGCGTGCCGATAGTTTCGACCCCGAGCGGGGCTCTGCCCGCACCTGGATATTCAGTATTGCCCGCCACTTAGCCTTAAACGCTATTCGCCAGCGCGACCGAGAAATCAGGGTGGATATCGACGACCCAGGCGAGCTAGCCGATGATGATACCTACCAACAGTCATTATCGACAACGGCGGAGGCCTTTGACTGGCAGACTGGCCAACAGATGGATGAGTGCTTGCAGCAATTGGAAACCGAGCGCCGCAACTGTGTGCTACATGCCTACGTGGATGGGTTAAGTCATGCCGAGATTGCTGCACACACTGGCGCGCCGCTAGGCACTGTCAAAGCCTGGATTAAGCGAAGTTTACTTCGCCTGCGGGAGTGTATGTCATGACACGTTCAAACGAAAACGATGACCTGTATGCACTTGCAGGGGAGTACGTGCTAGGTTCGTTACCCATCGCTGAGCGAGAAGCCTTTGAGGCACGTTTGGCCAATGATCCAGAATTACAAACCATCGTGGCTGACTGGGAAGAGCAGTTTTTCCCCTACACCGCGATCGTTGATCCTGTTACCCCATCAGATTATTTATGGCCGCGCATAGAGCGCAGCATGCACGCCGCGTCGAAAAGATCAGCGCGTGCTCCAAGAGTGGCACCAACGCCACGCCGCTTGGTGCACAGCCTACCATTTTGGCGCGCCGCTACCGGCCTTGGTTTGGCTGCCGCGGTGACTATGGGGGTGATATTGACCAATGTCTCCACGGCACCAACAACGCCGGAATATATGGTGGTGCTGTTAGCGCCGCAGACTCAATCAGCAGGGTGGGTCGTGCAGGCCGCCAGCCGCCAAGAGATTCAACTGATCCCGCTGGGCGTTTTTGATGTGCCCGAAGGCAAAGCACTGGAGTTCTGGACCAAGGCGGATGATTGGCAAGCGCCGGTTTCACTTGGCCTAGTAGAGCCAGGGCAACCGCTGCGTCTGCGTTTAGACCAGTTACCGCCGCTTGAGAATAACCAGCTCTTTGAACTCACCCTAGAAGATGACACCGGTTCACCCACCGGCTTACCAACGGGACCAATTGAGTTTATTGGTCGCGCGGTGGAGATTTAACGCATAGCGTTGTTAACGATGGATGCTAACGACATCACAGGCGAGTTCCGAGTGGCTTAAAAGAACGTTAATCCCACTTGGAATAGCCGCTCTACATCACGAATTCGCCGCTTATCAATCACGAACAGAATGACGTGATCGCCGCTCTCTACCATCACATCCCCATGGCCGATCATGACCTCTTTGCCTCGCACAATGGCACCAATGGTGGTGCCTTCAGGCAGATTGATCTCAGCAATGGTGCGGCCGACCACTTTGGACGACTGCTTATCACCGTGGGCGATCGCCTCGATGGCTTCCGCAGCACCACGGCGCAGTGAGTGTACATTGACAATATCGCCCCGGCGGACGTGGGTAAGCAGGCTGCCGATGGTCGCTTGCTGAGGTGAAATGGCGATATCGATTTCGCCCCCCTGAACCAAGTCCACGTAGGCAGCGTTGTTAATCAGCGTCAGG
>NZ_BJUL01000025.1 GCF_007989605.1 Vreelandella venusta | reverse complement strand
GCTGCCGTCTTGGCAAGGGCTATTGGAAAATAAATTGAAATAAAAAAGCGGCAGGTGTTGTTCTAAGAACAAGCCTGCCGCAAACCACCGATCAGTCCCCTGACCAGAGAGTGCTCAGTTAAGCCTACAGATGAATGTGCTTTTGCAGAATAACCACTCCTGTTGAGCTAAATCTCAAAAGCTTAAATCTCAAAGCCCAAGCCAAAATCTTCGCTCGACATCGCCATAAGGCTTCCCGCCCCCGCTTGAATCATCTGAGCATGTGCTTTAGTACGCGGCAGCAGGCGCTGGTAATAGAAACGAGCAGTATTCAACTTGGCCGCATAAAACGCCTTATCGTCACCCTCTAATTCCACCAACGACTGCTTAGCTGCGCGGGCAAAAAGGTACGCCAAGGTGACATAGCCGGAGTACATGAGGTAGTCGACGCTAGCCGCCCCCACTTCTTCACGGTCTTGCATGGCTTTCATACCCACGCCCATGGTTAGCTCACCCCACTCAGCATTCAGCTTCGCTAGCGGCTCAACAAACTCTTTTAGAGCAGGGTTATCAGCTTCCGCCTTACAGAACTTATGGATCTCTTTGGTGAATACTTTTAGCGATTCGCCCTGGCTCATCAACACCTTTCGGCCAAGCAGGTCTAACGCTTGAATGCCGGTAGTACCTTCATAGAGACGGGTAATGCGCGCATCACGCACCAGCTGCTCCATTCCCCACTCTTTAATGAAGCCGTGACCACCAAAAATCTGCACGCCTTCATTGGTGCACTCAAAACCAACTTCAGTGAGAAACGCTTTCACGATAGGCGTTAATAGACCAAGCAGAGTTTCAGCCTGCTCTCTCTCTTCGCCGGGCTTACCGTGCTCAACGATATCTAGCATTTGAGCGGTATATAGCACTAGCATGCGACCACCCTCGGCGAACGCCTTCTGGGTTAGCAGCATACGGCGCACGTCCGGATGAACAATAATCGGGTCTGCTACTTTCTCAGGAGCTTGAGCACCAGAAAGAGCACGCATTTGTAACCGGTCACGAGCGTAGCTGAGCGAGTTTTGGAAACTGGCTTCAATTAAGCCTAAACCTTGAATGCCCACACCTAGACGTGCGGCATTCATCATAGTGAACATGCACGCTAAGCCTTTGTTGGGCGCTCCAACTAAATAGCCCGTCGCACCATCAAAGTTCATCACACAAGTCGCATTACCGTGGATGCCCATTTTGTGCTCGAGCGAGCCACAGGAAACGCCATTACGATCGCCGGGATTGCCTTGAGCATCTGGCATAAACTTAGGTACAACAAATAGAGAAATACCCTTCGAGCCCTCAGGAGCGCCGGGCAGTTTGGCTAATACGAGGTGTACAATGTTTTCTGCCAGATTATGGTCGCCAGCAGAAATAAAGATCTTAGTACCCGTAATGGAGTAGGCACCACTTTCATTAGGCACCGCACGCGTCTTAATTAACCCGAGATCAGTACCACAGTGTGGCTCGGTGAGACACATAGTGCCCGTCCAAACGCCTTCAACCAGTTTGGTAAGATAGGTCTCCTTTTGCTCATCAGTACCATGGTGCCGAAGTGCATCGGCCGCACCATGGGAAAGCCCTGGATACATACCCCACGCTAAGTTAGTTGCGCAGATCATTTCAGACAGCATCATCGCCAATGAGGGCGGAAGACCTTGGCCGCCCTGTTCAGGATCTGCTGCTAGGCTTGGCCAGCCGCCCTCAACATATTGCTGATAGGCCTCTTTAAAACCTTGCGGCGCTTTAACTTCGCCACCTTCTAACAAACACCCCTCTTCATCACCACTTTGATTGAGCGGAAGTAGCACATCACGAGCAAAGCGTGCGCCCTCCTCAAGAATCGCATTCACGACGTCTGGAGACGCGTCATCACCACAGGGCAGCGCTGCATAGTGGCTGGGATAATCAAACATTTCGTCCATAACGAAACGCATATCACGTAAGGGGGCTTGATAGCTGGGCATGTCACTTCTCCTGAGCTGGGGGCTGAAAGTGGCTTACATGTTTAGTACGGCTGGGATTTCAAAAAAGCCACTTTCAAACACATGTTTGAAAACTAGCGCGCAGCAGCACCATAGTCAAGCGGTCGTTTGAATATAACACCCAAAACCGCTACAACTTTGGTCGACTAACCGATAAAAAATTGATCTATAAACAAAAAAACCTGCCAGCAAAAGTGCTGGCAGGCTATTAGACGCTACTAATTTTCCAGCCTATTTACTGCATTCGAATGCCGCCATCCAGCCGAATCACTTCACCATTCAACATTGGGTTAGTGATAATTTGCTCGGCCAGCTGAGCAAACTCATCTGGCTTGCCCAACCGCTTGGGGAAAGGCACCGCAGCAGCTAAAGCCTGAGCAGCTTCATCAGGAATCTCACTCATCATGGGCGTTTCAAAAACACCAGGCGCAATCGCCATAACGCGAATCGCATGGCGTGATAGCTCTCTAGCAGCAGGCAAACTCATGCCAACCACACCAGCTTTCGAAGCACTATAAGCACACTGCCCCACCTGCCCATCGAATGCCGCGATAGAAGCCGTATTAATAATTACGCCCCGCTCACCACTCTCATTGGGAGTATTTTTGGCCATGGCGGCTGCCGCCAAACGCATCACATTAAACGTACCCACTAAATTAATGTTGATCGTTTTTGCATAGCTTTCCAGGTCTGCGGGATTGCCATTACGATCAACCAGTTTGGCCACGCTAACGACCCCAGCACAGTGAATAACACCGGAAAGGCCGCTTTCGCCTCCCAATGCAATCGCTTCGTCAATTGCCTGCTGCATTTGCTCGGCAGAGGTGATATCAGCTATGCAGGCCACTGCACGATCACCTAAGCGTTTAGCATGCTCCAACACGCTATTATTCATGTCACACAATACAACGCTTCCACCGGCTGCTATTAGACGCTCTGCTGTAGCCGCACCTAGTCCTGAAGCTGCACCAGTAATTAAAAACGTACAATCCTTCACCTGCATTTCAACTTTCCTTTGATTATTTGTCGTTGCGTGCTTGCTCAGTCGCTTGGGCACGAAGTTTAAAGCGCTGAATCTTGCCGCTAGGCGTTTTTGGCAGTTCATCGACGAATTCGATAACCCTGGGAAACGCATGAGTAGACAGACGCTCACGCACCTGCTGGCGGATCTCATCGGCAAGTGCCTCACTCGCCTGATACCCATCACGCAATACGATATAAGATTTAATGACCTCGCCACGAATCTCGTCTGGCTGGCCAACCGCGGCCGATTCTGCAACCGCTGGGTGGGTCATAACACTGTTTTCAACATCCGTAGGGCCAACCCGGTAGCCTGCGGTGGTAATAATGTCGTCATCGCGTCCGGCAAACTGAAACGAGCCGTCTTCATTGCGGATAACGACATCGCCAGTTAGGTAGTAACCGTTCACAAAGGGATCTTTTTCTTGCCAGGTATACCCTTGGAAGAAGTGAGCGGGTGAGTTTTTGATATCTACCGCAAGCACCCCCGGCTCACCAGGCGGCAGTTCGTTATATTCGGCATCCAAAATGACCAAGCGGTAGCCCGGCATTGGCACGCCCATCGCTCCCACATGTTTAGGATGATCAAGGGAGTGATGGTTATTACAGGTCATGCCGGTTTCTGTTTGCCCATAGTGATCCATAACCGGACAACCTAACGACTTCTCCACCCAGGTCACTACTTCTGTGTTTAGAGGCTCACCTGCAGAGCTTGCCGCGCGAAGCTCTAGCGTTTGATGGGCATCATCGAACAGTCCTGACGCTTTCATTAAGCGATACGCCGTGGGCGCCGCGGCGAAGTTAGTAATATGATGGCGCTTCATGAACGCCAAGGCACCTTCTGCACTGAAACCTGCCTCGCAGAAGTGCGTGGTAACACCGAGCAGCAGCGGCCCAGTAATCGCGTAATAAAGCCCATATGCCCAACCCGGGTCAGCCATATTCCAAAAGCGATCATCGTCGCGAAGATCGACTGCCAGTTCCATATAGAGAGCAAACGCTGTCATACCGGAAAGCGGCACAGCCACTCCCTTTGGCTTGCCTACCGTGCCCGACGTAAACATCTGAAGAAAAGGTTTTTCAGGGGCAAGACGAGGTGGCTTTTCACTCATTGACGTATGCGTCAACGCAGTCTGCCAATCATGATCTTTAGGGTGTTCGCTCGTGGCCCCACCGACGGCCAAAACAGGTGGACATTGGCTTAGCCCATCAAACTTGAAGCGATTAGCATGATCGGTAATAACCAGCTTGGTGTCAGCGCGCCCTAGACGATAATCCACCGCGTCAGGGCCGAACGCGGTAAATAACGGCTGATAGACCGCACCAATTCGCCAAGTGGCAAGAACCGCCACTAACAGCGCCGCTGAACGCGGCAGCATGCAGGCAATACGGTCCCCTTCACCAAGCCCTTGGGCCTTAAACCAACCAGCAAGCTTACCACTCTGCTCGTCTAGTTCTGCATACGTCAGCGTATGGGTTTGTCCATTGATATCTTCCTGCACGAGCGCCAGCACATCGCCTCGCCCCTGGCGCACATGACGACCACAACATGCCTCAAAGGCATTAAGGCAACCATCCTGATGGTCGTCCAGCCTGGCAATCATGGTGTCAACCGTAAAGCCTTCTAGGAAGGTGGAATATGTGGGTAGTGACGCTGATGTTGCTGTCATGATGGCTCTCTTATGTTGTTAGTCGTGAGCAGTTGTACGCAAACAGACAGGCCAGGTTTCGATCTTACGCTTTATTTTTGTCCGTTTACGTTAACGGAAACCTTGCAATTAAACTAACGCTAAAAGCATTTACGCGGGAGCGCAAGCAATCAGCGCCGTAAACGGATTAGACGTTGGTCGAGAAGAGGTATTAACGGGCCATGATCATCGCAACTAGTTCATCGGCTAAATCATCGGGTGTGCGCGGCCCACTCGGGTCGTACCAGCGAACCGTCCAATTGAGTGCGCCCAAAATAAACCGCGACACCAGAAAGCGATCACCGTGAATAAGTTCAGCGGCCAGCGCATCGTCGATAACCTCTACCCACAGTGCTTCGTAGGCATCCCGCAGGTGGCTTAAATGGGCACTGGCATCCGGATCTAACCGTCGCCATTCAAATAACGCCACCACATGGGCATTTCGGTCAGCGAACAGCGTCTCTAAGTGCGCTCGGGCCATGGCATGCAGCCGCGCCTCAGGATCATTGTCGCACTCTTGAAGCGCTGCTTTAGCAATGCCAAGAGCATTCTGGGTACCTTCTTCGATTACCGCAGCTAAGATTTCCTGCTTATCTTTGAAGTGATGGAACAAGCTGCCAGACTTGATACCCATTTCTTGCGCCAGCATGCGCACCGTGGTGCGGTCAAAGCCTTCTTGGACGAATAGCTGAGCCGCTAAACGTGTCAATTCCTTGCGGCGAGGGGAAGCATTCATTACATTCATGTCATTTACACTAGCGCTTGCTTGGTTACTTAGGAGAAGACCACAGCCCCGCCAACGGGTCAACGCATCACTAAGCTTACCGCAAGATAATCACAAGAAATCCGACAGGAGACGCACAAATGAGTAATGCCACCGAGGTTGTATTTTTATCTGCCACCCGCACGCCAATGGGCGGCATGATGGGGAGCCTTTCCAGCATGACGGCTCCCGAACTTGCGGCCGTTGCAATCCGCGCCGCCATAGAGCGAGCGAGTATCGAAGCATCCGTTATTGAAGAAGGCATCATGGGCTGTGTACTACCCGCCGGCGTAAAACAAGGGCCAGCTCGCCAGGCCATGCGTCAGGCCGGCATTCCCGATGCCAATGGTGCGACTACGATCAATAAACTGTGTGGTTCTGGCATGAAAGCCACTATGCTAGCCCACGATTTGATCAAAGCCAGGACAGGGGAAGTACTGCTCGCGGGTGGCATGGAATCAATGTCTAATGCCCCACACGTACTCACTAAAGCGCGTGGTGGTTACCGTCTAGGTCATGGCGAACTAAAAGATCATATGTTCCTTGACGGCTTAGAAGATGCCGAAACCGGTAAATTAATGGGGGTTTTCGCTCAGGATGTTGCCTCAGAGCGTGGCTACACCCGCGAGCGCCTAGATGACTTTGCTATTGCCTCTCTAGAGCGCGCTATGGACGCCACCAATAAGGGGCATTTAACGGCAGAAATGGCACCGGTAACAGTCACCTCTCGCCAAGGTGAAACGTTGGTCGAGCATGATGAACAGCCCTTTCAAGCCAAGCTAGATAAAATTCGCCAGTTGCGTCCGGCGTTTGCCAAAGACGGTACCATTACGGCTGCCAACGCTAGTTCAATTTCCGACGGCGCATCTGCACTTATTTTGGCTAGCCACGAAGCCGCTAAGCGCCATGGCGTGAAGCCACTAGCTAAAATGCTTGGCCATACCACCCACTCCCGCCATCCAAGCGAATTCACCATTGCGCCAGTCGGTGCCATTGAAAAGCTGATGAAAAAGCTTGGCTGGGGCGTTAACGACGTTGATCTGTTTGAGATTAACGAAGCGTTCGCTGTCGTAACGCTAATGGCGATGGATGACTTGGGACTGCCACACGAGAAAGTCAACGTGTTTGGCGGCGCGTGTGCCCAAGGGCACCCAATTGGCTCAACAGGTTCACGCATCATTGCGACGCTTATTCACGCCCTGCGCACCCAAGGTGGAAAACGTGGCATTGCCAGCCTTTGCATTGGTGGTGGCGAAGCCACCGCAGTAGCCGTTGAGCTAATCGACTAATATAATCACCCCACCCGCGCCTTGCCATGTCATGCCGATCATGCCAAGGCGCGCCTATCCTCACTATCACTATACTTTTCTGAAGCGGCGAATGTCTGCCAGTCCAATGACTGGAGTTCCTCTGTAGCATCACTGACATCTTCAGAATTATTGCTAAGCAGCCCCTCAGGCATGCGAAATTGACCAGCATACTCACGCATTTTCAGAGCCTCTTGAGTTAGTCCTTCTGCACTTTTGGCTGCGTGATTGACCAGCTTCAGCGCATCCTGGGTTGTCAGATCCATTTGCGTGACCGCCCTATTCACTTCCTCAATGCCATGACGCTGCTCTTCCGACGCGCAAGCTATTTTGGCCATCAACTGCTCTACCTGAGTGGCCGACTGCATAATATCGCGCGTGTGCTCACCCGCTTGCTGGGATAACTCACTCCCCTGCTCAACACTCTGGCGAGATGCTTCAATACGCGACCGAATCTCATGTGCCGCATCAGCACTGCGCGTTGCTAGCGCACGCACTTCGCTGGCCACCACCGCAAAGCCACGCCCGTGTTCACCCGCACGCGCTGCCTCGACAGAAGCATTCAAAGCCAGAATGTTCGTTTGGAAGGCAATACTTTCAATCATGGTAATGATGCTTTGTATTTCTTCGGAGTGCTTGTTAATGGCCTGCATAGTCGCTATGAACTGGGCAATTACCTGATCACCTTGCTGCGCTTTATGAGCGACACCCGTCGTCGCTTGACTCACATGCGCCGCGCTTTGTGCATTCTGGTTCACGGTTGCGGTTAACTGCTTGAGGCTTGCCGACATTTGCACGAGCGCGGCTACTTGCGAGTCAGTCTGCCCCGCCAACTGCTGGCTTTGAGCAGCCATCTCTTGGCTATCGGTATAAACCTGCTGGCTACTATTGTTAAGGTGGTTCACCGTCGACATCAGCGAATGCTGCATGTTTGCCAACTCGCTAAACAACAAACCAATTTCATTATCGGAATGGGCTTCGACTGGCGTTGATAGATCACCCTTGGCGATGCGCTTAAAGTGCTGCGTTATGGCACGCAGAGGCTGCAAAACATTGTTACGCACGCCCCATACCACTAGCGCGATGACCAACATTGCCACAACAATAACGCCAAGCACTCCCCCAAACAGCAGCGACGACACTTTGTGAAAGCGATCAAGCAGCCCTGCGCCGCGGGCAACTGAATAACCGTAGAAAGCTTCCGCCGTACTCACAAACTGCTGGCTGCTGTCATCTACGCGTGACTCGCCGGATAGGAAGCCTCGAACATCACGCTCTTCCAGCATCATCATTTGCAACCTTAAGTTATTATTAACCAACGAGCGGAAATCATTCGCTAACTGATCCACAAGCTCAAGACGCTGCTCCTCAGAAAAGCTCGATTGGAAAGCGTTAAAACGGGCTGAAGCCGTACTCAACAAACTCTCTGCTTCCTCTAACAAAGGTTCTGGACGCTCAAAAGAGGGAGTGCGAATTAGCTCAGCAGCTCGGTTCATTTGTATACGAGCACGCAGCAACTGGGTATAGGCCCCGTTAAGTTCACGTACCTGATTCATATCTCGCTGCTGCAGCGACGTAAACGCCTCACGGCCAAAGTGATTGGCAAATAACCCCAACCCACCAATCGCCAATATCAGACAAGTAAAGATCACTAACACCAGCGTCAAGCTCGTTTTGACGCTTAAACTATTCACCATACGCATAAATTATTTCAACCACGTAGCTGATTATCAGCATGCAGAGACAGCCATAGCTGCAGACGCCGACGAATCTCTAAGAGCGCTTGCTCGTATGCATCTAATTTACTAATTAGCCTCGGATCACGAATATCCCAGAAAAGCACTTCTCTGGCGCGCCCCTGCCAGTCTCTGCAAACCTGTTGCGCCTTGTCGCAGAGGACAATGACAAAATCGAAGTAGTCATCCTCAAACTCATCCAGGGCCTTACTACGCAACCCTTCCGTAGCAAGCCCTTGTTTATGCAGTGCCTCTAACGTTAGCGCATGGGGTTCATCGGGCTCGGAACCTGCGCTAAAAGCATCAAAGCGATCACTGGCCATCTGACGAAGCAGCGCTTCTCCCATCAAAGACCGTGCAGAATTGGCATTACAGAGGAACAGCACGCGACGCTTTGGCATAAGTAAGTGACCTCTTGATGGGTGTAATTACAGCAATTTACGCCTTCATGATGACGTCTTTGTTGCAGCCTGCTAGTTACTGGCACAAACATATGAAAAAACATATATCATAGCTATCAACACCCACTACCTCGACATCAAAGGAGCATTACCAATGGCATTGCTTGATGATTTACCCAACGTAGACAGCAGCCTATTTGAAGCTCCCAATCATGCAACATTGAGGCTTCCCTCGAGTGACCAGCCTGCCCCCAAAATCCTGCTGCTTTACGGTTCACTGCGGGAACGCTCATTCAGTCGATTAGCCGTTGAAGAAGCCGCTCGGCTACTCAATGCAATGGGGGCAAATACAAAGATTTTTGATCCTAGTGGCTTGCCCCTGCCGGATGCGGAAGATTCAAGCCATCCTAAAGTGGATGAGCTGCGCACGCTGGCACAGTGGGCCGATGGCATGGTGTGGTGCTCACCTGAACGCCACGGTGCAATGACTGGCATTATGAAAGCACAAATTGACTGGATTCCTCTTGCCTTAGGCGGCGTTCGCCCCACTCAGGGCAAAACGCTTGCAGTAATGCAGGTGTGCGGTGGCTCCCAGTCGTTTAACACGGTGAATCAGCTGCGTATTTTAGGGCGCTGGATGCGCATGGTGACGATTCCCAACCAGTCTTCGGTACCTAAAGCTTTTATGGAGTTCGATGACAGCGGCCGTATGAAACCTTCTCCATTTTATGATCGTATTGTTGATGTTATGGAGGAGCTGATGAAGTTCACGCTGCTGGTTTGTGAGCGCAGCGATTTACTGACCGACCGTTATTCTGAGCGCAAAGAGAGTGCTGAAGAAGTCTCCAAACGCGTCAGCCAACGTGCTATTTGATCAGGGAGTGGTTTTATGACAAACCAGCGTAACTCATCACCCAGCAGTGCCGATATGGGGCTGTTTGAACGCTACCTTTCCGTATGGGTAGCAATTGCCATTGTCGCTGGAATTACAATTGGGCAGTTCGCCCCTGCCGTGCCAGAGGTGTTATCACGCTTCGAGTATGCCCAGGTCTCCATTCCGATTGCCGTATTAATTTGGGCGATGATTTTCCCCATGATGGCGCAGATTGATTTCAGTGCTATTGCCGGAGTGCGCCGCCACCCAAAGGGCCTGACCATTACCACCACGGTCAACTGGCTGATTAAACCCTTCACCATGTTCGCCTTGGCCTGGCTGTTTTTCATGGTGGTTTTTCAGCCATTTATTGCGGAGGAACTGGCCAGCCAATATCTAGCAGGTGCCATACTACTGGGGGCAGCCCCTTGCACCGCGATGGTATTTGTATGGAGTTACCTGACCCGAGGTGATGCCGCTTACACACTGGTTCAAGTAGCTTTGAATGATCTGATTATGCTGTTTGCCTTTGCGCCGCTGGTGGTGCTGTTACTAGGAATCTCAAACATCCAAGTGCCCTGGGACACGGTTATTTTATCGGTCGTGCTGTACATCGTCATCCCGCTTACCGCTGGCTATATCACCCGTAAAGCACTGATCGCCAAGCGCGGAGCTGAATGGTACGACAACGTGTTTATGAAGCGCGTAGGCCCCATCACCCCCATCGGGTTAATCATCACTCTCGTGCTTCTATTCGCCTTCCAAGGCGATGTTATTCTAAACAATCCACTGCATATCGTATTGATCGCTATTCCACTGATTATTCAAACGTTCTTGATCTTTTTTATTGCCTACGGTTGGGCTAAAGCATGGCGTGTGCCGCACAACATCGCTGCCCCAGGCGCTATGATCGGTGCCAGCAACTTTTTTGAACTGGCGGTCGCAGCAGCCATTGCACTGTTTGGTTTACAATCAGGCGCCGCGTTAGCCACAGTAGTGGGTGTTTTAGTTGAAGTACCGCTTATGCTCGCACTGGTACGCATTGCCAACAACACGCGCCGGCATTTTCCTTCACCTATTCATTCGCATAACCTGAGAGGCTCCCCCTGAATGGTCACCATCTACCACAACCCTAACTGCAGTAATTCGCGCAATACACTGGCAATGATCAAGGCGTCGGGCGAAGACCCCGAGGTAATCCACTACTTGGAAACACCGCCCAATCGAGAGCAGCTAGTAGCGCTACTGGCGATAATGAAGATGTCACCACGAGAACTGCTGCGCCAAAAGGGCGCGCTTTTTGATGAGCTAAAATTGAGTGATTCTTCGCTAAACGATGATCAGCTGCTTGACGCCATGCTAGCGCACCCGGTTCTGATCAATCGTCCTATCGTCATTAGCCAAAAAGGCGCGCGCCTGTGTCGCCCACCCGAACGAGTATTGGAGCTGCTTGAACAACCCGTTGCACACTTTACCAAAGAGAATGGCGAAACTATCTACTATCCAGCGAGCTAATATAGGAACCACATACCAGGACAATAGTGCGGGGTGAGCAATGAGCCATGTCATTGATATCGACAGCAACGCCGTCGACTTCATCAAACAACAAGGCGGCGATGTGACCGTCCGTCTCTCCCCACGGCACGGCTGCTGTGGAGGCCTCGCCAATCTAGCGGTAGCCGAAGCGCACTATCCAGAAGATACCCAGCACTATCAGCACCATATTCAAGAGAGTGTTTCGATCTATATTGATCCCGGCCTTGCTAACCAAGGACTGCGCATTGGCGTGGAAGGCTGGTGGAAATTGCGCCACCTTTATGTGGATGGCGCGGCGTTATCAGCAGGCTAGAAACGGGTTTTAAGCAGCTTGTCTAGGCAACGCCAGTGCCATCACTGAGCTGGCTGCCACTAAGGCCGCCGATACCCAAAGACAGGCGCTCAGTCCGTAAGCCATATACAACCAGCCTGACAGCAGCGTTCCTACCAAACGGCCCATGGCGTTGGCCATATAATAAAAACCGACATCCATCGAGACGCCATCAGCACGAGCGTAATGAACGATCAGGTAACTGTGCCAGCTAGAGTTAATCGCAAATAGTACGCCAAAGGCCAAAAGCCCGACCACCAGCCACCCCACCTGCGACAGCGGTAACAACGCCAACACAATCGCTAGTACCGCTAAAGCGGCTGCCCACCCTGCGGTTAGCGCACGGGCATCCCCCTTAATCAATCGGGTAAGCTTAGGAGCTTGGGTTTGTACCCCACCGTAGCCAATAATCCATGCTGCCAGTAATCCCCCTACAGTCCAGTGACTCCAACCATGCTGATCGTATAGAAATACCGGCAATGCCACTACGAACCAAACATCCCTGGATGCAAACAGGCAAAAGCGCGCCGCTGAAAGCACGTTAATTGCGCGGGACTTAGAGAAGATTTCCGAAAACTTGGGCTTTACCTTTTGGCGGCCTAAGTCTGCCTTTAAGCGCCATAAAGAGACCATTAATACCGCGCTAAGCATTACCGCCATGGCAATCACCGCACCACGGAAACCAATCAGCGTCAGCAGTACTCCCCCAATAAAAAAGCCTAAGCCTTTCAACGCATTTTTAGAGCCGGTCAGCATCGCTACCCAACGGTAGAGCGCGCTATTGGCATTGGCACTCTCTTTAGGCACCAGTACTTTGACCGCACTTTTAGCACTCATTTTATTTAAGTCTTTAGCAATGCCAGACAGCGCCTGCGCCGCCATCACCCAAACAACCGTGAGCATCCCTGCAGGCACCATCAGCATCGCAAGCGCAACAATTTGCAGTCCCAACCCCACATTCATCGTGCGGTTCAAGCCTAGCCGCGCACCTAGCCAGCCGCCGATCAAGTTGGTCACTACGCCAAACGCTTCATAAAACAGAAACAGCATGGCGATTTGCAGCGGCGAGTAGCCTAGCTGGTGGAAATACATCACCACCAGCATGCGCAGCGCGCCGTCGGTAATGGTAAACGCCCAGTAGTTGCCTGTGATCAGCATGTATTGGCGCACCTCGAAAGGTAACGCCTTTACGCGTGCGAACATCTTTAGCGAATCAGCCACGACCCATCTGCTCACTAACGATCTGCTCCTTAACTGTCCCCTCACCAGCTACCATTAGCGCCAACTCGGCCGTGCGGTTGGCGTAGCCCCACTCGTTGTCATACCAGGCGTATAGCTTAAGCTGAGTACCGTTGACCACCATGGTAGAAAGCGCATCGATAATGGAGCTGCGCGGGTCAGTGCGGTAATCAATCGATACCAACGGGCGCTCTTCATATCCCAAAATACCGGCGAGTTCTCCCTCCGCGGCCATTTTCAGCGCTTGATTGACCTCTTCCACCGTGACCTCACGCTCCAGCTCAAACACCATATCGGTGAGCGATGCATTGGCCAGCGGTACGCGAATGGCATGGCCATTCAGCTTGCCTTTCAGTTCGGGAAAGATGGCTGTAATTGCTTTTGCAGAGCCCGTTGTCGTTGGAATCAAACTCATACCACAGGCGCGAGCGCGACGTAGGTCTTTGTGCGGCGCATCTAGGATCGTCTGAGTATTGGTGATGTCGTGTACCGTCGTCATCGAACCATGGCGAATACCAAAGGTTTCCTGAATCACTTTAACGACCGGGGCTAAGCAGTTGGTGGTACAGCTAGCGGCCGTTACGATCCGGTGCCGAGAGGGATCATAAAGATGATCGTTGACACCTACCACCACGTTCAGCACGCCCTCTTCTTTAATCGGTGCACTCACCACTACGCGCGTAACGCCTTGATCAAGGTACGCTTGGAGCTTGGCGGTCTCTTTCATTTTTCCCGAACACTCGATGACCACGTCACAGGCAGACCAGTCACTGTCGGCAATCGCTTTATTGGCACTAAACGCAACCGTTTTACCATCTACAACTATCGCATCGTCGTAAGCGACAATCCCCTCACCTGGAGACCAGCGGCCATGCACCGAATCAAACTCAAGCAGATGAGCAAACGTTGCCGAATCGCCGCCAGGGTCGTTAATACGCACAAGCTCTACTGCCCCAGCTTCAACCTCAGCCCATAAGCTTCGCAGTGCCAATCGACCAATACGACCAAAGCCGTTAATACCGATACGTAATGTCATGGGGCCTCCTATTTAGATAAACGTATTCATGAACGTCTAAATAAATGAATAGTGCAAAAATTCGCAATGCCAATATACGAAAAAACATATATGAAAAAATAAAAAAATGCCTGCAGGTTAGCTTGGGGCTAGCCTGCAGGCAGTCTTGGTTAGCCGTAACGACCGGAGATATAGTCTTCGGTCTTTTTCTGTGCTGGGGTTGAGAACATCACTTTAGTATCGTTGTACTCAATGATTTCTCCCAGGTGGAAAAACGCCGTGTAATCAGCTACCCGTGCGGCCTGCTGCATATTATGCGTCACGGTAACAATGGTGAACTGCTCTTTCAGCTTATCCATCAAATCTTCGATGGTTGCGGTCGAGATCGGGTCAAGCGCCGAAGTCGGTTCATCCATTAAAATCACATCCGGCTGTACAGCAATCGCGCGTGCAATACACAAACGCTGTTGCTGGCCGCCGGATAACGAGGTGCCAGGCTCCTGCAGTTTATCCTTCACTTCATTCCACAGGCCTGCATCACGCAACGCCTTCTCAACAAGCTCGTCTTGATCAGCCTTACGACTGACTAAGTCATGCATACGCGGTGCGTAGGCAATATTTTCGTAGATCGATTTAGGAAAAGGATTTGGCTTCTGAAAGACCATGCCAACACGACGGCGCAACGCGACTTCGTCCATCTTAGCAGCATTGACGTCCTGCCCATCCATCTCGACCGCCCCTTCGATGCGCACGCTAGGAATCAGGTCATTCATGCGGTTAAGACAGCGCAAAAAGGTCGATTTACCGCACCCAGAAGGGCCAATCAACGCGGTTACATTCTTCTGAAACAGATCTATATTTAACCCTTTTAGCGCCTGGGTTTTGCCGTACCACAGATTTAAGTCACGAACGCGAATACTTAAATCATGGCAAGCCTTTTCATTACGCGTATAGGGCTGCCCTACATCGGGCAGATTCTGCTGGTTCATGACAGGTACATGGCTGTTCATAGTAGTGTCCTCTATGACGTGCTGGCCTACCAGCGACGCTCAAATTTCTTACGTAGTACAACGGCAAAGGCGTTGAGTGAGATAAGTATGGTGAGCAGCACTAAAATACCGCCGGCGGTTTTTTCTACAAACGCCTGCTCTGGCTCACCTGACCAAGTAAATATTTGAGCGGGCATTACCGTTGCAGCATTAGTAAACGAAGCCCCTACATCAGGGATAAATGCCACCATTCCAACAATAATCAGCGGCGCTGTTTCACCCATCGCCTGTGCCAAACCGATGATAGAACCAGTCATGATGCCCGGCATCGCCAAAGGAAGAACATGATCACGCACGACCTGCCAGCGTGAGCAGCCTACTCCAAATGCCGCATGGCGAATAGAATCCGGTACACTTCGCAGCGCCGTACGGGTGGAGATAATAATTACCGGCAGCGTCATCAGTGCCAAGGTCATACCACCTGCCAGTGGCGAAGAGCGCGGCACCCCGAAGAAGTTAATAAAGATCGCTAAGCCCAGTAAACCGAATAGAATCGAAGGGATAGCAGCTAGATTGTTAATATTGATTTCAATTGCTTGGGTAAAGCGGTTATCTGGCGCAAACTCTTCTAAATAAATCGCGGTCATTACACCGATGGGAAATGCGATCAGCAAAGTAACGATCATCGTCATCACTGTGCCAACAACCGCCGACAAAATGCCTGCATTCTCAGCAATTTTTGAATCACCAGAACCAAAGAACGTTTTATTGAAGCGTAGATCAACTTGGCCAGCAGCTACGCGCTCCTCAATCTCGGCCTTTTCTTGGTCGCTGAGGCGATTTCGATGCCCTTTTAGATATTGATCTACTTCACTGTTCGCCAACAACCAACGTTGCTCTGACGTACCAATTAGTTCAGGGTTGTTACGCAGTTGCAGCGGAACTACCCTCACCTCGGTGCGACTAATCAGTGGTAGCAATTCGTTATCAAAGGCTTGGCGGCCGTCGCGGCTAGCTTCTTCTGAATAACGAATTTCCGTATTGATGTACGCCTGCTGAAAAGCTGGCAACCCTTTGCTCAACATGTCAGCAAAGAACAGCAACAAAAATAGACCTGCCAACCCCAGCGCGCCCATGGATACCCACTTCAAGCGTGCTGACTTGCGGTGACGCCGCTTTAGCTGCTGGCTGATCTCGTCAAAAGTATGGCTCATCGAATCAGTTCCTCGGCGTTACAGGTTATTTACGCGGTATTTTTCACGGAAGCGGCGAATCATTAAGACTGAGACGAGATTGAGCGTCAGCGTCACCGCGAACAGCACCAAGCCCAGAGCAAACGCTGACAGTGTTTCTGCGCTTTCAAACTCCTGGTCGCCAGTCAGCGCCGCCACAATGCGCACCGTCACCGTTGTCATATCTTCTAATGGATTTGCCGTTAGATTAGGTCGCATTCCCGCAGCCATCACCACAATCATTGTTTCGCCTAGCGCTCGCGACATACCAAGCAATGACGCAGAAATAATTCCAGGTAAAGCAGCAGGTATAACCACATCACGAATGGTCTCGCCTTTCGTCATGCCCAATGCGAGCGAGCCTTGGCGCATACTGTCTGGCACAGAGTTAATGACATCGTCGGAAAGCGATGAAATAAACGGGATAATCATAATTCCCATTACCACACCGGGTGCGACGGCATTGTTATAAGACGCGTCTAAACCAAAAAACCCGGCAATGTTTACAATAATTGGAGCAACGGTAATGGCAGCAAAGAAGCCGTATACCACTGTTGGAATACCTGCCAACACCTCAAGTACAGGCTTGGCAACAGTGCGCACCTTTGTTGGCGCGTATTCCGACATATAAATAGCAGAGAGCAAACCTACCGGCACCGCTACCAGCATCGCAATAGCAGTGATCATGAAGGTGCCCGCAAATAGCGGCACTGAGCCAAACTCGGCACCACTGCCGTCACCACGACCCGCCGAGGCTAAAAAACTCGCGCCTGGGTTCCAAGTGGTGCCGGTGATAAAATCCCAGAAGCTATGCATTTTAAAAAAGCGCAAAGCCTCTGAAATAATTGAAAAAAGTATTCCAAAGGTTGTAAAAATCGAGATCAGTGCCGCGCCTGCTAAAATCCACCGGATTACGCGCTCAATGGCTTGGCGGGCGTGGAACTGAGGCTTTATTTGAGCAACACCTACCGCCAAGCCCGCGGCGGCCACAACAAGACTCGCGGCAAATAAATACAGCGGGGGGATATCCGCTCCTAGCAGCAATAACAGCAAAGAGCCGACTGCGCCCACTAACACCGCAGGCCCCGCAGTTGAGAGAACAGCAAACCATGCATACTGGTCTGGCTGCGCATACATTGCAGTCCCAGACGCGCGCACACGGGAAGCCTTTGCGCGGCCAATAAAGTAGGCCACTAGCCCAAACAGCAAGAGCACAGTGCAAAAGAGTAGAAGTAGCTGGTTAGTTTGCATCGAATTTCTCTCGCATCACCTAATGAAATCGTGTTGGCGACTACTTTGGCGTAAAAACATGACAGCAATGTGACATACACCAAGATATAGCCAACTCAAACTAAAAGGCCGGTAGCTTGTGCTACCGGCCTCTTGTATCAAGCGGTACTAACCTTACTTCAGATCTTCAAGCGTTAACTGGGCACGGTCAGCAACGCGCTGGCGAGCCTGTTCACGCTCAGCTTCGGGCAGCGGAATCAAGCCAATATCAATCAAGTAGCCATCACTGCCAATCATTAGCTCTTCCATAAACATGTTGGCATAGTCATACATTGGTGCTACTTCATCAGCGTGCTGGTTCTTGAGATAGAACCACAGCGAACGAGCAACCGGATATTCGCCTGAACTAATGGCTTCAACTTCTGGCTCTACTCCATTGATGCTTGCTGCACTAATAGTGTCAGTGTTTTCTTCAAGGAAGGAGTAGCCAAAGATACCAAAGGCGCCAGTATCTTCTGATAGACGCTGAACAATCAGGTTATCGTTTTCGCCCGCGTCGATATAAACGCCGTCTGAACGAATTTCGGTGTAACCTTCGTCACCGTAGGCTCCCAGCTCTTCTGAAGCAACTTCCATCACCAGCTCTTCAAAAGCATCGCGGGTACCAGAAGTCGTGGGCGGCCCATAGATAGAAATCTCACGATCCGGCAGAGAACCGTCGATCTCACTCCAGTTGGTGTAAGGGTTATCAACCAGCTCACCATCAACCGGAACCTGAGCGGCAACCGCTAGGAAAATATGCTCCAAGGTAAAGTTGACTTCGTCGTTATCAGCAGACTGGCCAAGAACGATACCATCAGAACCGATTTTAGCTTCGGTAATATCGGTAACGCCGTTCTCTTCACAGCGCTCGAATTCGGAGGGCTTCATACGACGTGAAGCGTTGGTGATATCGGGTGTACCTTCACCAAGGCCATTACAGAACAGACGCAAGCCGCCACCTGAACCTGTTGATTCAATAACAGGAGTAGGGTTGCCGGTAGTGGCACCGAACTCTTCAGTAACGTAGCTGGCAAACGGATAAACGGTACTGGAACCTACGATGCGGATCTGGTCACGTGCCTGGGCAACACCGGCAACGCTCATTACGGCAGCCGCTATCACGGTCGTTTTAAGAATACGGTTCATGCGAAATACTCCTGTCGATGTAAGGTTTTGGCCTTCGCAGAACGTACTCTGCACCGTTTCAATGACAACTTTGTGACACGGCATAACATCACTAATTTTTTTTACCCGCAGTCCCACTTGTGTCTGGTGTTAAATTAACAGCCCCAACGCTGCCAACGTACATAGCCCGAGGGAGACACCTTGTAGTAACCGCCTATCCAACCGATGAGCAATCACATCTGCCAGGGCGTTACCGATTAGCACTGCAGGTAGAAACGTCAACGCCAATTTAAAATGCCAAGCGGACACCTGGCCCGCAAGGGCTAGTGTCATAAGCGTTAGTAGAGAGGTCAAAATAAAGAAAGCAGCTAAGTTGCCGCGCATGCGATCAGGTGGAAAGCCATGCATTAACAGGACGATTGGAGGACCACCGATAGCAGCTACCGTGCCAAAAACACCTGATAGCACACCAGCCAGGAACAGGGTTACACGGTTTACCGGAGGATGAAAACGAAACAGCGTTACGACCACAGCAAACAGCACGATAGCGGCGATCAGTTTTTCGAGCACCACCAAGGGGGCAGCTAATAATAACCAAATGCCCAGTGCATTTCCCGGCAAGCGGCCAATCAAGGCAATGCCTATCGCGTCTAGACGTATTTCTTGCCAGTAGTGACGTACCATCAGCAATGAAACAGTGAACCCAAACAACACGAGAACCACTGGCACCAAACGTGGCTCCAGCATCAACAATAGCGGCGCCCCGACCACTGCCAAACCGAACCCTGTCGCACGCTGCACGAAAGCCCCCAGCATTAATACGGCTGAACAGGCTAACCACACGCCAAGTGGCATATCTATCCATGACATCAGGCTATTCATCTGAATCAATCATCATACTTTCTCACCAACACCATTTAGCAGCATAAAGCTTCAATACGTATCACCGTAAACGGGCTTTTTTGTCAGTTTGCGGACGCCGATATTACCCAGCAATGCGGCTCCCAGCATAGTAAGCACCATCGGCCATAGGTGCTCCACCTGAAATAAGCCCACTAGCACCCCGGCAATTGCGCCACAGCTAAACTGGATGCCACCTAGCAGCGCAGTCGCTGTGGCACTGATATGACCAAAATGATCCAATAACGCAGAAATCGCATTAGGTGTGATCAAACCAATCATGCCGGTAAACAACATGACTAGCGGCACCACCACATATAACGACGCCAAATTAAGCGCTGTCGCAATAGCCAGCCCCAGTGCTGCAATTAACTGAATTGTTAGCCCTAGCCGTAAATTTTGTTGTGGTGAACGTTTACGCAACAAATGAATATTGACGCGATTAGATAGCGCAATGACCAAAACATTGACACCAAACACCATGGGGTAAACGCTCGGTGATAGTGAGAAGTAGTCTAAGTATAAAAATGGAGAGGCGGTTACAAAAGCAAACAGCCCAGCGAATGAAGCTGCGACAGCGCAAATGTAGCCCATCCCCTCCTTGTGTCGCAGCACACTGACATAGTTACGTACGACTTGACGTGGCGAAGCAGCAGGCAAGTTAGTATCTCGTGTCTCGGGTAAACGAGTACCTAGCAGCCAAAGCAAAAATCCTGCATAAGCGGCTAAAAACACAAATATCAGCCACCATCCCGCAATGTGCAGCAAGAGGCTACCCACGGCAGGTGCCACCAACGGCGCAAGCATCATAATCATGGCCATCGTCGACATGACTTTAGCGGCTTCACGTCCACTGAAGCAGTCGCGCACAATAGCCGCTGAATTCACCACGCAGGCGCCGCCACCCAATGCTTGAATGAACCGCCATACCAACAAAGAGGGCAAACTATCAACAGTGGCAATCATTAGGCTGGCGAGCATAAACACCACCAAACCACTGAGCAAAACAGGCTTACGTCCCATTCTGTCCGACAGCGGCCCAAAGCATAGCTGACCAATGGCGAAGCCAAATAAAAACATACTGATTGAGAGTTCAGTATGATGAATACTCGCATTGATGCTTTCGGCCAGAATCCCCATGGCTGGTAAGTAAGCATCAATCGCAAACGGCGCGAGCGCTGTGTTGGCCGCCACCAACAGCGCCACCCGACGAGGATTAAGTTCCATAAACATCCTTGGCGTTGGCATTAATCAGCAGAGAATGCCGCTGAATAGATAGGCCGCTAATCATAATCGATTTCATTACATTTGTCGGTCTCTGTTCGCCACGTAATGCCCTTGCTAAAGTACCCCAACGGCAACTATCGCAAAGAGCGCTATCTCAAGAGTTCTATCTCAAAAGTACTATCTCAACGACAGCTATCTACAACTAAGGAGCGATGCATGGCAGCTAGCCTATTAACCCAATTAAAAGAGATGACCACAGTGGTCGCTGATACCGGCGACCTTGAGGCGATCCGCCGCTTTCAGCCTCAAGATGCCACGACCAACCCCTCGCTCATTTTGCAAGCTGCTCAGCAGGAAGAACGACGTGCACGGCTCGCCAGCATTGCTAAACAAAGCACCCACTTGGAAGACGCCGTAGATCGAGTAGCCGTTGATATCGGCAGCGAAATCAGCGAACTGGTCCCCGGCTACGTGTCGACGGAAGTCAGTGCCCGACTATCGTTTGATCGTGATGCCACCATTGCCAAGGCACACTCGCTAATTGAGCGATACGCCCAGCAGGGCGTGGGCCCAGAGCGTATTTTGATCAAGATGGCATCGACCTGGGAAGGTATCCAAGCCGCTCGCCAACTTGAACGTGACGGCATTCGCACTAACTTAACCCTATTATTTGGCTTTGCCCAAGCACAGGCCTGTGCAGATGCTGGAGCAACGCTCATTTCACCGTTCGTAGGCCGTATTCTCGATTGGCATAAAGCCAAAGCCCCTGACACAGATTTTAGCGGTGCCAACGACCCAGGCGTGCAGTCTGTTAAGCGCATTTACGATTACTACAAAGGCCATGGCTACTCCACCATCGTTATGGGCGCAAGCTTCAGAAACGTGGGTGAAATTCAGGCGCTCGCTGGCTGTGATCGTTTGACGATATCCCCAGCGCTACTTAACGAACTAGACGAACTTCAAGGAGAACTGCCGCAACAACTTATTCCCAAAGCAGCTTCCAGCGCAGCGAATGAAGCGTTAGCGCAGGCAGATTTCCGTTGGGCGATGAATGAAGATGAGATGGCGACGGACAAACTGGCAGAAGGTATCCGCAAGTTTATGGCTGACCAGCGCAAGCTCGAAGAATTGCTTAGCAAGCTTCGCGACAGCTAATTCGATTGCCAACTCCGCTGCACCGTTAACACATGCACCGTCAACACATGCACCGTCAACACATGCACCGTCAACACATGCACCATTAACAAAGAGATAGGCGGCAGCAAAAGCTAACAGGCCCTCCTGGATGTTTATCCCAGGAGGGCCTTGGCAAGTAGGCTCTTGAAACCTACCGACAGATGCAGTGCGCTGCTAGTGGGCCGTCGAGTTTTGCGCTTCGAGCATTTCCACAAGCGGTTGGAACTGTTCGCGGTTGTGCTCATTCATATGCATCAGAATTCGATGGGCCTCTAAAATACGTTCACGCAGCCCCTCCTCGTCAGCGGGCTCAGCAGGCAAGTCTTCTAGGGCCGATGTTAGCGTCGACGCTTGCTGCAATGGCGCTTCCATTAACGTAAAAAAGCGTGAAAAACCCATCACATCCAGCATTTTCCGTACATCTGGATTATCAGCGATGATGGTAGGTGGGTGCTCCAAGCGCCCTTTTACCGCCATAGCAACTTTGGCAAGAAAACCCAGTGCCGTTGAATCGACATTCGTCGCTTCGCGCAGATCGATCATTACCGCCGTCAGCCCGGGCGTTTCAGCTAGACGCTGAGCCTGAGAATCAAGCGTAGCGCACAACGTCAAACGCACGTCGCCACATAATTTTAAAACAAATACACCGGAGTCGAACGCCGCTTTAATGCGGCCCTCTTCAATCAGCATGACCAAATCCGCTCACCATCATGATTGTCAGGTCATCGGGTAAAGCATCGCGGTCCTGGTTCGCCTCATCATCCGCATCACCTTCGATAAGAAGAGAGTTGGTGTTGGCTAGCCGATCGCGCAACTGCTCAAGCGTGACACTTTCACTTACTAATTGCTCAAGTTCCTTGAGCCGCGTGTCGAGTGTCTTACCCGGCAAGCATTCCAATACACCGTCTGAACACAGCCACAAATGAAAATCGGCCGGTAAAGCACAGCTGAGCGAAGGATACTCTACATCTGGAAAAAGACCTACTGGCATCCCCTCTCCTGCAAGACGCACTAGCTTACCACCAGACACTAGCAATGGCATAGGAAGCTGTGCGCCGAGCGAATAGTGAAGCGTCTGCTCCTGGTGGTCAATCACGCCAACAAACAAGGTCGCGTGCTTGCCAATATCAGTGTCTTGTAACTCTCTGTTTAATGCCGCCAACCAATTAGGTGCCAACTGTTCTGGCGATTGACCATCCCACTCATTCAGCCATCGGTTGCATAGATACTTGAGCAGTACGGTCACAAACGCAGAAGACGCTCCATGCCCTGACACATCGGCAAAATAGAACGCGCTATAGCGGTCGTTATAGCGCTGATAGTCAAGGAAGTCGCCTGACAAATACAGCGAAGGTGCAAACCAGTAGTCGTAGTACACACCATTGATGGTTTTGGGATGAATAGGCAATAAACGGCGCTGAATATGACCACCGCTCTGTTGATCCATACGCAGTAAGGCTAAATGCGTTTCCAAGCTTTCGTTTAATTCGGCCAGACGCTCTCGGTCTCGATCTCGCTCCTGAGCCAGTGTATGAAGCTCAATGGCTTTGCGAATCATCCGGCGCAACAGCTCTGCATGGCGTAGCGGATGAACAATATAGTCAACTAAACCAACATCGACGGCCTTAATCAGGTCCGCATCCTGACGAGAATCACTGACAACTAAGGTAGGCAAACGATGTGTCAGCTGCGACCACTGCTGGCGCGGCACTGCCCTTGCATGAGCAACGATAAGCGCTGTATCGGCAGGCAAATTGTCAATATTATCTGCTGCAAATACCCACAAGCCATCGCACGTAATCGCTTCTGCTAGCGCGTCACGCTCTTGCCCTGGCTCATCGATCACCGCGATCAACTGCTTGGAATGATCCATATTAAGCCTCAATCGGCGAAATCGTCGTCACCAAAATCGGTATCGTCGAATTCAAAATCGTCCATAGCAAATGGGTCATCCCCAAGCTCACCATCACTAATCTCAAACTGACGGCGTTGTAAGAAGGCATCACGAACAAAGCTGTAACGATCGCCACTAATCAAGTCTTCTTGATCAAGTAGCCCTGCGCGAATATGAATAATATCCAGTGCCGCTAAACCATCCCTTAGCGCATGGTCATCCAGATAAGTAAGCGGATGAGCGGCAATGTCAAAAGGTAGTCCAGTGGCATCCCTAAGTGTTCTAGGACCGAGCAACGGTAACACTAAATAGCGCGAGTCATCCCATCCCCACACCGCCAGCGTTTGACCGAAATCTTCCTTGTCGGCATTGATTTCCATCAACGTAGCGTAATCCAACAGTCCGCCAACACCTACCGTCGAGTTAATTAGAAAGCGCGAAGTAGCAAGCCCCGCATTAGCCGGCTTGCCTTGGAGTAAACTATTTAACGCGGTGCGCACGTCACTAAGGTTAGCGAAAAAGTTACCTATGCCCGTTTGCACGGGATCGGGGGTCACTGTCTGATACCCTTTAGCGATTGGCTTTAACGTGTAACGGTCCAGCACGTCATTAAAGGCAAACACGCGGCGGTTAAACCCTTCCCAAGGATCTTCAGGCTGGACTTGCTCGCCAACACTCCCCCCAGAACTGGCACACCCACTCATGCTTAATACGGCTAGCAGCAAGACAGGCAATCCCTTGTAGCACCAACTAAGCGCGCTTTTTTGCTTTGCTAACAACCCAAGCATGGTAGTTCCTCTTTCAACATAGGTGGCGTGCGGTTCGACGCATTTCACGCCTGAAAACAATTAACCCAAAGCACGGTTATCGACGGCGTATAACAACACTGCCGGCGCTGTAACCTGCGCCAAACGAACAAATCACACCAATATCACCACTTACTAACTGTTCACGATGCAGGTGAAAGGCAATAATCGACCCCGCTGAGCTGGTATTAGCGTAGCGGTCTAGAATAATGGGCGCCTGCGTTTCACTCGGCGCAGTACCTAGCACTTTTCGCGCAATCAGGTCATTCATATGCTGATTAGCCTGATGCAGCCACATGCGTTTCAAATCACTTCCAGACAGCTCTAGAGAGGCTAAATGGCTCGCAATCAGTTGAGCTACCATGGGGCACACCTCTCGGAATACCCGCCGCCCTTCTTGTACAAATAACTTATCCAGCGCCAGCGGGTCACTGTCGGTGACGCGATTCAAGAAGCCTGCGTTATTACGAATCGCATTAGAGAATTTCGTCACTAGACGCGTACCTAGTATCTCATACTGCTCATCAGACACGGCGCAGTCACGGCTTTCCAGCACCATCGCTGTACAAGCATCGCCAAAAATAAAGTGGCTATCGCGATCTGTAAAGTTGAGATGTGCCGAGCAGATCTCTGGGTTTACAATCAGAGCTCGCTTTACACTACCAGATGCGATTGCATTGGCCGCTGTTTCAAGGGCAAATGTGGCTGAACTACAGGCTACATTCATATCGAAACCGTAACCGCTGGTGCCTAACGCTCGCTGAACTTCGACAGCCACGGCTGGATAGGCGCGCTCTAGATTCGAACACGCCACGATGACAAGCTCAATATCAGCAGCATCGACGTTAGCGGCTGCCAATGCTTGTTGTGCCGCCTGGGTAGCCATATCACACTGAATAGACGGTTCATCATTACTACGCTGGGGCAGTTTAGGCCGCATGCGGGCTGGATCAAGAATTCCTGAGGCATCCAACACATAACGACTTTTAATGCCGGATGCCTTTTCAATAAACTCGCTACTGGAGTGTGACAACGGCTCTCGCTCACCACGTGAGATTGCATCAGCATGCCGAGCATTCTGGCTGTCTACCCACGCGTTAAATGCTGTCACCAACGACGCGTTATCAATGGCGTGTTCCGGCGTGTAAAGTCCTGTACCGGTAATCACCACATGTGTCATGCCTTTCTCCTTTTAGCGGCTTGCTGAGAGTCGCTGGCTGTCAATCGATGTTGTCATCTTGGTGCATTGGCTTAACTAGGTAAGCCTATTATCGTCTTATGACAAGCGTTAAACGCTAATAAGCTCTTCCCAACGCTTTTCTAGGCGCTTCACAGAAACGGGCATTTTAGTCCCCAACTGCTGGGCAAACAGAGACACCCGCAGCTCCTGAATCCACCAACCAAATGCCACTAACTCTGGGTCTTCCGCGTCGCCTCTACGTTCGCTTTTACGGCGCGCGTCAAAACGTGTTTCCAGTGCTTGGACATCGTGCATCAGCATTTGGTCGCGGCCTCGCTCGCGCGCGGCTTTTTCAAGCCGAATTAACGCAGCCTCTGTATAACGAGGATACTCCGTTAACCACTCTCCTGCATCGCGAATGAAACCGGGGTAAACCAATCGCTTCATCTGGGCACTGACATCACTGTAAACAAGCGCCAACGCAAAATTGAGTTTACCTTTCAAGATCTTGGTTACCGCCAAGTGCCCCTTCAGCGCTGCCTCAACATGCGTTAACAGTGTTTGTGCATGCGCTAACAAGCTTCCTTCAGTCGCTTGCAAGCGCTGCTTAAGCGCTTGCTCCGAGCGTGGCAGCGGATGCGTGGCCACTACTTGAGTAAATACCGCCAGTAAAAGATCATCAACTAATTCATTCTTGTTGCCTACCTTGGCAAACAACAACGCGCATGTTTCCACGCCAGGCAAACGCTTAATCGCTTTCACTTGATCCGGCTGTTGTGAAATTGCCAAACGAGCCACGCCCATTTGATGAGCTGCCGCGGCCTTGGCGGGATGATCGAAAAGGGCCACTTTGAAGCGGGCTTCTTCTGCCACCAGTGCCGGGTAAGCTTCAACACGGATACCCGCCTGAGTCGTCACCCGGGACTCAGGGAGCGGCTCATTTGGGAGGCCTTCAAGCGCCGGCGCCTGACTAGCCTGCTCTGATAATGCCTGAGCTCCCTTGCTGGCGGCTTCCTCAAAGCGCCGCTCCAGGGCACGCACGTCACGCCCCTGGCCCAACGTTTTGCCAGCGTGATCGACCACGCGCACGTTCATAATTAAATGCGGTGCTAGCAGATCTAGCCGCCAGTCATCAGGATGGACCCGCGTCCCCGTTCGCCGCCGAATAAACTCGCCCAGCGCCTCGGTCAGTGGGCGCTTGTCGGGCACGAGCATTTCCAGCGCTGCATCGACCCAGTCAGGAATGGGGACCACCTGGCGACGAATGCTTTTCGGCAGGGATTTAAGCAGCGCAATACACTTTTCACGCAGCAATCCAGGCACTAACCACTCAAGGGCATGCACGGGCAACTGAGGCAACATAGCAGCGGGCACGGTTAGCGTAACGCCATCATCTTCTGCGTCAGGATCAAAGTGATAGCTAACCGGATAGGCAACCCCTGCCAACGTCAGATGATCAGGGTACTGCGCCTGAGTCACGTCGTTGGCATCCCGTGCTTTAAGTGCCTCAATATCGAATTTTAATAAGTCAGGAGACTCACGCTCCACTTGCTTGCGCCAGTGCTCAAACCCTTTGCCATTAACGATATCGTGAGGGAGCCGTTCATCATAAAAAGCAAACAACGTCTCTTCATCGACCAGAATATCACGCCGACGTGCACGATCTTCGAGCGCCTCGACCTCTTCAATCAGCGCTCGGTTATGGGCAAAAAACTCACCCTTCGTCTGAAATTCGCCTTCCACTAGCCCACGACGAATAAACAGCTCCCGGGACTCTTGGGGAGCGATAGGACCATAATGCACGCGGCGACGGGCAACGATCGGCAAACCAAACAGGGTTACTTGCTCAAACGCCACAACCTGGGCACGTTTCATTTCCCAGTGAGGCTCGCTGTAGCTGCTTTTTATCAGGTGCTGCGCTTGAGGCTCAATCCACTGAGGGTCAATTTTTGCCACTGTCCGGGCAAACAATTTAGTGGTTTCAATCAGCTCAAACGCCATTACCCACTTCGGCGTTTTTTTCGCCAATCCTGAACCGGGATGAATCATAAACTTACGATTACGCGCACCGAGATATTCACGATTTTCCAGCAGTGTGCCCAGGTTAGACAGCAACCCGGACAACAGTGCCTGGTGCAGTTTTCCTGACGTTTTACGGCGCGCTTGCTTGGCTTGCTCTTCGCTTTCGCCTTCATCTCTAGGCAGCGGTGCGGGCACGTCGATGTCCATATCGCGCAGCAGCTGACGCAATTGACGGAACGTGTCATGCCATTCGCGCATGCGCAGATAGTTAATATAGTGCTCGCGACACCAGCGACGTAGTTGGTTGCCTGAGAGCGCCTCGCGGGCATTTTCGATGCCATGCCATAAGTTTAACAACGCAACAAAATCAGAATCGGGATCATGCCAGCGCTGGTGCGCTTGATCCGCCGCTTGGCGTTTGTCGGCTGGTCGGTCTCTTGGGTCTTGTATTGCCAGAGCCGATACCACAATCAACACATCCCGCAGGCTGCCTCGTTCGGCGCCTGCCAGGACCATACGCGCTAGCCGTGGGTCGATGGGTAGCTTAGCGAGCTTACGCCCCAGCGTGGTCAGGCGCTGCTGGTCGTCTACCGCCCCCAGTTCAAACAGCAAACGAAAGCCATCTTTTATGAACCGACCATCGGGCGGATCAACAAAAGGAAATGCCTCAATGCTGCCAAGTTTCAGCGCCAGCATGGAAAGAATGACCGACGCTAAATTGGTGCGCTGAATTTCTGGATCGGTAAACGCTGGTCGCGATAGGAAATCCTCTTCATCATAAAGACGAATGCATACCCCTTCTGCCACCCGTCCACAGCGACCTTTACGCTGGTTGGCGCTGGCCTGGCTAATCGGCTCAATCGGTAGTCGCTGTATTTTCGCCCGATAGCTGTAGCGACTGATCCGCACCAAGCCTGGGTCAATAACGTAGCGAATTCCCGGTACCGTAAGCGAGGTTTCCGCAACGTTAGTCGCCAGCACTATTCGCCGCCCTCGATGGGAAGCAAAGACACGATTTTGCTCTTCGTTGGAAAGCCGAGCATAGAGCGGCAATATCTCGGTGCCGGTTAGGTCAGCCCGCCGCAGGGTATCGGCCGTCTCACGAATCTCACGCTCTCCGGGCAAAAACACCAGCACGTCGCGAGGACCATGCAGCCAACCCTTCTCACGCTCGATGGTTTCGATTTCGTGCACGGCATGCAAAATGCCTTCTTGTAGTGTCCGATCTTCTTCATCCTCTTCGCTACGCACCAACGGGCGATAGCGAACATCAACAGCAAACGTGCGGCCAGAGACTTCAACCACCGGCGCAGGCGCGGTGGCACTGCCGAAGTGGGCAGCAAAACGATCTACATCGATGGTGGCTGAGGTAATAATAACTTTTAGATCAGGACGTTTAGGCAGCAGGCGCTTTAAATAACCCAGCAAAAAATCGATGTTAAGGCTACGCTCGTGCGCCTCATCAATAATCAGCGTGTCATAACGCAGCAGCAAAGGGTCGTGCTGGGTTTCTGCCAGCAAGATACCGTCCGTCATCAGCTTTACGAGCGTATTTGGGGAGCTTTGATCATTGAAGCGTACTTGGTAGCCCACCTGCTCACCCAACTGCACGCTCATCTCTTCCGCTAATCGCCCGGCAACGCTACGTGCTGCCAGTCGACGTGGCTGGGTATGCCCAATCACTCCTTTACGCCCACGGCCAAGCTCTAGGCATATTTTAGGCAACTGAGTGGTTTTGCCCGACCCTGTCTCCCCCGCCACGACGACAACTTGATGGTCGCGGATAGCGTTTAGGATATCCTCTCGTCGTTCGACTACAGGCAACTCGGCAGGATACTCCAGCGCTACCTTGAGTGCTTCACGGTTAGCCAGCAGGCGCTTAGCTTTTTCCAGGTCGCGCTGGACTTGCTGGACACCGCGGTCAATCGGTTTTCTGTCTCGTTGACGCCGCTTAAGGCCTGCCACACGACGCGCTAGCTGCTGTGCATCACGCAGCATAACGTGCCTTATCTCCTCATCTAATACGGTGAGTGGATAAGCGTTCTGGGCGTCAGCATGGGAAGTTTGCGTGTCGGTGGTCACGTTAGGCTCGGTTTCCATCTCAGAATAAAATCGGCCCACTGCATGAGTGGGCCGACTATTGTAACGCCTTCGATAACAGGACGCCTAACAACCACCTAATGGCGACCAGATTAAGTGCTTAAGCGTTGCTTGTTTCCTGATCGCGGAGCTGTCGACGCAATACCTTGCCAACGTTGGTTTTGGGAAGCTCATCACGAAACTCTACGTACTTCGGAACTTTGTAGCCGGTTAGCTCTTTTTTGCACCACTTGCGCAGCGTCTCAGCGTCTAATTCACTGTTTTTGGAAACAACGAATAGCTTGATGGCCTCTCCAGCACCTTCATCTGGCACTCCCACGGCCGCAGACTCCAACACATCTGGATGCGCTGCCACGACATCTTCGATTTCATTGGGGTAGACATTAAAGCCAGATACTAAAATCATATCTTTTTTACGATCAACGATCTTGATGTAGCCATCATCTTGCAACACGGCAATATCGCCCGTATGGAACCAGCCGTTTTCATCAATAGAATTGCGGGTTTCATCTTCGCGCTGCCAGTAACCTTTCATCACCTGAGGCCCTTGCACACAAAGTTCACCAGGCTCGCCCATGGGGACATCATGGCCGTCTGCATCGATCACTTTCACCGCGGTACCAGCCACTGGCTTGCCAATAGTGCCCAGCTGTATAGCATTTGTGGGGTTAAAGCTAACAATGGGCGATGTTTCGGTTAGCCCGTAGCCTTCTGCAATCGGGCACCCCGTTGTCTCTTCCCAACGCTGAGCCGCCGCTTTAGTCAGTGCCATACCGCCGGAAATGGTCAGCTTTAGCTTTGAAAAATCGAGCTGCTTAAAGTCATCTCGGTTACACAGCGCATTAAACAGCGTGTTCAGACCAATAAACCCGGTAAATGGCAAGCCTTTAAGCTCTTTGACAAAGCTAGCTAAATCGCGAGGGTTCGTAATCAATAGCGAGTGGTTGCCTGTTTCCATCAGGAATAGACAGTTAACGGTAAACGTATAGATGTGATAGACCGGCAATGGCGCAATTACCAGCTCTTCGCCATCGGTCAAGTGTTCACCGATAGCGGCACGCGCCTGAAGCATATTGGCCACGAGGTTCCGGTGGGTCAGCATCGCGCCTTTAGGCATACCGGTGGTGCCACCGGTGTATTGCAGTGCAGCCACATCATCCATGGTGCGTTGCACCTCGGTATGATGTAACGACGCGCCTTTTTTCAGTGCATCACGGAAACCAACAGCCTTGGGTAGCGAGTAGGCAGGCACCATCTTTTTAACGTGCTTAACAACGGCGTTAATTAGCCAACGCTTCGGTACATCGTGCATATCGGCAAGCTGGGTCACCAAGACGTGTTGGATATCCGTTTTATCCAACACTTTCTCAAGCTTATCCGCCATATTGGCCAGAATCACAATAGCTTTGGCATTTGAGTCTTTGAACTGGTGCGCCATCTCCCGCTCGGTGTATAGCGGATTGGTATTAACGACCACCAGCCCCGCTCTTAGCGCACCAAACACCGCCACAGGAAACTGCAGCACGTTAGGTAACTGAATGGCGATTCGGTCGCCAGGAACCAAGTCGGTTTCGTGCTGCAACCAAGCGGCAAAGTTAGCAGAAAGACGATCAAGATCGGCAAACGTTAGGGTTTTGCCCATGCAGCTAAATGCCGGCTTGTTGGCAAAACGTTTAACCGCTGAATGAAAGACATCCGTGACTGAGTTGTACTGATCCAAGCCTTCAAGCGCTGGGCCACGTAATACGTGGGCATTGGCGTTTTCGCTCATGGGCAATCTCCGCTATCCGTGTCGATATTTGACCGACCTTGTTATTGTGCGTGACTAACTAGCAAGCCTAAAAGAGCCAACCATATACGACAGGCAGCACGCTGTAAAACGATCGATTGAAACTGGCGTTTCAACTTTAGCTTAAAGCACTGCCCTGTTGCTGTCGCTCACGCTGTGTCACCACACTATTTGCTATGACCGTAACTCGCTTTGATCTCTCCCTCGCGCCATACCAATAATTCACCAGGAACCATTCGCTGCCACGCTTCATTTTGAGTAAGCGGCTCTGTAGCAATCACAGAGACAATATCGTTAGGCGTCGTATGCTCGATAAAGTTAACCGTTAACTCTGCATCGGACAGCTCCGCCTCACCAAAAGGTGCGCGACGAGTAATATGCGCCAACTTGGTCGAGCAGTAGCTATATAAGTAAACGCCATCAGATAACAGTAGGTTAAAAACGCCTAGTCCGCGCAACTCTTCACATAGCCCATGCAAACGCTCCCACAATGATTCAGGAAACGCAGGCGGCGTGGGAAAGCAACGACGCAGCTCGCCCATTAACCAGCAAAACGCATGTTCACTGTCGGTATTACCTACCGGGGTGTACGTACCTAATGGTAACTGCTGCCAATCACTCAATTGGCCATTATGGGCATAGCACCAGGGCCGCCCCCACATTTCACGGGTAAATGGGTGGGTATTTGCCAGCCGTACGCCGCCTACATTCGCTTGGCGAATGTGGCTAATCACTACATTGGACTTGATAGGATATTCACAGATTAAGCGAGCTATCGGAGAATTAACCGAAGGGTGAGGGTCACGAAACTCGCGGTACCCACCCTCCTCGTAAAATGCGATGCCCCACCCATCGCGGTGAGGCCCAGTGCCCCCACCGCGGTGTAAAAAGCCGGAAAAGCTGAAACAAATATCGGTAGGAACATTGGCGCTCATGCCTAGTAATTCACACATCGGCTAGCTCCATCATCGCGCCTTGTACTCGCATTAGTTAATCACTGGTTCCCGGCGCCGGGTTGGCTGAGGATCTTCTTCCTGGGACTGATGCTGAGACACATCGTCATAAGGTTCTGGCCTACGCCACCACCACAGGGCAATGCCAACACATGCGCCTAAGGCAATGCCTAAAATCAACCACAGCAAACCACCCCGTAGTGCACTGGCGCTATGCTCAAGAAAAGCAACCGCAGACACCATGGCAGCCGGTGCCCAGCCGGTATAAAACTCACCCTCTTCTACTAACGGTAACTGATACCCTGCAGGTATCCACATCGCCCCCGCCACACACCAAGTAATCACCAAACGCGGTAGGCGAGGCAAGAAAGCTAGCGCAAAGTAGACAGCAACCAGTACAACCAGTGAAAGAACGTAATAACTTGACCACAGCAGTGACATTGAGTCTTCAAACAGCATAATACCCCTCATGTGGGTGGAGACACCCGACGTTGATTTCCCGTTATGGTACCTATCAATTTATGAAAGCACAGCCTGATAAGCACGAAGGCTCGCCTGTCACGCATTATTATCGCGCTAATTCTCCAGAATGGCACTGGTTAGAAGAGCGTGATGCGCCTGACGTATCGCTTTTTTTAGCAGCCGCGAACCACCAGCATAATGAATGGTTTGCTCCTTTACGGCCGCTTGCTGAAACACTTTATCAAAGCCACTTAGCGCGTCGTGAATTGGCAATAACCAGCCTTAAGACAGCGCTTGACCACTTTACGTTCTGGAGCACGACTGCCGCCGAAGATGACTACCCCTGCTGGTGGCGCCACCGAAACAACCAGCCCGATGCTCACGAGTGCTTTCTTGACGTACGTGAGCGTGCCGCCGGTCAGCCTTTTTATGATATGGGCGACATGGCACTTTCCCCGAATGAGCAGTGGCTTGCCTGGACGGAAGATACCCAAGGCGACGAGCGCTTTACACTGTGGTTAAAAGCACTACCTGACGGAAAACCTCAGCAACTACTAAGCGATATTGGCCCTAGCGTATGCTGGGCAGAGAATGAGACAACCAACGGCGCAACGCTGCTATTTACACGCTTTGATGACACTCAGCGTCCGGACTCGATCTGGCGTGTGTGGGTACCGTTTTCAACGCCAGAAAGCCTTGCAGAACCAAGCTTAGTAATGCGTGAGAACGATTCGGAGTTCTGGATTGGGATTGGCAAAACGCGCTCGAAAGCATGGCTTTTGATTGAAAGCGGTTCGAAAGATACAACAGAAATCCATGCCGTGCCGGCAGACCAGCCACATGCTTCCCCGATGTGCCTACATGCCCGCCAGGCAGGGGTTGAAGTGAGCATTGATCATCGCCCTGGTACGTTTTATCGCTTACAAAATCTCGCCGGCCCGCATTTTCAACTCGACTTCACAAGCACTGCTCAGCTCAGTAACCCTACTGCCGAGTGGAAGTCGCTGATAGCCCACCGTGAAGACACTACCCTAGAAGGGGTCGATGCGTTTGCATGGGGGCTAATCATCGCCGAGCGAAGCCATCGTGATGCCCAGGTTATGTTACGCCGCTTAGTGCTAGATAAAGATCACAACCTCACACTAGATAAGCATATAGAGCTACCTGAAACGCCCTGCTCGCAGTTGCTAGAAGATTCGCCACACTTCGATGCCAATACCGTCCATCTACGTGAAGAGTCGTTTACTCGCCCTCCCAGCTGGTATGCGCTAAACCTGGATAGCGGTGAACGTACGCTACTTAAGCAAGTGCCCATTTATGGCCAACTGCAGCCAGATCAATTAGTCAGCCAACGTATATGGGCAACCAGCGCTGATGGCGAACGCGTGCCAGTATCCATTGTCATGCGCGCTGACTTAGCCGGCCAACCACTGCCCACGCTGCTGTATGGATATGGTGCCTATGGTGAAGCACTTGATCCCTGGTTCTCAATTGCTCGGCTCGAACTACTGGAACGTGGCGCAGCCTTTGCAGTCGCCCACGTACGCGGCGGCGGTGAGCGAGGCGAACCGTGGTATCTAAAGGGCAAAATGGCTTATAAAGAGAATAGCTTTAACGACTTCTTAGCTGCCCGAGAGGCGCTAGTAAACGAGGGGCTTAGCCAGCCAGCACGGATAGTGGCTTGTGGGGCAAGCGCAGGCGGTTTGTTAGTCGGCACCTGCATCAACCGTAAACCTGAGGCATTTTGCGCAGCGATATTGGAGGTGCCGTTTCTGGATGTGCTCCGTACTATGCAGAACCCAGAGTTACCGCTTACCACCGCCGAATATAGTGAGTGGGGCAATCCTGAAGACCCAGAAGTCGCTGAGCGTATCGCTGGCTACTCACCTATCGACAACATACGCGCCCAGCACTACCCAGCGCTATGGATAGAGGGCAACTGGTTTGATACTCGCGTTAGTTACTGGGAGCCTGCCAAGTTTTATGCCCGCGTTAGCGAGGCGCAACAAGGCAATGCTCCTGTACTGCTTCATACCGACATGACTAGCGGCCACGGCGGCGCATCCGGCAGGTTCAAAGCTTGGCGAGATACGGCTCGCCAAGACGCATTTATTCTGTGGGCACTCGGGCTAGCCCCCATGGATACGGCAAAGCAAGCGCAATAGTTACTTATCAACAAACAGTGCAAGTTCCAAAATAGCATTCAGGCAGCGCCTAGGCGCTGCTTTTTTTGTGAGCAATAATTTTATGGAAAGCATTTCCATAAAATTATTTTTACGTCATACTATCTATTAGTTTTATAGACAAACGTCTAACCAGCAGAATCAGGAGCACACCATGAGCTACCAGGAACAGTTTCCAACCATTTGGGATACCCCGCTAAAGACAACAGCGCCAACCGATCAAGCGGCGACGCGAGAAACCACAGCGAAGCCACAGCCCTCGCCGCTTAAAGAAGCGTTTTTAACCATTTGGGATAGCACAAAAAGCAAAACCGCCAGCTAACGTTATGACCGTTAGCCAGCGGTTAATGAGCATGCCAGGGAGGGCAACGGTTAGGTTTAGGACATCGGCAATACAGCGATAATATGCTCTTCCAACAGGCGCTCGGGCACGTCATCTTGGGAAACCGCAAAGCTTCTTACGCTCACGCCCTTCCGGTGAACGCGCTCAGCATCATTACTCAGCAGCGGATGCCATCCTGCTAGCTTGCGCCCTTCAGCAACACGCCGATAGCCACATGTGTGCGGCAGCCAGGTAAACTCTTTGACGAGCTCAGGCGTCAGTTGGGTACAGTCGGGTACGCTATCGAAACGATTTTCATAGTCACTGCACTGGCAACTGTGAATATCCAGCAACCGACAGGCAACGTTAAGCACCGCCAATTCTTGCGTTTCATCGTCGTGGAGCTTCAACAAGCAACACTGGCCACAGCCATCGCATAGCGCCTCCCACTCTTGGGGCGTTAATTCTTCTAGCGAATATCTTTCCCAGAAGCGTTCACGCATGGCCGCTACCATCATTGATTCCCTTTACTTTCAACATGTCTGAATATCCTCACCCTCCGCAGTTCCACCGCTGCTGGTTAGCGTAACTCGGCACTCTTGCCATAACACGGCAAAGTCGGCGGCTAAGCATGCATAGTCCAGGTAGAGCCAAGGCACTAACTCGGCTAAGCGGTTCGGCCCTGATAGCCGTTGACCTACGCCGGCTACTGCGCGACAGGTAAAGTCAAAATCAGCGTATCGGTGTAGCCAATCATGCTTAACCAGCAGCGGCATCATGGTAGACAACCGTTGCGGTGCAGGCCAAGCCTGTAACAGCTGATAGCAGCGCTCGATTAACTGGTGCTGCTGCTCTCCCGCCTGCTGACGAGCAAGAAAATGATCCCACACGATATCTAACGCGATACCGGCGTAACGCCGCTGAGCACGTGGCGCGCGCTGCTTGGCCTCTAAAACGTTTGGATGCCGATCAATCCAAGCATCCACACGGCGATGATGCCGTATGCCGCTAGCAACATCTGGCGACCAAGCCGTTAAGTCTTGCCCCTTCACACCGTCAGCAATCAAATTTCCGTACAGAAACTCATCACTGCCAGGATGGGCAAGCCAAGCATGGGCAAGAAAGTTCATGGCAAAACGCTCATAGCAAAATGCTCATGGCAAGAAGCTCATTACGTTCATTCGCGGCTAGCTGCCTGTGCGCGGTGAATATCCAGCAAATAGGCTTCTTTCGCCGGCGGCATTTGCAGGTAAAAACCTTGCTCTTGGATTGCCTCCATCACATCAGCAGCATTTACCCGAGCCAGCTTTTTATCAGCGGTCAGTATCATTGTCAGCACCGGCACTGGCTTACCGAAGGTGTCCATTAATGCATCGGGTACGGATGACACCCCTTTCTGCTTATCTATGTAGAGATACATTTCGTCTTTGCGTGAGCTTTTTAAAATCTCACAAAGCAGTTTCTCGCTCATTACGCTGACTCCTCAAGCGCCTGATGAATTTCTTGAGCTAAATAGGTATGACGCCAACCGCCGAGTGCCGTTAATGGCTGATTTGCAAGCCGCTGCATCACGAGCGCCTCAATATCTCGCCGCCGCAGTAACATTTCGGGCGCTATTTGTAGCTCAGCAGCCTTCTCAGTCACTACCTTTTTAAGTGCTTTAAAGCGCCGTTTAAACACCGGATGCATCGGGTCTGGCCAGCGCGCAGGCAAATCACCTTCGGGGCAATGTTGAGCCTGTTTCACCAGCGACAACAGCGTATCGCCCTCTTTTTTAACCAGGGGCGGCTTAACCCCTTCAACGTCTGCTAGCTCATAACGATTTTTAGGCATTTTTTCAGCCACCGCGAACAACAGCTTATCGCTAACCAACCAATTACGCGGTAAATCCCGACGGCGGGTTTCCCCTTCCCGCCAAATGGTCATTAAGCGGTAGGCTTCAAGCTGGCGAGGATCAAGACGCCATAGCTGCCGCTGGCGCGTATACCATTGGCCATCGCTCTCGACGCTGCGGCCTGCCTGCTCAATAAGACTGGCACACTCCTCGTTTAGCCACTCGCGCCGCCCTAATTGCTCAAGTTTCTCTGCTTGAAACTCCCAGACCTTCAGCAAATAGATAACATCTAACGCCGCATATTCACACTGGGAGGGCGTCAAGGGGCGCTCTAACCAGTTGGAACGCGTCTCTTCTTTAGGCAGCGTTTCCCCCATCCAGTGCTCTACCAATTTTTGATAGCCCATGCCGGGAGTTTCCCCCAAAAAAGCCTGAGCAACTTGTGTATCGATGAGCGGTGCTGGCAATACGCCAGCCCAGTGCTGGAAAACCTCGAGGTCTTCGCTGCAGGCATGCAGTAATTTGATAGCACTATTTTGCAACAAATCACCAAAAGCAGCGGTGCAAGGCGTGCTCACCGGATCCACTAAATACGCCATGTCGCCGGCGGTGAACTGAATAAGCGCTGGCACCGGAAAAAACGTATTTTCACGGAAAAACTCAGTATCTAGGGCAATCACACTGGCACCAGCGACCTGCTCGCATGCAGCATCTAAGGCGTCGGCACTATCAATCCATTGATACAACTGGGGGGCTAAAGAGGACAAAGCAAACTTCCGGGTTGGCACAATCGCAAAAGCGCTTGCGTTTTTTATAAGGGTCAATCGCTGGCGAAAGGCTGGCGACCATTAAAGGCGCGGCTTAGCGTACCACCGTCTACATACTCAAGCTCTCCGCCCATGGGCACACCATAGGCGAGTCGCGAAAAAGAGACACCGTAGTGGGCAAGTTGGCCGGCAATGAAGTGCGCGGTTGCCTCACCTTCTACAGTTGGATTGGTGGCAAGCACGATTTCGCGAATATTGCCTTCTGCTACGCGGCTTTCCAATAAATCCAATCCAATGGCATCTGGACCAATGCCGTCCAGCGGCGAAAGATGACCATGTAAGACAAAATAGCGCCCTTGGAAGCCCCCCGCCTCTTCAATAGCAAGCTGATCAGCAGGCGACTCAACGACACACAGCAACGCATCATCACGGCGGGGACTTTCGCACAGCGCGCAGATATCCGCTTCAGTCAACGTTCGGCAGCACTGGCAATAACCAACTTCTTCAATGGCCTGCTGAATTACCGCTGCCAACCGTTGCCCTCCTGGGCGCTCGCGTTCTAGCAAATGCATCGCCATGCGTTGAGCCGTTTTTGGCCCAACGCCCGGCAACACACGAAAAGCGTCCATCAGTTGCTCAACAAGCGGGGAAAAGCGCATGCTTAGAACGGCATCTTGAAGCCAGGCGGCAAGTTTAAGCCTGCCGTCGCTTCTTCCATTTTCGCTTTGGAGTTTGCTTCTACTTTACGAACAGCATCATTCACCGCAGCAGCGAGCAAATCTTCCAACAGCTCTTTGTCTTCTTCAAGAACGCTGGGATCGATAGTGACATTGGTAACATCGTGACGGCCGTTCATGGTGATTTTCACCATACCGGCGCCCGCTTCGCCATGTACTTCCGCTTTAGCAGCTTCTTCTTGAATCTGCTGCATCTTTTCCTGCATCTCTTGGGCTTGCTTCATTATGTTGCCCATTCCACCTTTAAACATGCGGTTATCTCCTGAAGGAATAAAAAATAAGCATCGCGAGTCAACTGTCAGCGGCTATGAGCGCTTGTCAGACGTGGGCTTAACGGTTGACTCAATGAGAGTAGCCCCAAATGCCTGCTGTAGCTTCTGTATATTGGGGTCGCGGTGTAATAGATCAACAGCCAACGAGTGGCGCTCTTTCTGCTGGCGCTCTTCCTGCTGACGCGGCGTTTCGAGCTCAGGTGCTAAATCAGCTACCGTAAACTCGATACGTCGAGGCAACCCATAACTGCTTAGCGCGCGTTCAATACGACTATTGTGAACATCGGCCTGCATAGCGGATTGACTAGGGTCAAGCCGCAACACCACCGTATGGCCATCATCGTTTTCAAGCTGACAATGTGCTGCCAAATTACGGGTAAGACCGCCTAGCCCAAGGGCACTAAAGCATGCCAGCCAGCCAGCATGGTCTAAACGGCCGTCAGAAACGACTTGGCTGTTGGCAGACACCTCATTGGAGACTGGCTCTGGCTCTGGCTCTGGCTCTGGCTCTGGCTCTGGCTCTGGCTCTGGCTCTGGCTCTGGCTCTGGCTCTGGCTCTGGCTCT
>NZ_BJUL01000024.1 GCF_007989605.1 Vreelandella venusta | reverse complement strand
ATCTTCCAGTACAACGCTAACTTCTGGGGCCTCTAAATCTGCATCAGCGTCAGCATCTGCGTCAGCATCGGCGTCCGCATCAGCGTCCGCATCGGCGTCTGCATCCGCATCGGCATCGGCATCGGCATCAGCGTCTGCATCGGCATCCGCGTCAGCATCTGCGTCTGCATCGGCATCCGCATCTGCGTCAGCATCAGCATCGGCGTCTGCATCTGCATCGGCGTCTGCATCTGCATCGGCGTCTGCATCGGCATCTGCGTCGGCATCCGCATCGGCGTCGGCATCTGCGTCTGCATCCGCGTCGGCATCAGCATCC
This sequence comes from Vreelandella venusta, assembly GCF_007989605.1. Taxonomy (GTDB): domain Bacteria; phylum Pseudomonadota; class Gammaproteobacteria; order Pseudomonadales; family Halomonadaceae; genus Vreelandella; species Vreelandella venusta. The sequence continues at coordinate 40,407 of NZ_BJUL01000024.1, read as the reverse complement.
GCGTCGGCATCTGCGTCGGCATCGGCATCTGCGTCGGCATCGGCATCGGCATCGGCATCGGCATCGGCATCGGCATCGGCATCGGCATCGGCATCGGCATCAGCATCGGCATCGGCATCAGCGTCTGCGTCTGCGTCTGCATCTGCATCTGCGTCAGCATCAGCGTCCGCATCGGCGTCGGCATCCGCATCTGCGTCAGCATCGGCATCTGCATCAGCGTCGGCATCTGCATCAGCGTCGGCGTCGGCGTCGGCGTCGGCGTCGGCGTCGGCGTCGGCGTCGGCATCTGCATCAGCGTCCGCATCCGCATCGGCGTCTGCATCGGCGTCTGCATCGGCATCGGCGTCTGCATCGGCATCGGCATCGGCATCGGCATCGGCATCAGCGTCAGCATCTGCATCCGCGTCGGCATCGGCATCTGCGTCTGCGTCTGCGTCTGCGTCTGCGTCTGCGTCTGCGTCTGCGTCTGCGTCTGCGTCTGTATCATCAAGCTCGACGAATTCGGCCCTTTCAAGGCCGCTTCCTTCAGTGCTAAAACTAAGTGGGTCGGTTTCTTCGGCGATACGGGCAAGGCGTACAAAGCTGCTACCGCCACCACCACCGCCGGCAGCACCACCGGCTGCAGTGGCATCTAACAGTTCGAGCAGGTCACCATCTTCATCATCCAGAGCGGCTAGCAGCGCGTCTAAATCATCATCTGAAGCACTGGCATCGGTGGCAACAATCGCGTCAAGATCAAGCTCTGGAGTGACAGCAACTTCTTGGCCGCCTTCAATAACGTTAACGCCTGTTCCGTCGGCAAAGTCTAGATCTACACGACCATCTGCAGACGTGATAATCGTTTCACCTTCCTGAAGAACATCGCCAATACGAAGCTCACGCAGGTTGCCATCTTCATCACGTGCCCAAGCCTGACCTGAAATCGCGATAACTGTTGCCATGTGCTGTATCCCACCCGCCGTTTCATTAAAGGATTTGCCGTCTTTGTAAAAATCAATGAAAGTAAACATTCATTAACGGCATTTTGCGGCAAGACTAGCCTTGATGACGGCGAATTCATATTGTACCGGTGGACAGTACTAGCACAGTGATAGGAGGGGCTGACGGATATACTGAAAACTACGCTGATTTTTTAATACCGTTTTCAATACTAAATGGTGCGTTCCAGTTTGGCTTTTTGTTCATCAACCAGCCCTATGGACTCATAGGCTTTTATAAGCCCGGACATCATATTGAGTGCGCTTGAATCGTTATTGAGGCGGCAACGTTGGCAGAACTCGTGCGCACGTGCTGCTAGCGCAACGCAGTTCGCAGCCCTAGTTAGTGAGGTAAATCCAGACCAACTTTGCTGACTCTCAAGGTTTCTCCACTCACTACTAAGCAACTCAAGCACTTCCGCATTTAGCTTTGCTGATAGCGGCCAGTAAGACCCCAGCGTGTCATACACCCAACCATGCCAGTCCAGCAGAAGCATATGATTGCCTACGGTTGCCATGCGTGCGCTACTAGCATTTTGCACCGTTAAGCATTTGGGGAGCCTTTCTATTTCAACGATCATAAGCGGCCATAACTTCATGAAACGCTCAACTTGAAAAGTCTGTTTGTCTTCTTGCGTTAGATAGGCAAAGTGCGACGCCTCAATATTTCTCATGCGCTCAGGTAGTGAGGCAAACGTTGCAGTGTATTGGGTGCTGATCTTGTCCGGTAAAGGGACGTGCCGCAGGCTTTGACGCAGCTCATTCATCCAAGGCTTACGCTCTTCAGAGTTCTTCCACTGAGGTGGATTACCGCCTACTTCCAGCAACAAGTATGAGCACCAAGGCAAACGCCCACTGGCGCGCAAAACAGGCACGCTAGGGATGCTCCCATAACAATACCCACCTACTTCACTCAGTAGCGAAATTTCATGAAGTGCTTCGTTCTCTCTTGCCGAGACATAGCACTTCAGCAACCTATAGCGCGGGGAGTCATTGCTATCGACATCACCAACTAATACGTGTGCGATGGCTCGCCCAGAAAGCAGGCGACACTGCAAAATCTCAGGATCGCGGTGGCAGTAATTAGACTCAGTCAACCATGGCAATAGCCACTGCTGAAGGGCTGCTTGCTCAAAACGTTGTACAAAATTTGTGGTTGAAAAGAGAGAGATCTGCTGTGAGCGAGGCAAAAGCAGCATATTAATCTGCTGAAAATATTTGATGATGCTCAAAAAGTTGACTAGTCCATTAACACTGGCTGCCATGAGTTGGCGCATTCCCAGCAGCAATATGAACAGTGTCAAGAGTGGACGCATCGTCCCATTGAGATAGTCCAGGACAATAATGAAAAATCCCAACGCAAAGCTGATATTGATAACGGTCAGCACATTGCCTTGCAATATATTCTGAATTTTCTGCACCCGTTCAAAGCGGTAGTAAAAGCCAACGATCAGTACTAGCCCCAATACGCAGGCAACTGCTAACAGAGCTAGTAGAGGGTGTAGAAGAGCGATCAAAAGACAGAAAAGCAGCGCAATCACCGTCGATGATAAAGCACCTATCACAATGCTTAATACGCGCTGGCCAAGTAATCGGTGGTTGGCAACTAACCGAGTTTTATTCAACTCCGCTAGAATGAGAACTGAAAGATAAGCAATGGCTTTTTTGACTAGCCATTGAAAGATGGCATAGGTGCAAAAGCAGAGGACGGTCAATACGATTAATATCGCTATTCTATTAGCGTGGTCATCCCCCCCGGGGACCCAACCATCAATACGGCTATGCCCAGTAATCAACACTTGAAGCAGTTGCCAGGGTAGCACTAGGCTTGCCAACAGCAAGACCTGACTTACGATTTGGATTAGTAAGATAGCCAGCACGCGCCAACGGAACGGCCACAGCACCGCACGAACTAACGCAGCCATTAGATCGAGAACTTGATCCCCTTTAATCCTGTCTCTCTTACTATTAGTGGCCTGGCTACTCATCAATCAACCATGGGTTCAATAAGCTGCATGAATGTACGTAATTCGTCCGGCTGATCGGCTGTCGGCATATATGTGGAAACGGCATGGTGCACGGCGGACAAAACGGCTCTATTGTGTCGCAGATTATGCTGTTCTGCCTCTGCCCAACCATACACTGGCCATTGCTCTTGATGGGATAGTCTTGCCCCAGCCTCATTTAGCGAAGAGAAAAGTAACGGTAGAAAAGCACTGCCATGATACTTACTCACTACCACTACTTGGCTGCCATCGTGATAACGCATCTCTCGCAGCGCTTCTGGGATGGCACTATCGCCTTGGGGATCAAGTAAATAAAACAGTCGTTGCCAAAAGGTTGCTGCGCCGTAACTATCTTGCATCACCACGTCCAGCGCTTCGGCATTAGCAGGCAAGAGGTGCCCTACCGGTGCCCCACCTCTCAATAGTGATTCCGACCAGCGAGCCAATCCTTCATGCACCCAACCTTGCTTAAACATCATGTGTGCATTTTGATACAGATGAAACAACTCATGTGCAGGTGTTAAGTTTTTGGCAGCATTGACTTGTCCACCTAGCGCCATACGAATATGGCAATCGGTCACAACAGGACTGCGAACCACTTCATCATAGGCTTGCCCACCACGCGTTTGGTCAGCACGTAATATCACCATCATAAAGTTAGCACGCTGATAGCGTGGCATAAGTAAAGGTGGCGTTAGGCCAAGCACGTCACGATAGAGCACATCGGCAGCTTCAAGCTGCATTTTCAAGTCATCAAGCCTTGTGCCACCCAGCAGCGCTCTCTGTTCAGCGGCTTCAACAAAGAAGCGAACACTCTCCAAACTCTCAGCATGGCTCGACTCACTCTCCAGCACACCAAGAGGCCTGTCACGCTGCAGATAATAGCACTCGCCTGCTTCTGGATGCGACTGGGCAACCACCGGCGTTAGCTTGCTGACCATGACACAAAGCATCAGCAAAGCAATCCACCCACGCCATGAATGTAGCTGGGTAGCTTTTTTTACTGTATCGCCAGCAGTTGCCATCTGCATTTCAGCTGTCCGCGCTTTATCGGTGCAAAGTAGCAAACCGCTGCTCTCTCTACATTTTTCGCATTAATACCTTGCGATACGCCGCTCACATTCAGGCACACCAATTAGAACCGTTATGAAAAGCGCTCAGCAACGGGGGCTAACTTTAATATTAACTGCAGGCGATCACGGACAGATAGCTTCTTAAATATCGCGCTTAGATGAGCTTTTACCGTGCGCTCAGTAATGTCTAACTGGCGGGCAACTTCTTTGTTGGTTGCTCCCCTGGCAACAGCTAGCGCCACGCCCCGCTCGCGCTCCGTGAGTAGGTTCAAATATTCACTGTGCTGGTGGCCTTCACCGCTCTGACGATTCTTCAGGGCCATAAATGTACCGCCCATCACCTTCGCAAGCAGTTCTTGGCCTACCCACACGCCTTGATTGCTCACCACCAGGGCCACTTGATTAAGTACATCGGGTGCCGCCAGTGTATGCACGTATCCGCGCGCACCAAGATCAAGTGCCTTTAATGCCTCGCGATCATTAGGAGCATAGCTAAGCAGCACGACAATTGCCTTTCTTGCGGTTAGCGCCGGGATCAACCCATCCCAGTTTTCGATCATGGTTGTTAGCCATACCACGTCACCTGGCTGCACCTGATCCAATACTGTATTTGGCGTGGTAGCTGCGCTCTCAGGAAAAGCACTTTCCCAACGTGCCTTGAGGTTACCATCCTTTGTTACAAACCAATGTTTCATTAGCGCTCCCCCATGGAATCTCGCCATGCCCTCAAAACAGGTTTTAGTAAGAACTGCATAACCGTCCTTTTGCCTGTCACAATATCTACCTGTGCCGTCATCCCTGGGATAACTTGAAGCTGATCGGAAATACTTTCATCTTGCAAGCTACGAACACGGACTAAATAGAATGTATTGCCCTCATCATCGGTAATTGTATCTGCGCTGATGTGATCAAGCTCAGCCTGCAAGCCACCATAAATGGCATAGTCATAGGCAGTGAGCTTAATCGTCGCAGGCTGACCGGGATGGAGAAACGCAATATCTTGGGGCGCAATGCGCGCTTCAACTAACAGCTGGTCATCGCTGGGCACGATATCCACCACTTCCTGACCTGGCTGCAGCACTCCGCCAATCGTATTAACGTGAAGGCGCTGAATCACCCCATCGACAGGTGAGCGTATTTCGGTAAGTCGTACCCTATCCTGCAGCCCCGTACCTGACTGCTGAAGCGCATTTAAGTCACCTAACGTCTGAGCAAGTTCATTTCGCCACTCACTCCTGCGTTCGGCACCTAACTCTAGTAGCTGCCCCTCGGCTTCTTCCACGCCAGCTTCCAGGCGGGAAACAGCGGCAGCAGCTTGGTTACGCTCACCTGTAGCGCGTGATACTTCACGCTGCAAGCGCAATACCTCAACTTCAGAAACAGCACCAGAAGCAAGTAACGGGCGTGTTAAGTTAAGCTCTTGCCCAGCCATATTTGCTTCGCGCTGGGCAGTATCACGACGAGCCTGCGCTTCCCTAAGCTCTTCCTGGCGCTGCCGAATGCGATCGTTGAGCACATTCTCCTGCTCACGCAACTCCTCGCGGCGACTTTCGTATACTTCGCGTTCCTGCATTACGATATCGGGCACTTCTTGACGCAACTCTTCAGAAGGATCAAAAGTAGTTCCCGTAGCTAACGCCCGCAGCCGCTCTGCACGGGCTTCAAGTGCAAAACGCTGAGCACGGTTCTCGCGAAAGTCAGAAACGAATCGCGTTGGGTCAACCTGCATTAACACGTCGCCAGCGCTGACCATCTGCCCTTCTCGCACCATGATTTGTTCTATCGCACCACCGTCAAATGACTGAATGCGCTGTAACTGGCTGGCCGGGATGACGCGCCCTGCACCACGAGTCACTTCGTCGATAGCGGCAAACGATGCCCAAACTATCAGCGCAATGATGGCCACTAAAACAGTGTAGAGAAACAGCCGAGCACGAATGGGCTCTTGCTGCATACGCGCCCAGTCGGTGTCGCTTGCCCAATCACGATTAAGATGTGCGGCAGTGATACGCCGTGCAAAGAGTCGATCCATAAAAGGACGAAATGGCTTCTTCCCTTTCTCAGAGAAACGGCCAATCGCTTCAAAGCCTTTTTGCTCCCCCGTGGAGGTGGTTTTTTTCGCCATTATGACGCCCTCCCGATCTGGCCTTTGCGCAATGCCTCCACTACGGTGTCGCGAGGACCATCCGCCACCACTTTTCCAGCATCCATCACAATGATGCGATCAACGAGAGATAACAGCGATGTTCGGTGAGTAACCACCAGGATGGTTTTCCCTGGTGCAACATTGGTTAGATTAGCTTTAAATGCTTCCTCACTGGCGTTATCCATTGAGCTGGTTGGCTCATCAAGCAGCAATATTGGTGGGTCTTGCACCACGGCTCTGGCGATAGCCACCGCTTGTTTTTGCCCGCCTGAAAGCGCCTGACCTCGCTCCCCCACCTCAAGGTCAACGCCTCTGGGGTGGCTATTAACCAGTGAATCAAGGCCAGCAATTTCGATTGCCCGGAGCAACGCCTCGTCATCAACACGGTCGTTTCCACCGCCCGCGACAATATTATCCCGCAGTGTCCCAGCAAACAGGCTGACATCCTGGGGCACATAGCCAATATGACGACGCAGCTGAAGAGGGTCTAGCTGACGAATATCCACGCCATCTACCAATACCGCACCAGACGTAGGCCGATAAAAACCAAGCACAAGCTTGTTCAGCGATGACTTTCCGCAACCAATACGGCCGAGTAACGCCACCTTTTCACCGGCTTTGATGGAAAGCGAGACATCACGCAGTGCCTCTCTTTCTTCGTCAGGGTAGCGCAAGGTAACCTTCTCTAAGCGAATGCTGCCGGTAAAATTGGGCTTCTCTACGTAGGCTTTACCTTCATGGCGCTCTACATTCTTGGCCATTACATCATTTAACGACTCCAGGGCCGTTGAGGACTGGTGGTATTGAGCCAGTAGAGCAGCTGCCTGGCTAACGGGCGCCATTGCGCGAGAAGAAAGCATGTAGGCAGCAATTAAACCGCCTTGGGTCAGGTTACCTTCAATAATTTGATAGACACCGATGATAATGACGCATACAGCTACGCTATGCTGAGCCCACTGAGCAACACTTGAGACTGACGAACTCACCATTTTGAGCTGAGCACCAGTTCTCGATAAAAAGGCAGATGCTTTTTCCCAATGGCGTTGAATACGGCTTTCCGCTCGCAATGCCTTAACGTTTTCTAGTTGGGAAACAGACTCTACCAATAAGGCGTTACGCTGAGCGCCCACCTCCCAAGTCGTTTGTGACAGCTCATGCAGCTTCCCTTGTGCAGCAAGGGCATATAAAAGCACAAAAACGATACCAACGAGCACTGGCAACACCAGCCAGGGATTGATCAATGCAATGATGGCCGCAAAAAGTATGACAAAGGGCAAATCCACGATGCCAAGAATGGTTGCAGAGCCAATAAACGCCCGTATCGACTCAAACGATTGAAGCGTTGAGGTAAAAGAGCCTGTTGATACTGGCCGCTCCTCTAAACGCAACCCTAACGTTTTCGCCATAATAGACGATGAAAGTTTTACGTCTGCCCGGCTGGCTGCTAAATCAACAAAGCTACTGCGCATTAAACGTAACGCTAAGTCAAAGCACAGGACGACAAAAATACCAATTGCCAGCACCCAAAGCGTTTCAGTGGCTTGATTGGGTACGACACGGTCATAAACGTTCAACACAAACAGTGGCATCGCCAGTGCGAACAAGTTGATCGCTACTGAACCTAAAACAATGTCGCGATAAAGACGACGGTTTTCACGAATAACGCCCCAAAACCAGTGCTGATCACGACGCTTCTTAACACTAGGCTCGGAGGTATTATCAACTCTAAACTTGGGCCGTATATAGATGGCTTCTCCGCTGTAACCGGCGTGAAGCTCCTCAAGCGATATTTCCGTGTCAGCTTCTGACAGCTCAGGAAAAATCACTTTTGCTTTTTGTTGTTTGAGATCCAGCCCTAGTAACACGCAAGCACGGCCTGGCTCGAGTAGTAAAATTGCTGGAAACAGCGCAGGATTTAGCCCCGAGAGTTTACTTTTCACAATATGCGCAGTAAGCCCGGCTCGTGAGGCTGCCCGCCCGAAGACAGAAGGAATCAATTTCCCCTGCTCTAAAGGCAGGCCCGCTTTTAAGGCCTCTGATGACACTTCGTGCTGATAATATGAAGCAACTGTCTTTAAACACTCCAGTAACTCATCGTGTTCTTCCTGATCACTACTGCGGTCAGTCCGAGATACTTCCAGCTTACGTTGTGTCACTGAAACCTCATCATCCTAATGAATTCGTCGAAAAAATCATTCGCTGAACCTTGACCAGCAGGCTTGCCTAATTTGCGGCGGCCCAAAGGCCGCCACTCATCAGTTATTAAATACCACTGGTAAAATCTTCTAGCGTAAATCCACGTGGCCCATCAATTGCGCACGCCATTTCTACACGCGACGCAGAGTCTTCGTAGCCAAGCTCATCAAGGCTAGGAATATCATCACGGGCTACTTGCAAGGTTTGCATCAGTTGCCCCATCGCCGCCAGCGTTCTTGCCTGAGCCAGCGTTAAGTCAAACTGCGCGTTTGCATAGGCGCGACTTGCTTCAAAATACTCATTCTCACTATCCAGAACGTCTAAGAGCGTGCGCTGGCCAATATCAAACTGCTGCTGATAAGCACCACGCACACGGTCAATTGACTGCCGATGTTCGTTCAAATAATTCAGCTGTTCGTTGAGACGCTGCGTGTCGTTATAAGCGATTTGCGTCGTTTGTCTAACATTGGTGCATGCTGTTTCGCGTAAACTATTGGCTTCTTCAATTCGTGTGGTTGCCGCATTGAAGGCCGCATAGTCAGAACCACCGCGATAAAGGTTCATGCTCGCGACGAGCTGAATACTGTGTTCATCACGACGGCCATCAATGGCATCATCTTGGTTGTTAGTGCCGGTGCGTCCTTGAATATCTAGACGAGGCATAAAGGCAGCACGGGCACCCTCTCGCTCGGCGCGCTGTACAGCAATATTTTCAATCGCCGCGTGGAATTCAGGGTTACCCTGAAATGCTAGCTCAATGGCTTGGCTTACGTCCGCGGGCAGTTCTGTCGCCAGCGACGGTGCGGGCGCCATATTTTGTGCCGGTAGCTCACCAACAATTCGCTGGAAGCGTGCCGTCACATCATGAAGATTTGACGCTTCCGACATCAGATTTGACTCGGCTAAGGCTAAACGGCCACTAATCTGCTCAAGGTCAACACCTCGCCCGGCACCTGATAGCGCTCGCTCTTCGATCTGTGCAAATACACGCTGGTGTTCACGATAGTTATCCTGCGCTAAGCGCACCAGTTCACGGTAGCGCAAAACATCGAGATAACTACGGAAAGCCTCAAGCGCCACTTCTTCACTGGCACCCAAAAGTTCGAAATAGGCGACCAGCCGCGCACGATCCAAGCGCTCAACCTCGCTGCGCGTTGCAAAGCCATCAAAAACCATCTGGGTTAACGTCAATTCAGCAAAATCACTATCGTAGCTACCGCGCCCATCATTTTGCTGATCTTGCCTACCGATACCCGCGCTAACATCAATCGTGGGCAAATAGCCGCCTTGCGCAACCCGGATATCGCTTCCTGAGGCGCTAAAATTGGCCCAGGATGCATTTACCTGAGGGTTGGTCACGATCGCCTGCTGGATAGTGCTCGATAGGTCGGTAGTACCTGGCGCGTAAAGCGTCGTTGGTAACGACTGAGCCAAAGCAGAGAGAGGAAGACAAGCCAGAGTAGTAACCGTCAACGGTCGAATAGCGCGCTGTAAAAACAAAGTTTTTAGTGTCGTTTTAATACCGTCTTTCATCGCCATAGATCCCTAATGAATATTTACGCTGCTGAAGAAATAGCTGCTAAACGCCACCCACCCTGGGGCACCCTTGACTCTCTTGCTTCGCCCTCTGATCAATACCTCATACTAAAGAGTATTGATACGACTCAGTGACATGAATTAGCGCATTTACTTAGCTTAATTTAATAGCATTAGCTGTTAAGCCGATGCCACGAACCCAAGAGTCACAAAATTTTACAATAAAAATCCTAAAAAAACATTACAAAGCATCTTTTTTAACTTGATTTTACATTCTGGATTCTAAAGCTAGGTTTTTGAGGACTGCAGCTGCTGTATCGCTAGTCCTGAAAGGATCAATAACAACCCAATTAACGTGGATGCCAATAATGGCTCATTGACAACCAGGTAGAGCAGCAACAACGAAATAGGCGGTGAAAGAAATATCAGATTAGATACCTTGGCCGTCCGCGAAACCTTGCGAACCGCCATTTGCCAAAGAACAAAAGCGACCCCCATTTCGAAAAGCCCCACATAGACACCCGCGCCTAATGCTTGCCAGCCATGCCAACTGAACCCTGGACCCACCATTAATAGCAGCGTTAAAACAGGCAAACCGACACTAAAGTTCTGCCATTGCGCAACCAAGGGCGCTCTTTCATCCCGCGCGTTGAGCAACCAGTAGAACGCCCATAACAGCGTCGACACAAGCGCAAGCACAACCCCAAGAGGGTCTGCAAAATCAACATTGAAAACATTACCGCGAGTTGCTATCACCCACACGCCTGCGTAGGCAATAAGCCCCGCGACCATGTCCACACGCGTGAGCCGCTGCCCAAGGATCGGTACCGCCAGAAGCGCCATTGCCAGCGCCCAGGTATAGTTGAGCGCCATGGCCTCTTGCCCAGGCAGCCTGTCATATGCGGCAAACAACACTAGATAGTAGGCAACAGGATTCATCAGCCCAGCCCATGCAGCGGTTCGCCAGCCATGGCGGAGGGCTTCTGTTAAATGCCCTTGCTTCACGACCAACACCAGCATGAATGCCCAAGATACAAGGGCCGCGAGCCACATCAACTCTAACGGGCTCATCCAGGTAAGAGCGACCTTAAAAGCCGTAGCAACGGTCGACCATAGCGCTACTGCTCCAAGACCATACAGTATGGCTTGACGATCCTGGTTCATCGGTCGATATGCCCCAAATCCCGAGCTGGCTCGATCTTATCCCGTACGCGCTGCTTTAGAAGCTTAATATCTGGAAAGCCACCATCGCGCTTTCTTTCCCATAGCAGCGCTTCGTCACACCATATCTCAAAGGTGCCACCATGAGAGGGAGACAACGCAACCTCTGCAAGACTTTCGCCAAAGGTTGAAAGCAGCTCTTGGGCATACCAAGCACTACGCAGCAACCACTGACACTGCGTGCAGTAACGTATTTGAATGCGTGACATACGAAGGTTCCTAAACGTTTTAGAGTGGCATCCCTGTTTTTCATTCTGTCACCTTACATTAGCAACTGCCAAGGGAACGCGACGCTTTAGATGCTTTCATTGCTATCAGTACTGGCGGGTAACAGTAACGACCTCTATCTGGATAGCACTGTCGATTGCAATGCATCGCAACGCTCGCCATGATGATAGGTAATTAGCGGTGATTAGCTGGGTTTTTGCTATTCTACCTTTATTAAGCAGTATGAAATGCCGCTTAGCTCCGCGTTGATGGACAGCGCATAGCTTCGCAAGAACGAGAGCAGCAACAGGAACCCATTGATGAAACGATCTCCTTTGATCAGCCCTGAGTTACTTGAACGTCTTGTTGACGCTTCCGAGGATGGCATCGTCGTTGCAGAACAAGAAGGCGACGAAAATATCCTTATCTACGTCAATCAAGGCTTCGAACGCCTCACTGGCTACAGTGCAGATGAAATTCTTTATCGCGACTGCCGTTTTTTACAAAATGAAGACCGTGACCAAGACGCACTGGTCTCTATTCGGGAAGCGCTGAAAGAGGGTCGCCCTTCTCGTGAAGTGCTGCGCAATTACCGCAAAGACGGCACCATGTTCTGGAATGAGCTCTCTATTACTCCCGTTTATGACGAAGCTGATAACTTGATGTACTACATCGGCGTACAAAAAGATGTGACTGAGCGCGTCGAAGCACAGCAAGCATTGGCAGCCATTCAAAAGCGCCAAGAACTGGCAGAGTAAAATAAAATAGCCTCGGGGGCTTGAACTTCAACCTAAGTGGCGGTATATAGCGGCTAAGCGCATAAAAGCGCCAGGCGCTTCTTGTTTCATCTATCGATTGAAAGAAGAAGCCGTTGTGATGCCGGTGCGCCGGCTTGGGTTGGAGGGCATACTATGAGCCGTGACCCCTTAAATCGTGAATCTTATGCCAGTGATGCAATCGATGCCGATGAGTTCGATAACTTAGACGCTGTTAACGATGACCACTACGGCAAAAGCAAACCCAGCAAAGCAGATACGCTTCGTGCCCGACGCCAAGTCGAAGCATGGCTTGAGGAGCGCCGTTTGCAGCGCGCTATTGAAGATGATTGGGATGAAGAGGAATAACCTGATCGTCCAACCGCTTTCATTGATTGGCAGCTTAGTTACGACATCTAGTTACTCACTGTAATGAGTTGCACCCCAAGCCTTTACTAAGCTGCTGATCAACGCATATACAAGACTTATCTTCTACGCGTCTGGCCTTTACCTGCGCTGAGCACTATCATCTTAGCCCTATGCCAGCACACAGCTGCGACTCTTTTCTCCAACAACCTAACGGATCTCCATGGCGCAATACGTATTCACCATGAACCGGGTTGGCAAAGTTGTGCCACCCAAAAAGCAAATTCTCAAGGATATTTCGCTATCGTTCTTCCCTGGCGCCAAAATTGGCGTGCTCGGTTTAAACGGTTCCGGTAAATCCACACTGCTACGCATTATGGCCGGTGTCGATAAAGAGTTTGAAGGTGAAGCTCGTCCGATGCCTGGTATTAATGTGGGCTACCTGCCTCAGGAGCCACAGCTTGATGACGAAAAGAATGTTCGCGAAACGGTAGAAGAGGCGTTAGGCGCCATTAAAGAAGCTCAGGAAAAACTGGATGCGGTGTATGCTGCCTATGCCGAACCTGATGCGGATTTTGATGCCCTAGCAAGCGAACAGGCACGCCTTGAAAATATTATTGAAGCTGCCGACGCACATAACCTTGAGCGTAAGCTGGAAGTTGCTGCTGAAGCGCTGCGCCTGCCGCCTTGGGATGCCAAAGTGGGCAACCTTTCTGGGGGCGAGCGTCGCCGCGTAGCGCTGTGCCGCCTGCTGCTTTCAAGTCCTGATATGCTCTTGCTCGACGAGCCTACCAACCACTTAGACGCTGAATCCGTGGCCTGGCTAGAGCGCTTCTTGCACGACTATAACGGCACTGTCGTGGCCATTACTCACGACCGTTACTTCCTGGACAACGTTGCCGGATGGATTTTAGAACTTGACCGCGGCCAGGGCATTCCTTTTGAAGGCAACTACTCCCAGTGGCTGGAGCAGAAAGAGCAGCGCCTAAACCAGGAAGCCAAACAGGAAGTATCACGCCAGAAAGCTATCAAGCAAGAGCTTGAGTGGGTTCGCAGCAACACAAAAGGACGCCAAGCGAAGAGCAAAGCGCGCCTTAATCGCTTTGAAGAGATGCAGTCTGGCGACTTCCAAAAGCGTAATGAAACAAATGAGATCTATATTCCGCCTGGCCCGCGCCTGGGTGATAAGGTCATCGAGTTTCATAACGTGACCAAGCGGTTTGATGACAAACTGCTCTACCAAGACCTCTCCTTTACCATCCCACAAGGGGCGATTGTCGGGATTGTAGGTGGTAACGGTGCCGGTAAATCGACACTGTTCAAGCTAGTCACCGGCCAAGAACAGCCAGACGCTGGCGAAGTAGTGATTGGTGAGACTGTCGATATTGCCTACGTAGAGCAGTTGCGCGACGCGCTAGACGACAAGCAAACGGTTTGGGAAGCCGTCTCTGATGGACAAGATATTCTGAACATTAACGGCTACGAAGTTTCTTCACGCGCCTACGTTGGCCGCTTTAACTTTAAGGGCAACGATCAGCAGAAGCGTCTAGACGAGCTTTCTGGCGGTGAGCGCGGTCGTCTTCAACTTGCCCAAACGCTAAAACAAGGCGCAAACGTACTACTGTTAGACGAACCTTCAAACGATCTAGACATCGAGACTCTGCGCGCCCTGGAAGAAGCGCTGCTGGCCTTCCCAGGCTGCGCGATGGTGATCTCTCACGATCGCTGGTTCCTAGACCGTATCGCCACGCACATTCTCGCCTTTGAAGGCGATTCAGAAGTCGTCTTCTTCGATGGTAACTACACCGAATATGAAGAAGACCACAAGAAGCGCGTGGGTAACGACACACCGAAGCGAATGAAGTATAAGCGCATCGACGCCTAACGATTTGCTGCCATACCGCTGATACGTAAAAAGCCCCTTGTACGCTAAAAACGCACAGGGGCTTTTGCTTTTGTTGGGCTATAAAATAAACAGAACCCGCTATCAGCCTGCCGGCCAAGTAAACTGCCGACCTCCCAATAAATGCATATGGATGTGGTAAACCGTCTGCCCACCCATTTCATTACAATTCATCACCACACGATATCCATCTTCCGCGAAGCCTTGTTGCTTGGCCAGCTGTGCGGCAGTGTGCTGCAAACGCCCAACGAGGGCTAAGTCCTCAGGGGCAATATCGTTTAGCGTAGCAATATGCTTCTTAGGAATAATCAGCTGATGCGTTGGCGCCTGAGGATTAATGTCGTTAAACGCTAATACATGCTCGTCTTCAAACACAATATCTGCGGGAATTTCGCGGTTTATTATTTTGCAAAACAGGCAATCCATACAGCCTCCTTCATATTTGTAAGTGGCGAAAACGTACTAACAGCAAAAACGGCCTAACGAAAACGGCGCTGAGAAAGCAAATGTCGGACCAGCGGCGCTAAAATCAGCTCCATCGCTAACGACATTCGCGCCCCAGGCACTACTAATGTGTGCGGGCGTGTCATAAATGAATCTTTGATCATCGCCAACAGCCAAGGAAAATCCACCGTTGAGGGATCTCTAAAGCGAATCACCACAAACGATTCTGCATCGGTCGGAATATCCTGAACCTCAAAAGGGTTCGACGTATCGACAGTGGGCACACGTTGGAAATTAATATGGGTACGGGAAAACTGCGGCTGAATGTAGCGCACGTAATCATCCATGCGCCCTAATATGGTATCGATGACGGCTTCCTGGGAATAGCCGCGCAGCTTGGTATCACGATCAATTTTTTGAATCCATTCAAGATTCATGGTCGGCGCAACACCAACTAACAAATCTACGTGGCGAGCAATATCATACTCTTGCGTCACCAAGCCGCCATGCAGCCCTTCGTAAAAGAGCAGATCAGTACCACAAGGCAGTGACTGCCACTCGGTGAACGTCCCTACCCGATAACCTGCCTCAATTTTTTGCTTATCTTCTGCATGAATGTAGTGACGGAACGTACCCGTTCCATGCTCACCGTACTCAACAAACAGCCCTTCAAGCCGATCAAGCAGATTAGCTTCTACTGCGAAGTGAGAAAGCTCATCTTTGCGCTCGGGCTCGTCACGAAAAATCCGCTGGAGATCATCGCGGGTGTAGCGATGAAAGGCATCACCGTCCACCATGGCGGCGTGCACATCTTCACGCAGGAACATGCGCTCAAAGCTGCGACGCACGGTGGTAGTACCCGCGCCTGAAGACCCCGTGATGGCAATGATTGGATATTCCCGGGACATTAAGCACCTCTCTCCTGAGCAGTCACGCGAGCAATTGCCTGCGCAACGTCATCAGGCACTTTGACAGGCCGCCCAGAAGAAAGGTCTAAAAGAAGCTGGTTAACCCGAGCCGTTGCCACCACCTTATTGGTCGTTGCCTGGCAAATGCGCTGATAGACCGTCAGCGCTTTGCCTTGTGGTTCGGGGACAGCGGTCTCAATTACCAAAGCATCCGGCCAGCGAGCCTCGCTCTGGTACTGAACCGCTAGGTCAGCAACAACACTCGGGTAGCCTTTTATATCCCACTCAGGAAAACCTAACGCAGCGAACGCATGCACGCGAGCCTCATGCAGCAGCGATACTAAAGCGTCATGCCCCAGGTGACGACCGTAATTCATATCCGTTACGCGCACCGTTAAAGGGTGCCGATGAATAATCGCTGCCGTGGGGAAATCTAGCGTGACACGCTCCATGCCTAGCTCCTTGTCAGTGGTGGTTTAGCTCCGGCGAGACTATCGCTGATCGCTATTTTTCTCGGGCGATAGCACGGAATGCGATGTCACGGCGGAACTCAGCTCCCTC
Source organism: Vreelandella venusta (assembly GCF_007989605.1). Classification (GTDB taxonomy): domain Bacteria; phylum Pseudomonadota; class Gammaproteobacteria; order Pseudomonadales; family Halomonadaceae; genus Vreelandella; species Vreelandella venusta. The sequence continues at coordinate 24,108 of NZ_BJUL01000024.1, read as the reverse complement.
CCAGTGAATCGCTTTAACCCCCTGGTATGCTTGCTGTTGAGCAGCCGATACTGTGTTGCCTAATGCGGTGACACATAGCACTCGCCCGCCTGCGGTTACGATACTGCCGTCAGCAGCCTGAGCGGTGCCAGCATGGAATACTTTGCACTGCGCCTGACCTGCCTGCTCCAAGCCATGAATGACATCGCCCTTGCGGTAACTGCCGGGATAGCCACCTGCCGCTATCACAACACCCACGGCTGCGCGAGCGTCCCACTCACACTGCTTATCGGCAAGCTTGCCCTTAGCGCCAGCCAAGCAAAGCGCGGCCAAATCTGACGTTAACCGCATCATGATTGGCTGAGTTTCAGGGTCACCAAAACGGCAGTTATATTCGATTACTTTTGGGTTGCCTTCTGCATCAATCATTAGGCCTGCATATAAAAAGCCTGTATATGCATTTCCCTCTTCCGCCATGCCCCGCACGGTGGGAAGTATAACCTGCTCCATGATGCGTTCGTCGATTTCTGGGGTTACCACCGGTGCCGGAGAATAAGCTCCCATACCGCCCGTATTGGGACCAGTATCGCCGTCATAAGCACGCTTGTGGTCTTGGCTAGTGGCCATCGGCACCACATTCTCACCATCAACCATGACAATAAAGCTGGCTTCTTCGCCTTCCAGAAACTCTTCGATAACGACACGCGCACCCGCGTCACCAAATGCATTCGCCTCTAGCATATCGCGAATCGCCGCTTCAGCCTCAGCTTCACTCATTGCGACAATGACACCCTTGCCCGCCGCCAAACCGTCAGCTTTGATGACAATAGGCGCACCCATCTGAGCTAAGTAAGCCAAGGCTGGCTCTACTGCTGTAAAGGTTTGATACGCGGCAGAAGGGATCTGATGACGCGCCAGAAAGTCTTTGGTGAATGACTTAGAACCTTCCAACTGTGCGGCGCGTTGTGAAGGCCCAAAAATTGTCAGGCCAGCCGCCTGAAAGCGATCAACGACCCCTTCAACTAACGGCGCTTCTGGCCCTACCACTGTTAGCGCAACCTGCTCGCGCTGGGCAAACGCCACCAACGCGTCTAAATCTGTTGCATCAATAGCTACATTGGTTAATTTTGGCTCAGTGGCAGTACCTGCATTGCCTGGCGCTACGAACACCTGCTCGACGTCACTAGACTGCGCTAGTTTCCACGCCAATGCATGCTCGCGACCACCGCCACCTATCATTAAAACGTTCATCATCATCCTTCTCAAACGGGAGTGCCTAGCCGAGATTAGCTGAAAGCGTAACTAAGTTAATCGGCATATTATGCCACAACGACTCAACCAGCGGCGTCAGGAGCTTTTATCCGGCGTATCGTCATCGTCTGTTTGATTAGGCTGATTAAGTGTTTTTTGCCAAAAGCGCATATTCTCTTCTGCCAGCTCGCGCATGAACTCCATAGGCGAATGGCGCATCGCTTGTTGCCACTGGCTTTGCATGCGCTTTTGCTGCTCCAGCATGAGTTGTGTGCCCTGCTCTAAATAACGTGCTAGCGGTAAAGGCGATGACATATCGTACACACGGATCAGTTGAGCCAGCAGGTCATTTGAGAAAACTTCGGCTTCACTATCAGCCTGCTCTTGCTCGATAATGATCGACAGCAAAATGGTCCGCGTCAGGTCTTCACCGCTTTTTGCATCCTCGACGCGGAAGGGTTCTTCTTCAATAATCAAACGCCGCAGATCCTCAAGCGTCACATAACGACTTTGTTGAGTATCGTACAACCTACGGTTGGCATATTTGCGAATTACGCGCACAGCGCATCTCCTTAAAGGCGGTAGAGGCTTTGTCGCCGTTGCTGCTATTGTGCCTGCAACATGCGCCTATGCAAGCCAGCTTAACGGATAGTACCGTTAGGCGTGTCTTCCTTATGACCAATAGACGACAATCATGAATCTTATTCTGCTTGATCCGAGCGAAGTGAAGGGAGCTTATGCTTACCTTACCGACACACGACGTATCACCCATTTACGCGAGGTACACCGCGCGTGTGTAGGGGATTATTACACCGTCGGCCTACAGGGCGGCAAGATGGGAAAAGCACAGCTAACTGAACTACACGAGACCCAGGCAACCTTTACACTGGAAAATCTTAATGAGCTCCCCCCTCCACCCTTGCCAGTACATTTAGTATTGGCGCTTCCTCGCCCCAGAATGCTGGCACGTACCTTAGAGCATGTCACGGCTCTTGGCGTAAAAAATATTACCCTGCTTCACAGTAAACGGGTGGAAAAAAGCTACTGGCAGTCTCCCGAACTCCGCACAGAAAAAATCCATCACCACTTAGTACTTGGCCTGGAACAAGCGCGAGACACACAGCTACCTAATGTGGCGCTGTGCAAAGGCTTTCGGCCCTTTTTGGAAGAACAGCTGCCCGAACTACTCAAAGATCGACGCGGGCTGGTGGCACACCCCGGCATGCCGAATGCCTGCCCACGCAATATTGACGGTAATGTACTGCTGTTCGTTGGGCCGGAAGGCGGTTTTATACCGTGGGAAGTTGAAAAACTACTTGAGGCAGGCTGCGAGGGCATGCACCTAGGCCCTCGCATTTTACGGGTAGAAACTGCCGTTACCGCCCTATTATCGCGGCTTTTTTAAGCACCGCTTAAGCCAGCAAGTTGGGTGACTCGAGCATTATGCTTACAACAGCGTACTTAGGACTGTTCATCGGCTGGATCGTGGGGAACATAAGCTGCATTTTCCCCACATTCAGGGTCTTGGAGAAAGGTGCTGCGCACATCTAATAACCCTAAGTGGCTAATTGTGCGACGCCCCAAGAGCAGTGGATAAATCATCTCTTCCCGATCTCGCAGACTAAACTGCTCTTCGTACACCTTATTGCCCATGCAAACATCCATAAGCACCACGGGACGCTCATCACGACCACCTGCGCCACGAACCGCTAGCTCTCGGTAGAGGGGGCGCTCAATCTGATCGCTAAACGTTTCACCGTTTTCCTGATCCTCGAGCTTCAGACGGAAGCGAACCCACTCCTCACCGTCTTTCTCAAACATCTCAATATCACGCGCATCTAATGAAGAGGTCAGCGCACCGCTATCTAGCTTCGCTTTTACAGCGATACCCCACGGTTCAATGGATGCATTTTCAACCCAGCCAAATACCTTATCATCTGCCTGGATAGCTGTGCTCACTGACAACGCACTGACCATTACACCGGTAGCCAGCACACCTAAAAAAGTTTTCCTCATTACCTTTCGTCCTTCCTTAGTGAGAAGTTTACCTAGCATGAGACATTTAACTCGCTAAAGAGACTCATCGAAACGCAACATTAACGCAGCCGTTCTAACAGTGCCTGAGTGGCAAAGCCATCAGGTGTGAGCCCTTGGTCACGCTGAAAGGCACGTAGCCCCTCGCGCGTATTAGGCCCCATGATGCCGTCAGCAGTACCCACTGAATATCCAGCATTATTTAGGCGTTGCTGCAGAGTACGCACATCATCGCGCGTCAACGGCGCCTGCTCCCTGGGCCAAGACTGGGCAATGCCGTCGCGCCCAGCAATAGCATCCGCCAAGGTAGACACGGCTAACGCATAACTAGTTGCGTTGTTATAGCGCAAAATTGCCCGAAAATTAGGCCCTACCAAAAAGGCAGGGCCGTTTGCTCCTGCTGGCACAATAACCGCAGCGCTATCGAACGCGGGCAGCTCACCCTTCAATGAGCGAACGCCTTGTGCCGCCCACTCAGCACTGCTACGTCGTTGAGTTTGTGAATAATCGAAAGAGTCAGGCAAATTTATTTCAACACCCCAGGGTTGGCCGGCTTGCCAACCTGCCCTGGCAAGATAGTTAGCCGTAGAAGCCATGACATCCGGAATACTACCCCATATGTCTCGACGACCATCATTGTCGCCATCCACTGCATATGCTTCAAAACTGCTGGGTATAAACTGGGTATGCCCCATGGCACCCGCCCAGGAGCCTTTCATTTGCTCGGCGGCAATATCACCCTGATCGATAATACGTAACGCAGCTAACAGTTCGCTGCGTGCGAAATCACGCCGACGGCCGTCGTAAGCAAGTGTTGCCAGTGACTCAAGCGTCGAGAAATCACCAAAATTGCTACCGTAGTTACTTTCGATACCCCAAATAGCCACGATGATTTCCGCAGGAACTCCATAACGTTGCTGCATTTGCTGAGCGGTACCGCGGTGAGCCGCAAGCTTCTCTAGACCATTATTAATTCGTGTGCTGGAAACCGCTGTGTCCAAGTATTGCCAAATGGGACGCACAAACTCTGGCTGATACTGATCGAGCTCAATGACCCGTTCACGATAACGAAGCCCATCAAAGGCAGAGGCAAGGGTAGCCTCACTGATGCCCTGCTGGGCAGCATAGCGGCGAAAATCAGCCAACCATTGATTAAAGTTGGCATAGCTCACTTGCTCTGCCGCTTGTGCATCTACTTCGCTCATCAATTGCTGATTAGCAACGGCATTCGTACTTAATGTCCCACTGCCTGCTGCGAGTGCGAACGATAAATACAAGGCGGGGCGAAGACTCAGTGGACCTTTAACTTTCAAAGACATAACAATAATCTCGTGGCAATCCTTGGCGTGCTCCGATAATGGCTTAGAAACAGCCTAGATGCTAGCCCTAGCGGCACTGCCTAGCCTATCTTTCGGGACCATCGTCTATGTTTTGAGAGATACGTTACTCATCTGTTTCTTGAAGTTCCGTTGTAGTCACTAGCCAACGCTGCCACTCGGCTGGCTCTACGCAAGGTGTGTCAAACTTAGCAGGCGCTACCCGCCAGGGTTGGTGCCGCTCCACACCTAACGGCAACGACGCTAGCTCAGGCAGCCAATAGGCTACGTAAAGCCCATACGGGTCATAATGCCCTGCTTGCTTCAGCACATTAAAGTAGCGGTTTTGGCGCGGATCACGACCAATACCGGCAATGTAACGCCAGTTTCCCCAGTTACTCGCCACATCGTAATCAATCAGACAGTGCTCAAACCATGATGCTCCAAGGCGCCAATCGACGTTTAGATCTTTCACTAAGAAACTGGCAACATTTTGACGCGCCCGATTAGATAACCACCCGGTAGCCTTCAGTTCTAGCATGGCAGCATCTACAAACGGCACGCCGGTTGTCGCATTGCGCCATGTATCAAATGCACTGCTAACGGGCGGTAACTCCTTATCACCAAATAATGCGGCACCTTCCAGCTGAGCCGCTCGGTGGAAGTAATCTCGCCACATTAATTCGAAAATAATCCAATAGCTTGATTCGCAGCTCCCGTGAATAGCTTCCCATTTTTTTACTTCTTGGCACACTTGGCGTGCAGATAAGCAGCCCCGCGCCAGCCAAGGCGAAAAACGTGTAGAAAAATTAGCGCCTAGTAAACCATTACGGGTTTTCTTATAAGACTCCGCGCCGTTTTGCCGCCAGAGATAGTGCTGAAAACGATCGCGTGCCGCCGCCGCCCCTCCAACAAACACAAAGCCCTGGCGCTTATCGGGCTGCCAGCCGGCACTCTCACTGCATACTACGTTAAGGGGAGGAAACCCTCTGGGGGCAGGTTCTGGCCAGGGCGGCAGTGTCACTGGCGCTGACAGAGGCGCTAAAAACGTACAATGCTTTTCAACACGTCGCCGAAATGCCGAAAAGCTGGGCGGCAACTCGTCCAATGCGAAAGGAAGTTCGCTTTCGGCAATTAAATAACCGCTATCAAAACAACATAGCTGACAGGCCGGTGGGAGCTGGTCAGCGACTCGCACAATATGCTGGGACTCTTCATATCCGGAATGCGCTGCCACACGCACTTGTCTTGCACCGAGCATGGCAACCGTGTCTAGCACAATACTGGCCGGGTCACCGACGCGGACTAGCAAATCGCTGCCGCGCTGCAGCAGTTCACCTCGTAGCTCCATCAGACTTTGCCATAAAAAGCGTAGTCGAGCAGGTCCTAGCCTGGGGAAAGCATCGCCCGTAACCGAACGTTCAAGCCATCGCTGATCCAGCACATAGAGACAAAGCAACTGCTCCGGAGGGGAAGTAAAATGCAACAAGGGATTATCAGCTATCCGCAAATTATCCTGAAGCCATACAATATCAGTCGTGCTGCTCATGCATTTGCCTCTTTAGTGCGTGCCTCTTTAGTGCGTTGGACTGCTTGGCTTCGCGACGGCAACGTTCACTACAATGGCGCACTTCATCCCAGCAGCGCGCCCACTTTTTCCGCCAAGTAAAAGGGCGCTGGCATTGAATACAGTCTTTTTGCGGTAAATCACGCTTACGCTGCATAGACTCCACCTCGCTGCCAAACACTTACGCGCCACGCGCCAAAAACATAGACACAACAACTTATACAGTATAACTATTGTACATAATATAGCGTACATATTTTGAGATAAAACTTCTATCGACTGGGCTAACCAAATTCGTCCTCCATGCTTCACTCAAGATGCTGAAAATAAAAAAGCCATCCGTGAGGATGGCTTTTCGAGCAGACGTGTCAGCATGGGGAAAGTTGGCAAATTGCCGTCAGTCCGGGTCTGTGGCGCGGGGATGCCGTTTGGCATTTTCATGGGTTTCTAGGCCACTTTTAAGCTCATGGGTAAGCGGGTCATAATTAGGCCTCAGTTCATCCTTAACAGTACCGCTCCAGAGGCGCGAACCAACAAAGTAACCTGCCCTACCAATGACATGGGCAGCAATCGGTGCCGTTATTAAAATAAACACAATAATCGCGAACGAGCGCGCAACCACCCCAACTTCGGCAAAGTGCATGGCCGAGGCAAGCATGATTAAAATAACCCCAAGCGCTGCAGCCTTAGTGGTGGCATGCATACGGGTCAGCAAGTCTGGCAGCCGTAACAAGCCAATGGCCGCTAGCAGCATAAAGCTTGCCCCCGCTATCAACAGTGCACCTTTGATAAATTCAATCATCTCGCGGCCCTCCACGTTCCAGATAGCGTGCAAACCCAATCGCGGCTAAAAAGCCCATCAGGGCGATCACAATTGCCGCATCTAGAAAGCTCGCCACCCCCGATTGAATCGCATAAACACCCACTAGCCCCACCACCGTAGTGGAAAACAATTCAAGCGCAACAACACGATCAGGTAAGCTAGGACCACGAACGACACGTACGAAAGCCAGTACAAGCGCTAGCCCCATAATTATCTGGCTTATCAGAATAACGGTATCCATTAACGAAATAGCTCCAATGCACGGTGCTCCATCTCTTTTAAGTTATTTCGAAGTTCTTCTTCATTATCCAGAAACATCGCATGAATATAGAGCACCTTGCGATCGTCAGAGACATCAAGGCTCAGCGTGCCAGGCGTCAGCGAAATCAGGTTAGCGACGATCGTAATTTCCATTTCCGTGCGTGCAGCAAGAGGTAGCGCAATAACGCCAGGTTTCATGTGCCAGGGAGGGGTCAATATATCGAAGGCGACGCGCAGGTTTGCCCGCACCAGCTCCTTAATAAAAAAACCAATAAAACCAATAATTCGTGGCACACGAGCGGGGTAACCTTTTAACGCGTCGACTTGAGGCTCAATTAATAGCAACGCGATATAGCCAAAGATCATCCCTACTAGCAGATTAAGTCCGGAAAAATCGCCACTTAATAGCACCCAGGCTAGCCCGAGCAGAAGGTTCCAAATTGCTCCTGTCATGGGTCATCCTCCGCACGCTCAAGTAGCGCATCTTCAGCACTAGCAGAGACGCCCAGCACAGCTTCAATGTAGCCTGATGGCGACATTAGCTGATCACCGATAATCATCATTACCTGCATGATGGCTTCTGCGAAAACACCGATTAATAACGACATCATGGCCAACACAGCAACTGGGGTGTACATCATCCACAGGCTTGGTTTTAGTAATCGGCCATCATCTCCGCTGGTGGTTTGCGCAGCGGGCACTTTATTTTCTTCTGGCAGCGCTTTCCAAAACACGTCATTCCAAATTTTAACCATGGAATAAAGTGTCATGAGCCCCACTGCCAACGCAAAACCTGTTACAACATACGCCTCCGCCTCCAGGCCAGCGCGAACCAGCACAAACTTGGCAAAGAATCCCGACAGCGGTGGAATGCCCGCCAGTGAAAACGCTGAGATAAAAAACACTACGGCTAACCAAGGACGCTCTCGATAAAGCCCGCCCATCTTCTTAAGTTGATAAGTGCCTTGCAAACGGTGGGTAATACCGCTGATCAGGAACAAGTTCGTTTTAACAACAATGTTATGCACGATAGCAAACACACCGCCTGCAATTGCCAGCGGCGTATACAGCGCTAAACCAAGGATCATGTAGCCAATCTGACTCACAATGTGAAATGAGAGGATTCGCCGGAACTCATACTGGGCTGCAGCGCCAAGTACGCCGGTTACCATCGTCAACACGGCGCCCCACATCATAATATCCTGCAGGTATCCCATCGTTTGGTCAAAAATAACAGTGAACACGCGGAACAACGCATACACTCCCACCTTTGTCAGCAGACCAGCAAACAACGCTGATACTGCGACTGGCGGCGTATGATAAGAAGCAGGCAGCCAGAAAAAGAGCGGAAAAGCAGCCGCTTTAATACCAAAAGCGACCATAAACATCACGGCAAGCACTTCGACCATTCCGCTGTGCTCGGCCTCATCCATACGCAGTGCAATATCGGCCATGTTGAGCGTACCTACCGTGCCATACAGTAGCCCCACAGCCGTCAAAAAGATCACCGAAGCCAATAGGTTCAGCGTAACGTACTTTATTGCGCCTTCCATCTGCGCCCTTTCACCGCCCAGAATCAACAGCGCAAATGATGCTACCAGCATGACCTCAAACCAGACATATAGGTTGAAGATATCGCCAGTTAAAAAGGCTCCTGCCACCCCTGCTAGCAACAAATGCATTAGTGGGTAATAGCCAAATTTTTCGTGCCCTCTTCCGGTGGTGGCCAGCGAATAAATCCCCATTGCCAAACCAATGATGCCCGTCATTAAAATCATAACGGCACTCAACATATCGGCAATGAGGGTAATCCCAAACGGAGCGGGCCAGCTGCCCATCTGCATAGTGATGTAGCCATCGGCTAACACAGCGGCAAACAGCCATACACTTACCAGCAGTAGCGCGACATTACCCGCTACCGCAATGAAGCGTTGAACGGGCCGAGAACGCCAAAAAAGCAGTGAAAGTGCGCCAGAAAGCAGTGGCAGCAGGACGGGCAGTGCAACTTCAGGCCTCACGTGTCGGTATCCTTCATTTTGTCCAAATCATCTGCTTTGACAATTTCATAGGCACGGCGAATTAATACGACAGCAAATGCCAGCACCCCAAATGCAATAACAATCGCCGTTAACACAACAGCTTGAGGCAGCGGGTCCGCTACTTCGCCTAACGGTTGCAGCATCCCTTCGGGTATTAATGGTGGGGCGCCTCGCGTCATGCCTGCAGTGGTGAAAATTAGCAAGTTAGCAGCATTCGACAGCAACAGCAGACCAATCACCAATTTCACAATAGAGCGACGTAACATCATAAAGATTGCGGCAGCGTAGAGTAGCCCAATTGCTAGTGCCATTAGTGGTTCCATACGGAGCCTCCTGATGCATTAGGGTTCATCCTTATCCACCTCCATCAGCGCCATTACCATACCCATCACCGAGCCGAGAACGGCAAAGTACACCCCCACATCGAAAATAAGCGGTGTAGATGCTTTAAAGTCGATCACGGGGATAGTCCACCACTGAGCGGTTAAAAATGGTTGGCCCATAAACCAAGCAGGTACGATTGAAATCATCCCCAGCAACAGCCCAGCCCCAATTAAGTCACGGGGATCAACCATCCGCAGCACCTCTTTGGTGGCACTGACGCCAAAGGCAAACAGATAGAGAGTGAAAGCCCCCGCGGCAACTAGCCCAGCAATAAACCCACCCCCAGGTTCATCGTGCCCACGCAGCAATAGGAAAATTGAAAACATCAGTTGTAGCGGCATCAAAAACCGCGCCGCAGTGTTGAGTATAATGGTGCCGGATTTAACCATCGTACGGCTCCTTAACACTGTCTTTCTCGCCGTTTACGCCCGCTGCTGGCTTGCTTTCATTTGCGCCGTGGCGCAGTTTAAGCATGGCGATAACCCCTATAGCAGCAAGTGCCAGCACAAACATTTCACCTAGCGTATCGAGTGCCCGATAGTCCACCAAAATGACGTTAACGATGTTGCGACCATAAGCCAGGGGAGCGCTATTCTCTATCATGTACATTGAAATAGGCTCAAACTGATTAATACTCCAAGCAGTCATAATCAGTAGAAAAATCAATATTCCCATCATGGCGGCTACTGCACCGTCTCGAATACGCTCCAAGGTTGTGGAAAGGTTTGAAAAACGCGGCAAGCGGAAGAGCACTAAAACCAATAAGATAACGGTCATGGTCTCAACCAATAGTTGGGTAATGCCTAAGTCCGGCGCACTAAAGAGAATAAAAATCAGCGCAATCGAGAACCCCATAATGCCAACCGACACTACAGCACCAAGGCGTGAACGAGAGATAGTGGCAAACAAAGCCCCCATCACCATAGTGCCTGCGACAATGACCTCATGGAAGCGTACGTCAAGCGCCAGCACCAGTTGAGGCGCATGGCGCACAAGTATTGAGTTACCAATCAAAGCAATCAGCACTACTAACATGACGAGAATGTAATTGCGCATATAACCGTTTTGCAGCAGGCGTGTTTGCCATTCCGAAAAACGCACAATGCCATTCATAAAGCCTTCATAGCCCGCCTCGGGGCCGTGCCGCATTAGCGGTGCTAACATCGCAAGCTTACACCGCACGCTATCCCAGCGCTTAAACAGTAAAAAGCCTAGCCCAAGACTGGCAATCGACATGATCAACGCCATATTGACGCCGTACCAAAGCGATAATGACACTTGCAACGGCTCTCCAACCACCGCTGTCGCCGCTGAGGTAAGCAGCGCATCGGCACCCAGCAAGGCGGGTGCCAGTCCTAATAACAGCGAACCAAGTGCTAGTAAACTAGGTCCGACCAGCATACTCAAAGGCGCTTCATGGGGTGTTTTAGGCGTTTCAATTTGCCGCCCATAAAAGGGGCGGAAGGCAATAATGGCAGCCACTGCAATCGTCAAAATAGCCGCCAGGAAAGCAAATAATGCTAACAACACATCAAAACGCTCCGCCCCCAACGCTGCCTCTAGCATTAGCTCTTTACCAATGAAGCCAAATAGCGGCGGCACGCCTGCCAACGACAGCGCCGCGACAAAAGCAATCATCGCAGTGATTGGCATGGCTGACTTCAAGCCGCCCATTGCAGTGACATCTTTGGTGCCAGTCTCATGATCCAAAATACCGGCAACCATAAACAGCGCCCCTTTGTACATCGAGTGGGCTAGCAAGAACGTCACAAATGCCGTCATGGCGTACTCAGAACCAATGCCTAGCAACATGGTTAGCGTGCCCAGCGCCATAATGGTGGAATAAGCCAGTAGCTTTTTAATATTGGTGTGATGAACCGCTAAAAAAGCGCCTGTCAGCATGGTAATCGCGCCGACGACCGACAGTATTCCGACCCATAGCGCTGTGCCACCCAGTTCCGGGTGTAAGCGCGCCAGTAAATAAATACCCGCTTTCACCATGGTGGCCGAGTGGAGGTAGGCCGACACCGGCGTTGGCGCCGCCATGGCATTGGGTAGCCAAAAATGAAAAGGAAACTGGGCTGATTTTGTGAACGCCCCCAACAGCAAGCAAATAAGCATAGGGGTATAAAGCGAATGTTCACGCAGATCGCTTTCCATTTGGCCAATTTCATAAAATGACCAGCTTCCGCTTGCCTGCCCTAACAGCACCAGACCTGCCATCAGCGCCAAACCACCAGCAACCGTTACAAACAGCCCCTGGCGTGCGGATTTTCTTGCCTCAATATCGGTGTGGTTAAAGCCAATCAGCAAATAAGAAGTGATGCTGGTTAATTCCCAGAACACGAACAGCGTAAGCAATCCATCTGCGAGCACTAGCCCCAACATAGAAGCCATAAACGCAACAAGCGCTAAATGAAAGCGTGCAATATCCGCATGGCCTTTGAGATAACCACCGGCATAAATCAATACCAAAGTGCCGATAACGGTAATCAGCAGCCCGAATAATAGTGAAAACCCATCAAGCAGAAAGCTCAAGCTGATGCCTAGTGATGGCACCCAAGACCACTCCAGCAGGAGTGGCCCTTCACTCATTACAGCGGCTGCCTGACTGAACAGCCAAGCAGCCATCAAGGCAGGAAACAGCGCCAATACCAGGCTCGTCCGTTCTCCAAACCAGCGGTTGAGCAAAGGCGACGACGCTGCCAGCACAAAGCCCATTAACACAGCGAATTGCATCCGGTGGTTTCTCCCTATAAGAACGTGTCAGTTAACCCCAAGGCAGTAGCAAGACCGAACGGCCCTAAGCGCTGAATAAATGTGATTTTTAATGTACAGACCTTATACCAGGGTTGATAAAATTTCTAGAAATCTAGAACCCATAAAAAAGCCGCCTTAGTTAAGTACCTTGGCGGCTTGTGACAAAAACACTATTGAGAAGCGGACAACCATCCCGCCAGCTCGTTATTAACTACCGCTAGCAAAGCATCGATATGGTCGTCTCGATCATTCAGGCAAGGAATATAACTAAACGTCTCCCCTCCCGCCTCCATAAAGCTATCGTGAATCTCTTCTTTAATTTCTTCCAGCGTTTCAACACAATCAGCAGAGAAAGCAGGCGACATAATCGCAATATGTTTATGCCCTTGCTTGGCAAGCTCAGCCACATGATCGACGGTTTGCGGGCCAACCCACTTTTCTGGGCCAAACTGAGACTGGAAGGCGGTGTCGACTTCCTCTTTGCTCAACCCTAGTTTTTCACGCATTAAGCGAGTGGTTTTCTGACATTGGCAGTGGTAAGGGTCACCTTCTAATAGGTAACGTTCGGGGACACCGTGGTAGCTGACGACCAGTTTCGTCGGGCGCGTTTCAAAGCCGTCATAAGCTTCCTGAACAGAATTCGCTAGCGCCTGAATATAGGCCGGGTGCTCAAAATACGCGGGCACCGTACGAATATAAGGCTGCCACTTCATTTTCATCAATGCGCGAAATGCCTGATCATTTGCCGTGGCAGTTGTAGGCGAGCCGTACTGAGGGTAAAGCGGAAAAAAAACAATCCGCTCACAGCCCTTCTCTTGCATGCGCTTAAGGACACTTTCCGTCGACGGATTGCCGTAGCGCATACAGAAATCTACTTCGACGCGATCGCCGTAGAGTGTTTTCAAACGTGCGGCCATTTTTTCAGTTTGAGCACGCGTCGTGGTCAACAACGGGCTCTCGTTCTTTTCGTTGTTCCAAATACTTTTATACGCGTTACCAGAGGAGAATGGACGCTTGGTCAAAATAATCAGTTGTAAAAGCGGTTGCCACTTCCAATTGGCGTAATCAACGACACGCTTATCGGACAAAAACTCGCTAAGGTAGCGTCGCATAGACCAATAGTCGGTTGCGTCCGGAGTGCCCAAGTTAGCCAATACCACGCCGACTTTTGCAGGCGGAACGGCAGGGTGATCACTGGGTGCATGAACCAAGCGCCCTTCACCCGGCTGATCTTTCACAACGCTATCGACCATGTCGCTAACTCCTCAGATACTTTAAATAGTTGGCAAAATCTTAACACTTTTCGGCAAAGTTGCGGCATAAAGTTATACTATCAACATCATTTGTATAACTACAGGCCAACTCATGTCGAAGCCTTTACTATTAGTCCTTGGTGATCAGCTTTCGCTTTCATTGGCAACCCTGCGCAATGCGCCAACCGATGCAGTCATCGCTCTTTGCGAGGTCGCTGAAGAAGCGCGTTATGTGCCTCACCATATACATAAAATCGGCTTATTCATGGCCGCCATGCGGCACTTTGCACAGGCGCTACGCGATAAAGGCTATAACGTTCACTACAGTCGCATTGATGATGCTGACAATACCCAGTCACTCATCACGGAAGCTGAACGTATTGCCGCTCAGTACGGTTGCCATGAAGTGCGTGTAGCAAGACCTGGTGAATGGCGACTTTGGAATGCTATGCAACAGCGCCAAGCAGCCGCCCTCCCCTGGAAAGTGATCGAAGATGATCGCTTTTTCAGCTCGCCCGATGACTTTGCCAACTGGGCTAAAGGGCGTAAACAGCTGCGTCTGGAGTATTTCTATCGCGAGCAGCGCAAACGAACTGGGCTACTAATGGAGGGCGATACACCTGCTGGAGGAAAATGGAACTTTGACCACGACAACCGTGAGCCGATTCAAGCAACGCTCAGCTTTCCATCGCTACCCACCCATCGCCAAGATGCGCTGACCCAGGAAGCGCTCAATGATGCCAAGCAGCATTTTAGCGAACACATGGGGTCTCTGGATAACTTCAACCTCCCCGTCACCCGCCGACAGGCGCTGGTGGATTTAAACCACTTCCTTAATCATGGATTGGCCGACTTTGGGCGCTACCAAGATGCGATTAGCGATAAAGAGCCGTTCCTTTTTCACTCCAGATTATCGGCGGCACTCAATATCGGCCTACTAACACCTCACGAAATCTGTGACGCCGCTGAGCAGCGCTACCTAACAGGTCATGCGCCTATCAATGCTGTCGAAGGGTTCATTCGTCAAATACTGGGTTGGCGAGAGTATGTTCGGGGGCTTTACTGGACACAAATGCCAGCTTATAAGCGTGATAATCAGCTTGGCTTTAAGCGTGAACTACCGGCATTTTACTGGGATGGCAATACCGACATGCGCTGCTTACAGCGCGCTATCCAAATGACTATCGACAACAGCTACGCTCATCATATTCAGCGCTTGATGGTAACCGGCAACTTTGCCCTGCTGTGTGGTGTTAAGCCTGAAGCGCTTTGTGACTGGTATCTAGCGGTGTATGCCGATGCCTGCGAATGGGTAGAGCTGCCCAACACCTTAGGCATGGTACTGCACGCTGACGGCGGTTTAATGGGCTCCAAACCTTACTGCGCTTCAGGCAAATATATCGACAAAATGTCTGATCACTGCCAGCACTGCCGCTACTCTCCAAAACAGGTAACAGGCCCAAAGGCGTGTCCGTTTAATAGCCTTTACTGGCACTTTCTGGAAACCAACGCTGAACAGCTGAACCGCAATCCGCGTATGAAGCTGATCTATGGCTCACTCTCTCGCATGAAAGACGACAAGCGTGACGCGATGCGTCAGCAGGCTGAACAGTTTCTTGCCTCGCTACCCACCAGTCCAAGTTACGGCCAGACTTGCCACACACAAGGCTATCTATCAAAGGATACCCAATGAGTCGTTTCTCCACGCTGCACGCAACGTCACCTGTCACGCTATATCATGATGGGCACTGCCCTTTTTGTCGCGTGGAAGTCGCGTGGCTTGCAAAGCATCGCCATCAAGAACGTGTCGCACTAGTGGATATTCAGAGTCATGATTTCAATGCCGCCGATATAGGACGCAGGCTTGACGACATGATGGGGCTACTGCATGTCAAAGACAGCCAAGGAAATTGGTATATCGGGATGGATGCCAGCCGGGCCCTCTATGCAGTACTGGGCTACCGGTGGCTAGTATGGCTTTCTTGCTTACCAGGCCTGCGAGGAGCAATGGATGCAGGCTATCGTTTTTTTGCCCGTCGTCGTGTTCGGCTAGGGCGATGGTGGGAGAAACGTCACGCTAACAAATGAAGACGCCAAATAGTGTTAAAGCGCTAGCAATGCTAAAACACTAGCGGCATACGTGATGTTAACGGCGAGCTGTAATGGGCATCGCGTCCAATCACTTCATCCTGGGGCACATGCTGCACTAAGTAAGCACGGTGAATCCCTGCGCGCTTTAGCTCAAGATAAACATCATCTAGTGAGCGAAACAGCATTGGCTTGCCGCGCTGGGTCAACATATGTCGCTCGCCCTCTACATCTTCAAGCTCTAGTTGATAAAAGCGGCTGCCCGAATGCGTGATAACGCGTATTTCAAAGTTATCGTGACCCGCAACAAATTGCTTCAGTTCTTTAAGTTCCATGGTTCCCTCCTGTGATTGTTCATCATGGGGCACAGCATGACGATACCCCATGACAATTTTATTACCTTGGCACTAACTGCCTATGACGGCAACATCACAAAAGAGTTCCTGACCAGAACGTCAACTTATTCGTCGAATTATTGATACTCAGAAGGGTCGATTGCTTTACCTAACGAGTTGCGATCTATCCAGTTACCGCCTTTAGTTTCCTTGTAACGGAAAACTACTTTATCGCCTACCTTTACCGGCAGCTCTGAATCTTCAGTTTGGTAGCTATACTTTTCCCCTTCAACTACCAGGAAGTAACGGTAGAGGTCAGGCATTCCCAACCACTCTTTAAATGGCCCTTCTCGCTCTAGTGACTGCAGCTCCCCGCGGCCTTCCAACTTAGGAAGACGCTTACGGTTACCACGTCTAAAACCACCTGCCATTTGCTACTCCTGTCTATCTGCTTGGTCGGGGAGGAGCATTATACGTTCTCCCCCCTAACGCTCAAGTTAATCGCCGAACGCTTCGCCATAGCTATCGGGCGCAAGGTCTTCGAAGCGCGTGTATTTACCAATAAAGGCCATATGTACCGTACCGATAGGCCCGTTACGCTGTTTACCAATAATCAGCTCGGCAATCCCTTGGTTGTCAGGATTGTCAGGGTTATACACCTCATCTCGGTAAACAAACGCAATGACGTCAGCATCCTGCTCAATCGCGCCCGATTCCCGCAGATCCGACATGACAGGACGCTTATTGGGGCGCTGCTCCAACGAACGGTTAAGCTGCGAAAGTGCTACAACAGGACATTGAAACTCTTTTGCTAGCCCTTTCAGAGAGCGGGATATCTCCGATATCTCACCGGTACGGTTTTCAGAAAACCCCGGAATCTGCATTAACTGCAGATAGTCAATCATGATCAGCGCCATATTGCCGTGCTCCCGCACTACTCTGCGCAGGCGTGAGCGCATCTCATTAGGCGAAAGCGCCGCCGTATCATCGATAAATAGCTGCTTGTCTTTGAGCAGGTTGACCGCTGACGTCAGTCGCGGCCAATCTTCATCTTCCAACTGCCCCGAACGCACGCGGGTTTGATCAATCCTACCCAACGAAGAGAGCATACGCAGCATCAGCGATTCAGCAGGCATTTCCATGGAGAACACCATCACCGGCTTATCGCTAGCAATCACCGCGTGCTCCACCAGGTTCATAGCGAACGTGGTTTTACCCATTGACGGGCGGCCCGCGATAATCACCAAATCGGAGGGCTGCAAGCCTGAGGTCATCTCATCGAGGTCACGAAACCCCGAGGAGAGCCCTGTCATTTCACCCTTTAGATTGAACAGCTCATCAATACGATCAACGGCTTTGGTTAGCAGCTCGCTCATGCCGATAGGACCGCCCGTTTTCGGCCGCTCCTCGGCAATCTGAAAGACTAATCGCTCAGCTTCATTCAGCAGCTCATCAGCAGGTCGCCCCTGGGGAGAAAATGCCCCGTCAGCAATTTGATTGGCCGCACGGATTAATTTACGCAGCGTTGCCCGC
This sequence comes from Vreelandella venusta, assembly GCF_007989605.1. Taxonomy (GTDB): domain Bacteria; phylum Pseudomonadota; class Gammaproteobacteria; order Pseudomonadales; family Halomonadaceae; genus Vreelandella; species Vreelandella venusta. Next base: position 6,485 of record NZ_BJUL01000024.1, on the reverse strand, counting down.
TCGCGCACGATATCCGCATAAGCACGAATATTACTGGCCGAAGGCGTATTGCGAGCCAGCTCAGCTAAGAATGCCAAACCACCCACAGTATCCAATTGATCACGCGCTTCCAACGCCTCTGACAGTGTTATAACGTCCAAAGGCTGCCCAGATTCGGCCAAATGAATCATCACATTGAATACCAAGCGATGCTCGTAGCGGTAAAAATCATCCGCCACCAACCGTTCCGAGACATTGTCCCAGGCCTGGTTATCCAACATTAGCCCACCTAGCACCGACTGCTCCGCCTCAAGAGAGTGCGGCGGCAGCTTTATCGCTGCCGTTTCCTGATCAGCAGAAGGCTGGTCCTGCATAGTGAGCTCCTTAATCATAAAGCGTAGCCAATAACGATGACTATCTTAGCGAGACAATCTCAAACTCACCATAAGCGACTTATCTACGCCAAGCGACGTTCAAAAAAATTCGACCCACATCTCAAACGTTTTTGACCGCGCTTAGAACGACATAGATTAAAAAGACAAAGGGCGCGGGAAGACCCGCGCCCTTTGAGGCGTCAGCGTTGGCGAGAGTGTTTACTCTGCGACAACAACCACGCGAACAACAGCATCTACTTCTGCATGCAGGTGTAGAGCGATGTCGTATTCGCCAGTTTGGCGAATCGGGCCTTGCGGCATACGCACTTCGCTCTTGGCAACTTCGATGCCAGCAGAGGAAATAGCGTCGGCCAGGTCACGAGGACCGATAGAACCGAACAGTTTGCCTTCATCGCCTGCTTTAGAAACCAACGACAATTCGATGTCGTTAAGCTGCTCAGCACGCGCTTCAGCTTCTGCTTTACGCTCAGCGGCTTGAGCTTCAAGCTCAGCACGCTGGGCTTTGAATGCTTCAACGTTGTCTTTGGTTGCCGGCACGGCTAAGCCGTAAGGAACCAAATAGTTACGACCATAACCGGGCTTTACAGTGACTTTGTCACCCAGGCCGCCCAGCTTACCAATGTTGTCGAGCAGAATGACTTCCATCTCGTAAACCTCTTGTCAGTTGCTGCGGGCAAGGCGTGCGCGAACGTTCGCGAATGTATCAATCAGCCCCAACAGCAGCACAATGAGAATCGTGGGCCAGGTCGTGATCAGCAGCACATAAAATGCCACCAGCCACAGCCCGTTCATCCCCTTTATTCCAATAAACCCATGCACTAGCGCAATGCCAGCTACCAGCAGTGGAATCCAACCAAGCATTGCCAGAGCGTGCGCTCCCAACACCATACCTCCAACACCAAGCACGACTAAAATAGCCAGCTCTTTGGGCGATAGGCGTAGTGCGTGAAACTCTTCGCGGAAGCCGCCTGGGTTATAAAGCCCAGCCTGCCAGCTTCGCGCCAACGCTAAACACGCAATAGCAGCCAACAGTACCACCAAGCCTGTTACACCACCGATCACCATAGCGGCAAGCGTGGGCGCATCAATACCTTGGTTAGCAAACTCTGTCAGCATGCGATCAATCTCGGTAGAGCTTGTTCGCAGTTGCTCCAGCATCAACTCTGTTCCACCTGGCGGTATAAAGATACCGAGTTGAACCATAACCGCGGCCGCCAATGTGCCAACGATTAACGCTTCACTCCAACGTATCCTCTCACGCAGGATAACTGCCATCAGCGTTACTAGCAGTACGCTAGCAAGTGGAATGACGTCACCCTGAGACCACCAGAAACCCGCAGGTAGTGCAGCAGCGATAATTACCGGAAGCGCAGGTGCAAAACCTTTGCGTAAGGTAACTAGCGCGGCGATGGCTGCCCCTAACCAGAACAGCCAAGGCACTAGCGTCGCTAACGCCGCCCCGCCAATGGCATAGGGCGTGCTCCGCATAAGCCATCTCGCCAGTGCCAGCATCACGTTAAACGCTTACTGATGGCTATCGGAGTAGGGCAGCAGTGCCAAGTAACGCGAACGCTTGATAGCAGTCGCCAACTGACGCTGATAGCGTGCTTTGGTGCCGGTAATACGGCTCGGAACGATCTTGCCGGTTTCGGTGATGTAAGCCTTCAGCGTATCGAGATCTTTGTAGTCGATCTGCTTGACGCCTTCAGCAGTGAAGCGGCAAAACTTACGGCGACGGAAAAAACGTGCCATGGACTAGCTCCTTAAAACGTGCGGTGGATGAAATTAGGCAGTTTCTTCTTCAGCTTCTTCAGCGCGCGGTTTGTCTTCGCGACGCGGACGCTTTTCTTCTGCCGGCTTCATCATCGGAGAAGCTTCGGTGATCGCTTCTTTACAGCGAACAACCAAGCTGCGGATGATGGCATCGTTGAAACGGAAGATGTTCTCGATTTCTTCGAGAGTCTCGCCGGTGCACTCAACGTTCATCAGCACGTAGTGGGCTTTGTGGATCTTGTTGATCGGGTAAGCCAGGTGACGACGGCCCCAATCTTCCAAGCGATGCACAGTGCCACCGTTTTCGGTAACAATGCTGGTGTAGCGCTCGACCATAGCCGGCACTTGCTCGCTCTGATCCGGGTGGACCATAAACACGATTTCATAATGACGCATGGAATCTCCTTGCGGTTTGACAGCTTCCGGTGTGTATTGACACAGCTGCATCAATGACGACAGGGAAGCAAGGAGTTAACTGAAATGCCCGTTGTTCACCGCATGCGGTGTCATGTGGGGCATCAAGCAGAACTGTTTTTCGTATTAACTGTTAACCAATACGAGCGCCCGCTCAAAGTTAAACGGGCGCAAGCATTCTAGTGGGCTAGTGCAGAACTTGCAAGCTGCCTCTGCCGAACAGCTTCAAACAAACAAATACCTGTCGCGACCGATACGTTCAGGCTGGACACCTGCCCTGCCATAGGCAGCTTTGCCAAGTTATCGCAGGCCTCCCGGGTTAACCGGCGCATCCCCTTCCCCTCAGCGCCCATTACTAACGCGGTCGGGCCAGTCATATCGATCTCAAACAGGCTAGCCTCGGCCTCACCGGCGGTACCGGTAATCCATACACCGGCATCTTTTAACTTAGCCAGCGTACGAGATAGATTAGTAACTTGATAAACAGGCACTACCTCGGCTGCGCCGCAAGCAACTTTGCGCACTGTCGCGTTCAGCGGCGCGGCTTTATCCTTAGCCACAATCACACCATGAGCGCCAGCGGCATCCGCACTACGCAGGCACGCACCAAAGTTATGCACATCGGTAACACCATCTAGCACCAACAATAGCGGCGGTGCAGACGCTTGCCATGCACGTAGCTTCAACCACAGCGACTCTTCCCCCTCGGGAACCAGCGGCGGACAAAACGCTACGACTCCTTGGTGGGCTGCCCCCTGAGTAAGCTGATCCAACAAGTCGCGAGACTGCTCTTTAATCCGCGCACCACGCGCCTGAGCACTCGCAACCACTTCTTTCAAGCGGTTACCCGCCCCCTGCTGGACCCACAATTCAAGGGGCGTTTCGCCCCGCTCTAGCAGACTTTCCAGGGCGTGAACGCCATACACTTGGTCCAGCCCATCCGGAGTACGAACAGTCGGACGCGGGCTACGTCGAGATGACGACGATTTCATGCTCACCCCTTATTCGGTGATGGTTTACGCGTACCATTACGCGTGCGTCTTGGCCCACGGCGCGTCGGCTGCTTATCAGCTGATGCCGCTGCTTTGCCAGCTCCCCCTTCTACCCCAGCAGCACCTTCTCCAGCGCGGCGCTTACGCGGCTGGCGGCGTGGCCGAGGCTTCTCGTCAGCTAAGCCAAAGTCGATCTTACGATCATCCATATCTACCCGCGCGACCTGAACCGTCAGTCCGTCACCCAAGCGGTAGGTCGTGCCTGTGCGCTCACCTTTAAGACGGTGCTTCTCTGCTTCATAGTGATAGTAGTCAGAGGGTAGCGAGGTGACATGCACCAACCCTTCGACATAGAAGTCGTCCAGACGCACAAACAAGCCAAACTGAGTCACCGAAGCAATCGTGCCTTCGAACGTTTCGCCCAACTTGTCGGACATAAACTCACACTTGAGCCAACTTTCAACATCACGGGTTGCTTCATCAGCCCGCCGCTCGGTCATTGAGCAGTGTTCACCCAACTCAAGCATTTGCTCGAAGGTATAAGGACACCACTTACTTGGCGGATCAACAGGCGCGCCCGCTACCCGAACAACGGTATTGGTTTGTCGTGGTCCACGAATAACCGAGCGAATGGCACGATGTACCAACAAATCAGGATAGCGGCGAATCGGTGAAGTAAAGTGCGCATAGGCTTGGTAAGCCAAGCCAAAATGCCCCTCATTCTGGGGCGAATAAACCGCCTGATTCATTGAGCGCAACATGACAGTTTGGATGATGTCAGCATCAGGACGATCAGCAATCGCCTCACGCAACGCTTGGTAGTCCTGAGGCGTCGGCATGTCACCGCCACCCACGGAAAGCCCTAGCTCGCTCAAGAACAGGCGTAATTTATCAAGGCGTTCCGGTGTCGGGCGCTCATGAATACGATAAAGAGCGGGCAAATCATGCTTATCCAGGAACCGCGCGGTAGCCACATTGGCCGCCAGCATACACTCCTCAATTAGCTTATGAGCATCGTTGCGGGTGCGCGGGACAATTTTTTCAATCTTGCGCTCATCATTGAAGATAATCGCCGTTTCAGTGGTATCAAAATCAATCGCACCACGCTCTTCCCGGGCATTACGCAGCAGGCCATAAAGCTCGTGTAAATTTCGCAGCGGCTTCACTAGCGCCTTATGCTCATTGCGCAGCGCCTCCCCTTCAGCGCTCTCGTTATCGAGAATGGCCGCCACTTTGTTGTAAGTCAGGCGGGCATGGGAGTTCATTACCGCTTCATAGAACGAGTAGCGGCTAATAGCCCCCGTCTTGGAGATATTCATCTCACAAACCATCACAAGACGATCAACATGGGGATTTAACGAACACAAGCCATTTGAAAGTAACTCAGGCAGCATTGGCACAACTTGGCCAGGGAAGTACACCGAGTTGCCCCGCGTGCGCGCTTCATCATCAAGCGCGGTCCCCGGGCGCACGTAGTGCGACACATCGGCAATAGCGACCAGCAGCTTCCAACTGCCCGACTTGGTTTTCCAGGCGCACACCGCGTCATCAAAATCTTTGGCGGACTCATCGTCGATAGTGACCAACGGAATCTCACGCAAATCAACGCGGTGTTGCTTATCTTCCTCTAATACTTCTGCTGAAATACCGCTAGTTTGATCAAGCACTTCTGGCGGAAACTCAGCAGGAATATCGTAGCTACGAATCGCGATATCTATTTCCATGCCAGGATCCATGCGCTCGCCCAGCACTTCGATAACCTCGCCGACCGGCTGAACACGCGTGGCCGGCTGCTGAACGATTTTTGCCGATATTACCTGCCCGTCTTTCGCGCCAGCGCTTGCCGTATGAGGAATGATAACTTCCTGGGTAATACGTGGATTTTCAGGAATCAGCACACCAAACTCAGGTGAGTTACTACGGTATACACCCACAATTGTTTGGGTATTGCGCGCAATCACATCGGCAATAGTCGCCTCATCACGGCCGCGGCGGTCGCGACCACTAACGCGCGCCAGCACGTGATCGCCGTGAAAAACTCGACGCATCTGACGTGGCGGCAAGACTAAGTCTGGTTTTTTACCATCATCACGCAGCAGGAAGCCAAAGCCATCTCGGTGGCCCATCACCTTCCCTTTAATAAGGTCAAGCTTGTCAATTAGCGCATAAGCGCCACGACGATCGCGCAGCACCTGACCATCACGTTCCATGGCAGCCATACGACGGCGAATAGCTTCAAGATGATCTTCATCTTCAATGCCGAGCATGCGGCTCATATTTTCGTGGGTTATTGGCTTGCCGTACGCTTCCAGGGCAGCTAATAAATATTCGCGGCTGGGCGCAGGATTATCATACTTTTGCGCCTCGCGCTCGGCGTGCGGATCATCACTCAACGTCCAGTACTTCATGCGATCAACATCCTTGATTGCGTTTGCGGGAGGCAGACAATTTGCGCAGGCGCAGTGCGCTGCGGGCGGGGGGATTCAGTCATTGATCGACTGAAAAACATCATGTTTGGTTTGGTCATAACTGCATTATAGCGCTGCCCGCTCAATCACCCAACCATCTAGCACGGCAATTGTACGATTTTAATGATAAAAAACAGTTACCGGGTCTTGCATTTAAGCGTGGCCTCGGTATCATACGCGCCACTTGCCCAGATGGCGGAATTGGTAGACGCGCTAGCTTCAGGTGCTAGTGTCCGTATGGACGTGGAGGTTCAAGTCCTCTTCTGGGCACCATTTTATATCATGTCACCCCCTTTTGATGATGTAAAACGGTGTAGCAGCAAGCAGTACTATTTAGCAATAGTACTGAGAAAGCATTAGCAAAACGTTTGTATTCGCCCAGGTGGCGGAATTGGTAGACGCGCTAGCTTCAGGTGCTAGTGACCGTATGGTCGTGGAGGTTCAAGTCCTCTCCTGGGCACCAA
>NZ_BJUL01000023.1 GCF_007989605.1 Vreelandella venusta | reverse complement strand
ATCTCGCATTTTTCGTAGCACTGTTTGTTGTACGCGGGAATAGCTCAGTGGTAGAGCATCGCCTTGCCAAGGCGAGGGTCGAGAGTTCGAATCTCTTTTCCCGCTCCATACAACGGTTTTACATAGGTGCCAAGGGTCGAGAGCTGGAACGCCAGCCCGGTCGAATCTCTTTTCCCGCTCCAAACAACGGTTTTACACAAGTGCCAAAGGTCGATAGCTGGAGCGCCAGTCTGATCGATTTCTTTTCACGCTCCAAAAAAACACTCCTTTTCTTCCCCTTTGTTACTTTTTTCCTATGTTTTGAACACTGTATCGCACATCAATTGGCGATATTTTCGCGTGGCCGTCTTTCGAGCGACTTGAAAAAATATACGGATGCCCCGATATCCTCTCGTCTAACTTGTTTTTCTTGTGCTCCCCATTTGCTGACAGGACATATTCATGGCCGAACCGGCATTGTCTATCCGTGGCCTCACAAAAGTGTATGGCAACGGCTTTCAAGCGTTAAAAGGTATTGATTTGGACGTCCAGCAGGGCGATTTTTTTGCTTTGTTAGGGCCTAACGGAGCGGGTAAGTCGACCACCCTGGGGGTGGTCTGCTCGCTGGTGCAGAAATCCGCCGGTAAGGTGTCGATTTTTGGTATCGACATCGATAAAGATTTCGCGAAAGCCAAATACCAGCTTGGCGTGGTGCCCCAGGAGTTCAATTTCAACCAGTTTGAAAAGGTCATTGATATCATTTTGGCCCAGGCGGGGTATTACGGAATGACCCGTAATGAGGCGTTGCCCCGTGCTAAGCAGCTGCTCACTGACCTTGGGCTATGGGACAAGCGTAACGGCAGTGCGCGTATGCTTTCGGGCGGTATGAAGCGTCGTTTGATGATTGCCCGTGCGCTGATGCATCGTCCGAAGTTACTGATTCTTGATGAGCCAACGGCAGGGGTCGATATCGAGCTGCGTCGCAGTATGTGGGAATACATGCGGCGTATTAATCGCGATGAAGGCACTACCATTATTCTCACAACACACTATCTCGAAGAAGCCGAAAGCTTGTGTCGCAATATCGCCATTATCAATCAAGGCGAAATCGTGCGTAACACCAGTGTGCGTGAACTGTTGACCGAGCTGAACACTGAAACCTTCCTGCTCGACTTGTCCGCCCCGGTTGAGCAAGCGCCCGTCGTTGAAGGGTTTGAAATTCAGCAAATCGAGCCTTCCCAACTGGCGTTAGTGATTCATCGTGGTCAGCAGCTTAACGACGTGTTCAGTGCCTTAAGCGAACAGGGGCTAAACGTGGTTTCCATGCGCAACCGCGCCAACCGCTTAGAGGAGATGTTTGTTTCCATGGTGGAAAGTAGCCAGCAAGCGATTGATCAACGTAAGCAGCAGGAGGCGCGGATATGAATGCAACGCAGACCCTCATTGCGCTGTGGACCTTAGTGCTTAAAGAGATCAAACGCTTTACGCGGATTTGGCCGCAAACCTTGCTGCCGCCATCAATCACCATGGCGATGTACTTCATCATTTTCGGTAACTTGATTGGTTCGCGCATTGGCGATATGGACGGCTTCAGCTACATGGACTTCATTGTGCCAGGGCTGATTATGATGTCGGTGATCACCAACAGTTACTCCAACGTGGCCTCTAGCTTCTTTTCCAATAAGTTTCAGCGCTCTATCGAAGAGATGATGGTCTCTCCCATGCCTAACTGGGTGATCTTATCCGGCTTTATTTTGGGCGGTATGGCCCGCGGCTTGGGGGTGGGGTTAATTGTTACGTTGGTATCGCTGTTTTTTACCCGTTTAACTGTCGAGCATCCACTGCTCACGGTGCTGGTCGTTGTGCTGACCTCGGCACTGTTTTCCATCGGCGGTTTTATTAACGCGCTGCTGGCCAATAAGTTCGATGATATCTCCATCGTGCCGACGTTTATTTTGACCCCGCTGACATATTTAGGCGGCGTGTTTTACTCGATTTCGATGCTGCCCGATTTCTGGCAAGGCGTCTCCATGCTCAACCCAATACTGTATATGGTGAACGTCTTCCGCTACGGCTTTTTAGGCGTTTCTGATATTCCAGTCGTCTGGGCGTTGGCCGCTATCTTTGCCTTTATCGTTGTGCTGTTTATGGTGGCGCTTACCATGCTAGAGCGCGGCAAAGGCATTCGCAGTTAGACGTGTGATAACGCCCAGTAGAAAGCGCGCTACTAATCAAGCATAACTGGTCAAGAGAGTAACTAGTCAAGAGAGTAACTAGTCAAGAGAGTAACTAGTCATGGCACACCGCCCCGATACCTTAGAACACGCGCCCTTAGGGCGCGATTCCGCCTACCCAGAACAGTATGACGCTGGGCTGTTGTATCCTATTCCCAGGGCTGCGAACCGCGCCCCATTGGGCATTGAAGACAGTAAGCTTCCGTTTGTTGGGGAAGATGAGTGGCACGCGTTTGAAGTTTCCTGGTTGAATAACCGTGGTAAACCCATTGTGGCGGTTGCCCGTTTCCGCCTGCCTGCGGATTCACCCAGCCTGATCGAGTCTAAATCCTGGAAGCTCTATCTCAATAGCCTAAATCAAACGCGCTTTGAAAGCCGAGAAGCGGTTCAGCGTGTGCTTGTGCGCGACCTGGCCGCCGCGGCAGGTGCTTCTGTGAGCGTAGAGCTATTAGGTGTAGACGACGCTGAGCTTGCCCCCCAGCGCTTGCCGGGCGAATGCCTGGATGACCTGGATATCGATATCAGCGACTACACGCCCAGTGCAGCGCATTTGGTCGTCAGCGAAGAGATTGTTGAAGAGACACTGCACTCCCATCTACTTAAATCTAACTGCCCTGTGACTGGCCAGCCTGATTGGGGCAGTGTATTAATTCGCTACAAAGGCCCTAAAATCGACCGTGAAGGGCTGCTACGCTACCTAATCGGTTATCGTCAGCACCAGGACTTTCACGAGCACTGTGTCGAGCATATTTTTACCGACCTGATGCAACTGGCTAAGCCTGAAGAGCTACTAGTGCTGGCCCGTTATGTGCGCCGTGGCGGGCTTGATATTAGCCCATGGCGAGCAACTCCAGGATTAACGCCGCCCAGCCCATTGCGCCTAGCAAGGCAGTAACAACGGCGCTAACCTAGCGCTCAACGATCAATAAAAGGGGAGTCATCATGGACGCACTCACGCTGCTTCACGAACGTAGCTCTATGGGGAAACTCACCGAGCCTGCGCCCAGTGCCGACCAGCTCAGCGCTATCTACCAAGCCGCGCTGCGTGCCCCAGACCATAAAGAGCTGCGTCCCTGGCGGTTTATCGAATTTATCGGCGAAGGGCGCGAGCGCCTGGGTGAGCTGTTTGCAGAAGCAGAGTTTCAAGAAGACCCCAGTGCCAGCGATGACACGCTAAATTCCGCCCGTAAAAAACCGCTGCGTGCGCCGATGATCATTGCTGTGATTGCCAAGGTCACCCCAGATATTCCGGGTGTGCCGAAAATGGAGCAGGTGATTTCAGCTGGCTGCGCCGCCCACGGCATTCTGCTGGCCGCCCATGCGCAAGGGTTAGGTGCCATGTGGCGCAGCGGTAAGTACGCCTTTGACCCCGTGGTGCGTAAAGGTCTATCGCTAGACGAAAATGACGAAGTGGTTGCGTTTATCTATCTGGGTAGCTTGGCCGGTCGCCATAAGCCGCTACCTCAGCACAATGTGGACGACTTTGTAGAGCGTTGGGATTAACGGTCATGAGCCAGTCACGTCATCCTGGAGTGCCTTACCCGCGTTTGCCACTCCCTGAAATCCAGGAAGACCTTGCCGCCTTTCAGCAGTGGCTAGGGGAAGCAATTCCCATGGTGGGCGCGCTGGGAATTCAGAGCATGTCCCAAAGCCCCGCCCGAGAGGGCGGGGCGTTGATGTGGCAGCTAGCGCTTAGCCCTAACTTAAACGACAAAGGCACAGGCTTTGGCGGCGCGCTAACGGCGCAAACCACGCTGCAGGGCTGGTGTTGGGTAACGCTATGGCTGCGTACCCAAGGGCGGGCGCAGGATGTGGTAGTGGCCGAAGCCAGTCAGCGCTTTCTTGCGCCAGTCACTAGCGACTACCGCATCATTTGCACTCCCAGCGCCCCCGAAGGCCCTGAGCAGCTAGCGGAAAAGCTTAATGCGCGGGGCAGGGGCAGCATTGCACTCACCCAGCAGCTCTACTGTGGCGACACGCTCTGCCTGGAAGCCAGCGGACGCTATGCCGTGCTGCCTGTTGCTTAAATCTTTAAAAGGCTTGCTATTTTAGGTCTTAGACCATAGAATATGCGCCGTTCTGTTGGGAAAGGCAACGCCTTAACAACCGAGCAAAAAAGTGGAGAGGTGTCCGAGTGGTCGAAGGAGCACGCCTGGAAAGTGTGTAAGTCGAAAGGCTTCGAGGGTTCGAATCCCTCCCTCTCCGCCACAGAATATAGAAAAAGCCCGCTGAGCAATCAGCGGGATTTTTTGTGCCTGCCATTTAAGTTATCCACATGCAGTTTGCGCTACGTTAGTCCTGTTTTTGCCCATGAAAGGTGACAGAGTTGCTGATAAATATAAATAAAACAATGGTTTATTGTTTTTGTGTTTGTTTTTATACGCAATTTTCAAAGGCTGACGATAATGTTTACGCGTATGCGCACTAATAAACTGTTATAGCGTAATTGAAGTACAGCAAGATTCGGGTCGGCAGTAGTCGTTCGGTCTCCTAATATGGCATCTGTTTGGGCGTATGTCCTTTTATAGTAAACAGATTCTAGAGGAATAACGATGACTATGCTTGCCAATAAAGTCGCTATTGTGACCGGTGCCAGCACCGGAATTGGTTACGCAGCCGCGAAGCTTTTTGCGAAAGAAGGAGCTGCCGTCGTGGTGGCCGCAAGGCGACAAAAGGAGCTTGATGACCTTGCGGACGCAATCAACGGGGAAGGCGGGCAGGTACTGGCACTAGCGGGCGACGTTGGCGAGGAAGCTTTTGCCAAAGCGTTGGTAGATAAGGCGGTAAGTCACTTTGGCGGGTTGGATATCGCTTTTAACAATGCGGCTATCCTGGGTGCTATGGGCCCTGTGCCGGAGATGTCGCATACGGACTGGAATCAGGTTATTGCGACCAACTTAACCAGCGCATTTTTGGGCGCCAAGTACCAACTGCCCGCCATGGCTGCCCGAAAAGGAGGTTCATTAATTTTCACCTCTACCTTCGTTGGTTACACCGCAGGTATTCCTGGCATGGCTGCCTACGCAGCCAGCAAGGCGGGCCTTATTGGGTTGACTCAAGTGTTGGCGTCAGAGCATGGGCCTCAGAATATCCGGGTCAACGCCCTTCTGCCCGGTGGTACTGATACACCAGCGGGACGTGAATTTGCCAATACGCCGGAAGCATTGGCGTTTGTGCATAACTTGCATGCTCTCAAGCGTATGGCGACCCCCGAGGAAATTGCTCAATCCGCATTGTACTTAGCATCTGATGCCTCCAGTTTCACAACAGGTTCTGCGATGCTGGTAGATGGCGGCGTATCCATAAATCGTGTCTGAGAGGCTGTGCCATGTCAGGCTATGACTGAATCATTTGACTAATCGGGCAATGACGATGGTCGCCTCAAATCTGGCCGAGGCTGGTTCGAGTTTTCATCCGCCAGCACGGCCAAGGGACGTTTCTTTATCCATTGCGGTGATGATTCAGCGGTAGAGATACAGCGTCAATCCTGAAATCCCTCAGAACCGTTATTCCCGAGTGGGGGCTTCGGGAATCCACCTTGCCCTTTCAGCCGAAGCCACCAAGCCCAAGGTCAAAATGGATTCCCGCTAAAAGAATACGGGAATGACGATGAGTGCTATTGTAAAAGTTCATTGAGTCTTTTCCTGTTAGGTTTGGTCACCTTTTTAGCTTAGCCAAAAGGTCACGCTGAGCATCAGGCCTCATGATTGGCAGTAGCAGACTCACTTACGTATTTCACTTTAATATTCACATCATTAAGGAATCGTATGCGCACTGGTCTCTTCATCCTCTCGGGTTTTTTGCTCCTGGCTGTTTCATTCATCATGGCCAAGCTATTTTCGAACTACTTTCCCTCGGCGGGAACCGTAGCCACCTCTGCCTTCTTGGTTCTGTGGCTGGCATTGACTGGATTCAACCTGTGGGTTGGTGTGAATAAAGCGGGCTACTCGGTAGCAGAAGAGCTGCCGATTATGTTTTTTTTATATGCCGTTCCTGCACTTGCGGCCATCTTGCTCAAATGGAAACTCCTATGAGTGTCTCTGATGAAAAACTCGACTTTAGAGCCCTCGGGCGAGCATCTGCTCCTATCAGGTCTTGGTTTTGAAGGACATGGAGGGTTTCTTGCTCTCTTTCCCAGTCGTCAGCAATTATGATCACGAAAGCCTCTCTCCGGCACGACGTGTCACTTTAAGGGGCGCGTGTCTACTAATAACTTGTTCTACAAGGCTTTTCAGATTGTCTCTGGATTTTGTTTACACTGATAAAATGCATAACTCCATCATTACGTACGGAAACTCCGTACAACTATGACGCGCAAGCCTTAACCATGCCAATCATGACGACATCTGCTACATTGCGACTTCGCCTTCATTTCGTAGCCGCGCGTGCTCGGTGGCGTTAAACCAGCGCGCATGTAATATGCGCTTTTGGCCGTTAGGTATAACGCTTTTGGCCGTTAGGTATAAATAGTTTCGACCAGCCACTGTAGCCCCTCAGTCGCCCAGTACTCGGCGATGAGGTGGCCACGGTGAGGGGGCACTTCCCCTTAAAAGGGGAGTAGGCCGCTGAAACCTATCCCTGTGACGGCAACGATCACAACAACGATAACCACAATGGTTGTAGTAGAGGGCATTTTTCTCTTCCTTTGAGAAATGAGTGTCATTGAAGCGTAGTCGTCATTGGCGTGTTTCGCACAACTCACGTTTTATGAGCGGCTCTCTTTGCTGAGTGCTTTCCCCAAGCTGGCAAAATAGGCGCTGAATAGCGCGTTGATGCGTTCGCGCTGTTCGCCTTGTGGGTAGAGGCCGCGTGCTGCCTCAGTGGAGGTTTTGGTGCCTTTCACCAGGAAGTGGTTTTTGATGCTGGCGTCTTGCACGAAGGCTTCAAAGGCTCGGGCGCATAGCTCTTCTGGTTTGCTGTAATAGAGCTGGCCGAGTGCTTTGTCCATGGCGGTGGAGTGGTTGAAAAGCGCGCTGGGCTGCTGGCCGTCGGGGTGAAGCAGAATAGCGTGGAAGCAGGTGAGTAGGCGCTGGTTGAGCGGGTGATTAATCGGGGCTGCATCTGCTAGCCATGCCGCCGAGGCGAAGGCGCTAGCGGGCACGTTGTAAAAACACTTCTGGGCAATGTAGTGATCGAAGGCGTGAAACCATTCGTGGGCAATGCTGCCAGGCCCTGCATTCTTGGCGAGCGAAAAGCTGCGCTGGCTGGGGGCGTAATGGGCAGAAACGCCGGGCCTACCGCCGCAGCCGTACTGTAGGGCTAACGAGCCACGCAGCGAAATCAGTGCTTCATTACCGTGCAGGATTAGCATTAAATCGCACAGCGCATCGTGAAAAAGCTCGGCGGCGCGGTCGCGCTCGGCGGTGGTCACCCAGCGGCCTATTTCAATTGAGCGAAAATCGAACTGGCGACGGATCAGCGCAAAGTTGCTGGCACGCTCTGGGCGGTGCATTGGCCCTTGGCGATAAAACTCTCGCGCTTCAATGCTCACGGCGTGCTCGCTAACCTAAAAAAAGAAGTTCACCGCGTTATCTTATCGAAGGTAACGAGTCAGCGCCAAAGGCTGTTCGGCAAGACTGGCTAAGGTGTCTACCCTTATACCTAGGCAGCGAATGATGGACTGCACTTTGTTGCACAACAGGGAGGAAGTATGGCAACGGCACATGTTTATCGCATGAAAACAGATGCGCACCAGTGCCCTTTTGGTTTGAAAACCGTTTCATTGCTGCAGCGTAAGGGCTACGAGGTGCATGACCACCCGTTAACATCCCGCGACGAAACCGATGCATTTAAAGCGAAAGAGCAGGTCGGTACGACGCCGCAAACCTATATTGATGATAAGCGCATCGGTGGCTATGAAGAGGTGCGCGATTATTTGGGGTTAAGCGTGCCGAGTGCTCAGGAAACATCCTATCGGCCAGTGATCGCCATTTTTGCCACGGCGTTGTTGATTGGTTTGGCGATTAGCTGGCTGGCCCATGGGGCGCTATTGACGGCGCGATTACCTGAATATGCAGTGGCTAGTGCCATGGTGTTGCTTGGATTGCAGAAGCTTCAAGACGTGGAAAGCTTCAGCACCATGTTTCTGAATTACGATTTGCTGGCCAAGCGCTATGTGCCCTATGGGTATGTTTACCCCTATGCGGAAACCCTGGCGGGTGTCTTGATGCTGGCGGGGGCATTGATCTGGCTGGCAGCGCCGCTGGCACTGTTCATTGGTACGGTGGGTGCTGTGTCGGTGATTAAGGCGGTGTATATCGATAAGCGAGAACTGAAATGTGCCTGTGCGGGAGGGAATAGCAATGTGCCGCTGGGCTTTATTTCGCTGACGGAAAACCTTGTCATGATCGCCATGGGGTTATGGATGCCGCTGAAGAGTCTGCTGTAACGCAAGTGAGTAGAAAAGGTTATGCGCCTTGCAACCCGGAAAACACGCCCCAAGGTAGGATAAGTAACGCGAGACGCTATCGCACGCTTCACACTTAGGAGTTATTAGATGAGCAAGCGTATTTTAGTGGTGTTGACCTCCCATGATCAGTTAGGAGACACCGGCGAAAAAACTGGCTTTTGGTTAGAAGAGCTAGCAGCGCCTTACTATGTCTTTAAAGATGCTGGTGCAGACGTAACGCTGGCCTCGCCAAACGGAGGGCAGCCGCCACTTGACCCAAAAAGTGACGCAGACGATAGCCAAACCGATGAAACGCGGCGCTTTAAGCAAGATGATGAAGCGAACGCGGCGCTAGCGGCAACGCACCGCCTTAGCGATATGAGTGCTGATGATTTCGATGCTGTGTTCTACCCTGGTGGCCATGGCCCGCTGTGGGACTTGGTTGACGATAAAGACTCTATCCAGCTGATCGAAAACTTTATTGCCCAGGGCAAGCCAGTGGCATCGGTTTGCCATGCGCCCATCGTGTTGATTAATGCAAAAAACAGCAGTGGTGAACCACTGGTAAAAGGGCGTCAAGTCACAGGCTTTACCAACGGCGAAGAAGAGGCGGTCGGCCTGACGAATATTGTCCCGCATTTGGTGGAAGATGCGTTGCAACAGAACGGCGCTATTTACAGCAAAGCAGATGATTTTACACCGTATGTGCGTGAAGACGGCCAGCTAATTACCGGTCAAAATCCACCTTCTTCTGCGGCTACTGCTGAAGCACTGATGGCATGGCTGGCGCGTTAAGTAGTTCTTTTTTAGCGTTAGAAAGCATGACGGCGGGCATGATGCCCGCCGTTTTCATATGCAACTATGAAAGCCATGCTCAAGCAGTCATTTCCAGCAGTGCCGACATCCTGGTCTTGGCCATTGTGATGTGCCTACCATTGGTAATCGTGATTTTGGGATAACTCATCTAAAGTGGTGGTGCTAGGGTTATTTGTTTTTTGGCTTTAGTAGATTTCATTTATCTGGTGTTAGCTTACCCAACGTCTACGAAGGATAGTTTAACAAGGATATAAAAAGCCGAGCTTAAAAAGCTTACTAAATGACTTAAGGAAGAGGTTTCATTATGAGTGTTTTTAATGAGCTTAAAGTACCTCTTGATGAAGCTGTTGAGATGCATCAAGTCAAAATAAGGCGGTGCGCATTACATGCTTTGTAATGCGAAAAAGGAATAAACCTCAAAGAGCTAAAAGGAAGGGGTTAATGGAATGGTTTTGAAGGGGAAGGAGCTTACCCGTGAAAGACATGAGTAGTCGTTGAGTGGTAGGCTCCAAAGGTTAAAACTAGCTATCCAAGAGTTTGCAGCAGTCAGACAACGCTCGAAGCTGTAGGGTGATCGGTCCGTTGTCGATTAGCCCTGACAAAGTTCACGAAATCGAGCGTAATAAACGGCTGCTTAAGAGCAGCCATTTGGACTGAAAATCATCGTATATCACTATTTCTATCTTCTATTGATTCAGATTGTCCAACATACTTTGAAGCCGCTGCTGCGCTGTCTTGTTTAAAGGAAGAAGCGGTTTTCTTGGGTTACCTGCTTCTTTTCCTTGAAGTGTAAGCCCTGATTTAATTGCTGCTGCTAGGCCGAATGAAACGATAAATTCAAGAAACTCGTATTGCTGGTAAAACAGTGCCTTAGCCTTCTCATTGTCACCGCTCTTGACCGCGTCGAACAGTTGTTTCGGTTTATCGCCTATCAGGCAAGGAGCTGCTGTACACCAACCGCTGGCACCTGCATTGAGAGCCTCTAACGCCATATGGTTACAGCCATTAAAGAAGGGCACTTTGCCATCCGATAATGTGTAGATCTTGTGCATTCGTTGTATGTCGCCAGTGCTTTCCTTGATCATGCATGCATTCTGTATGCTGTCGACCATTTTAAGCATGAATTCGGGACTCATATCCACGCCACAGGTAGCGGGGTTGTTATAAACCATTATGGGCAGCGGGCTTGCGCTTGAGACTGCTTCGTAGTGCTGGAAGATTTCAGCTTCGCTCAATTTATAATACGAAAATGGAGAGAGCATAATGACATCGGCCTCGATGTTATGAGCATGCTGCGCGTATTTAACGGCTTGCTCGGTGGTAAGCTCTGCGATACCAATGACCACAGGTACCCTACCTGCAACATACTTCACAGTGTATTCAGCGACCTGCTTCCACTCCTCTTCACTCAAATAGGCGGCCTCACCGGCACTGCCTAATGCAGCAATAGCATCTACTTTGGCTTCAAGCAGCACATCTATCACGCTACCGAGTTTGTTGAGATCTACCTGTTTATTATTTTGGCTAAAGGGAGTTACCGGATAGCCAATGATGCCTGATAAGTTCATGACTTACCCCTTAAATGCAGTTTTGGTGATTTTTTAGAGCCTGTCTTGCGTAGTAAGCAAAATTCACTTTGTTTCGTTTGTCGGACGATACCCAGTCATGTGCTTCCTGGGCCAGGTCATGAGGTAAGGGCTTAATTTGACCAGCAGACATTGCTAGAAGCTGCAGTTTTGCCGCTCGCTCGATCAGGATGGCCAAGTTACAGGCCTCTTCAATCGTTTTGCCGGTTACAAGTTGTCCGTGGTGGGCAAGAAATACAGCTCGGTTATTACCCAGCGCCTTTGAAATTAATACGCCCTCTTCATTTCCAACAGGGACGCCTGGCCATTCAGCAACGAACGAGCAATCGTTGTACAAAGCGGCAGTGTCCATTTGGGAAATGATCAGTGGTACTTCTAGCATCGACAATGCGGCCACATGGGTAGGGTGGGTATGAATGATGCAATTAACTTCTGGGTGCTCTTTATAGATCCAAGTATGGAAACGGTTGGCTGGGTTGGGCATGCCTTTGCCAGCCAATAGTTCGAGGTCATGATCCACGATTAACAAGTTTTCGGCTGTAATTTCATCAAACCCCAAACCCAGTCGTTGAGTTAGAAAAGTATTGGGCTGCTCACTACGGCAGGTAATCTGGCCTGCCAAGCCTGAATCGTGACCTTTATCGAACAGGATTCGGCATGTCAGCGCGAGTTTTTCACGAACAGTCAGCTCTATGTCTTGTATACGCTCTTGCATATTGCTTTCTGCAATCTGCATTAGTTCCTGTTTTGCTTTAGTGGCGGTCTTCATGCTTTTTTCCTCAGGTGGCTTTGATAATGGTTGTACAATATCGCCGTTTTGGACCCTTAATAAGGGCCAGTTTTTTTAATTTAAGTGGTCCAGAAGAGGGGGTGACATGTTAAGACCTTGGCAAACTCAGCTGTGGCTGAAAGACAGCTCTGGTAAAACTTTGCATTCAAAGCTGTTGAACACGTTAACGGCGGATATTAAGGAAGGGCGGCTGACGCCCGGCAGCATGTTGCCGGGGTCCCGCGTTTTAGCCGAGCAACTAGGCGTTAATCGGAAAACCGTACAGCAGGTATACGAAGAACTGGAAGCTCAGGGGTGGCTGGTGACACGCTCTAGGTCGGGTACGTTTGTTTCTGAAATCCTTCCCGAGCAAGGACTGTCCACGTCAGACCACTACTTGGTCAACAGTACCGACAGGACAAAATCGGCCTCGGAGCTGGTTGAAATACTCTACCAGGAGGCACGCGGCTCTTATAACGACATGCCGATAATGAATGATGGTACTCCGGACTCTCGTCTTATCCCTTATGAGCTGCTCGCGCGAACCTATCGACGGGTGTGTATAGACCTTAGCCGTCAATCAAAGCTGGGTTATGGCGACCCTAAAGGGAGCATTGAATTGCGGAAATCGATCGCGAAAATGCTATCCGGCGACCGTTTTATGAACTGCTCTGCCGAGCAGGTTTGTGTTGTCAGAGGGAGTCAAATGGGGATTTATCTCGCTTCTCGTATTTTGGATCCGGGAAAAGGTGCCATTGTCATGGAGGACCTTTGTTATTTGCCCGCTAGAGCTGCGTTTGAGTCAAATGGCTTTAAAGTCTTGAAGTGCAGGCTTGATGATAAAGGGTTAGATATAGAACACTTGAGAGAGATACTGGCTGAACATTCAGTCGCAGCCATTTATGTCACCCCCCATCATCAATATCCTACAACTGTTTGTATGCACATGAGCAGGCGGCTGGTACTTCTGGAACTCTCCAAAACATACAAGTTTGCGGTTCTGGAAGATGACTATGATCATGAGTTTCACTATGAAACGAACCCAATTCCTCCGCTCGCAAGCCTACCGAACTCTGAGAATGTTGTTCATATAGGTTCAATGTCGAAGGTCTTTGCTCCTGGTCTAAGACTTGGATATATGGCGGCCGATGCTCAGTTTATTGAGCGTGCCGCACAGGAAATCGTATTGATTGACAGGCAGGGTAATGCGGTATCTGAACTTGTGCTTTCAAATCTGATGGAATCAGGCGAAGTCAGGCGTCATATCAGAAAAACGCGCAAGGAGTATGAGGCAAGGCGTAATTTCGCTGCAGAAGAATTCGTCCGTTTTTTTGGTGATAAGGTTTCTTTTAAGCTGCCTACAGGAGGAATGGCTATATGGGTAAATATTTCAAAGCTTGTTAATGGGAAGGTACTGGAACAGCTTCCCGGCAAAGACTCAACTTTAAGCACCGTTTACAACGATGATCAGATTATACCGACCCACCTAAGGTTTGGGTTCGGAGCATTGAGTAAAGCTGAGATTACGCAGTCAGTAGAACAGCTTTCAAAGGCCCTGCTTGTATCAGAATGAGTAGGAGTCAACAGGAGGCAGGTATGAGTGTTTAGTTTCTGCTTTGTTATGTCGACACACCACAGGGCAGAGGAGCTCGGCTACGGGAGGATTCTGTCAACCATCTGAGGGCAGTATCAGGTTGATAGGGCTAAAGTGCCCCATCAACCATTAAATCCGTACGCCCCAAAAGCTAGCCTTATTAAGGCATGGCCAACTGCCTATGTTAAAAACGGTCGATTATAAAAACGACCGATTTTAAAAACGATAGCTTAGCGATACTCCGGTGAGAGCTTGCCAATCGCTACCTAGTTCATCAACGATTGGGCTGTCGGCCGCGCTGCCAGTCAAGTGGGTTGCGCCTACGAAACCGGTAGCAGTCCATTCAGGCGTTAGGAAATAGCTAAGGCTGGCATTCACCCCCATTCGCCAGTAACCGCTGTCTGGGTTATAAGCAGCCACGCCGCTACTTACGCTGTCTTGCATTGATACGCCAAATAGCGACTCGGTCCACTTCTCGTTTGAATAGGTAACGCTGGGCGATAGCGTGAAAAATGTCCGTTCACTCACAGGCATACGCATAACAGCATTGGCGGAAAATTTCGCGCCTTCAACGTCACCGCTTACCGGCGTACTGCCTGCAACGCTATAACGCCAGAACCCTTGCTGATAGCTAATCCGCAAGCCTAACGTGGCTCCGTCATCGACTTTTTCAAACCGGCTGATATCGCCCTTGTTGTCTCGCCCAAAGGTGTAGCCAATGAACGGAGATGCGGTCCAGTTTCCGCTACGGATAGCGTGCCACTCAATACCGTCGCGCACATTGATTGAGAGCTGATCGCCGTACGTCAGGTTAAGGACAGGCCACGCTTGTGTTTCATAGTCGTCGCTGCCCAGGTAATCAGGTGAGTAGGTTACGCCTGCGCCTATACTGCCTTCCCAGCTGTCCCCCAAGGCGGGGGCAGCGAATGCGATGCTAATGAAAGCCGCTGCTAACCAGGGGGTGAGGCCCTTATCGTTAGAAGTGCTTTGAGTCGCACGAGAAACGAGAGTCGTCACGGGGTGTCCTTTAAATTGTTTAAACCTGCGAGATTGTATGTTTTTGTTTCAAGCTACTGCAAGCACTCTAGAGACCTGTGTGGCTCATGAGTTGAAACTATTTTCTATTTCATAGCTTAGGTTAGATAACTCAACGGCTATAGGGCTCACTGTGTGCACATGGCGCAGGGATAGCGCTATAGGGAAGTGCAAGCAAGGAGTGCTTGTGGTGCACAAGGATGCATGAACAGGAGGTTCGTGAAGAAAGATCAGGGAGGAACTGATAAAACCCCGGCCAGTGCGATGGTCGGGGTTTTTTTATGAGCAAACGGCACTGCTAGCTAACAAGCGTGATGATAAAACAGTGCGCTGAGTTTGCTTAATGGTGTGGATACCGCCGTTTGGCAATTCATACAGCGTAGTGTCGCGCTGTTTTTGCCAGTGCCCTCAAGGCGAAATCGTTTTAGGTACGACGTTGTCGAGGATTCTGCGTTGCCGCAGTGGCGGCAAATAATATCCACGCCATAGACTGTCGGGCTGATCATGATATGTCTCACGCTGACCTCCTACTGCAAGCGAGTTAATGGGCTCAGTCGTGGTAACGTCCGTGTAGAAATGCATCCGTGACGATGCTTAAAAAGTATAAACAGCAAACGGCTAGTTCGCTATTTATATAAGCTGCTATCTATTGGTGAGCAGGTCGTGAAAAATTTAAAAAACTTATGTTTTGATAGCCCAGGTTAATGTTTTTGACATATATGAGGTTCAAGGTAGGTAGCAACACAAGGAAAAGTGTTAAGGACGAACAAGCAGGATGGCTTGTTTAAACCAGGGATGCACGAACAGGACGTTTGTGAAGAAGGATTATGGAGGAAATACTGCTGCCCCGGCCAGGAATGGCCGGGGCTTTTTTAGGCTAGTGCTTGGCTACACTTGTTCTTCACTAGCTCTTCACTAGCTCTTCACTAGCTCTTCACTAACTTTCTTTTCACGGCTTTTTTGCTTTTTTGGGCTTTGACGTTTTTGGGGCTTCATCAGTATCAGGTTTGTCGCTGCCCTGATGGCTAAGCGGGCTGGCTTGGTCGAGCCGTGGATGGTTGTCCAGGAACTCCCGCTGCAGGTCAGGCAGGGCATCCAATGCTTTTAAGGTGTGGGTCAGCGCGTGAATTGCTGCGAGCACATCCTGGGTGTTGCCGGTTTCGGAAATAGTGTGCATGTTGCGGATCGGGAAGCCGATTGAGGTAGCTGCACTATCAATCGAGGCCAGCACGCCTGCCATGCCATCAGTACCCGTATCCACACCGACGATGTCCCGCTGTAGGGGGATATCCTGCTCTTTGGCAGCGCTGGCGATAATGCGGTTGAGCTGTTCGCTGGCAATCGAGCCTACAGACATCGTGAAGCCTTTGCCCATTTCCAGCGGCTGCATGCGTTTATCACCAATACCGGGGGCGGCTACGTAGTCATGGTTAACGTCTACGCCAATCAGTGCGTCTGGCTTTAGTTCACCAGCCAATACGCGGCTGCCGAAACGGCCAATTTCTTCGTAGCTGGCAATGGCAAACAGTACGCGTACGTTTTCGGTGCCGCCAGCTGCTGCGATTAACTTTGCCACTTCTGCGGTAACAAAGCAGCCCAAGCCATTATCCAGGTAAGCGCCGTAGAAGGTATTCGGGCTAAAACCAGGGCGAATGGGGCGGTCAAAAATAATCGAATCACCCGGGCGAACGCCTAAATTCAGTACTTGCTGCTTTTTATTTTCGCCATGGATTTGCAGGTCCAGGTAGATCTGCTCTTTTTTGATACCTTTGCTGCCATCGCGCTGTGCAGGATCAGAAAAGTGAATAGCGCCCAGGGCTTCTACTGTACCGCCTTGGATGCAGCGGTAGCTGCCGGGAGCGTCAGGATCTTCGCTGAATAGCTTCACTTCATGGCCGATAAGTACGGTGGGCAAGAAGGAGTCAGTGTTGATCCAGATCTTGCCGTCTTCGCCAATCGAGCGAACCTGCATGCGAATTTTGTCTGCATGGCCGATGATCATCACTTTGAACATGTCATCGCGATCAGGGTGGGTGTCCAGCACTACGCCAGCATTGCCTTTAAACTGATGCAGATGCCAGCCGCTGGGTGCGAAGCTTTCAAAGTAGGGCTTCAGTACGCCGTAGGTCATGGCGCCTTCCAGGCCTACCGGGCTAGGGGCGGCAAGAATGTCGCGCATGATGTTGAACTGCGCGTCGGGCATGGGTTGCGTCCAGGGTTTGGCGCTGTCGCTCATGTTAAGCACTCTCCGTTGGGTGGTGTTTATCGCTTACTAGTCTGCCAGATTCTTGCTTCAGATGTGCATGGCTGGTTCGCCGAGTGAGACAAGAATTTTGGGCTTTGGTTATAAAATCCTCTAGGATAGGCGCTTTTTTCTGACAAGGTGGAAGGTCATGGCGTCTTCTGGGCAACCTCGCACTCAGTGGCTGGGCCGCTGGGGCTTTATGCTGGCAGCCACCGGTTCGGCGGTGGGGCTGGGCAATATTTGGAAATTCCCCTATATCACCGGGGAGTATGGTGGTGGGGCCTTTGTGCTGGTGTATCTGGCGTGCATTTTAGCCGTTGGCGTTCCAGTGATGATGACCGAAATTGCCTTTGGTCGGCGTGGGCGCGGCAGCCCGATTGATGCGATACGGCGTGTCGTCAATGAGTCTGGCCGCTCTTCTGCCTGGTCGCTGATTGGTTGGATGGCGATGCTTTGCGGCTTTATGATTCTGTCGTTTTATGTCGTGGTCGCAGGTTGGTCGTTCTCCTATTTATGGAAAATGCTCACCGGTGGCCTCGCAGGCAGTAGCGTTGATGACATGGCGGCGGTCTTTGGAGCCAATAATGCCAACCCGTTTATTCTGGGCGGTTGGAGCACCCTGGTGGCAGTGCTGACCATGGTGATTGTGGGCAAAGGCGTTCAGGAAGGTATCGAGAAAAACGTCAGTTGGATGATGCCCGGGCTGGTGCTCATGCTCATTCTGCTGATTATCTTCGGGGTGTTTTCCGGTGGGTTTGGCGAGGCAGTGAGTTTCTTGTTCTCGTTCAACGCGGGAAGCCTCTCCAGTGAAGGCATGCTGGCGGCGTTGGGCCATGCCTTTTTCACCTTGTCGTTGGCATCCGGTGCGATTCTGACCTACGGTAGCTACTTGCCCAAAGGTGCATCCATTGGGCGTACCACGATAAGCGTGGCCATTGCTGATACCGTGGTTGCGCTAATGGCGGGGCTGGCGATCTTCCCGGTTATTTTTGCTAACGGGATGAATCCTGGCGAAGGGCCGGGGCTTATCTTTATGAGCTTGCCATTGGCCTTCCAGGCGATGCCCATGGGCACGTTATTTGGCATTCTGTTTTTCTTGATGCTCTCGATGGCGGCGCTGACCTCGTCTATTTCGATGGTGGAAGCCACGGTGTCGTGGTTATGCGACAACAAAGGCATGACCCGTAAATCGGCCTCTTGGGCGACGGGCATCGTGCTATGGCTGATCAGCACGCTGGCGATGCTATCGTTTAACCTGGGCGCTGATTGGACACTGGCGGGTAAAAACTTCTTTGACTGGCTGGATTATTTGACCTCGCGCTGGATGATGCCGCTGGGTGGCCTGGGTACGGTCGTGTTGGCGGGATTTGTGCTGAAAAGCGAAACCTTCCGCGACGAACTGGGCCTCGCACCGTTGCCTTATACGCTATGGCTGACCATGGTGCGCTACGTTAGTCCGTTGGGTATTTTGGTTATCTTTGCTGATGCCTTGGGGCTTTACCAAGTTTCGTTCGCGGTGCATTGGCCGTGGCTGCTAGCGATTTTGCTGGTCATGGTCGCAGTGGGGGAGACTCTAAGCCCGCGGCTGCGCCAAGCGCTGCGCTCGCGCTAGCCGCTGTTGTTCACGCTTCGCCCTGGCAGCTGCAATGGCGCCAGGGTGAGTGCCTGCCTCCATGAGTTCGTCCCAGCAGGTGGTGTAACGGTTAGAGCGGTGTGCACAGCGCAACTGCCACGGTGCTTCCGCTTCTGTCATTCCAAAACGAATCGTGCCTTGCCCCATGCGCTGGTTAATCGCGTCAACGGTGTTCATTAAGTGCGGGTGCGCTTTATGTGAAGGCTGCAACAGCGAAAGCTGATACTGCTGTGCATCGACTAAGTCCAATAGCATGACACCGGCTTTGATAAACTGAAAACCCGGCCGATACATCTGTTCCAACCCTTCGCGGACGGCTTCTAAAATGATGCGGGTATCGTCACTTGGCGATGCCAGTGGAATCATCGCGCTAGGTGAAAGCTGAGGCTGGTCTTTACGATGGCGGTTGGTGTTTAGAAACAGTAACACGGCGCGGGTAAGGCTTTTCTGCTGGCGCAGTTTTTCGGCACTACGCTGAGCATGGCGGCGCAGCGCTGCGTGCAACTCCGCTTTTACCCCGGTTGCTTGGCCAAAAGAGCGTGATGTCATAATACGCTGACGCGGCGCTTCTAGTGCGTTCATTTCCAAGCAGGAGGTGCCACGTAGCTCTAACACTGTGCGTGCAAGCACCACTGAAAATCGTTTGCGAAGCTGTTTTGGATCGCACTCCCGCAACTGCCACGCCGTGCGAATACCACTCACTGCAAGCCGTTCTGCTAAGCGTCTGCCGACGCCCCATACGTCATTCACCGGCAGCTGTTTAAGCAGCGCCATCGTGGCCGGGCTATTGGCAGTGAGTAGGCAGACGCCTTGGTAGTGAGGCTGCTGTTTGGCAACGTGATTAGCGAGCTTGGCTAGCGTATGGGTAGGTGCCAGCCCTACGCATACGGGCAGCCCTAAATAGCGGCGAACACGGCGGCGGACAACTTCCCCGAGCGCTTGGCATTGAGCGTCGCTGAAGCCATCCAGGTAGATAAACATTTCATCAATAGAGTAAGGCGCGACGTCTGGACAGGCATCCCGCAGTAGCTGGGCGAGCCGTGCGGACATGTCGCCATATAGCTCGTAGTTAGATGACAGTAAGTGAATCTCTCCCCGTCGGCGCAAACCTTCCAACTGAAAAGAGGGAGTGCCCATGGGAATTTCCAAGGCCTTCATTTCGGCCGAACGGGCAATCACACAGCCATCGTTATTCGACATCACCCCCACGGGTTTGCCTTCAAGCGCGGGGTTAAAAACGCGCTCGCAGGAAACATAAAAATTATTGGCATCAACAAGGCCAATCATGGCAAATACTCATGCACCACAGCGCGTACCACCCCCCATAGCTGGCAGTTTGTCTCTTCTAACGGCAGCGGTGGATAGTGGGGATGTGCCGAGCAGAGGTGTGGCGTGCCTTGATAGAGCGCATAACGCTTTATCAGTACTTCCTCTTCAAACATGGCGACCAGGATATGCCCTAAGCGGGGCGGTATACTGCGATCTACCACCAGTAAATCACCTTCAAATATCCCCCAGCCTTCCATGCTGTCGCCCGCGGCGGTGAGATAAAACGTATGGTTGGGGTGTTTAATCAACCGCTCATTGAGATCCAACGTGCGTGGTTCGTAATCTTGAGCAGGTGAGGGGAAGCCGCTAAACCCAGCACGGCCGTGTAACGTTGGAAATGGCAACGGCTGAGAGGTTAACGGCAGGGCTGTCGCAACCATCGTTGTTGGAAATGTACTCGTTGTTAACGTACTTGTTGTAAACGTGGCTGTTTCTGATGAGGCGGGTTGGGACGGCATCATCGGCATCCTCATGAATAAATAATGTACTTTTATACTGTTTTTATAACCAGTATTTGAGAGCAGTATTTATTCATGGGAGAAAAATTGCAAGCGATGCTCAGCGCTGTGTGTCTGGGAAGTATTGGCTCAAGGGAGCTATTGGCTTAGCGAGCAAGCCACAGGCCAACCACCAACGCACTGATCACGGTAATCAAGAACACAAGATTGCGAGCGCGGGTGTCACGACGTGGTTTCATAGTCATTTTCCTGTTGGTCATCATCGTTAAGAGCATTTCGAAGTAGTCGCAGCACGCAAGCGTTAACCGCATAAAGCGGCAGATGCGCTGCGCTTAGCATGGTAACGTTTACGTCTTAGAGCGTCATCTGACGTATATAACATTGCTTGGTTATCCGGCCTTTAAGAGATCCTGTTTATGAATGAATCGATCCACGTTGCTACCGCTGCGCAGCCACTTTCCCTGGCGAATGGTCGGCTGGCGGCGCTTAGCTGGGGGCGTAGCACTGCGCCTACTTGGGTGGCGCTGCATGGTTGGCTAGACAACGCGGCGAGCTTCAGCCGGCTGGCGCCGCTGTTGGTAAAAGCACTGGATATTCGCATTGTAGCGATCGACTTCCGTGGTCACGGGCACTCAGCTCATGCGCCTGCAGGAAGCGACTATGCACTATGGGACTATACCCACGACGTGCTGGATACCATGGAGTCATTAGAGATCGAAAAGGCGACGCTACTTGCTCACTCGATGGGGGCCGCCGTGGCTTGCCTAGTCTCGGCAGCGTTGCCTGAGAAGGTGGATAAGCTAATTCTGTTAGATGGCTTAGGCGCATTAAATACACCTGCTGAAGAGACGGCCAGCCAACTACGTAAAGGGCTAGTGGCCTATCGGCGGCCGCTTTCCCGTCCTCCTCGTTATCCCGATGTTGAGAGTGCAGTTGCCGCGCGGGTAGCCGGAGGTGTCACGCCGCTGGACAGCATCACCGCCACGCCACTTGTCGAGCGTAACACCCAGGCCACTGCCGATGGGCATGTGCAAATGCGCACTGATAGCCGTTTACTAAAGCCTTCTTTGGTGCGCTTTACGCCCCAGCAGGTGTTGGCGCTACTGGCGGAGATTCAAGCCCCGGTGCTATTGATAGAGGGGGAGCGAGGTATTTTAGGCGAACGGGATTGGGCAGCAAAAGCGCGCCAAGCAGTACCACAGTTAACGCGCCATGTACTCGCGGGTGGCCATCATCTGCACCTTGAGCCACAATCGGTTCATCGCGTGGCCAGCACAATCAGTCAGCAAGCGTAGCGGGTACCTGATTGCTCGCGTTAGGAAGATGACGATGAAGAAAAAAGTAGCGCATGTTGTTAAAGCACCTGTGGCAAGCAGCGGCTTGAATGGCGGTAATAAGGTTGCGCTGGTGTTAGGGAGTGGAGGGGCAAGGGGCTATGCCCATATCGGTGTTATCGAAGCATTAGAAGCGCGCGGCTTCGAGATAATTTCGATTGCCGGTTGCTCTATGGGCGCGCTAATTGCTGGTATCTATGCCGCTGGAAAGCTGCCTGAATACCGTGAGTGGGTGTGTAACCTGGACTATTTAGACGTGCTCAAACTGGTCGATGTGACCTGGAGCCCGATGGGCGCCATGCGCGCGAATAAGGTCATGAGCAAGTTAGAAGAGCTGGTCGGCGATATGCTGATCGAGGACCTGCCTATTCCGGTAACGACCGTCGCGACGGATCTGATTCGTCAACGTGAAGTGTGGTTTCAAAACGGCCCTTTACTCCAGGCAATCCGTGCTTCTATTGCAGTCCCCGGCGTGATTACGCCGGTACATGTGGGGGGGCAGGTACTCGTTGATGGCGGCTTGCTAAACCCACTGCCGATCATGCCGATATTAGCCACCCACGAAGCTGATTTTGTCGTGGCGGTTAACGTGACGGCGCACAGCCCACAACCGATCACCTTAGCAGAGTTGTTACCCAGCGAAGATACAAGCGACAGCCGCACTGCGTTAGAGCGCGACCGTGATGCTAATATTGGCGGTTGGATGGACGATGTGCGTGCCACCACGCGCCGTCTGTGGGATGGGTTGGGGGGTAGCAATGGTGAAGAGAACGATGTTGATGAAACCGTTGACCTGCGTGGTCGGCGTGAATGGGGCAAGCTCGATATGATTCTAGAGTCGTTTGATATCACCCAGGCGGCGCTGGCGAAATATAAAATCGCAGGCTATCCGCCGGATGTATTGATCGAAATTCCCAAAACTGTTTGCAGCACTTACGAGTTTCACCGCGCCAACGAGTTAATTCGGCTGGGTCGGCATCTTGCTGATGAAGCGTTAGAGCGCCGCATGCCTAGCATTGCGTCGGATGCGACCGAGTGACATAGCCGTCTACTGCCCGCGCTTACGCAGTAGAATATACACTGCGCCTGTACCGCCATCGATATCGGTGGCGGAACAGAACGCCAAGACACCGGGCCACTCTCTTAACCACGCATTGGTATGGCTTTTAAGCACCGGAAAGTCTGAGGTGGTGCCCCAGGCCTTACCATGCACGACTAGAACGCAGCGCATGCCTTGTGCAGCGGCGTCGCGCAAAAAACTTTCCAGCTCAATCCTCGCTTCTTCTAGGGTATAACCGTGTAAATCCAACCCCGCTTGCCACGCAGTTTGGCCACGTTTTAACTGGCTAAAGGTGCGCCAAGGTAGGTCGGGCACGCTGAATTCCAGATACTCTGAGGGGCGTACCGCCTCTACTCGACCGTCGGTCGTGCGACCGCTGGTTTGCAGCGTGTTGCTCTCTACTGCCGCTTGTCGACGTGCTTGCAGGGCAGTTTCGTCGTTGCGCTTAGGCTTGCCGGTGTCAGCTTGATTACTGGCAATACGGCGCACGCCTGCTGCCTGCAGCGCTTGGCGAAAGGCACTGATATCGTCGTCGTTGGGCAGGTGTCGCGTCATGGTCGGCTCAAATAGAGAAATGAAGTGTTAACAAATAAGCATAATTGAGAAGCGCACAGTATAGCGAGCTTGTCGTTGCTGTGAACCGTTGCTGTGAACCGTTCCTGTAAACCATGGCTGTGAACCGTTCACCGTGAACCACGCGCTGTGAACCAGACGGCGTCAAAGGTACAATCCTTCCATGAACTTTTTACACGCCAGGAGCCGCTGTGACCACGCATCTCAATGATGAGACCTCCCATTCAATGCTTTCGTTGCCGGAATCGGCATTGGTGAGCGAGCTTTTTACACTGCGCGATTACTTACGCTGGGTGTCCAGCGAGTTTTATCTGGCGGGGTTGCACTATGGGCATGGTACGGAATCGCCCTGGGACGAAGCCGTTGCGCTTTGCTTAGGCGCACTGCATCTGCCATGGAACGTCGACCCGGCTGTGCTGGATGCACGTTTGCTGCCAGTAGAGCGCGAACGCATTATCCGACTAGCGCGAGAGCGGGTGACGACTCGTCGCCCGCTGCCTTACCTATTAGGCGAGGCTTTTTTTGCAGGATTCCCGTTCAGTGTTGACGAACGCGTGTTAATTCCGCGCTCGCCTATTGCTGAATTGATTGAAGACGGCTTTGCTGCATGGTTCCCGGAAGAACCGCCCACCCGAGTATTGGACTTATGTACCGGGTCTGGCTGTATCGGCATTGCCACGGCATTGGTGTTGCCTACCTGCGAAGTGGCGTTGGCGGATATTAGCCAGGATGCTTTAGCGGTTGCTCGTCAAAACATTACCCGTCACGACGTTGGTGATCGCGTGCGGGCTGTCGAATCCGATGTGTTTGATAGCCTGGAAGGGCAGCGTTTTGAACTAATCGTGTCTAACCCACCTTATGTGGATGCGCGGGATCTGGCCACCATGCCTGCCGAGTTCCGCCATGAGCCTGCTCTGGCGTTAGGCGCTGGTAACGACGGGTTGGATATCGTGCGACGCATTCTGCGTGAGGCACGCCAGCACTTAACCGACGAGGGCTGGCTGATTGTTGAAGTTGGCAATTCCGACCGCCATGTGGAGGCTGCTTTCCCTGAAGTAACCTTTATCTGGCTTGAATTCGAGCGTGGCGGCCAGGGTGTTTTTGCCTTGAGCGCCGCTGAACTCGACGCCCATGCGGCGTCTTTTGTGTAAGGAACTAACGCCCATGTCTGGCAATACCTTTGGCAAGCTATTTACCGTTACCACGTTTGGTGAGAGTCACGGCCCTGCTTTAGGCGCTATTGTTGACGGTTGTCCGCCTGGCATACCGATCAGTGAAGCAGACCTGCAGATCGACCTAGACCGTCGCCGTCCAGGTAGCTCTCGACACACCACTCAGCGTAAAGAGCCGGATCAGGTGCGGATCCTTTCTGGCGTGTTTGAAGGCAAAACCACGGGGACGTCGATTGGTTTATTGATCGAGAACACCGATCAGCGCTCCAAAGACTACTCTAAAATCAAAGATCAATTCCGTCCCGCCCACGCTGACTACACCTATCATCATAAGTATGGTCACCGCGACTATCGGGGCGGCGGTCGTTCTAGCGCGCGAGAAACAGCCATGCGTGTTGCTGCTGGCGCTATTGCCAAGCAGGTACTGGCCGCGCAAGGGATTCAGATTCGCGGTTATATGAGCCAGTTGGGGCCCATTAAAATCGAATTCAAAACCTGGGACGCGGTAGCCGAAAATGCCTTTTTCTGCCCTGATCCGGACAAAGTGGCCGAACTTGAAGCCTATATGGACCAGCTGCGTCGGGATCAAGACTCCGTAGGCGCTGAAATAACCGTGATTGCCGACGGTGTGCCGGTCGGGTTAGGCGAGCCGGTCTTCGACCGTTTAGATGCTGATCTGGCGCATGGTTTGATGAGCATCAATGCGGTAAAAGGGATAGAAATCGGCGCTGGATTTGGTTGCATTGCTCAGCGTGGCAGCGAACACCGCGACGAGATGACGCCCGAAGGGTTTTTATCTAATCACGCGGGCGGGGTGTTGGGCGGAATCTCCAGTGGCCAGCCGATCGTCGCTCGATTAGCGTTGAAGCCAACGTCAAGTATTACCACGCCAGGGCGATCAATTGATGTACATGGTCAGCCAGTTGAGGTAATAACGAAAGGCCGCCATGACCCGTGTGTCGGTATTCGTGCGACGCCTATCGCTGAGGCGATGATGGCGATCACACTGCTAGATCATTGGCTACGTCATCGTGGACAGAATGGAGATGTTAGCGTTGATACGCCACGTTTAGAACAACAATAACAGCACGGTGCGCCTAGCGTAACGCTGCTACACTCTAGGAAGATGGTTAAGGAGTCGCCTATGAAGATCAACGTTGAATTTGACCTGACACCGGATGAGTTTCGCCAATCGCTAGGGCTACCGGATGTTGAGGCGTTTCAGCAAAACCTGCTGGAAAATATTCAGCGGCAAATGGAGTCAGGGGTGGATGGCTACGACCCTATGAGTCTAATGCGTCCTTTCCTGCAGCAGCCGATGATGCAACAAGGTCTGTCCCAAGGGTTAGCCAACTTCGGCACATATCAACAGATGATGTTGGACATGTTGCGCAAAGCGGGCTCCTCCGGCAGCGGTGCCGAACAGGATGGCGGCACAGGTCAAGGCGAGTCTCAAGAGGCTACCAAGTCAGCAGCGTCAGGTAGAAGCGCATCAAGTGCGAGAAGCTCCAAAGCGAAAGCGACGGCTTCTTCGCGCTCTCGCACTAAAGGGTAGAACTGTCATGTGAAATGTGTAGCGTTGTTGAGCGTACTGCCAAGAATGTTGCAAAGCAGCATTACAGCGTTTACTCTTTTTGCAGTGCAGCAATTTTGCCATGTGATGAGCCACTCCAGGCTCATGCCAAGGAATGAGAGACAGGAGCAGACACTATGCAAGATAAAATGATGGACGCCTTTAGTACCCAAACCCGCCAAATGTTTGAGCCAATGCGTAAGATGAACTCGCTGATGCTCAACAACATGGAAAAAATGACCCAGTATCAGCTGGAAGCAATGAAGCGCTACAGCCAGATGGGCACCGAGCGTATTCGTAGCGCGACGGAAATTGACGATGCAGAGAGCCTGCGTGATTTTGGCACCAAACAAGCCGAAATGATGAACGAGCTTTCTCAGCAGATGCAGGAAGATGCCCGCGTCATGGGTGAGATGAGTTTGCAGTTCAAATCTGAAATGGAAAAGCTGTTCAGCGAAGCTGGGCAGAAAATGAGCGAGCAAGCCACCTCAGCCGCGAAAAGTGAACAACCTGCGAAAGCGACTAGCCAGTCTTCACGCAAAAGCTAAACGCAATTATGTTCGCGGCGCCTTAAAGGCGCCGCGTTCTTTTGGATGATGTGCCTGGGCAAAGAATGCCAAGCAGGTGAGGGGAGAGTGAGTATGCTGTCAGGATGGAAAATGCCGTCTCAAGGTGTTTCTCAAGAAGAGCTTGAAGCATGGAAAGTGCAGCTAAGCAATGTCGGTGAACAGTACAAAGGCCTACTTGAAGATTTACTGTCACGGATAGCCCCCAGTGAAGCTGCTGACTCCGTCTACAGTGATATGCGTGAAAGCTTTGAAGCTGCCGCGCAATCGCTCATGAGTAACCCTAACTTGTTGTGGCAAACCCAGTCGCGCCTTATGCAAGATCAGTGGCTGCTGTGGCAACAGGGCGTGCGCGCTATGTCTGGTGAGCAGGTGACGCCATTGATAACCCCTGCTAAAGGTGATCGTCGCTTTAAAGACGAAGCCTGGACGCAAGAGCCTTACTATTTAGCGATTATGCAGCAGTATCTGCTGTTTTCGCAGATGGTAGAGGAACTTATAGAAGGCCTGGATGGTTTAGACCCGACGCAAAAGCGTAACTTGGCGTTTTATGCTCGGCAATTGGTAAACGCCATGTCGCCGACTAACTTCGTGTCGACTAACCCGGAAGTGATGCGCTGTACCTTGGAAACTCGTGGGCAGAACTTGGTGGATGGTTTGACGCGTCTGCGCGAAGACCTGGCCAACTCAGCCGAAGGTATCAATGTACGCATGACCGATCGAAGTGCCTTTGGTATTGGCGATAACATTGCGGTTACCCCGGGTGCCGTGGTGTATGAAAATGAGCTAATTCAGCTGATTCAATACACTCCCACCACGGAAAAGACCTTTAAAACGCCACTGCTAATTGTGCCCCCATGGATCAATAAGTATTACATTCTCGACCTGCGAGAAGATAATTCGCTGGTCAAGTGGATGGTGAATCAAGGGCATACCGTATTCTTAATCTCCTGGCGTAACCCCGGTCCAGAGCAGCGTGACATCACCTGGGCTGATTACATGCAAATGGGCCCAGTTAGCGCGATAGAGGCCATTGAGCAAGCCTGTGGCGAGAAGTCAGTCAACCTGTTGAGCTACTGTGTGGGCGGGACACTAACCGCTTCAACGGTCGCTTATCTGACAAGTACGCGGCGTGGTCGCAAGGTGAAGTCTGTTACTTACATGGCGACGCTGCAAGATTTCCGCGATCCTGGTGATATTGGCGTATTTCTTAACGAGCGCGTGGTTGAGGGAATCGAAAGCACGCTAGCCATAAAGGGGTATTTAGATGGCCGCTCAATGGCTTATACCTTTAATTTATTGCGTGAGAATGATCTGTTCTGGTCGTTCTATATTAATAATTATCTGAAGGGCGAAACGCCCGCCGCGTTTGATCTGCTGTATTGGAATACCGATGGCACAAACCTGACAGCAGGTACGCATGCGTGGTATCTGCGCCATATGTATTTAGAAAACCGCTTGGTCGAGCCGGGTGGCATTGAGTTAGACGAGGTGAAGATTGACCTTCGTAAAATATCGGCCCCCTGCTATTTCGTATCGACGAAAGAAGATCACATCGCTAAGTGGAACAGTACGTACTATGGGGCACTGTTGCCCAAAGGGCCGGTGACGTTTGTGTTGGGTGGTTCTGGCCATATCGCGGGCATTGTGAACCCCCCTCATAAAAATAAATACGGCTATTGGACCAACGATGTGCTGCCCGAAACGCATGATGCGTGGCAGGAAGGCTCGACCTTTAATGAAGGTTCCTGGTGGCCGCATTGGCAGGCCTGGGTAACGGAAAATGGCTATGCAGATCCTGATCCGGAAAAAATGGTGACCGCGCGACAGCCAGGAGAAGGTGGGTTAAGTGTTATTGAAAGTGCTCCTGGCCGTTATGTGAAAATGACGATTCCCGAGGTGCTAGGCGAACTCCCTACCAAGCAATGACTTGCCTCCACAAAGTGGTGGGCTGATGACAAGCCGTTACGTATACCTGCGTGCGAACGGTAACATTTAGAGCTGTAAAAATGGCGGTGTATGTCTCAATCAGGGTGACTAAATGAGGCATCATCGCCATTTGCGTCTCTACTATTAATACTCCTTCTGTTAGCAGCCCTTTATTCGTCTCTTTCCGCAATGTCACTGCAATGAGCTTGTCGTGGGCTTGGCTGGCGTTGCTGCCAAGCGAGCCACCAAAGCCACCCGCCATACAGGACGCATAATCCAACCAGTACGCTAATTTCTCGCCCGATACTGAGCAGTGGAGCCCCCATTTGGTTAATCGCCAAAAAACCTTGTATGCCAGGTTTTACGGGAATCAGTAGGCTTAGGGTATCAAGCCACTTGGGCAAGCTTTCTGCAGGCCAAGCAAACCCAGCGGTGAAGACGATCGGTAGTGACGAGAGAAGAACCAGGACAGTGGGAAGTTCCGGTCGTGGAAGAAGGTAGCCAAGCCAAATGGCGAACAGCGTGGCGCTCATGAAAAATAGCACGCTGAAGACGAGTAGTTCGCTAGGCGCAGCAACATGAGGGACACCATAAAGCTGAAAGAAAAAGCCAAAATAAAGCATGGCAAATAACAGGTAGATAAGCATAAAGGTGAAAAGCCGAAGCGGCAGTGCTAATGCAAGCGATGGCGCGGTTTGTCCCAGACGCCTGCGTGCACGATCTTTGATGGTTACGCTACCCGCGGCAATTAGCAGCGTCTGGTGCAGAATTAATACGAAGACAGCAGGCACAATGTAATTGATGTAGCCAGACGTGGAGTTGAACGCGGGCTTAGTAGTGATTCGCATAGGCATGATCTGGCCGGGAATTTGAGCAGGACTTTCCCCTTTCATTAAGCTACCAACGATTTGGGTCTGTACACTGAGTGTCGTCGCGGCTGTCAGCAAGCCCTCGACAACATTGCCGTAAATTAGGAAGTAACTGGCGTCCCCAGCGAAAGACAGGCTGGTAGGGCGGCCTAAATAAACATCCCGCTCGAAGCCAGTCGGAATAATCAGAAGCCCATGAACATCATCATTGGCTAGTAAGGCTTCTGCTTCCGCCATGCTGGAAGGCTGGGCGGCGACTCGAATTTGGGGAGCCGCATCTGCCATGCGGATAAGTTGCCGCGCTAAGTGAGTGTGGTCATGATTCACCACCGCCACCGCTTGCTCTCCCGGCACACTCTTATGATAGGGAAGGGGGTAAAGAACGGCATAAAACAGTAAGCCGCCAACAATAACGAGCAGCACGGCCCGATCAGCAAATATATTCGCAATCTCTACCTGCCACGCTTGCCAACACTGTTGCCAGGCACTCATTAGGACACCTGCTCGGCAGGGTTGATGTTTAACTGTCTTGGTAAGGCATGAATGGCTAAGGGGAGTGGCAGCAGAAACAGCAGCAATATCAATAAGGGCGGTAGCAGAGTAGCCAGCGGTGCTCCGTGGTCAGCCACTGCTACCTGGAGTTCAATATAGTGTGTGGATGGCATTAAGTTACCCCAGACCCGTGCCAGCATATTCATGTCGCCTCTTGGGAAGGTAATTCCCATAAAGGCAAAGGCTGGCGCTAGATAGGCGGCGCAAAGGCTTAGTGCGCGTACTTTGTTGGCAACCGCGGAGAGAATCAGCGTAGCCATACTTTGTACGGCCAGCACCATCAGTGCCATTCCGGCCACTAACCAAGCAAGGCTGTCCTCTGACGACCAACCGAGAAAGTAACTATATAGGCCCAGCATTAACACTCCCTGAAGCCAAAGCAGCAACGAAATAGGCGTCAGTAGTTGCCAAAGTGCGGTACTTCTAGCGGAGAAAGTAGCTGGTAAAGGTGCTTTTTCGAGCCGCCAGCAAAGCGTAAGCAGCGTAGCGACAACAATCACAATTTGCCAAAGTGCGGGCATGATCGTGGTGACTAAGAAGCGGGCATAGCTCATGCCAGAGTTATAAAGGGAGGTGATTTGTGGCCGCACGGGAGCCGCTGCGGCTACTGCTTGTGGTAACGCATAACCTTGACCAAGCCGCAATGCGACACCTGCTTCGGCGGCGAAAGTCATACCTGATTGAGTTAACGCGGAGGATATGAATTTTCCGGCCAGCAAGTATTGGCTATTGTAGAACGCGACGACTTCAGGGCTGAGAGAGAGACGTAAGTCGCGGCCAAAGTCACGTGGAATGATCAAGAGTGCTAAGACGTCACCATGCTGTAGCGCTTCGGCCCCTTCGCTTGCCGAAGGGTAAGGGTTAAGCATATCTAACGCTGGGCTGGCATCTAAATAACGCTGTAGCGAACGGGATTCAGCGGTATGGTCTAAATCGACTACACCCACGGGCAGCGATTGAGGGGTGCCCATTTCAAATACGGCAATAAATAACAGCGTCATTAATGGGGGCAGCCATCCTGCCAGGGCTAGCAGCCAAGGCTGGCTGCGTAGCGCCTGCCAGCCATTCAGCCTAGTCGGTTCCATGTTGGCTACCTGACCGCGCATCCTCAGACGGTAAATCAAGCAATACACTCATGCCTGCCCTTAGGCCAGGTACTGGCTCGACCGGGTGCATTTCCACTTCAAACGTGCGCATATCAAAGCCGCGCCCGGGCACCGTGGCACGCCAAGTAGCAAAGTCGCCCAACGCTGCGATGTGGCTGACTCGAAAGCGTGCCTGTTGGCCAAGAGAGGGAATATCCAGATCGAACTCGGTTCCTTGCGAAAAATGCTGTATCAGGTCTTCGCGCACATTAAAGAGTGCCCATGCCTCATCTAAATCAGTAATCATGACCACTGGGAAACCCTGGGGTACCAGTTCACCTGTATTTAGTAAGACATTGCTGATGATGCCTTGATGATGGGCAAACGCCATTGAGTCTTCAAGCAGTTCGTTGATCTCGTCGCGCAGGCTGGTGGTCATCTCTTCGCCAGCACGGCTAGCGGTGCGTGCTTCTTCGCGAGGGCCAGCCTCTGCTAATCTAAGCACTTCCGCTGCGGTTACCCGCGTCTGTTCCGCTACCCGTAGCAGTGTAAAGGCTTCATCTAGTCGTTGGCGTGCCACAACGCCTTGCTCTGCTAGTACACGAGTACGTTCATAGGTTGTTCGTGCCATGGTTTCTGCTGCCTGGGCTTTCTGAAACTCACTGCGAGCAGCCGCAATTTTTTCTTCCCGAGTTCCGCCTTCCACTGCTTGTGCCAGCGAGCGGCTGATCGTATCGAGGGCATCGACCTGAGTGAGTTTTGCCTCAAGTTCAGGACTATCAATACGGAATACTCGGTCACCGACATTGACGCTATCTCCGCGCCGTACGTCAATCTCTGCAAGCCGACCAGGGACTTTTGAAGACACCATATATTGTCGAGCTTCTATCTGACCCTGTAAGCGAAGAGGGGGTGTGCTATAGGTGTGCCAAAAAACAACGGATACGGCGATGGCGATCCCTGCCAATATGGCCAGGATAAGAAATCTGCGCGTGGTCACGGAATTGGATCCCCCTCGCTAAGGTAAGCAAACAGTGCTTCTTGTTGACCTGTAATACTGAGTAACTGGGTAAGTGACATGACGAACCGGAAGGCGGCAGCATCACGGCGCGTGTGGGTCGTGGATAGAAAGGTTTGGGCATCAATCACATCAAGCGCTCGACCAACCCCTTCTGAGAAAGCCAGTGTTTGCAGGCGCAGGCTCTCTTCTGCCAACGCCACTGTACTTGCGAGGTCGTTATATTCTTCAAGCGCTTGGTTCGCTTCACGGTAGTGTTGGTCAAGCAGTAATTCCAGCTTGCGGGAAGCGGCTTGCTGGCGATAGCGTAATTCCGAAACAGTGCTCACCGCTGCCTGTACTTTGCCACTCCGTCCACTACGGTCTACCAGTGGCATGCTGACGCCAACGCCAACCAGCCAGTCCGGTGTGAGATCGCTTGCTAAAGAGTCGTCTTCATAAAGGTTGTAGCTGCCAAACATGAAAACATTGGGATGATAAAGTCCACGGCTTGCCTCAACGACGCTTTCAGCCTGTGCCTGGGTATTAGCTAATAGCCTGAGAGCAGGATGGTCGGCTAGCCCTGGTTGAAAATGCACAATCGGTGGCAGCGACGCAAGCGTAAACAGGGGAGACGTAGGCGTTGGGCCCGATGAGTGACCTCCTAAGCTAGATCCAGAAGGTGCATAGTGCACCAACGACGCTAATGCTTGCTGGGCGCTATCACGCTGTTCGCGAATAGCGCGGGTAGTGATGCGTGAACGATCATAGGCTGCTTCGGCGGCTAAGCGTTCTACCCGGGCAATTTGATACTGCTCTTCAAGTGCACGAGCAGAGCGGTAATGCTGAGCAAGGGTGTCTTCAGCTTGCTGTTGAGTCGCCAGCGCCCGCTCTGCCATGACTAGTCCGTAATAAGCGGTTACTAGATCCATGAAACGGACTCGGTAGACCTCTTCAAGTAACAGGGAGGCTTCCCGCTCTTCCAGAGTTAATAGTTCCCGCGCAGAGCTGATTTTGCCCCCCGTATAGAGCGGCCAAAACATTGCTAACGAGCTTCTGGCAACATTGCGGTTAGTGACTGGTGTACGAAATGCATTGGGACCACCAATAAGGTCAACTAACAGTTGGCCAGGCAAAGAGTCAGCTACGCTGCTAAGCGGATTAAGCGCAAGTGCGTCTACTTCAATTGGGTTATCGAGATGGGTATAAGAGCCTAACAGGTCTATTTGAGGCAGCAGTAAATTATCGCGGGTGGAAAGCAGTGCAGCGGCGCGTTGTTGGGCGGCTTGTCCTGCGGCAACATCATCGTCTTGACTGCGCAGTTGTTGCCAAGCGTCTTCTAGTGCGAGTGGTTGTGCTTGAGCAGATTGGCTGGGTGACGCTGTGGCTATCACAAGTAGTAATGCCCATAAAAAAATGCCCGAGCTTTTCACAACTCATCACCTCATTTGTTGTTTATTAAAAATGTTAAACCACAATGTAGGTGTTAAGCACAATAAATGAAAAAAGTTTATCGGAAATTCGTTGGTTTTTCGTTGATCATCGCCAAAAGCGTTAGTGATCTATGTTAGCTGGCTAGCATTCATTGCAAGTTTTCAATAAAGCGACTGTTATGAAATTGCCTGTTGGGTAATTTGAGATATATTAAGTAGTGTTAATTGGAATAAATTTGACTTGGTCTTCTGGATTTAAGTCTTGAAAAGTTGCTTGTACTTCTTACTGCTAATCGAGGCTCTAGCCATGCCCCCGAGTGCCCGTTCTTTATTTTCGCCAGTGTTAACAGATGTCCACGCCCATCATAGCCACGGGGCATGCTGTTGTGGGTCGCCGATATTGCAACGCTTTCATGAACGGGTGATGGCAGAAATAACCCGTCGCCAAATGCTTGGGGGAACAGCGGCGGTGATGGCACTCTTCGCAGGTTTACATGTGCCGTTTGCCGTTGGCCAACAACCAAAAGCCGATGATGGACCGCTACTGTTAACCAATTTAAGCCTGTTTGATGGCAGTGGTGGCCCGCTGCGTGATGGCGTATCCGTTAGGGTAGAGAGTGGCCGTATCGACGCTATTCTGGACGGTAGTGGCGAGGTGGGCGGTATTAATGTCATTGATTGCGGCGGTCGTGTATTGATGCCCGGTTTGATTGATGCCCATTGGCATACT
The DNA here is from genome assembly GCF_007989605.1 of Vreelandella venusta. GTDB lineage: Bacteria > Pseudomonadota > Gammaproteobacteria > Pseudomonadales > Halomonadaceae > Vreelandella > Vreelandella venusta. The sequence goes on along the minus strand of NZ_BJUL01000023.1, from coordinate 7,164 downwards.
ACCTTGGCAGCCATCTCTCAAGTGGAAGCTATGACTGCTGATATTGGCTATGTGCATTTGGTGGCAGCCAGAGAAGCAGAGCGAACCTTAATGCGTGGCGTGACTTCAGTCAGGGATGTGGGAGGGCCATCGTTTGCGTTAAAGCGTGCTATTGATGAAGGGATCGTGAATGGCCCTAGGGTGTTTCCCGCAGGGGCGATGATTTCTCAAACATCGGGGCACGGTGATTTTAGAATGCGCCATGACGTACCTCGTGGCAGCACAACGCCGCTAAGTGAAGCAGAACGTCAAGGCGTTGCAATGATTGCGGATGGTGAGGCTGAAGTGCTTAGGCGCACGCGCGAGCAGCTAATGCTAGGCTCCTCGCAGATCAAGTTGATGGCAGGCGGTGGAGTAGCATCGCTCTACGACCCTTTAGACAGTACTCAGTTTACAGAACGAGAACTACGCGCAGCGGTTGAGGCTGCCGATGACTGGGGCACCTATGTGATGGTGCATGTATATACGCCCCGCGGCATACAGCGCGCTCTGCGGGCTGGTGTTAAGTCGATTGAGCATGGCCAATTAGCCGATGAAGAATCGGTAAGAATGATGGCTGGAGAGGGCGCATGGTGGAGCCTTCAGCCTTTCCTACAAGATGAAGATGCCAACGTTTATCCTGATGCCGCGCGCCGAGAGTCTCAGCGCCAAGTAGCTGAAGGCACCGTACGCGCTTATGAAATGGCGCAGCGGTTTAATGTGAAAACTGCCTGGGGTACAGACATTCTTTTTAGCCCTAAAAACACCCCGAACCAGCTGCGACATTTGGCAAAATTGACGCGCTTTTACGATCCGCTAACCGTATTGGCAATGGCAACTGGGCATAACGGTGATTTGTTGTCACTTTCCGGTCCTCGTAATCCCTATCCTGGTGTACTTGGACGAATTGAACCGGGTGCACTAGCTGATCTGTTGGTCGTCGATGGCGATCCAAGTCGCGATCTAGACTTTCTAAACGATCCAGAGAGCAATCTTCGAATGATTATGAAAGGCGGGCGAATTTATAAAGAGCAGCTATAACAACCGCTGAATATAATTTTAAAAATTTTCTGCTAAAACGACATTTTATTACTTGTTGACCAGTGCCTGAATAATATTAAGCGGGCACTGATCATAGGTAATCATTGGTTCGATAGTATCTATATTCTTGCAACGTATGCACCAGCACTTGGCACTGCGACGATAATTCAACTGATACGCATGGCTTAGCAAGGGCGGTTACACCGCCCTTGTCCACTGGAAACGGCCTTCTTGGTTTTAACGCTTGCGTATCAAGCCCGGTAACAGTAGTAGGCCAGCGAATAGCCATGCAGGCCAACTACCTGTGCGGGTAAACGGTGTTGCCCCTTTCATGGCGTAAAATTCGCCAATAAGGTAGGTGGTTTCAAATTGTGCGGCGCTATCTACCAGCTCGCCACGGGGATTAATAATCGCGGTAATGCCGTTGCTGGTGGCGCGCACGACGTAACGGCCATTCTCTAGCGCGCGCAGGCGGGCCATTTGCAAGTGTTGGTGTGGGCCAATGGAAGCGCCAAACCAAGTGTCATTAGATACCGTTACAATCACGTCGCTGTCTGCTGCACGGCGTGCCACCAGTTGCGGGTAGATAATCTCATAGCAAATAGCGTTGCCAATGGTCACGCCGGCGGCCTGCATGGGCGTTTGTTCGGAGGCGCCTTTAGAAAAACTCGACATTGGTAGATCAAAGAAGTCGATAGCACCCCGTAACACACTTTCAAGCGGCAAGTATTCGCCAAACGGCACGAGGTGCTCTTTTTGGTAATTGCCCTCTACGTTGCCAACACCAATCACACTATTGAAATAACGGTTGTCCTCGTCGAGTTGGACAATGCCAGTTAATAGCGCAGTGCTGGGCGGTAAGTTGGCTTGTACGCGTTCTAACACCGGGCGAGCTTGGTTATCGATCATTGGTAGGGCGGTTTCGGGCCACAAAATGAGGTCGGCATCATCCGCGACACGGCGGGTTAAATCGCTATAAGTATTGGCTGCTACGCGCTGGCCTTCGGAGGTCCACTTTAATAGCTGGGGTAGGTTACCCTGAAGTAGCGCAACGCGGGTGGGCTCGCTTGCTGGTGTTGTCCAAAGTGAGGGCAGTGCCAGCGGGATGAACCAAATAGCGGCTAATGGCAGTGCTGCCCACCATTGGCGTCGCAGCAGTTCAGCGCCTAAGGTGCCGGTGAGCACAACCAGTAAGGAAAGCAAGTAAACACCGCCTACTGGTGCCCAGTTGGCCAGCGGTGAATCCACATAGCTGGAGCCAACCAGTAGCCACGGAAAGCCGGTAAACAGATAAGTGCGCAGCACTTCCCCTAGCACCCATGCCCCTGCAAAGCTAGCCAATGCCCAGCGCGGGCTGCAAAAACGTCGATAAAGCCAAAACGTGCCTGCAAAAAAGAGGGCTAATACGGACACAAACAGAGCGGTCAGAAATACCGCCAGGGGAACGCCGGTATAGCCGTAGTCGTGAATGGATACGTATACCCAAGAAGTGCCGCTGGCGAAGAGCGCTACGCCGTATAGCCAGCCTTTTAGCGCTGCTTGAGCAGGACTTAATGTATGCAGGCCAACATAAAGCAGGCCGATGGCGATGGGGCCTAGCCACCATAATTCAAACGGTGAAGCGGTAAGCGTCGTGAAACCACCGGCCACCAGGGCAGCCAGCAGTTGAAGTGCAAAGGTGGGCGTCAACCCCATGGTGATATCCTATCGGCAGGTTGAAGTGGGCGGTTAGCTAGCCGTTGCTGTGGTCGCCATCGGTAGCATTTTCACTAGTGTCATCGGGATAAGCTTCCAGCAACCGGATGCGCCGATTATCGGCATTAAGAATGACGAACCGCCAGCCGCCCAGGCTCGTATGTTCGCCACGGCCTGGTAAGTGACCAAATTGTTGCATCACAAGGCCACCCACGGTATCGAATTCGTCATCAGAAAATTCGCTGCCAAAGCGTTCGTTGAAGTCTTCAATCGGTGTGAGAGCACGAATGGCGAAGTGGCCATTGTCCAGCGTGCGGATATCGTCCTCTTCATCGGTATCATGCTCATCTTCGATATCCCCAACGATCTGCTCCAGAATATCTTCGATAGTAATAATACCCGCTGTGCCGCCGTACTCATCCACCACAATGGCCATGTGATTGTGGGTATCACGAAACTCTTTCAGCAAGCTGTTTAGGCGTTTGGACTCGGGAATAAACATTGCCGGGCGCAGCACGTCTTCCAGCTTAAAGGCATCACGGCTTTCTTGCGTTTGAGAGAGCAGGGGGAGCAAATCTTTAACCAGTAAAATGCCTTTTACATCGTCAAGATTCTCGCCAATGACCGGATAGCGGGAGTGCCCTGTTTCTTGAATTAATGGCAAATAGCCATCGCTGGTTTGATCAAGGGTAATGGCCGACACCTGAGAGCGTGGAATTAATATTTCACGCACTTGCTGATCGCTGATTTCAAGAGCGCCTTCAATAATCATAATAGCGTCTTGATCTAGTTTCAGTTTTCCTGCGGTGTGGCGTAAAAACGTCATTAGCTCATCGCGGGAGCTAGGTTCGTCATTGTCTCCGGAAAGGGCGCCAAAGAGTTTCTCGAGCCAGGATTTTTGATTTGAGTTGCTCGATCGGTCTTCGCTCATTGCGTCTAATCTCTCTATTACGTGCAAATAGTGACTTGCAAATAGTTGTGTGCAAACAGTACGTCAAAGCACTACTAAAAAACAGCTATGAAACCTCTGATTAACTACGCTTGGCCATACTGCGTTAAAAATCGCCTCGAACGTGAGTCCGGTGCTTTTTTCGTTAATTTTTGCCTTGTCTGGCCTGCGCTCATCACATTAATCAGAGGCTTCCTATGTGAAGATGGCTACAGGTAAACAGCCTGTCGTTTTATCACTGAGTCGGGGGATACACCACCCTAAAAGTAATTATCGATCAGGTTAACAGCTTACTCGTGATACGGGTCAGGAATATTGAGAGTGGCAAGCAGCTCGCGCTCTAATTGTTCCATTTCTTCCGCTTCTTGCTCTTCAATGTGGTCATAGCCCATTAAGTGCAGTGTGCCGTGCACCACCATGTGCGCGTAATGATGCTCAAGAGGCTTCTGTTGTTCTTTGGCTTCATGGGCAACCACGGCATGGCAAATAATCAGGTCGCCAAGTAACGGTAAACAGACGCCGGGAGGATTCTCAAAAGGAAACGAGAGTACGTTGGTTGATTTATCATTACCCCGATAATCTCGATTGAGTGCTTGGCTTTCTGCTTCATCCACAAAGCGAATCGTCAGCTCTAAGCGGTCATCATCGGGGTGGTGTGAGAAGACGCAGCCCACCCAGTGGGTGAGCTGCTCAAGGGTAGGAAGCAACGGCTCATTGATGGCCGCCTGGCGGTCAATCACGATGTTACTCATCGAGGTGCCTCTCCTGTGCGCTCAAGTGCCTGCATGCGGGCTTCGCGCTCCTGTTGGCGAGCTTCACGGCGAGCGCGCTCCTGAACTTCCTGCTGCGACTCAAACTCGTCATAGGCTTCAATGATCCGCTGCACCAGCGGGTGACGTACAACGTCTTTCGCAGCAAAGTGGGTCACGCCGATGCCGGGAGTGTCCTTCAGAACATCCAGCACCTGTGAAAGGCCAGAACGCTGTCCGCGGGGAAGATCTACCTGGGTAATATCACCGGTAATCACCGCCGTTGAGCCAAAGCCAATCCGTGTCAGGAACATCTTCATCTGTTCCGGCGTGGTGTTCTGGCTTTCGTCCAGGATGATGTAGGAGTTATTCAGCGTACGCCCACGCATATAAGCCAGCGGGGCAATTTCGATCACTTGGCGCTCAATTAGCTTAGCGACCTGCTCGAAGCCGATCATCTCGTACAGCGCATCGTAGAGCGGGCGGAGATAAGGATCGATTTTCTGGGCAAGGTCGCCAGGAAGAAAGCCTAGCTTTTCGCCTGCTTCTACCGCTGGGCGGACTAACAGAATGCGGCGCACTTCCTGCTGATTTAGTGCTTCTACTGCCGCGGCAACCGCCAAGTACGTTTTTCCCGTACCGGCAGGCCCAATACCGAAATTGATATCGTGCTCGCGAATGCTTTGTACGTAGCGCTGCTGATTAAGGCCGCGAGGCTTAATCATGGTGCGCGGTGTACGCATGATCACGTCGTCGCTGTTAATGTCGCTATCCTCCTCTTCTTCTAGCGCTTCTAAGCCAGATTCCTGAAGGAAGAGGTGAACTGTATCTGCTTCAAGCTCCTCTGCCGCAGTTTCACGGTAAAGGTGCTCAAGCACGTTTGCAGCGGCTTTAATCCGATTGGCGGCGCCGGCCAGCTGAAACACGTTGCCACGGTTGCGCAACGTCACGTCCAGGCGGCTCTCAATCAGCTTTAGATGCTCGTCCTGTTGGCCGCAGAGACTAGCGAGACGCTGCGGGTCATTGGGTTCAAGGCTTAGGGTGATAATGCGATTGGCCTGAGGTGATGGCTGGCTCAAGAGTAAGAAACCCATTAGTTGATGTATGTGAGACTCAGCTTACTGCCCCGACGATGCCGGGGCAATTACCTAGGATAAGTGAGCAGTTAATAACGCTCTGGAGAGGCGAGATCGCCGCGCAGCGAGTTGGGCAGCGCTTCAGTAATCTCCACGTCTACAAAGTAGCCGATCAGTTCTGTTGGGTTGGCCGCCCGGAAATTAACCACGCGGTTATTCTCGGTGCGCCCAGAGAGTTGGCCCGGGTCTCGCGGTGAAAAACCGGATACCAGAACTCGCTGGGTCGTGCCCACCATGCGTCGACTGATCTGAGCTGCCTGCTGCAGAATTCGCTCCTGCAAAATGGCGAGACGCTGTTTTTTGACACTTTCTGGCGTTTCGTCCGGCAGGCCGGAGGCGGGGGTGCCTGGGCGTGCCGAGTAAACAAAACTAAACGAGTGATCAAAGCCGATGCGATGAATCAGGTTCATCGTGGCTTCGAAATCCTCTTCGGTTTCGCCAGGGAAGCCGATGATAAAGTCGGAAGAGAAGCTAATATCCGGGCGGTTGGCGCGGATCCGCTCCATCTTCTCGATGTACTCTTCTGCAGTATGGCCGCGCTTCATCGCACTTAAAATACGGTCAGAACCTGACTGCACCGGTAAATGTAGGTGGCTCACCAGTTCCGGGATGTCGGCAAACGCATCGACCAGGCTATCCGTAAATTCCACCGGGTGAGAGGTCGTAAAACGCACGCGATCAATGCCATCCACTGCAGCAACGCAGGCGATTAGCTCGGCAAGGTCGATTTCATCGCCTTCGTCATTTTCACCGCGATAAGCATTCACGTTCTGGCCAAGCAGGTTAATTTCGCGTACCCCTTGGTCGGCTAAGTGAATGACTTCATCAATAACTGATTCAAAGGGGCGCGAGACTTCTTCACCGCGGGTATAAGGCACAACACAGAATGTGCAGTATTTCGAGCAGCCTTCCATGACAGAAACAAAGGCGGTTGCGCCATCAGATTTTGGCTGTGGCAGGTGATCAAACTTTTCAATTTCTGGAAAAGTGACATCGACCGCGGCAATCTGGTTGCTACTGCGTGCGTCCAGCATTTTTGGCACGCGATGAAGCGTTTGTGGGCCAAAAATCATATCGACAAAAGGCGCGCGCTTACGCAGTGCCTCGCCTTCTTGGCTTGCCACACAACCACCAACACCAATCACAAGGTCTGGGTTGGCGTCTTTCAGCTTTTTCCAGCGACCCAGTTGATGAAACACCTTGTCCTGCGCTTTTTCGCGAATAGAGCAGGTGTTCAACAAGATAACGTCGGCTTCTTTTTCGTTATCGGTCAATTCCAGCTGGTGAGATTCGCCGAGCAGATCTGCCATCCGCGAGGAGTCGTACTCGTTCATTTGGCAGCCGTGCGTTTTGATAAAGAGCTTCTTCGCCATCGGTACCTGTCATCTATGAGTCGTCGAGGGACGAGGGATGAATGAAAACATGAATGCAATCGTAATGGGCAGTGTAACGTACAGCCATTGAATGGCGGCATTATACGGACACAAGAAACCCGGGGCTAGCCGTTAACCTATAATCGATACTTGACCCGAGCGTTTCTATCAGTATACTACGCACCGTGTTTGAGCAGTTCCTC
>NZ_BJUL01000022.1 GCF_007989605.1 Vreelandella venusta | reverse complement strand
CGCCACGTTGACATCGTGGAGGTCGGCGGTTCAAATCCGCCTGGTCCTACCATATTTCGTGTTATGTGCAGCTAGTTACTTATAGGACCATAGCTCAGTTGGTTAGAGCGCCACGTTGACATCGTGGAGGTCGGCGGTTCAAATCCGCCTGGTCCTACCAAATACTTAAAAGCCCTATGCTTCAGCATGGGGCTTTTTTTATGGCTAATCGATAAGTTAGTCGATAGAAAAGCTAGTCGAGAAAGAGAGGGAGGTCAGTCTGGCGAATAAACGTCGCCACCAGTGCCTCAATGCCCGCCTGATCTTCTTGACTAAAGCGTGCGTGCTGGGGGCTGTCTAGGTCGAGCACTCCCCAGAGATAGCCGTCGATTACAATGGGAGCAACGAGCTCTGAGCGAGAGTCAGCATCGCAGGCGATGTGATCAGCAATAGCGTGAACGTCATCAACCCGTTGGGTAGTTTGTTGGCGGGCAGCAGCCCCGCAAACGCCTTTGCTGAAGGGGATTGGGTGGCAGGCAGGTTTACCCTGAAATGGTCCAAGGCTGAGCTGGTTGGGCTGGCGCTGTAAATAGAACCCCGCCCAGTTGATGTCGCTCAGGGCATGTTGAATAAAGGCGCAAGTTTGTGCGCTGTTGGTTAGCCAATCACGTGTGTCTAGCAGAGCTTCAAGCTGCCGATTAAGCAACGCATAATCAACACTATGCATACGAATTCCTTATAGGGTTAAACACATCAGGCCAGCCCTAAGGCTGGCCTGATGACATCGATAGAGAATACCGTACTGTTTATTCGATCCAGCCGGGTACAGCTGCGCCCTTAAACAGTTCTTCTGCTTTTTCGATGACCTCATCGCGCTGATAAGCGTCAACAAGTTGACGGATTTCTTCACGATCTTCGTCTCCGCCCCGTACCGCAATCAAGTTGACGTAGGGAGACTCAGGACCTTCCTTGATGATCGCGTCACTCAAGCTCAAGCCAGCCGGTTGGGCGAACGTATTGTTAATGAACGCCATGTCGACGTCTGGGAGTACACGGGGTAGTTGTGCCGCTTCAATTTCGCGGAAGCGAAAGTTGCGTGGGTTTTCAGCGATGTCGATGGGGGTGGCTTCCAGGTTGCTCGGATCATTCAGGGTGATCAGGCCCTGGTTGTGCATCAGAATAAGTGCACGCCCTTCATTAGATGGGTCGTTGGGCAGCGCGATTTGAGCACCATCGGGCAGCGCTTCGATGCTGTCGTACTTTTCAGAATAAGCGCCGATCGGGTAAACGAAGGTGTAGCCCGCAATAGCAAGATCGTATCCACGGTCATTGACCATCGCCTGTAGGTACGGTTCGTGCTGATAGGCGTTCGCGTCTAAGCTGCCATCGGCGAGGGCAGCATTCGGCGTGACATAGTCGGTGAACTCAATAATCTCAACGTCTAGGTCATACTCTTCTTTGGCAATACGAGCCGCCACTTGCATAACTTCGGTTTCCGGACCTGCCACAGTGCCCATTTTGATGGTGCGTGTCTCTGCGTTGGCAACGTTAACCGCAAGTGCTAAGGCAGTCAGGCTGCCGATAAGTAGTTTTTGCATGGTGTCACTCCTGTGGCTCGGTAAAGGTTGGATGTGATTATGCGGCAATAAGAAATAAAATTCTAATGCGTTTTGGTTATATTCGACTATGCCGATAAAAGGTGCAGACTATCGTCACTTGCGATCACTTTTGCGTACCAAATAGTCGCCTAGGCTTTGGAAGCCTTGAACCATCACCACCAGTATAACGACGGTAATTAACATAATGGTGGGGTTGAAGCGGTTATAGCCATAGCGAATGCCTAAGTCGCCCAAGCCACCGCCACCTACGGCGCCCGCCATGGCAGAGTAACTGACCAGTGTCACTAACGTGATCGTCAGCCCCGTAATAATCCCGCCCCTTGCCTCAGGGATCAGTACCTTAGTTATGATCTGCCAAGGTGTTGCGCCCATTGATTGGGCAGATTCAATAAGCCCTGGCGATATCTCGTTAAGCGCACCTTCGATTAGCCGAGCCACAAATGGAATAGCGGCAATAGTTAACGGCACTGAGGCGGCATTAATACCAATAGAGGTGCCGACCAGCATGCGAGTGAACGGGATGATCGCCACCATCAAAATGATGAACGGAATTGAGCGGCCAATATTGGTAACAATACCTAGCACTTGATTGAGTGCAGGCATGGCTAATATCTGACGAGGACGAGTGACGTAGAGCATGACGCCAAGCGGCAAGCCGAGCAGGGTGGCAATCACGCCTGAAATAGCCACCATGTAGAGCGTATCCAGCGTGGCTTGTAAAATAAGATCAAACATTGCGCTGGACATGACCAAGTACCTCTACCTGTAGTTGATGTGCTTCTAAATAAGCCATTGCTTCCTGAGTTTGCGCGGGGCTGCCAAGCAGTTCTGCAATCATCAGCCCTAAGGTGCGGTCTTGAATGGACTCGACCTTTGCCTGGAGTATGCTGACATCAACGCTGCACTCCCGGGCTAGGCGTGAGATAAGCGGCGTCGAAACAGCATCACCGGAAAACGTTAGCCGAACAACGGGGTGGGTGTGTTCGCTAGGTGTATCGCTTAAACGTTCGATCAGTTCTTTAGGCGGGCTTAGCTGCAAAAAGTCGTTCAGGAACTCCCTGCCCAACTGTGTGATAGGCGCAGTGAAGAAATTACCAACTTCAGCATCTTCCACTAGCTCACCATTAGAGATCAGGCTTACTCGATGACAAATAGACTTCACAACTTCCATTTCGTGAGTAATCAACAAAATGGTGATACCGAGCTGCTGATTAATTTCTCTCAACAGCTCAAGAATAGAACTGGTGGTCTGGGGGTCTAGCGCTGAAGTGGCTTCATCGCACAGTAAGACGTTGGGTTTGCTGGCCAGTGCGCGGGCGATGGCGACACGCTGTTTCTGGCCGCCAGAAAGCTGGGCTGGATACTGCTTGGCTTTATCGGCCAGGCCCACCAGCTCCAGTAGTGGCAATACGCGCTCTTTTATAGCACTGCGGCTTTCACCCATTAACTCAAGGGGAAGTGCCACATTATCAAATACCGTACGTGTTGTTAGCAGATTGAAATGCTGGAAAATCATTCCAATACGGTGTCGGGCGCGGTTTAATTCGCCGCGGCTCAGGCGGGTCATTTCCTGGCCATCAACTGATACGCTGCCAGTGCTTGGGCGTTCAAGCAGGTTGACACAGCGAATAAGAGTCGACTTGCCAGCGCCTGAAAGGCCAATAACGCCGTGAATGGTGCCTTTGGGGATTGTTAAATTGACATCTTTTAGGGCATGAACGGCACTATTGCCAGTGCCATAGGTTTTACTAACGTTGCTAATTTCAATCATAGCGTCTGCCTTAACGGTAGGCCGAAGACGGAGTGCGAGGGAGCAAGCGTAGGGCGGGAAATAAAAAAAGGCCACCCTTGCGGGTGGCCATCAACGCTGGACACACCCTTTTAGCTGCACTTCACCAAGCCATTGGCTTAGTGGACGCCCGCAATCTGGGTACAAATCGGCGTCATTACATTTGCGGCGAAAGTCTAAAGAGAAGCGGGTGTCTTGTCAATGAGTGCCATTCTATTTCATGTTTTAATGCAATAATTTAGGTTTATTTTCTGAGTCAATGGCTTTTTTTAGTGATTGGTTCTGACGATTGCTTGAGCAGCTCTTGTTGCCAGAAAAAAAGTCGTTGCAACGTTTGCAGCAAGGCAGCTGGCTGCACACGGGAAGAGTATTTAGTAGTAAGCTTGCACAGAATTTTAGTACCTATTTTGACTTTAATGTGTTGAGAAAGAGGGCGTAGCAATATGTTTACTGGCATCGTGCAAGGCGTGGCTGAGGTTATCGCTGTTAAAGAGCTGGAAGAGTTTCGCACCCACGTAGTCGCATTGCCGGAAGCGTTGCGCCAGGGGCTCACTATTGGTGCATCGGTAGCTCATAATGGTGTTTGCCTGACGGTAACTGCGATAGAGGATGGGAATGTCAGTTTTGACCTGATGCGTGAAACGTTACGTTTGACAAATCTTGGTGCAATTGTACCTGGTCAGTGCGTCAATATAGAGCGTGCGGCGCGTTTTGGTGATGAAATTGGTGGGCACTCCATGTCTGGCCACATTATTTGTATGGCCAATGTGGTGGCAATAGAAGAGGCACCCAACAATCGTCGATTGTGGTTTTCATTACCTGAGAGAGTCGCTAAGTTTGTATTTGAGAAGGGATACATTGGCGTTGATGGTATCAGCTTGACGGTAGGTGACGTACGACCCGCGGTTGATGGTGCTGGGGTTGAGTTTAGTGTCAACCTGATACCGGAGACGCTGGCGCGTACAGTTTTAAAAGATCGCTTGCTAGGCGACCAGGTCAATATCGAGATTGATCCGCAAACCCAGGTGATTGTTGAAACAGTCGAAAGGGTGTTAGCGAGTCGTCTCTAGTTGTGTTTTTTGTCTTACCGTTGACCAATCGGTTAGCTCATGGCCTGAAGTTTGCTATTCATATTAGTGGGGGAGAACTTCCCACCAACACTAGCGGCACACGAGGCGCTCGCAACGCGTAGAGCCTTTAGGTAGTATGTGCGGCTTTTCTCGCATCAAGGGACGCATTTAGCGTAAGCGCGAAGGATAAAAACGACATGAAACTTCTGGACAATTACTTCAAGCTCACCGAGCAGAAGACCAATGTAAAGACCGAGTTGATCGCGGGGTTCACCACGTTCCTTACGATGGCTTATATCATTTTCGTCAACCCGAGTATTCTCTCGGAAGCGGGGATGGATTATGGCGCGGTGTTTGTTGCTACCTGTGTCGCTGCCGCCATCGGCTGTTTTGTTATGGGGCTTTGGGCAAACTACCCGATCGCTCAAGCACCAGGAATGGGGCTGAATGCCTTTTTTACCTACGGTGTGGTACTGGGGATGGGTTATACCTGGGAGGCGGCATTGGGGGCTGTCTTCTTCTCCGGTCTAACGTTTTTCATGCTCAGTATTTTTAAAATCCGTGAGTGGATCATTAACTCTATTCCACTCTCATTGCGTTTGGGGATTGCCGCGGGTATCGGCTTGTTCCTGGCGATGATTGCACTTAAAAATGCCGGTATTGTGGTCGCTAATCCAGCCACCTATGTGGCGCTGGGTGACTTGTCCCAGCCACCCGCACTTTATGCCTTGTTGGGCTTTTTCGTTATTACGGCGCTTTCCTATTTGCGTGTAACCGGTGCGGTAATGATCGGTATTTTGGGCATCACTATCCTGGCGACGCTGTTCGGCCATAATCAGTATGGCGGTATTATGTCGATGCCGCCTTCGATTGCGCCTACCTTTATGGCAATGGATCTAATGGGCGCACTGGATGTGGCGATGCTAAGCGTCATTTTTGCCTTCTTGTTTGTGGATCTGTTCGATACGTCAGGCACGCTGGTAGGGGTGGCCCACCGCGGCAAACTGCTGGATGAAAATGGCAAGCTGCCACGCATTGGTCGCGCTATGATGGCTGACAGTACCGCGTCTATGGCGGGGGCTGCATTGGGTACTTCGACAACGACTAGCTATATTGAATCAACTGCGGGTATCGCTTCCGGTGGTCGTACGGGGTTAACGGCGGTTGTGGTTGGTGTGCTGTTTTTAATTAGCCTTTTCTTTGCGCCGTTAGCCGGTTCCATTCCGGCCTATGCGACAGCAGGGGCGCTGCTTTATGTGGCCGTTCTGATGGCGGGAAGCTTAGCCCACGCAAATTGGGAAGACCCAACCGACGCGGCACCTGTCCTGATCGCCGCCCTGGCTATGCCACTGACATTCTCAATTGCTGAGGGAATTGCGCTTGGTTTTATTAGCTATGCAGCGATCAAAGCGCTTTCAGGGCGGTTCAGTGATTTGAACCCCGCCGTCATAGCGTTAGCGCTACTGTTTGCGGCAAAATTTCTTTTCCTGGGTTAATTACCCGCTTTATCTTTAATCAATGAGAGACGCGATGAGCATCTACGGCGACTACATTAAGTCCGTTATTCGCACGGTTCCTGACTGGCCAGAGCAGGGCGTAAATTTTCGTGATATCACTCCGCTCCTGCAAAATAGTGCTGCCTTTCGTAAGCTGATTGATAGCTTTGTGCATCGCTACCAGGAAATGAACTTAGATGCCATCGCGGCGATTGATGCCCGTGGCTTCATTATCGGTGCGCCTTTGGCCTACGAATTAGGCTGCAGCTTTGTACCCGTTCGTAAGAAGGGCAAACTGCCGTTTAAGACGGTTAGTGAAACTTACACGCTGGAGTATGGCCACTCTGAGGTTGAGCTTCATTCTGATGCTTTTCAGAAAGATGACCGTATCCTGTTGATGGATGATTTGATTGCCACTGGCGGTACTATGCTGGCAGCAGCGAATCTAATTCAGCGCTCTGGTGGGCACGTGGTGGAAACCGCAGCTATTATTGAGCTGCCTGAACTGGGCGGTTCTCAGAAAATTCGCGATGCTGGCTATAGCGTATTCGCGGTATGTTCATTCACCGAAGACGAGTAACGCCTCTTATGAGTAGCGAACGCTATCATCAGCACTTCACCATTTCCTGGGATCAATTACATCGCGATGTGCGTCAACTTTGCCATCAGCTAGTTGAACGAGATTTCAAAGGTATCGTCGCGATTACCCGTGGCGGATTAATACCTGCGGCGCTTATCGCCCGTGAACTCAATATTCGCTTGATCGATACTGTGTGTATCAAAAGCTATGATCATATGGACCAAGGCGGTTTAGACATCATGAAGGGCGTTGACCATGATGGTGATGGTTGGCTGTTGGTTGATGATCTGGTAGATACCGGTAAAACCGCCCGTGCCGTTCGTGAAATGCTGCCTAAAGCGCATTTCGTGACAATGTATGCTAAACCAGAAGGACGCCCTCTGGTTGATCAATACCTTACCGAAGTGGCTCAGCAGTGTTGGATCCAGTTTCCTTGGGATATGGGCATTGCTTATGTTGAGCCGCTGGCGGATCAACTGAAGAGGTAATATGGCTAACCCGCTACCCGACGATTGGAATCAATGGCTTGGACAAGAATTTCAGGCTGACTATATGTCAGCCCTGAAAACATTTTTGGCTCAAGAAAAGGCCGCCAAGAAAGTTATCTACCCGCACTCGTCGCACTGGTTTCGTGCTTTTGAGTTGACACCTCTAGTCGCTGTGAAAGTGGTTATTCTAGGGCAAGACCCTTATCACGGCCCCAATCAAGCGCATGGATTATGCTTTTCGGTGCAGCCGGGTATTCAAGTGCCGCCCTCTTTGGTCAATATTTACAAAGAATTAGCTGCTGATGTGGGGTTTGCGCCCGTGCGCCATGGCTTTTTGGAGTCTTGGGCAACCCAAGGGGTGTTGCTGCTCAACACGGCATTAACGGTTGAACAAGGTAATGCTGCTTCTCATCGTGGCAAGGGGTGGGAGCACTTCACCGACTGCGCGATTGAAACCGTCAGTCGGCATGCTGAACCGTGTGTTTTCTTGTTGTGGGGAAGCCATGCGCGTCAGAAGAAAGCCCTGATTGATCAATCGCGCCATTTGGTCTTGGAATCCCCGCATCCTTCGCCACTTTCAGCGCATCGAGGCTTTTTTGGCAATCACCACTTTTCCCGTGCCAATCAGTTTCTAATAGAGCAGGGCCGTTCGCCGATTGAGTGGCAATTGCCGGAAACCCCTTAACCTGCTGGTCAGTTGCGGGTAGAATGGCGCGCAATTTTGTAAGCTTGTCGATGCGACTTAGGTCGCCATCCTGAATCCCATGCAGCGAGGAAGTCCCATGAGTGTCTACGCCATTAATCATCCGCTTGTTCAACATAAGCTGGGACTGCTGCGCGAAGCTGATTTAAGCACCAAGAGCTTCCGAGAGCTAGCTGGTGAAGTGGCTAAGCTGCTGACCTATGAGGCAACAAAGGGGCTAGAGCTCGAGGATCATGAGATTCAAGGCTGGAACAATGAGCCTATCGCGACACGTCGTTTAAAGGGTAAAAAAGTAACGGTTGTGCCAATTCTGCGCGCCGGCTTAGGTATGCTGGAGGGCGTGACTGACCTGATTCCTAGTGCACGCGTTAGTGTAGTGGGTCTTTATCGGGACGAAGAGACTCTTCAACCGGTGCCTTATTTCGCCAAGTTTGCCAATGATATTGAAGAGCGCATGGCGCTTGTCATCGACCCAATGCTGGCAACTGGTGGCTCAATGGTGGCGACGTTAGATATGTTGCGTGAGCGTGGTTGTGAGCATATGAAAGTTATCGTGCTGGTAGCTGCTCCTGAGGGCATTAAGCGTGTTCAGGATGCCTACCCAGATGTTGAGATTTACACAGCCTCCGTTGATGACCGGCTAGATGAGCACGGTTACATCGTGCCTGGTTTGGGAGATGCAGGCGATAAGATCTTCGGGACGCGCTAATCGCTCCGACTAACAATGCCCCTTACGCTTCGCGTTGGGGGCATTTTTTTGGCTAACCACCGACAACGAAAATATTGGAAACGTTAGATGAGATATTCAGCAAGTCATAAATCTTGGCCCAAGATGCTGCTGACAGGTGCGCAAATGCTATTCGTAGCCTTTGGCGCGTTGGTATTGGTTCCGCTGTTAACCGGTTTAGATCCCAGTGTTGCACTATTTACTGCGGGTGTAGGCACACTGGTGTTCCACGGAATTACCAAGCAGACGGTGCCGGTTTTCCTGGCGTCATCATTTGCGTTCATTGCTCCAATTCAAGGCTCGATCGCAAGCTTTGGCGTATCAGCCACGCTAGGCGGCTTAATGGCAGCGGGAGTGGTGTACGTTGCTATTTCTCAAGTAGTGCGTGTTAAAGGCACGGCTTGGCTGCACAGGCTGTTACCGCCAGTCGTGGTCGGGCCAGTTATTATGGTGATTGGCTTAGCTTTGGCGCCAGTCGCTGTCAGTATGGCAACAGGAGAGACAAGCGATAACATTGGTTATGGTCAAGCAATTTTCCTGTCCATGGCCAGTTTGCTGGTAACGCTTATATTGGCTGTCTTCGGGCGTGGAATTCTTCGCCTAGTGCCGATAATGGGGGGAATAGCAGTGGGGTATGGTTTGGCGCTTGTTATGGGCGTTGTTGACTTCACTGCGGTAAGTGATGCTGCTTGGTTATCATTGCCCAACTTTACTGCGCCGAGTTTCCATTGGGCGGCTATTTTGTTCATGATTCCGGTGGCAATTGCGCCTGCGGTGGAGCATATCGGTGACATGGTGGCGATAGGCTCAGTGACACGCAAAAACTATTTAGAGAAGCCTGGCCTGCACCGCACCTTGTTAGGCGATGGGCTGGCGACAATGGCGGCTGCGCTGTTTGGTGGTCCTCCTAATACAACCTACTCAGAAGTAACGGGGGCCGTGACGCTGACAAGGGCATTCAACCCCGTGTACATGATCATCGCCGCAGTGATTGCGATTGTACTGGCCTTTGTGGGCAAGTTGGGTGCGCTACTGCAAACTATTCCGGGCCCTGTGATGGGCGGTATTATGACCTTGCTGTTTGGTTCGATCGCGGTGGTTGGTATGAATACCTTGGTGCGTGCAGGCCAGTCATTAACCGCGGCGCGTAATCTGGTGGTGGTTTCATTAATTTTAGTATTTGGGATAGGTGGTATGCAGTTTGGCGGTGGTCAGTTCACTCTTCAGGGAGTGAGCTTAGCAGCATTAGTTGGCATTGCGCTAAACTGGCTGTTACCTGCTGAAAAAGAGGGTGAATAGCCACTCAATCATACCCACCGGTTGGTTATTGGGAGTTGTTAATGGTAGAGGCAATTGATAGTCCATTTCCTGTGCTAGGCATTGCCGCTTGGAGTGGTACTGGTAAGACGACGTTGTTAGCGCAACTTTTGCCTCGCCTGCGTGAAAAGGGGCTTAGGGTGGGGGTGATAAAGCATGCTCACCACAGCTTTGATGTCGATCAGCCAGGAAAAGATAGCTACAAACTGCGTCAGGCTGGCGCAGCGCCTATGTTGATTGCATCCCGAGAGCGTTTTGCCATGATGCAAGAGACACCTGGCCAAGCAGAGCCGGATCTTAGCTGCCTCTTGTCAATGATGGCTACCCAAGCGCCAGATTTAGTTATCGTGGAAGGCTTCAAAGCGTGGCCAATTCCTAAGCTAGTGCTATACCGTGCAGGAATTGGCGATGTTTCCATTGTCAGTGGTGACTGGGTGCAGGCGGTCGCGTCACTTGACCCGCTACCCCCGTCAATTCGCCCAACAGCTAAGCGGCTGGACCTTAATAATATTGAAGCGATCACTGAGTGGGTGGTTGAGTGGATGCATGCTCAGCCCAATGCTGTGGCTAACTAAATAAATTAGTAGCTTCCAGAGCAGTATTTTTATAACACTGTGGCTTGATTAAAAAGGTAACGATATGCAGCTAACTCACCTCAATACACACGGCGAAGCCAATATGGTCGATGTCGGAGATAAGCGAGAGACCCGCCGCGAGGCGGTAGCGTCTGGGCGTATCGTTATGCAGCCTAAAACGTTGCAACTGTTGAGCGATGGCGAATTGCCCAAAGGCGATGTGCTGGCGACCGCGCGCATTGCGGGTATTCAGGCAGCAAAGCGCACCCATGAGCTGATCCCGTTGTGCCATTCATTAGCGCTTTCAAAAGTCGCTGTAGATTTCGATGTTGATCACGCTAATGGTTGTGTTCATGTCTCCGCGCTTTGTCGCTTGAATGGGCAGACCGGGGTGGAAATGGAAGCTTTGACAGCCGTGTCGGTAGCTTGTCTGACGCTTTACGATATGTGTAAAGCGGTGGATAAAGAGATGCGCATTGACGCCATTCAATTGGAAAGTAAGCGGGGTGGTGTGCGTGGTGATTATCAACGGGGGGTGCCAGAACCGATTGTGACTGGCGGTGGCGTTGCGGGCGAGGTTCGCTTAGGCGAGCGATGTGCATCCCCTTGCGTGCGGGTTAAGTTTCTTGCTGAGCTGCGTGAGCGGGTGGAAGAGAGTGATCTCGCCATTGGGCTTGATCAACTGCCTAGCCGAGATGTCGCGGGGTTGAAAGCGGCGTTAAGCGAGATGGATACACGCTTTAATGTGTTGTCAGAGCAGCGCACGCTGTGTGCTATCAACCAAGTGATGGCCAACGACAGTGCGCGCCTTACCGATGAGGATGAAGTAGCCTTCTTTCCTCCAGTGACGGGTGGGTAATCAGATGACGGATATTACAGAGACTGAGTTAGATATTGTCGTCAGGGTTCAAGAAGCAGCGTTTAAAATGGATGATGGCTATGAAAGTGCGCTGCGCGAGCGTACCGATATCGGCGCCATTGTTACCTTCACGGGATTTGTGCGTGACTTTAATGAATCCCCTGATGTTATTGGGCTGACTCTTGAGCACTACCCAGGGATGACCGAGCGCACACTAACGCAGATTGGCGAGCAGGCATATCAACGCTGGGCGTTGCAGGCCGTACGGATTATTCACCGCATTGGTGATTTGACGCCGGGAGACCCTATCGTGCGTGTGCTGGTGGCCAGTGCTCATCGTCGTGATGCTTTCCAGGCCTGTGATTTTATTATGGATTTTTTAAAAACTCAGGCGCCATTTTGGAAAAAAGAGCACTCCCGTCAGGGGGCTTACTGGGTGAAAGAGCGGTCTACTGATCAGCAAGCTGCAGAGCGCTGGTAGACGCTATTGCCAATCGCTTGTCAATCGCTGTTCATGGTTTCTGAATAGGGCATTTCGGTTGCCATTATTTGCAAATGTACATCTGGCATGTGCTGAAGGTGATCGGCGAGCCAATGAATTAGCCTCGGTTGCAGTGCTTGGCGCAAATCGGCCAATGTCTCCGCTGCTATTTCTTGCAACTGATCATCTAGCCATTCGCTGAAACTATCCTCATCGAGAGGGCTAGTAGCGCTGGCATCCAGCATCAAACGACCAATACGGCACCAGCCAGTGTCAGTAGCTGTCACTGGCAGCACTAAGAACAGACTGCCGCGCCGCGATGAGTGGATGCCGGTATCAAGCCCTGGGTGGGGAACGACGCTATTCTGATTAACGATGCAGGGCGGTTGGGGATAGCGTGCTTCACAGCGCAACCCTAGATTGTCGAACATCAACATGTCGCCATTTATCGGTGCGAGCGGGGCGAGAATGCCCAGGCTGGTGGCGATTTCCTGATGGGCTGCCTGATGGCGCGCTTCTCCATGCACCGGCAGCAGTGTTTTCGGTCGCACCCATTGATACAACTTTCGCAGCTCATCTTCGGCAGGATGCCCGGTAGCGTGTAATTCTGGGTGGTTCATTTCATCGAAAATTGACACCCCAAGCTGCGCTAGGCGTTTTTTCAGTTGTTCAATCGGGCGCTCGTTGCCTGGTATGGCTTTAGCAGAAAAAATGATGCTATCGCCTGGCTCAAGATCCACAAACGGGTGCCTCCGCTGTGCTAAGCGTTGCAGTGCTGCACGTGGTTCACCTTGGCTGCCCGTCGCAATAATCACCACCTCTTCTGGTGGCAGGTAGCCTAAATCATGGGGCGGTACTAGCGGCGGAAAGTCGTCTAGATACCCTAGGCCCTTGGCGACACTCACCATGCGCTCCATTGAGCGGCCCATCAGGCTGACGCGCCGGCCACACTGTTGGGCAGCAACCCCAATCGCTAATACGCGGGCAAGATTACTGGCAAAGCAAGAGACCACCACGCGTCCTGTGCACTGTTTTAAGGTGTGAGCGAGTGCTTTAGCAACATCTCCTTCACTGCCCGAATGACCAGGCATCGGGGCGTTAGTGGAGTCGCCTACGACGAGATCGATAGGCGCGAGCGCACGAAATTGAGCAGCGTTAATGGGCGAACCAATTAACGGGTTGGGATCTAGTTTCCAGTCTCCGGTGTGCAGCACGCGGTAATCGCCAGCCTGCATTAGGATTGAGCAACTTTCAGGAATTGAATGGGTAACTTGAAGGTAGCGCAGCGTGAAGGGACCGAGCTCCATTGCATCACCTGGCTCTACGACATGTATAGCGGCACTACTCAGTTGATGTTCAGCAAACTTATGGCGCAGCAACCCCGCCGCTAACGGCGTTGCAAAAATAGGGCAATTCCACCTGGGCCAGAGCCACGCCACGGCACCAATATGATCTTCATGGCCATGGGTAATGTAGAGTGCCTTTGGGGTAATATTGAGTGCTGCTAAGGTGTCCGTGTTAGGCACTTGCAGTGGGGAATTAGGTAGATCTTGGCGAATCATCATGCCGCAGTCGACGGCGATCCACTCATCATCGTATCCATACAGCGTAAGGTTCATGCCAATTTCACCACACCCACCTAGCGGCAGTAGGCGCAGGGGAGGGCGACGGCGGGGGCGAAGTTGAACGCGTGGTGGGTGCATCAGTAATGAAAAGCCTAAAAAGTAAGACCTTAACTATACGGGAAGGCGGGGGCGGGTAACAATCATCGTGGCATTTGGCTGCGGTGCTTCCTTGATAAGCATAAGGTACACTGTTGCGCCTATTATACCGCTTCCCTACCGCTGGTAGGTGCTTGTCGAACGTGCCATTAAAATATGTCAAGAGTGTTTTTTTATGTCTCATTATTACCGTTTGGTGGTGTCTTGCCCTGATCAAGTGGGCATTGTGGCGCGTGTCTCAAGCTTTATTGCGCAACAAGGTGGTTCTATCACCGAAGCAAGTCAGCATTCTGATCTTGAGACCGGTCGATTTTTCATGCGTTACGAAATTTTGGCAGATTCGTTGGGTATGTCTGCAGAAGCGTTACGTAGTGCGTTTGAACCGGTGGCTCAAGCCTTCAATATGCAGTGGTCGCTGGTTGATACTCAAAAGCGTAGGCGCGTGGTGTTGATGGTGTCACGAGAGTCTCACTGTTTGGTTGATCTGCTCTATCGTTGGCAGGCTGGGGAGCTTGATTGCGATATTGTCGGGGTTATTTCAAACCATCAGGATATGCGATCACTCACTGAGTGGTATGGCATTCCTTACCATCATGTGCCCGTAGATCCTGATAACAAGCAGGTTGCTTTCGAGCAGGTGCAGGCTCAGATTGATAGCGCGCGGGCTGACTGCGTTGTGCTAGCACGTTACATGCAGATTTTGCCACCCTCGCTCTGCTCGCGGTATGCGGGACGAGTCATTAATATCCACCATAGTTTTTTACCCTCTTTTGCCGGTGCAAAGCCTTATCATCAGGCTTACCAGCGTGGCGTTAAGCTAATCGGTGCTACCTGTCACTATGTCACCGAAGAGCTGGATGCTGGGCCGATTATTGAACAAGATATTCATCGGGTAAGTCATTGTCACACGCCAACGGATCTGGTGCGTTTTGGGCGTGATGTCGAAAAAGCAGTCTTGGCGCGTGGATTACGTTGGCATCTAGAAGACCGCGTATTGATCCATGGCAATAAGACCGTGGTGTTCAGCTAAGCGTGTTGTTTAGATAGGTAGAGTTTTCGTCAATTCAAGCTTATAGCTGGCCTCTCGCTAGCTGACAGGTAGATAGGGGCATCCATGTCTTTCGCGCAAAGTGTTTTAGCTCCCTGGGCATTGTTGCTGACGTGGTTGGTATCGTTGAGCGTGCTTGCGTGGATGGTATGGCTGCGCCCTTGGCGAGTACTGATAGGCGATGTGTCCCTTCAGCATCGGTGGTTAGCAGCGACGCTCGCTGTGGTGTTGATGTGGCAACTGCGTGCCCAGGCAGTTGATTGGTTAACCCTGCACTTAGTCTTCACCGTTTTAATGACGCTGGTATTCAAAATGCCTCTCGCATTAATCAGCAATGTGCTGATTAATGTTGCAATGTCGGCCAGTGGCCGCAACGAATGGGTATTACTCGGCGCCAATGTATTGGTAACCGGCATTGTGCCTGCGGTCATTACCGGTCTGGTATGGCGATGGGTAGACCGGCGCCTGCCGGATAACTTGATGATCTTCTTATTCGTATGCGGCTTTTTTGGCGCGGCGCTGGCAACGCTGGCCGGAGGGTTGTCAGCGGTCTTGCTAATCATAGTGGCGGGTACCGACTCTGAAGCTGTGTACTTAGCCCAAGAGTATGCGCGCTTCTTACCCCTGTTAATGCCCTCCGAGGCTTTTATCACCGGGATGTTGCTCAGCATTTTGCTGGTGTATCACCCGAGTTGGGTAGCTACGTTTAATGATCGTCGCTATATAGATTCTCAGTAAGTGTGTAAGGCCGGTAAGACATCTAACGATTGCCTCACCGGCATTTGCACTGGCTCGCTTATCCCAGTGCTTGGCCGTTCCCGCCACGTATGACGCCAACTCCTACCCCTTCGATATCAAGCTGCTGAGTGCGTAGGTCAATTTCTATGGGCGCAAAGTCGTTGTTTTCGGCAATCAGTGTCACCGTATGGCCCTGCCGTTTGAAGCGCTTTACGGTTACTTCGTCTTCTAACCTTGCTACTACAATTTGCCCATCACGAACCCGGTCAGTGCGATGTACGGCAAGAAGGTCACCTTCCAATATGCCTACATCCTTCATTGACAAGCCTCGCACCCGAAGTAGGTAATCTGCTTTGGGGGTAAAGTATTCAGCGGGGAGGGGGCAATAACGATCAATGTGTTCCGCTGCAAGAATCGGGCTTCCTGCAGCCACTTCTCCAATGACTGGTAGGCCATTGGGTAGTGGTTCTACGTTGGCGGCAGATGCGGTTGTCGAGACATCACTGACATCCAGCGGTTCCTGATTCGGCAGCCGAATTCCCCGTGAGGTATTACGAATAATGCGAATAGCACCTTTGCGCTCAAGTGCTCGTAAATGCTCCTCGGCAGCGTTCGGGGAGCGAAAACCTAGCGCTTTGGCAATTTCTGCGCGGGTCGGTGGATAGCCAAATTCACCCATCGTTTTAACTATAAAATCAAAAACATGCTGTTGACGGGCAGTAAGTGGACGCGACATAAAAAACTCCAAAAAAATGAACAAGACAGTGGCAACATGTCGGCTTAAACAGTATGTGGTTAAGTATACAGTATGTTGCTCTGTCCAGTACATGTTAGAGCGTTTTACAATGACGTCCGTTATGCAATTGGTGCCTAGAATAAGGATAGGAGCGGCAAGTCTGAGAGGCTATGGCAGTGGCAAACCCGATAGCGTCTGATAGCTGGTGTTTGAATGGCTGCCTAGACTGCGTTTTAGCATCGCGGAAAAAGCTAAAGATAAGTGATTGAGCCAAATAGCGTTATGGCATAGTATTTAACGATGTTTTAAACACTCGTTTTCTGGAGGGCGCTATGGCGCAATCTGATACGGTAACACGTATCCTCGATACCGCTGAGGTGCTGTTTGCCGAGCGTGGTTTTGCCGAAACATCGCTACGCAATATCACCAGTAAAGCGCGGGTTAATTTGGCTGCTGTCAATTACCACTTTGGCTCTAAAAAGGCGCTTATCCAGGCTGTGTTTGCACGCTATTTAGATCCCTTCTCGCAACGCTTTCACACGGCGCTTGATGAGCTGGAAGCGCAGTACAACGGTGATGTGATCCCGCTTGAAGTGCTGTTGGAAACAATGGCAAGCACAGTGCTGGCAGTGCCTGCTGAGCGCAATAGTTTGAAGGTGTTTATGCGTCTGCTAGGCTTGGCGTATAGTCAGGCGCAAGGGCATTTGCGCCGCTATATCCAACAGCAGTACGGCGATGTGTTTACCCGCTTTACTGAGTTGGTGCGTCAAGCCACACCCGATTTACCTGATGCTGAGCGTTTTTGGCGACTGCATTTCATGCTGGGCACCGTGATTTTTACGCTGTCGGGTTTAGATGCGCTGCGAGACATTGCCGCGAAAGACTATAATGAGCAAGTCACCGTCAGGGATTTGGTAAGACGTTTACGCCCTGTGGTGGTTGCCGCTATGAATGCTCCGCTACCGCCTGCTGCTGATGAAGGACATTATGCGAACGCCCACGTTAGTTGAACTACCCCCGCAGAATGGCGGATGGATAGAAATCAATATCCAACGGCAGCAGCTATGCTGGTGGCAGGGGCGCACACTGGAGTACCAATGTGCCGTGTCCACCGGCGAGAAGGGCGTAGGGCAACAGGAAGGCAGCGGTCAAACCCCCCTTGGATGGCATTATATCCGTGCATCGATAGGAGGTGGTTTAGCTGAGAATGCTGTTTTTCGGGGGCGGCGGTGGACTGGAGAGGTGTTTACATCGGCGCTGGCGGCTGAATTCCCGGGTCGTGATTGGATATTAACGCGCATTCTGTGGCTCTGTGGTTTAGAGAGAGGGCTGAATCGAGGTGGGGATGTCGACACTCAGCGCCGCTTTATCTATCTTCATGGTACTCCTCCTGATCAACCGATGGGCGTAGCTGCTTCACATGGGTGTATTCGGTTGCGCAATGATGATCTGATGTATCTATTTGAGCATGCGCCGCCGGGCACACCCGTTTGGCTTCATAATGGCTAAGCTGAATCAACTTATTATTGATTTTTTGACACGAGAGATTGATCAACTAAAATTGACGGCCCTTTTGTTGGATCCATCACAATGACTCAATCTTTAGGCCCGGTCATGCTTGACCTAGAAGGGCCGCGATTAACCAAAGCTGAAAAACATCTTTTGATGGACCCTGCTGTGGGCGGTGTCATTTTATTCGCTAGAAATGTCGAGAATGCTTACCAGGTTAGAAAGCTTTGCAGTGATATTCGTCGTGTTCGCGGCGAGCTGTTACTTGGTATTGATCAAGAAGGCGGTCGCGTTCAGCGCATTAAAGAAGGCGTTACTCGCATGCCAGCCATGGCGCGCATCGGTGATCAATTTGCTAAGGATTCGGCATCCGGTCTTGCATTAGCAAAAGATGCGGGTTGGTTGCTGGGGATGGAAATGGCTGCTTGCGGCCTGGATATCAGCTTTGCGCCTGTTTTAGATGTCGAAAGTGGTATCTCTAGCGTGATCGGTGATCGTAGCTTCAGCACCGACCCTGCACACGTCGCTGCGCTGGGTCAGTGTTTTATCAACGGTTTGCATGAAGCGGGTATGGCGGCGGTCGGTAAGCATTTTCCTGGCCATGGTGGCGTTGCCGCTGACTCCCATGTGGCGTTACCTGTAGATGACCGTCCGCTGGCGCTTATTAAACAACGTGATCTTGTTCCGTTTAGCCAGCTTGCTACTCAGCTTGATGGTGTTATGCCTGCCCATGTTATTTATAGTGCGTTTGACTCACGTCCTGCTGGCTTCTCGCCAAGTTGGTTGGGAATGTTAAGAGAGTCACTGGGGTTTAAAGGTTGTATCTTTTCAGATGATTTAAGCATGGCGGGCGCTCACGAGGCGGGTGATCCGAAGGCGCGCGCCAGCGCTGCCCTTGCCGCAGGGTGCGACATGCTATTGGTCTGTAATGACCGCTCTGCAGCGTTAGATGTTGTTGAAGCATGCCAGGGATTACACAGTAAACGACCAATCAAGCTACGCTATGGGCGAGCCCGTCCCGATGTGGATGCACTAACGGCGCTTGGCCGCTGGCGTCGTACCCATGCCAAATTAGAAGCGTTGGCGAATTAACCCCCTCTTTTCTTAAGTTATTTTCAATTTTAAATCACTGACCAGTTAACCCCTTTCCTGGAGTAACCCGATGTCCAAACTGGATAAAGAAGCGCTTGAGTCGCTCGACTCAATGCGTGAGCTGATGGATAACGCTGACTGCTTAATTTCTCAACAACAAGTTGAGCGTGCACTGGACCGAATGGCCGAGGCGATTAGTAAAGATCTAGGGGATAAGTTACCGGTTTTTTACTGTGTTATGAATGGCGGCTTGATTACTACAGGGCACCTGCTAACTCGATTAGGTTTCCCTCTTGAAGTTGATTATTTGCACGCTACCCGCTATCGCAATGAGCTGCGTGGTGGCGAGCTTTTTTGGCGTGTTTCTCCAGAAATTCCCATGGCAGGTCGCCACGTCGTCATCGTCGATGACATTCTTGATGAGGGCTCTACGCTAGCCGCTATCCTTGCCTACTGCGAGGAAGCCCAGGCGGCGAGCGTTACAACGGCAGTGCTAGTGGATAAACAGCATGACCGCAAAGCTGTTCCTGGCCTAAAAGCCGATTACTGTAGCCTAGAGGTTGCAGATCGCTACGTGTTCGGCTTTGGTATGGATTACAAAGGCTACTGGCGTAATGCCCCTGGAATATTTGCTCCCAAGGGCATGTGATGTTCTGGCCTAGCGGGGCGAAAAGCGCCTAGCTAGGCCTGTCTCCGCAATCATGCGGGTTGAAATCTCTTCAACTGAAAAGCGTGTCGTATCGATAAACGGGATGTGCATCGAGCGATATAGCGACTCAGCCTGTCCAACTTCTTGCAAGCACTGATCCATTGAACTGTAGCGGCTGTTTGGGCGGCGCTCGTTGCGTATTGCTGCTAATCGGCGGGCATCAATTGTTAGGCCAAATAGCTTGTGTCTGTGAGGGGCTAGTGCCTTGGGCAGTTTTAAACTGCCATCTTCATCCAAATCATCTTCAGTCAATGGGTAGTTAGCTGCTCGAATACCAAATTGCAGCGCTAGATAAAGCGAGGTGGGTGTTTTTCCGCAGCGTGAAACGCCGACCAGAATAATGTCGGCTTTATCGTATTGATGCGTTCGTGCGCCATCATCATTGTCTAGCGCAAAATGAACGGAGTGGATGCGATCCATGTAAACATCATCGCTACCAATCGAGTGTGTTCTGCCGACGCTGTAAGAGGAGTGAGTTTCTAACTCTTGCTCTAAGGGTTCTAAAAAGGTAGAGAAAATATCCACCTTGAAGCCTGAAGCCTGTCGAATGACGTTACGGATATCCTGGTCGACAATGGTATCAATGATAATCGGTCTATGGCCGTCTCGTACTGCGGTAGAGTCGATTATTTCCGCTAAAGCTTGAGCCTTGTCCAGAGTATCAATATAGGGCTTTGTCAGCATATCAATTTCCACATCACTAAATTGAGCTAACAGGCTGCGCCCAAGGCTTTCTGCTGTAATGCCGGTACCATCAGAAATAAAAAAGGCTGTTCGCTTCATCGCTAAATCCATCAATAAATAAAGTTGCTATTGTGGGGCGAGGTGTGGGTTAGCACAATCGTCGCCAAGCCATTCACTTTTGCAGTTCGTTTTAAAGCTTAATTTAATTAAAACTATCTCGTTAAGACTACAGAAAAAGCCCTTTATTGCGCTTTGTTGTAAAAATCCTCCACTCCGTTCGCTATTAGACCAATGGCGAATGCGACGGGGCGATGCTAGTGTGACATGGTCAATTAGAGTCGGCCTTTCAGGTCGCAAAGCAGTCTAAAAGCGAGGGGGTTGCGTGGAAGAGTACATTCTATGGTTCGATCAGCTAGGTATGGCAGACGTCGAACGCGTGGGTGGTAAAAACGCTTCGCTTGGCGAAATGATCTCGAATTTGTCAGGTGTCGGTGTGACAGTGCCCGGTGGATTTGCCACGACGGCTCATGCCTATCGTGAGTTTCTCTCTCACGAAGGCTTGAACGATCGCATCAACGCCACTCTTTCTCGCCTTGATGTCGATGACGTGAAGGCGCTGGCAGAGGCAGGCAAGGCTATCCGCCAGTGGATTATTGATACGCCGCTTCCCCCCGCATTTGAGCATGCTTTACGTGCTGCCTATGAGCATCTTCAGGCTAAGCATCCCAGCTTGAAAGTTGCCGTACGTAGCTCGGCAACGGCAGAGGACCTGCCTGATGCATCTTTTGCCGGCCAGCAGGAAACGTTCCTTAATATTGAAGGCTTTGACAATATTAAGCAGGCGGTACACGAAGTGTTTGCATCGCTGTTTAATGATCGGGCGATCTCTTACCGCGTACACCGTGGCTACGCCCATGAAAATGTGGCGCTGTCTGCCGGTGTGCAGAAAATGGTTCGTTCTGAGACCGGCGCTTCCGGAGTTATGTTTACACTGGATACTGAGTCTGGTTACCGCGACGCTGTGTTCGTCACTGCTTCTTGGGGGCTTGGCGAAACCGTCGTCCAGGGAGCGGTCAATCCCGATGAGTTTTATGTCCACAAGCCCACGCTTGAAGCTGGCCGTCCCGCGGTGCTACGCCGGACACTTGGCTCTAAACTGATCAAAATGATTTATGGGCAAGATGCCAGCGCGGGTAAATCAGTTGAAACGGTTGATGTGCCTCTCAAAGATCGTGGTCGCTTCTGTATTAACGATGAACAGATCATGGATCTTGCGCGGCAAGCCATGACCATTGAAAACCATTACCAGCGTCCGATGGATATTGAGTGGGCACTGGATGGTGATGATGGTCAGCTCTACATCGTTCAAGCACGTCCCGAAACCGTTGTTTCACAACAGGAAGGAGGTAAGTTAGAACGCTTCCATCTGCGTGAAAAGGGACGCACGCTGATTACCGGGCGAGCAATTGGTCAGCGGATCGGGCGTGGCACGGTAAAAACAGTGCTTAGCCCAGAAGAAATGGACAAAGTACAAGAGGGTGACATCCTGGTCACCGACATGACCGACCCGGACTGGGAGCCGATCATGAAGCGTGCATCAGCGATTGTGACTAATCGTGGTGGACGTACCTGTCACGCGGCTATTATTGCCCGGGAGCTGGGTATACCGGCAGTGGTTGGTTGCGGGGATGCAACCACTCAGCTTAAAGAAGGCATTGATGTCACGGTGTCCTGTGCCGAGGGTGACACTGGCCACGTATATGAAGGATTGCTGGCATTTGACTGTAAGGTTTCCAGTGTCGACGCGATGCCTGCGATCCCCTTCAAGATCATGATGAATGTGGGTAACCCGGACCGTGCATTTGGCTTTGCTGGCTTACCCCACGCTGGGGTTGGTCTTGCTAGGCTGGAGTTCATCATTAACCGTATGATCGGTGTTCACCCTAAAGCGCTGTTGGATTACGACACGCTGCCTGCTGATCTTCAGCAGGTCATCGATTTGCGTACTGCCGGTTACGATGACCCTGTTAGCTTCTATGTTGATAAGCTGGTCGAAGGCATCTCGACTCTGGCCGCTGCTTTCCATCCTCAGCGAGTGATCGTAAGGCTCTCTGATTTTAAATCAAATGAGTACGAAAACCTGATTGGTGGCAAGCTTTATGAGCCTGGTGAAGAGAATCCAATGCTTGGCTTCAGAGGGGCCTCGCGCTATATCTCGGATGCCTTTAGACCCTGTTTCGAGCTTGAGTGCCGAGCGCTGAAGCGGGTTCGTGACGAAATGGGCTTTGATAACGTTGAAATCATGGTGCCCTTTGTTCGTACAACCGATGAGGCGCGTGAGGTCGTAGAGTTGCTAGCGGCTAATGGCTTGCCACGGGGCGGCGAGTCTAATCCTGATGGCTTAAAAGTTATCATGATGTGTGAGTTGCCTGCTAACGCACTGCTGGCTGATGAATTCCTCGAGTACTTTGATGGTTTCTCGATTGGTTCTAACGATTTGACTCAGCTGACGCTGGGCCTGGATCGTGACTCAGGCATCGTTGCACACCTGTTTGACGAACGAAATCCTGCAGTGAAAAAGCTACTAGCAATGGCCATCAAAGCCTGCAAAGCGCAAGGTAAGTATGTCGGCATTTGTGGCCAAGGCCCTTCTGATCATCCAGATTTGGCTAAGTGGTTGATGGAACAGGGGATAGATTCTGTCTCATTAAACCCAGATGCGGTGCTTGAAACTTGGTTTATGCTGGCGGGTGAAACCATCGAATAATACCGTCAGCGCGCAGCACTGATTTGCAGCTTCGCCCGGCCATTGCGCCGGGCGATTGAGGTTTATAAAGAGGCCTCAGCTATTGGCGTAGCCAGTTGCGCAGCTTTACAAGCATTAGACCGCCGTCGCTCAGCGCACGGCGGTTTTCTATTAATTCGCTCAAGCGGTCTGGATAGTCAGTGATGATCGCGTCAACCCCCAGGTCAATCAGTGTCGACATGCGTGTTTGGTCATTGACTGTCCAGGCATGTATTTCATAGCTATAAAGCGTCGCTAATCGAATCTCTTGTGGCGTGATGCGGTTATGGCGCAGGCCTAAAGCATCAAATTGGCGCCGATCCAGTGTGCCAGCCAAGATCAGTTGGGCGAGTAAGGTAATGCGCAATTCGGGGGCTTGCTGTTTTAAAAAAGTAACCATGCTGGGCGCCATGGTCGCCATGCGCATTTCCAAGAATACATTTGGAAAGCCGCAGTTCGCGTTCGCATTGAGCGCGTTATGCTGAGTTGCCCAGCAGCGATAACGAATGTCGCTTTCTGCTTCAAGGGTTGCTAAAACGGCGCGAGCAAGCCTCTCTTCATCGCCAGGTGAAGGTTTCATGTCAATCATTAGGCTGGCGCGCCCTCGGACTAGCGCCATGGCATCGTCCAAGCCGGCAATTCGCTCGTTTTGGAAGGCATCACCAAACCAACTGCCGACATCAACTTTGCTCAGCTCTGCTCTAGTGAGTGAGTCAAACTCACGCCGATCGCCTGTTAGCCGAGCCAAGCTGCGGTCATGATAAAGAAGCACCTGGTTGTCAGCGCTAAGGCGAACATCTAGCTCTACGGCATCAGCACCGTCTTCAAGCGCTTGTCTTATCGCAGATAGGGTGTTCTCCGGTGCGACCATCGAGCTTCCACGGTGGGCGATAACCGCTACGTTGTCGCGTATTTCAAAGCTATTGAGTATCCACCATGCTTGTAGCCCCGCTAGTAGCAGTACGCTTAGTTCAATCGCCCACGCAAGGCGACCAGGATGGGCATTTTCTGATCGTGGAGCAGGGCGAGCCTCTTTAAAAGCCAGCTGCAAGTATAAGCACGCTGACAAAAGGGCATTGGTGGCAATACCTAAAAAGGTAATGGCTAATGTAACCAGTACGTAGCTGGTTAAATATGCCAACATTGCTGGAATCAGCACGGCATTATGTTCGGGTAGCCCCCATAACAGAGGCGTCACGACGCTATCAAATAGCCATGTAGAGATAACTGGTAGACTGATAATAACGATCAGCAGTGTCAAAACCGCCACACCAATCGAGCGATGCCAGCCACGAGTTAAGCGCACGCTACGTTTCAGTGCCTGGAAAGGGGAGCAGTTGTCCAGCGCTACTAACGGTAGCGCTAGTAACCAGCGTAGGTAGAGCCGTGCGGCTAGCCCAAGCCAGATAAACAGTAACGGCAGTGCGCAAGCGATAAAATACCACAGCGAGGCGGGGCGAGTTTGTTGTAAATAGTAGGGATCTATACCGCTTAGCCATACATCGTAAAGCCACGTTAAGCCCATCATAAAAGGGGCTAGGAGGAGCAAGTGGGATCCTACCTGAAGAATGACTAGGCCCGCGAGTGCTGGCAAGCGGCGCGTGCTTAAC
Source organism: Vreelandella venusta (assembly GCF_007989605.1). GTDB lineage: Bacteria > Pseudomonadota > Gammaproteobacteria > Pseudomonadales > Halomonadaceae > Vreelandella > Vreelandella venusta. The sequence goes on along the minus strand of NZ_BJUL01000022.1, from coordinate 26,824 downwards.
CAGAGTGCTTCAAAGGCGAGTCGGTAGTGGTTGTCTTTCGGTCTGACGGCAACTAGCAGCATGCCTGCTTGTTGCCAATAAATCAGTAAGAATGCAAAGCCAAGACCCACGAGTAACGCAGCTAAGCCTAGTGGGCTAAAAAGTAGTGTAATAAGCGCATCATTGGTGACTACTGTTCGGTTGAGCTGCGCTAGTAAGGCCCGAGAGATCCACGCAATTAATGGCACAATAAGAGCAGAAGCTAACAGCGTGAAGAGCAGGTGATAGGCAATCAGAGGACGAAGATGGTCGCGTAGAGTGTGGAGTAGGGTGTAGCCCAGTTGGTTAAGCGGCTGCATGGTCACAATTTTGTCAGAGTTGAATTACCAGGGTGGCACTAAGTACCACACCTGGCAAGCCCTTGTCTTAGGAGAGCTCAAGCGGTTTTTCGGCGATAATAATGCCGTTGTTATCTGCGTAAAGCCATTGTCCCGTGTGTAGCGTGGCGCCTGCAAAGGTAATGGGAATATCACGCAGTCCTTCGCCGCGCTTTTCGCTTTTACGCGGGTGGCTACCTAATGCTTGGACGCCGAGAGGCAGTGTGGCGAGAATATCGACGTCTCGCACGCAGCCATACATCACCACGCCAGCCCAGCCATTTTTAGCCGCTTGTTCGGCGAGCATATCGCCAAGCATGGCACAGCGGTATGACCCGCCAGCATCCACAACCAGTACGGCACCATCACCTGGCTCGGCAACGGCTTGTTTAACCAATGAGTTGTCTTCAAAACACTTAACGGTACGAATAGGGCCGTAAAAGCTATCGATGCCGCCATAATTAGCAAACATCGGTTCTAGTACGGTCACGTCAGGGTACGCATCACATAAATCTGGAGTGACAATAGGACTCATATTTGTCATTACACGCTCCTATGAAGCATCGGTTTCGAAAGTTAGTCTAGGAAGCCAATTAATCAACATCAGGCGGCAAAAAAAAACGCCCCAACCTGACAAACAGGCTGAGGCGTTCGGTCATCGGCTCAAGAAGGAGGCATTGTCATCCTTCTTGCGATGTTGCGAGCATCGGCGATAAGTTCTCGGTACTGCAAGAGCGTTAAGCTTCTTGAGCAACCGGAATCACGTTCGAGGCGATTTTTTGATACTCCTCGATTTCGTGGAAGTTCATGTAACGATATATTTCTCCAGCGAGTGCGTCAAATTCACCCATGTAGCGCTGGTACTCTTCTACAGTCGGAAGGCGACCTTCCACGGCAGCAACGGCTGCGAGTTCCGCTGAAGCGAGGTATACATTTGCACCATCACCTAAGCGGTTCGGGAAGTTACGTGTAGACGTAGACACAACGGTACTTTTCGCTGCAACGCGTGCCTGGTTACCCATACACAGTGAACATCCCGGCATTTCCATGCGGGCGCCAGCACGGCCATAAATGCCGTAATAGCCTTCTTCGGTAAGCTGGTGCTGATCCATTTTGGTCGGCGGTGCCAGCCAAAGGCGTGTTTTCAGGCTGCCCGCAGGCTGTTTTTCAAGCAGTTTACCAGCTGCACGGAAATGACCAATGTTGGTCATGCATGAGCCGATAAATACTTCATCAATCTTTTCGCCGGCAACATCTGACAGCAGGCGAGCATCATCAGGATCATTAGGCGCGCAAAGAACGGGCTCTTTAATTTCGCTCAAATCAATTTCGATGATTTCGGCGTAGTCAGCATCTTTGTCAGCACGCATCAAGCTTGGGTTTTCAAGCCATGCTTCCATGCCTTCGATACGACGACTGATCGTGCGTTCATCACCATAACCATTCGCAATCATCCACTTCAGCAGTGTGATGTTGGATTTGAGGTACTCGGTGACGCTTTCTTCAGACAGGGTAATTGTACAGCCTGCTGCGCTACGCTCTGCTGAAGCGTCGGAAAGCTCGAAAGCTTGTTCGACGGTTAGGTCTTCAAGACCTTCAATTTCCAAGACACGACCAGAGAAGGCGTTTTTCTTACCGGATTTCTCAACGGTCAGCAAGCCCTGCTTAATGGCGTAGAGAGGAATAGCATGAACCAGGTCGCGCAGTGTCACGCCTGGTTGGCGTTCACCTTTAAAGCGCACCAGCACGGATTCCGGCATGTCTAGCGGCATGACACCAGTCGCAGCAGCAAATGCTACCAGACCAGAACCTGCCGGGAATGAGATGCCCAGCGGGAAACGGGTATGGGAGTCACCGCCAGTACCCACCGTGTCGGGCAGCAGCATGCGGTTCAGCCAGCTATGGATGATACCGTCGCCGGGGCGAAGGGAAACACCGCCACGGTTCATGATGAAGTCCGGCAGTGTGTGGTGTGTATCCACATCGACAGGCTTTGGATAGGCTGCAGTGTGACAGAATGACTGCATGACCAAGTCAGCTTGGAAGCCAAGACACGCGAGGTCTTTCAGCTCGTCACGGGTCATCGGGCCGGTTGTGTCCTGAGAGCCAACGGTGGTCATCTTGGGTTCGCAGTACATACCTGGGCGTACGCCGTCCATGCCACACGCTTTACCGACCATTTTTTGAGCCAGGGTGAAGCCCTTGCCAGTATCAACCGGCTGGTCAGGCAGGCGGAACACATCAGAAGGTTCAAGACCTAGCGATTCACGCGCTTTACCTGTTAAACCACGACCGATAATCAGCGGAATGCGTCCACCTGCGCGCACTTCGTCAAGGATCAGCTGGGTTTTGAGTTCGAAGGTTGTCAGTACTTCGTCGGTACCGTGCTTACACACTTTACCTTCGTACGGATAGACATCAATGATGTCGCCCATTGCCAGTTTGGTAACATCCATTTCAACCGGCAGTGCGCCAGAATCTTCCATTGTATTGAAGAAGATCGGTGCGATCTTGGCACCAAAACAGAAGCCGCCAGCGCGCTTGTTGGGCACGTAAGGAATGTCGTCGCCGAAGAACCAGAGTACTGAGTTGGTGGCGGACTTACGTGAAGAGCCAGTACCAACGACGTCGCCCACATAGGCAACGGGGAAACCTTTCGCTTTGACTTCTTCAATCTGCTTCAGCGGGCCAGTCGTGCCTTGCACTTCGGGTTCAATACCTTCACGCTCGTTTTTGAGCATGGCATTGGCATGCAGCGGAATGTCCGGGCGCGACCATGCGTCAGGTGCAGGCGAGAGGTCGTCAGTATTGGTTTCACCCGGCACCTTAAAGACGGTTAAGGAGATTTTCTCTTCCAGTGCAGGCTTGGAGAGGAACCACTCTGCATCAGCCCAGGACTGAATAACGTCTTTAGCAACCGCGTTGCCTTTTTTGGCGCGCTCTTCAACATCATGGAACGCATCAAACATGAGAAGGGTATGCTTGAGCTGTTCGCCAGCCTCACGAGCAAGTTCTTCGTTGTCTAATAGTTCAACCATGGAGACGATGTTATAACCGCCTTGCATGGTGCCAAGAAGCTTGACGGCATGGATCTTATCGATCAGCGGAGAGGTGGCTTCACCTTTAGCAATCGCGGTTAAGAAACCTGCTTTGACATAAGCAGCTTCATCAACGCCTGGGGGGACTCGGTTGGTGATTAGGTCAAGAATGAACTCTTCTTCACCGGCCGGCGGATTTTTAAGTAGCTCAATTAAGGCAGCGACTTGTTCGGCGTTCAGAGGCTTGGGCGGTACGCCCTCTGCAGCGCGTTCCTCGACATGTTGGCGGTAAGCTTCAAGCACGTTGGGGCCCTCTCATCTTCTTAATGGTGACGAGCGCATACCCACACGGTATTGAGTATGTGCCCGGACACGTGACATACGCTTGACAAACAGCGTCTGGTGGATGAGGTGGATTCTACGGGAAACTGTCGACAATGTTAAGGCGGCAAGCTCCTGAGTGCCTTGTACTTTATGTTGAGGAGATGGTGTAGGGTTTCTTAATAGCGTGTTTTTTTCTTAATTAATCCAGCGGATGGAAGTTTTTTACCGAACAGGCGTAATTGAGGGTGAGGGCGCGTGTGATTATTGTGAGGCCGCGTTACCATACTGTTTGATTATTTCGTCGTATTATTATCACTACGACAGTTAGATCGCGGGTATTGTGGTGTGGAGCTTCAATATAAGCGTAATTTTATATTAGATATGTGCTATATAAAAAGTACTGTTACGGCTCTCTCAACGGCGAGCGTAATGGCAGGGAACAAACGCTCAGGGCGTTTATATGTTGTACAATAGTGAGATAAGCGCTTGGTAATGGTGTTATGTCGATACAATTAAATAGATTGCAACCTGTAGGTCATGCGCTGCAAGCGGATGATCTGCTGCCAGAATGTCTCCATCAGTTTCTTGCTTGCTCAACGCCTGATGCATGGCTGCAATGGGCATTGGATAATCCAGAGATACTGCTTATAGACCATGCTCAGTGTGAGAAGAAAGCCGCTTCAACGGCCATGAGCTTGCTCTATCGTTACGTTGATCAGCCGTTACTACTAAGCAAGATGTCGCAACTGGCTCGAGAAGAACTGCTGCATTTCGAGCAGGTGGTTGGCTTAATGGAGAAGCGAGGCGTGGCGTATCGTCACCTTACTGCGTCACGCTATGCCGAAGGCTTGCGCAAGCATGTGCGTAGCAATGATCCTGAGCGTTTAATTGATGTGTTAATTATTGGTGCGCTCATTGAGGCACGTAGCTGCGAGCGCTTTGCGCGCTTAATTCCTTATTTAGATGAAGAGCTTGCCAAGTTCTATCGCACGTTGGTGAAGTCAGAAGGCCGTCACTTTGAAGACTATTTGCTGCTTGCAAGACAGCAAACATCGGCATCAATAGATGACAGAATCGCCTTTTTTGTGGCGCGTGAAGCGGAGTTGATTACTTCGCCAGATACGGCTTTTCGTTTTCATAGCGGTGTGCCTGCTTAAGCCACCGCTAGTCTAGGTAGGATATGTATCATGCGCGATGCTCGTGAGACAGACCAACTGACCCTGTTTGGCCATTTCTCTTTGTCACAAGGAGAAGATGTGCTGACGCACTTCAGTTATGACAAAGTAAAAGCGCTGCTCGTTTATTTGTTGCTGCATCGGCAGCCGGTTAATCGAGCCTCCCTCGCCGAATTACTTTGGCCAGACCAGGGGCTGTCATCGGGCAGAACCAACCTACGTCATGCGCTTCACTGTCTGCGCCAGTCGATGGGGGACAACGCCGAGCAAGTGCTGAACGTATCCCGCCAGACTATCGCTTTTCAGTTGCCCGCCCACTGGCGGGTTGACTTGCACGAATTACAGCAATTGTTGGAAGGTCCTCGAGATTTGGCAAACCTCGAAGAGGTGATGTCGTGCTATCAGGGGGATTTGATAGAAGAACTCCAGCTTGCCAACTGCAGCGAATTTCAGCGTTGGTTAGTTCAGGTGCGAAACGAGTGGCGTCAGCGAGTTATTCGTTTCGCGGAACAGGTGCTGGATGCCCACGCAGATGTCCCTGACGATCTATTGGAAGGTTTAGTCAGCCGCTTCTCTGGCTACGGCCCATTTCATGAGCGTCTGGTGCGCCAGTTGGCCGAGAAACACCAGATGGCGGCTGCCCATGAGCAGTACAACAGCTATTTACAGTTGTTAGCGCTTTCCGGTCAGCAGCCCGAACCAAGCTTTTTACAGTTAGCTAATTATTGGTCTGATGGTCCTCACGATCCGCGCGTCATGAGCCCCCAAGGTGCTTTTTCACGTGTATTGGCAGCGGATAGTAAGCCACTTCGTGAAGATGAAATTGAGCTACGCCAGCTATCTGTAATGGCTATCCGGCTTAAGCTACAAGGTGATTGGCAAGATCGCGCAGCTACCCGGAACTGTTTGGCGCTTCAATTAGAGCTACTGCGTTGGCTAGAGCAGCAGTGTCATCACTTAGGTGGCTTCTGGTTGCCGGGCGCAACAGGTGGACTTGGCTTGGCCTGTTTTGGTACCCATGGCCCGGCTCATCAGTTGGCAGAGCTGGTGGCACTTTATGAACACTGCCGTCTGGCGTTGCCATTAGAGTGCCAGCGTCACTGGGTGGGTGACGGTGAGCCTCCCAAATTTGAGCTTGCCGCAGGTCTGAATAGCGGAAGAGTGGTTTATCTGCCTGAACGTCAGCTAGCTGACCCGCTTGGCCAAGTGACTCAAGTATCACTAGAGCTAATGAGCGCTGCTGAAGGCAGTGAGCTGGTGATCTCTCAAGAAGCCAGTCAGCACATGCCGCCTGCACTGGATTTGCAACCGCGGTTGGCCTCTCGTTTAGTGGCTAGCGATGGTCGCGTCCGCTTGAGGGCGTTAGTGCTGGGAGTAAATGAGGGCGGTAGGGATGCGCTACCTCCTAGTTTAGTTGGTCGAGAAACATCTCTGCGCACGCTAAGAGATGCGTTGGCGAGAGCTGGTATTGGTTTGCGCCAGAGCGTGCTAGTACGTGGCGCGTCTGGGATGGGTAAATCGGCGCTAATGGTTGGTTTTCGCCAGTTAGAGCTGAGTCTTGATGCTGCCATTTGTTGGCAGCCAACGACGCGGCTATCGGTGCTAGAGCCTTACGGTGTCGCACGCACTCTGCTCGCTTGGTATGTGGAAGCAACGCCAACCTGCCAAGCTGTTCGCCAGTTGCAAGAAACGCTCGCCTTGGAGCCCCTGGGGGATGAGCGTCAGCAATTGCTTGAAGAAGCGCTCGGTGTGCGTGATGTTCAAGAAGTTGCTCAGTTAACTCAGAATGGTGAGGCTATTGAGCTAGTTGTAAAGCTGTTACACCGCTTAATCGATCATTTGGCCAGTTCACGGACATTGGTACTGATGATTGATGACCTGCAATGGCTTGATGAACCTTCATTCAAGGTGTTAGCAGGGCTGCAAGCTCGGTTGCCGATCAATACAGCCTTCATGCTGGTTGCTAGTCACCATGGCCGAGAGCCGCTGCCGGTCAAACTTCACTGGGATCAGCAAATTACGCTTGGAAGGCTGGATGCGCAACAATCGTCTCGTTTGCTTTCTCAGCTATCCCGCCGGTATCGCATTCATTTAAGCCCCCGGCTACGCAATCAAATCATTGAGCGTTGCGATGGGGTGCCGCTGTATATGCAAGAGATTTGTCGGCGTGTGGATATGGATCGCCGTGAAGGTCGTAGTGTGCAGTTTGATGAGCTGCCCAAAGGGCTGCTAGGGCTGCTAGCGAGTCGAATTGACCAGTTGGAAGGTGATCGAGAAATTGCCCATGTAGCGGCGGTACTCGGCAAACGTTTCCGGCTTGATTTTCTGCAAGAGTGCAGTGGTTGGGAAAAGCCGCGGCTGTGCCAAGCGATCGAACACATGCGCCAGCTGGAAATTGTCGAGCCAGTGGATAAAGATGGGGGAGAGCCTGAGCATCAGTTTAGCCACCAGCTGCTGCAAGAAGCCGCTTACCTTTCGTGCCCTAGGGATGTACGGGTTAAGCTTCATCAACAGGTTGTCACGCTAATTGAAGAGCGTTTTCCTGTATGGATTAGCCGCCACCCTGGCGATTTTGCCACTCATTTACGCCGCAGTGGCCACTATGCCAGGGGCGCTCGTTACTTTGAGCTGGCCGCGCGGGAAGCCCTCAAGGTAAGCGCTAACCGTACGGCGCTGCGCATGGCAGACTTCGGACTTGCTAGCCTGCGCCATGTGGACCATGAAGTTGAGCGTGAAGTAAGCCTGCTGACCGTACGTGGTCAAGCGGCCTTCGCCTTAGAGGGGCATGGTTCACCCACTGCGCATGAGAGTTTCGTGCGTGCGAGGGAGTTACTTCGCCAGTCGGGTGGCGCCGCTACGGAAGATCCTGAAGATCTTGAACAAATATTTTTGGTTAAGTGGGGCTTATGGGTTGGCCGAAGTCAGCGCTATGCCCATGCTGATGCATTTGCACTTGCCTCCACGCTTGCAGATATTGCTGGACGTTTAGAAGATCCGCGCTACCAAAGGCTGGCCGATTATGCGCGGGCGCATTGCGAATACTGGGCTGGTCGCATTCAGCAAGCGCATGATCACCTGGACGAAATTGACCCGCTCAATGCGCAAATGATGATTGAATGGCTGCCATTCTCTGATCACCCTCAAGTGACGGCTGCTTCTTTTCAAGGCTGGACGCTCTGCTTACGTGGTGACTACCAACGTGCAGAGCGGCATATCTCTTCAGCCATCCGGTTAGCTGAAAAAATTGGCCATCCAGGCACGCTTGCCATGGCGCTGATGTTTTCCGCCGCTCTTTATCGGCAGCTTGGCCATGTGCACCTAGCGGCACGACACGCTGAGCGCGCTGCTGCAATGACGGGTACGCCTGATTTGCAACTGTGGCAAATTTCTGCTCAAGGGGTTCTTGGCTGGCAGCGAGCGCTTGCGGGCGACCAAGGGGGCTTGGTGCAGGTGCGGGACAGTCTAGACCAGATGGCAGAGCTGAATGGACGTGATCGCTATCAACGCCCGGTTCTATGGTACTCAGATGCGTGTATTGAGCTTGGAGAGCTAAAAGCGGCTGAAGATTATCTGGATCAGTGTCTGGTCATTGCCAAGGAGCGCACAACGCTCTTTTTACCCGAGCTGGCAACGCAGCTAGCTAAAGTGCGCGATTTGCTAGGCCACCCTGCTAATGAAGTGAAAGCGCTAGCTGAAATGGCCATTAACCAGGCTCGCGAGCATGGAAATCGCCATCAGGAGCTTGCCGCACTCGAACTTTGGTTAACGCGTATTGCACCAAACGACCTGCAGGCCAAGGAGGCATTTAGGCGCTTATTGAGTGAAGTGAGCCATAGTGATGCGCCAGTGCTTGTTCGTTGGGTTAGCCTGCTTGATAGGCGGTTGCCCCACGCGGTAAGCGTTGAAAACGAAACCTGAGTTGACAGTTAACGCGTTGTTGATTCCAGCCAGTTAAGTGTGGCGAGCGCCTCTTCTCGGTGCTCGCCACATACATCAGCATCATAGTCGAACCGCTCACACACAGCGGGACGACTAGGATCGCCAAATAACCTGCATAGATTGTTATCACTTAGCTGTACGCACCGAACGCCCGCCGGTTTGCCATTTGGCATGCCGGGTATATAAGAGCTAATCGACGGTGCAATACAGCAAGCACCGCAGCCTGCTCGGCAGGCGGCGGTGTTTGTTGTTGCGAATACGTGATTACTCATGGCGACGCTTCTGCCGTCGCGCCTTTATCAATTCCCTCAAAGGCTTGAACCAGTGTTTTATGGCCGCTGTGCTCTGCAATACGCTTGGCAAGCCATAAAGCAATATTCTCGACGGTTGTCGGCTTGGGCAGTACACAGCAGCGCTGTTGAGGCAGCGTGATTGAAAATGTGCCTTGTGCAGACTGGTAACGGCAAGTCAGCTTTTCATCAATCTGGCTCTCAATATCGGCCTGTTCAAGCAGATATCGATTATCTAGCCATGCGGCCCAGTGCTGCTCAAGCGCTGGCTGACGAGCCTGATGTTGCCAGATTAACAGGCGCGAGCGGTGGCCATGGGCAATCCGTTGGCAGTTGCCAAGATGCCGTTTCAGTCCGTGAGTGTAGCCATAGCCAGCGCCGTCTATAGGCTCGTCACTCAGCGTTAGCGTGACACTGTGAACATTGGCTGGCCGTTGCTCTTGCTTCGTTAGCTGCGAGCTTAAATAGTGGCTGACACGTTCAACAGTGATGGTATCCCAGGGGAGCAAGGTAAACGCTTGGACTGGCCCGCGAACTTCCATTTCGAAAGGAGTCGCTGTTCTAATGCAGATACCTTCAGCGCAGTCAGTAACCTTAATGCCGGGCGCGTTGATAGGTACGAGTAGGGTATGGTCTAGGCCACTGTCGAGGGTGCGTTTGATCCAAGGCTTCACTTCCCCGAAGTCAAAAAGCATACCATCTTCGCCTAGTTCCCCATCCAACTGAGCATCGACTTGCCAGCTACAGCCTACCAACCCTTTTGTAGGGCACCACAGTGAAACATCAATATGGCTGAGACGATTTACAAATAACGCCATTACTCAAATCCTGCAATTTTGTGCGTTTGAAGCGATAGACGCCACTGGGGGTTAGCCATGCAATAGGCGACGGTTGCCTGAACCGTTGCGTGATTCTTGTGCGCTATGCCCTGGTCCATCGGCTGCAAAAAAAAGTGGTTGAAGTCCAGGTTGGCGAATTGATCGGGTGGCGCCACAGATTGTGGAAAAACCAGCTTTAACTCATCACCACGGGTGACCACCAGTGGGTTGGTGCCCTTAGGGCTAACACATAGCCAATCAATTCCTGGTGGTGGTATGACCGTTCCATTCGTTTCAACGGCCACTTCAAATCCATCGCTGTGCAGTAGCTCGATCAGCGGGGTATCAAGTTGGAGTAATGGCTCGCCGCCAGTGAATACCACATAGGGCGTTGCTCTTCCCGCGTGAACTGGCCAAAGGGCTTTAAGGTGATCAGCGAGTTCATGTGGTGTGTTAAAGCGTCCACCGTTAATACCATCCGTACCGATAAAGTCGGTGTCGCAAAAAGAGCATTTTGCGCTGGCGCGATCGATTTCACGCCCAGACCACAAGTTGCAGCCGCTAAAGCGGCAAAATACGCTGGCACGGCCTGCCTGGGCACCTTCGCCCTGCAAAGTATAAAAAGCTTCTTTGACGTGATACATCAGTCGATAACCTGTGCAGGAGTCGATTCATACGCCAGCGGGTCTGAAACGTTGTTGGCTGCAAACGCCGCCAGACGTTCACGGCAGCTGCCGCACGTGCCGCAAGCTAGTGCGCGTCCTTCATAGCAGGTCCAGGTATCACGGTAGTTCAGACCCATTGCTAAGCCATCGCGCAAGATATCGGCTTTGCTCGATGCTAGATAAGGTGCATGTAGTGTTACCGGTTCAAAATTAGCGATGCCAGCGACCTGATTCATGGCATGAACAAATTCAGGCCGACAGTCAGGGTAGAGAATATGATCACCGCCGTGGGCGCCGTAATCGACACGCCCCGCACCAATATTAACTGCTTTAGCAATCGCTAACGAAAGCAGAATCATGTTGCGATTAGGGACAACGGTGGTAGAGAGGTTATCAGCAGCATAGTCGCCTTCGGGCATTGATATATCTGGGTTAGTCAGCGCTGAGTTATCAATTAAACCGTGGATAGCACGTATATCAACGACTTGATGGGGGATGTTGAGCTGCTTACAAACGGCTTTCGCGATGTCCAGTTCTTTGGAGTGACGTTGGCCATAATCAAAGGAGAGGGCATGAACGTCTAGCCCTTCTTTAATTGCGCGGTGAAGAACGGTGTAGGAGTCCATGCCGCCGGAATAAATCACAACGGTAGATGACGCGTCTGCGCCAGAGGTGGGGGGTAACGACATAATAATTACTCATTGGCCGGAGAATTTATTGAGTGCTTTAGCGTCGCGCTAAATGAGATTCCGGGGTCCGGTCCGGAAGGTCGGCAGTTTACGCAATGCGAGCTTGTCTGGCCAGTAGTAGCCGCAATTGGTAGCATTTTCTGTTCGCTATGTGCATGGCTCAACATGCTAAGCTAATCCTTCTAGTCGTAAGGGATGAATCCATGGCCACCATAGAACATAGCGAAATTATTAATGCTCAGCCTGAAAGAGTGTTCGAACTGCTGAGCCGAGTTGAAGATTTTGCTGACTATTCTGATCTCATTAGATCAATTGATACCTTAGGCGATAACCGTTATCGCTGGCATGTCCATGCGGTGGGTATGGATTGGTCATTTGATGTGGCGGTAACCGAGATCAAGCCACCTTATGTGCTGGCATGGGAATCCTTGGAAGGTGTTAAAAACCAAGGTCGTTATCAATTGCGTGAAGTGCCAGAGGGGACGGAAGTGTCGCTCACGCTGAGTTATGAAATCCGTAACCGATTGATGGAAAAAGCGGTGAACCGTGCTGCAAAGCCATTAGTGGGCAAAGTGAGTAGGCAAATTCTTGAGCGCGTTGAAGCTCGCCTTAACAGTTAATAGCTATATTGGCGCCGCTAATCAGCGGCGCTTAGCGGAAAGCAGCCAGCAATCAAGCCTGCTTGCGCATTGAGGCATCAAGGTGGTCGACAACTTCAGCCCAGTCGGCATCATCTTCCACGGCTTCCCGCAGAAAATCAGCTTGGCCTTCGTTCCAACAAGGCGCGTCTGCGAGCGGCATTTCTTTGGGGAGAGGGGAGTGGCGTTGAATAAAGTGTTCTATGGATTCTGCATCCGAGCGTAGCCCGAGTTGTTCAAATAGCTCGCTAAAATGGTGTACCGGCCATTCCATACGCTGCTTTCCTTTTTGGTTGTTATCATCTGTTTAAACATAGCGTGTATAAGTGACTACGCCAGTGCGAATTGATCGATGTGCGCTGTTTAGCGCTCGCCGACAAGTGACGTTAAAAATCGCTGACGTCGATCATCGGTTGGCAAGGGTTGAGCTAAAAGATGAACAAGCTTGGTGAAGGCTGCTTCAGGTGTCATGTTGTCTCCAGACAGTAGACCCGCCTCTGTTAGGCCATGGCCCGCTGCGTACTCGCCCATATGAATACTGCCCTGTGGGCATTGACTAATTGCGGCGAGCAGTTTTCCTTCGCCACTGGCGTTGGCAATGACATCAATGATTGCTGGGTCGTTGGGTATATTACCTGCTCCCCAAAGCTGTAGTAGTGCCCCTTTTACGCGGGAGTCACCGAGCAGAGCTTCCAATTGCCAAGGCGCTATTCCGGGCCACAATGCGAGTCTAATAACGGCGCCATCGGAGACGACTTGATAGTCTGAAAGCTCAAAACGGGGCGCGCCACGCTGTTGAAATCCTAAACCTCTACTGGGGTAATAAATGAAGTCTTCGCCTACGCGTTCACCGATACAGGGATAGCTTGGTGAGATAAATGCATCTAAGGATTCCGCGTGCTGTTTAATCGCTCGTGAACCTCTCAGAAGGCGATTTGAAAAATAGATTGCCACCTCTTGTAATTCAATATTTGCGGCAAACCTTAATGCTCCATAAAGGTTGCCGATGGCATCGCTATTAGCCGTCTCAAGAGGGTGCATAGAGCCTGTTAATACAACTGGGCGGTCAATCCCCTGTAGTTGATAAGCAAGACTTGATGCGGTCCAGCTTAGGGTGTCTGTGCCATGGATAACGACAAATCCACGGTAGTTGGCTAAGTTGGCAGCAATGTCGTTGGCAATCTGTTGCCAAGTTAGCGGTGTCGCTGCACTCGAGTCGATCAATGATGCATAACTAAGCACGTCATAAGCGGGAAGGGCATGTTGGTGCAGTATAGGAAGTTGGCCTAGTGCGTCTGCCATACGATCTTGAAAGCCCCCTCCTGGGGCGAGTCCCTTTACATTTGGCTGCATGCCAATAGTGCCGCCAGTATAGATGACCAGCACACGTTCTTGAGTGGGGGCGGCGCTTGCCAGGAGAGAAGTGGTGCTCATAGCCGTTTCCTGAATTGGGCGAATCTAAAGAGGTGTTTCTCAATCGTAGCGTCTAATTACTTGTGCCTAAGTGGTTATGTCTAAGTTCTTATGTCTAAGTTCTTATGTCTAAGTTTTTATGTCTGAGCTCTTATGTCTAAGTGTCAGTGGCTCAGTATGATATTGAAGCAGGTTCGGCAAACTGAGGCAGGTATTGCCAGGTATGACTGCTAGCCGCGATGTACTAACAGCTCACCGCTCTTATCGTCTAGTTGGCGGTTACGCCCAGCCAATAGCGCGAACCCGCAACAAATAATAATCAGCAGTATAAGCAACCATGCTATGTGGGCTAGCTCTGCTCCAGCTTGCAGCATCAGACCAACCCCAAAGGGGCCTAGTGCTGCCAGTGTGTAGCCGCCACCCTGTACTAAGCCAGAAAGCTGCCCCGCAAGACGCGAGTTAGCCGTTCGTAACACCAGCAGACTGAGCGCTAAGCTAAAGCTGCCGCCTTGTCCAATGCCCAGAAGTACCGCGCCGGGCCACTTCCAGGCTAATGGCGCAATAAGCAACATCCAAAGCCCTAGTGCGGTGCTAAAAAGGACTAGCAGTAAGGCAGGGCGTTGATCGTAGGTTAAGCGGGCTAGCCAAGGTGCGCCCAGCGCTGAAAACAGCTGACACATGATTGAGATGGCCATTGTCCAGCCGGCCGCAGCTTCATCATAACCTCTATAGACTAATAAGGTGGGCAGCCAACCAAACACAATGTAAGCCATGGAAGACTGGATGCCCATAAACAGCATGACATGCCACGTAAGTGGTTTACGCATTAGTTGGGCAAGCGAAGAAGAGGTTTTTAGACTGCGTGGGGTGTGCTTGTGCTGAGCCGCTGGCATGTTGGTCATCCATAGTGCCAGTGCTACTAATGCCAACAGCGACCAGCTCATAAGACTCAACTGCCAGCTGCCTAGCCATCGCATCAGAGGAACACTAAGACCTGCGCCTAAAGCACCGCCGAAACATAACGCCATGGTGTATAAGCCAGTCAGAAGATCGGCGCTGTGGGGCAGTTCGCGTTTAACAAGTGCTGGCAGAAGGGTGCCGCTAAGGCCAATCGCGCCGCCTGCCATTGCTGAGCCAATAAAAAGTGCCCCGGGGACTGGTAAGCCTCTTAAGATTAATCCGCAGGTTAGTAAAAGCAGTGCGCTGCTCAGGGCCCGTTCACTGCCTAACTGCTTAGCCAAGAGTGGGGCAAGTGGGGCTAACAAACCTAAAAAAAGCACCGGTAACGTGGTTAAAATGCCTGCTGAAGCAGGGCTTAAACCAGCAGTTTCTTGCAGCCGGGAAAGCAGGGGCGCAACCGATGACATAGCAGGGCGTAAATTAAGCCCTACTACGAACATCAGCACAATAAAAGTGTATGTGCGACGAGAAGCCATGTTAATTTTACTTTAGGTGGGGGCGTAAGTCGCCGCGTACCGCATCAAGCAGGGTGATGAAATGATAATCTTGTTGCGTATCTAAGCAGTCTACGCGCACCTCGGTACGCATCCCCTTATCAACATTCAGCTTGTCATAGATTTCGAGAGTTAATTTACGTGCAGGTTTTTCGCCCGGCGTAATGATGCCGTCTTCTAACGTAAAGGTTTCAAGTAACGTTACCCGTACTCGCGTGCTGCTCTCTTCGCTAAGTACCCGTCGTACAAATAACCATCCCTCGCAGGGAAGCGATTCGTTATTGTTGCGCTCGCGCAAGAAAAGCGTGCGATAACAGGCGCCCTCCGTGGAGGCTTTTTCAGCCATGCTGCGATAGGCCTGCAGCACTTGCCCAGCCGATGCTCGGGCATCTTCTAGCCGTTGTGAAATACCCTGGTGCTCGCGGCTTAGTTGCTCCTGACGTTGAAAGGTAAGCCACTGGCGGTAATCGTTAATAAGTTGAGACGACGCCATAATCACTCCATGAATAAGTTAAGCTGTGCCAGCGGAATACACGAAGCGATAACCTTCGCATATTCCTAAGCAAAGGGCTAGCGACGGGCGCGACGCCGACGTTCACCGCCTGTATTCGCTTGCCCTTCTGGCTTGCGCTTGGCGCGGGGCTGCTTCTGACCACGGCGGCCATTTTCAATCGGCTCGGGCTTGGCGTTGGGGTCAGGTTCAAAACCGGGTTCGATGCGTTTAGGCAGATTTTGCTTAATTAGGCGCTCAATTCCACTCAGCAAGCCGTGTTCGTCGACACATACGAGTGAAACAGCTTCTCCATTGCTGCCCGCTCGGCCGGTGCGCCCAATACGGTGAACATAATCCTCTGCCACATTGGGTAAGTCGAAATTAACGACATGAGGAAGTTCGTTAATATCTAACCCACGCGCGGCAATATCGGTGGCGACAAGGACCTGCAAGTCACCACTTTTAAAAGCGCCTAGTGCACGTGTTCTAGCCCCTTGGCTCTTATTGCCATGGATGGCCATAGCGGGAATGTCTTGCTTAGAAAGCTGCTCTGCTAAGCGGTTTGCACCATGTTTAGTGCGCGTGAAAACGAGTACCTGAAACCACCCATGCTGCTGGATTAGGTGGGCTAACAACTCGCGTTTTTTATCACGATCTACTCGGTAAATGGTTTGCTCAATCTTTTCAGCGGTCGTGTTGCGAGGTGCAACTTCTATTAACGCCGGGTTGTTGAGTAACTGTTGTGCCAGTAACTGTATTTCGTTGGAGAATGTTGCCGAGAATAGTAGGTTTTGACGCTGTTTCGGCACTAAACGCAACAGACGCTTAATGTCATGGATGAATCCCATGTCGAGCATACGATCAGCTTCATCGAGCACCAGGATTTCGACGGCTGATAGATCGACATGGCCTTGCTGATGTAAATCTAGCAGCCGGCCTGGCGTGGCAACTAGCACATCAAGCCCCGCTTTGAGTGCATCAACTTGTGGCTGTTGGCCAACGCCGCCGAAAATAATATGCGAGCGTAAAGAGAGGTGCTTGCCGTAAGCGGTTACGCTTTCGCCTACCTGGGCAGCAAGCTCGCGCGTAGGCGTGAGCACCAGCGCGCGTACTTGGCGTTTGCCGGGGCGCTTGCCATTCGCTAGCCGCTGTAACATGGGCAATGTAAAGCCAGCAGTTTTGCCTGTACCAGTTTGTGCACTGGCGAGCATGTCACGACCTTCAAGTACAACGGGGATAGCTTTTTGTTGAATAGGGGTAGGCTGCGTATAGCCCTGCGCGGTAACCGCGCGTAGTAAATCGTCGTGCAGACCAAGTTCAGAAAAGCTCATGCGTTCTCCGCAATCGCTTAGTAAGTGACGCCGTTTAGCGTCGCCGTTACTGAGCGTAATGTTCAAAAAGCGAGGATGGTACACCTTCGCGGCAGCGAAGTTTGCCAGATAAAGCACGCTGCCGCGATGGTCATTTTTTTGCCGATTAAGGCGGTGAATGAGACATTGCCTTGAATCGGGGGTGACGTGGTAATGCTGAAAGATGACGCTTAGAGTATATCATGGATACTTCATTTCAGCGTTTCACATACAGGTTGGATGCCTAACCGATATTACATCTAAAAGTATTTTCCTTTGCGGATCTCGTTGGCGATTTGCAGGGCCACCTTATCCCAGCTTTCGCCGAGTGAGCGAACGAGAGCGGGGTAGCCATCCTGTTGAAGCTCGGTCTCTGCAGAAAAACTTTTTAGCGCAAGTAGGTTGTTATCTGCATCGCGTAACTGCCATTGGCCGCTGGTGACCGCCAGCCCGTCGTGCCGCCCCTGAAATTGATCAACTTCCAGTAGCAATGTGAGCGCTTCAGGTGCATTGCCATCAGCATGCACGACCTGAATGGACGCTAGCTCTTTGGAGAGTTGGGCACGCAATGCTCGTTCTAGTTGGCGCCCAATACTTTCAGCCCATTGGTGTTCGCGGGCTTCTTTCAGGGTGATGTCATCAAGCTGCATGACGATACCATCCACATCTAAATAGTGTGCTAAACGTGGCGATCGCACCTGCAGTGTGCCAGTCGGTTGGTTTGGCGAGCTCACTGCATTTTCGCTTGGTAGCATGTAACGAGAGGGTGGCGTGACACTGCTGGCGCAAGCGCTAAGCAGTATGCAAAGGCTCAATAGTGATAAATAGTGGGCTGCCTTATAGCGCATAGTAAGCTCCTTATTGGCGTGGTGCGCGAGGCACGGGATCTTGAGTATCCAGGTTGTCGAATAAGAGCGCTCTTGGATTCTCATTTAATGTGCGAGTAAGTGGCTGTAAGTCGCGCATTAAGCGATCCAGTCGTTGAATAGCCGTGGTTAATTCCTGGTAGGCTGGAGATGACGGTGATACACCTTGCAAAGTGTCACGCAGCTCCTCAAGGGTCGCATTTATGTTTCCGCCGACTGCCTGGGTCTCGGGGTCATTCAGTAGCTGGTTGATGGAGGTGCTTACCTGACGTATTTCGTTGAGCATACTTTCAGATGCTTGTAAGTTGCGGTCTAAACCTGCAAGTAATGGTTCGACTTCAAGCGCGTTTAATTTCTCAAGCAGGCTGGTTAACTGCGCTTGGATCTGTGCAAAGCCGCCAGCGATGGTAGGGAATACCGTCCGCTCCGAGAACGTTTCAGCGACATATTCATCAGCTAAATCGCGTTGAAAATTAAGGTCAACGAAAAGTGCACCGGTTAATAGGCTGCCATTTTTGAGTGATGCACGTAGCCCTAGGCCGAAGAGGCGCTTAAAGCGCGAGTCCCACTCTTCTATATCGATGTCGGCATTCTCAATGCCCAACCGCTGAGGCTCGATTCTGATCAGCACCGGGATGGCAAACTGAGAACGTGAGTCTGGCTGTGGAGCAGTAAAATTCCAGGGTACTGATGCAACCGTACCGATTCTTACCCCGCGAAATTCGACGGGTGCGCCTTTCGATAACCCGCGAACGGTATCATCAACCAATAACACGTACTCTAAGTACTGATTGAAGGTGCCTTCCCGGGCAGTGTTTTCATCCGCATAGAGATTAAAGCGTGCATTGGGTTCTACGGGTTGCCCCATTGGTAAGTCTTCTGGCACGCCAAACGTAACGCCGCCTCCCAGTAATGCTTCAAGGGACTCCACGTTGACACGTACACCATCGGCATCTAGTTGGAAATCAACACCGCTCGATGTCCAAAATCGAGTGCTATCCGTTACCAACTGGCCGTAGGGTTCTTCAATAAATACTTGGTGGTGCATGGTGCGAGACTCTGCATCAAACCGAGTGTCTTCGACTCGTCCTACGGTATAGCCCTGGTAAGAAACAGGGTCGCCTATCCGCAGTGAGTTACCCAGTTGACTGACTAAGCTGATTTGCAAACCAGCCTGCCCAGCTGGCGCAACCGGTGGTGTATCACTTACCGTAAACTCGCGTTCAGGTTCATCGGACTGTCCGGCCTCTAGCTGAATATAGGCACCCGACAATACCGTACCCAGCCCGCTAATGCCCTCACGGCCGATGCGCGGCTTTACCACCCAGAATCGGCTATCTTCCCTAAGCATCGCTTCCGCTTCTGGTTGGATGCGGGCGGTCATGACGGCGTGGGAAAGGTCATCAGATAGGCGAACGTTTTGGACTCTGCCTATTTCAACATTGCGGCTGCGAATGAGCGTGCTGCCCGCTTCGATACCTTCCGCGCTGTCCATAGTGAGGGTAACGAGCGTGCCTCGGCTGGCGTAGTTGTCGTAGGCAAGCCACAGCCCAATCACCAAAGCAACGATTGGCACAATCCAAATCGGAGAGAGGCGTGTTTGCGGTGATGACTTCGCACGATGTAAGTCGTTGTTTTCGCTTGTTTCGGCGTTCTTTGGTGTTGAATCGTTAGCCATCAACAGTTTCCTTGGTGGCCGAGTTACGGCGTGTAGAGCGAGGGGGCGGAGTGTCCCAAATTAGGCGCGGATCAAACGTCATGGCTGCTAACATTGTGAGCACAACGACGGCAGCAAACGCGAGCGCAGCTGGCCCTGGTGTGATTGACATTAACGACCCAGCGCGAATCAGAGCTACTAATATTGACACCACAAATACGTCAACCATTGACCATCGGCCTATAAATTCAGTTAGCCGATAAAGTCGAGTTCGGCTTTGTGCGTTGAGTTCGTTGCTATGCTTTATGACCATACACAGCCAAATTAAGGCGACCAGTTTACCAACGGGCACAATAACACTTGCCACAAAGATAACCACGGCCACCGGCCAGGAGCCCATTTGGATTAGCTGGATAACTCCACCGATGATCGTTGAGGGTGATGAGTGCCCTAAGCTTGTAGTGGTCATAATGGGGTATACATTAGCGGGGATATACATTACCGCTGCAGCGAAAAGCAGTGCCCAGGTGCGTTGTAAACTGTGTGGTAGTCGTGGGTGAAGCTTTTCTTGGCAGCGTAGGCAGCGCCCTGTGCCGTGCTCGTCAAGGCGATTAATTAGGCCGCAAGTTGGGCAGCCAGTGACACCTTGGCTTGCCGCAGTCGTTCCTGTACGAGTGCCTTCTGGCGCGCGGGGTTCTTTCGCTAAAGAGAACCACATCCAATCTGAATCAATGGATTGTGTCGTTAACAGTAAGAGAATGGCAAACACACTGAACGCCCAAAAAGAGATGCCTAACTCTATGTGTGCCATGCCCGCTATTTTTATCAAACTCACCAGTGCCCCAACGATGAAAACATCCGCCATCATCCATGGGCTAAGCCTCGCTAGCGAACGAGCGATGTCCCGACTAAATGGCATGGGGTGGCCACGAAGTAAACCAAATTGAAGCCAGATCACGCCGATTAGATAAATCGCTGGCAGCACAACAATGGTCATAATAACAGCGATAGCGACAACAGGCTGATGAAACGCGATCAGCGTAGTGGCTGTCTGAGACAGTTCTATACGATTACCAATACCGCTGATGCTAAAGCTAACAAACGGAAATGACACTGCTGCAAGTAGCGCTATCAAGGATGAAAGCGCTAGCGCCATGCATCTCTGGGCAGGGTAGCGATGCCGCTTTACCAGCACATGAGAGCAGCGTGGACAGGATGCTTTCTCTCCAGAACCGAGCGGGGGAAGTGCAGACACCCAGTCACACTCATGACAAGCGCGTAAGCGCCTTCGCTGGGCACGTGTTTCAGGAGGGTGACGGTCGACCTGTGGTGATTTCACCTGCAACGAAGGTCGTTTGATAAACTGAAAATGAGGCAACAGCAAATTCTCAATACGTTGAGGGATTCAAATTAGTACGGTGGGCAGATGCTACTGTCAAATCGATATTTATTTTCGTTCTGCCAAAACAGCACTTGACCTCACTAACTAGTTAGACAAGGATGCCTCGGCAATGGTGCCTAATGATAGTGCCTAACATTACGTTATTAAGGAAATGAAATAATGTTGCTCGCTTTTTTGGCGGTAGTTTTTGGGTTGGTGCTTCTTGTGTGGAGCGCCGAGAAATTTATCGATGGTGCTGCAGCTACCTCTAGGTGGCTAGGATTGTCGCCTCTATTAATTGGCATGCTGGTTATTGGTTTTGGTACCTCTGCACCTGAAATGATGGTGTCAGTGTTGGCGGCCATGCAAGGAAATCCTGGTTTAGCGGTAGGTAACGCCTATGGTTCAAATATCGCTAATATTGGTCTTGTTTTAGGTTTTGTCGCGTTGCTAGCCCCTCTGGCGGTGCACTCCGGCGTGATCCGCAAGGAGATGCCATTGTTGGTAGGCGTCATGCTTCTGACGGGGTATATGCTTTATGATGGTTGGATTTCTCGCGGGGAAGCTGTCTTACTGCTAGGCGCATTGGCACTGTTTATTGGGGTTAGTATTGTTCGTTCACGAGGGCAGCAAGACGACCCGCTAGTGGGGGAAGTGTCAGAAGCGCTGGATAGCAAGCCCATGTCTCGTGGCAAGGCGCTTATGTGGACGTTAGTTGGGCTGGTGTTGTTGATTGCTAGCTCGCGCATCTTAGTGTGGGGGGCGGTCGAAATAGCGGTAGCTTTTGGAGTGAGCGACTTAATTATTGGCTTAACCGTCGTAGCAATAGGCACATCCTTACCAGAGCTTGCTTCCTCTATTAGCGCTTTGCGGCGCAAAGAGCATGATATGGTGCTGGGTAATGTTGTAGGTTCTAATCTGTTTAACAGCTTGGCCGTGGTAGGCCTTGCCGGTGTCATTACACCCATTGAAGTGGGGCGCGAGGTGCTAATCCGTGATTGGAGCGTGATGACTTTTATGACCCTAATGATGGTTTTCTTTGCGTTCTCCTGGCGGGGTCGCCCACGGCGTATAAATCGTATCGAGGGGGGGGTGTTGTTCTCTATGTTCATTGCTTACACCGGCTACATGGTTAGCCTTGTAGTGATGTCCTAGCTGCGTCAATGCGACACAGTTTTGCAGCAGGATTAGTAGTGTATAACGTTTGTTATAACGTCAAATTACAACACATTCGAATATCAGGCTTGGTTGCTGTGTCGCTGCATCGTGCCTAGAGCGCATGCCTATTGCTAAAGTGCAGCACCAGTAAGGCTTAACTAAGCTTGTGTGACCCAGCAATGGGATACTTATCCAAGTCTTAGGAGAGTGTGATGGAGCTTGACCCCCGAGTGTTATCACCAGTTAAGTTCGCCTTCGTAGTATCGTTTCGCGCGAGTTTCTCGGTTGTTACCATCGGACTGGCCTCTTATATAGCGCTACTCCATGGACTTTTCTTGAAAACTAAAAAAATAGCTAGTGGCCATCTTGCGCTATTGTGGGCAACGGTGTTTGCGGCTGTTTTTGGCTTGAGTGTCGCTACTATTGGTAAGGTGCGACCAGCAAGTGAGGAGTGCCACTAACTATATGGCTACTTCTAAAACTGATCAGCTAATACCCTTAACTTCACGCGCATGGTTGAAATCACTCGCTCGGCGTGAGCATAAAACACTCACGTTATCCGCAATATGCGGCGTGCTTGCAGGGGGATTGACGGCTTTACTCGTGATAGGGCTTGCGTGGTGCATTGATCAGCTTGTCATTCATGGCCGTTCACCGGTGTCACTGACCATTTTTTTTCTGGGATTGATGGCAGTGGTGCTACTTCGCTCACTCCTTCAAGCAATACAAGAAGCCAGTAGTGCACAGGCAAGTCTTCGTATTCGCCAGCATGCGCGAGAGGCGTTGCTAAATAAAGTGGCGACGCTTGGGCCAGTTTGGCTTACTCGCCAGCAGAGCGGTGCAATAGCGACTCAGGCGGTAGAGCATATTGACGCGTTGGACGGGTATTTCGCACGTTTTTATCCTCAGATGAGGATTGTCGTCGCATTACCGTTACTTATTTTTTGTGTTGTTGGATGGCTGGACTACCTTGTGGCCATCTTTTTATTGCTTTCAGCACCGCTTATCCCGCTTTTTATGGCATTGGTAGGTATGGGCGCCGAGCGTTTGAATCGCGATCAATTCATTGCTGTGTCGCGTTTATCGGCCCATTTTGTTGACCGAGTCAGAGGGATGACGACTCTCCAGCTGTTTGGTCGTACCCAGTCAGCGCAAAGGGACGTTTGGTATGCCACTGATGACTATCGACGATTGAGTATGCGCACGCTACGCCTCGCGTTTTTATCATCAGCAGTACTTGAGTTTTTTGCATCCGTGGCGATTGCGGTTGTAGCCATGTACGTCGGTTTTGGTCTACTTGGTTATATCGACTATGGGCCATCGTCTTCTCTAACTCTCTTCACCGGGCTAGCCGTTTTATTGCTGGCGCCCGAGTTTTTTCAGCCCCTGCGAACGTTATCCCAACACTATCATGATCGTGCAACAGCATTAGGGGCGGCTGAAAGTATCGTTACGATACTTAATGAACGGTCGCTAGTTCCTTCAGCCACATCAGTGCCTCGTTCGGAAAATACCGTTATTGAGCTGCGCGGGGCGGGTGTCGGATATGAGGGGCGTGCCACGGTCTTGTCCGACCTGAACGCCATCATCCGACGTGGTGACGTGGTTGTTATCACCGGTGAATCAGGTAGCGGTAAATCATCCATCCTAGCCTTAATGGCTGGTTTTATGATGCCTAGCAGTGGTGAGTGCCGCTATCGTCACAGTGGTCAGGTCGCGTGGCTGGATCAAACGCCTTGCATTATTCAGGGCAGCCTTGCCGATAACTTGCGCTTAGCCGCTCCTGAAGCCGATCCAGCGTCAATGATGCGAGCATTGCAACGGGCGGGGTTGGGGGAGTTGTTATCCCAGCTACCAAATGGTCTGGAAAGCCTGGTCGGCGAGCGTGGTGTCGGGCTCTCTGGAGGGCAAGCACAGCGTCTGACGCTGGCGCGTGTCTACCTTAGCGAGGCGCAACTGGTTTTGTTAGATGAGCCGACGGCAAGCCTAGACGCCACGACTGAGAAGGTTGTTATTCAAGCGTTGCTAAATTGGGCAGAGGAGGGACGTACGCTGGTAATCGCAACGCATCACCCTGCGGTGGTAGCTGTTGCTAATCGCCATTTTACTTGTGAGGCTGGTCGGCTTATTGAGGCGACGGTATGAAGCAGTTTTATCGTGAGATGAAACCTTGGCTACTCATCATGCTACGCCGTCGTCAGCGCTTTTTTATAGGCGCACTATTAGCGTTGGTGACGCTGCTGGCAGGTCTTGCACTGTTAGGGCTTTCTGGTTGGTTTATTACCGCCTGCGCGTTGGCTGGCATCGCGTTGGCAGCAGGGTTGCCCGTTGCTTTGGATATTTATGTTCCTGGTGGCGGTATTCGTTTTTTTGCACTGTTGCGAACGGTGGCGCGTTACGCGGAGCGTCTTTATAACCACAATACCGTACTGACATTGCTCGCTGATTTGCGCTACCGCGTATTTGGCGATTTAACAAGGTTGGATGAAGCAACCCTTAAGCGCCGCCGCGCGAGTGAATGGCTAAGTCGCTTAACGTCGGATATTGATACGCTTGACAACCTGTATCTGCGATTGCTTTTCCCTCCATTAGTTGGGCTGTTGAGCATCCTGATTGTCTCTGGCTTTATCGCTCTTTGGGTGCCAGTACTGGGTGGTTTGATAGCAGTCGTATTGAGTGGGCTATGGCTTGTGGTGACGCTTGGTTATGCGTGGTTGGGGTTTAGTAATAGTTTCCAGCAAGTTAACGACCAAGAAGAGTTACGCCGTTTAGTGCTTGATCAAGTACAAGCGTCGGCTGAGTTAATGAGTTACCAAACCAACCCTTGGTACCGTGCGCGGATCAAGCAGCACGAAGATCAAGCGCTAAGTAATCAGCGCCAACTTGCATATAAGTCGGCCATTGGCAACGCGTTCGTATTAGCGGTGACCGGCATGTTGTTGGTGGGCGTGTTATGGCTGGGTAGTTTCATTGTAGAGGCTGGCCAAGTGGCGGGGCCGATCATAGTTATGGCGGTTATCGCTGTGCTGGGTATAAATGAAGTATTCACTACGCTACCTAATGCCTTTCTAAAGGTCGGTGCTAGCTATGGTGCTGCTCGGCGACTAAATGCGCTAAGCAGCATAATGACTAAGGCGCCGTCGTTAGCTTTTTCTAATGCTTCTCGTGGGCATCCAGTGGCGTTTAATAATGTTTCCTTCCGTTACCCCGATACAGCCTATTCGGTGCTGTCTGACACTACATTTGCCTTGCCTGCCGGAGAGCGAGCAGTAGTGACAGGTGTCTCAGGAGCAGGCAAGTCAACGTTGGCTAACCTTATTATGGGTAGAGTATCGCCTTCAGAGGGACAGGTTTACGTTGCCAGCTATGCGCCTTCTAATGTGACGGCGGAGAGCCGTGCCGAGCATTTTGCTTTGCTCACGCAGCAGGTTGACCTGTTTGATGGGTCGTTAGCAGCGAATCTGCGTATTGCAAACCCTGAGGCAAGCGATGATCAATTGTGGGAAGCTCTCTCTCAAGTTGCCCTAAAGGATTGGGTAAAGCAGCAGCCAAATCAGCTTATGACCCAAGTCGGCGAAATGGGGCAGCAGCTCTCGGGAGGGCAGGCACGAAGGGTGGCATTGGCTCGTATTTTCTTGCGTGACCCTTCAGTTGTGCTTTTAGACGAACCCTTTGCCGGTGTCGATGCATTCACCGCTATGCATATTGCTAAATCTCTTGACCATTGGCTCATTGATCGCACAGCGATCTTTTTTATTCACCAAGTAGAATGCTCGTCGTTGCTTCCTGGCGTTAACTATCACTGGCGACTTGCTGGGGGGAAACTAAATGCGGATACTCTTGATAATACTGGAAATGATTTTTCCTAATGACAGGAGTTTCGTATGCATGAATTTCTTCTTCAGCTGCCTAAGGTAGAGCTTCATTTGCATATCGAAGGTTCACTAGAGCCTGAGTTAATGTTTGAGCTTGCCACGCGAAATGGTATTGAGCTTCCTTATGCGACGGTTAAAGAAGCAAAAGCAGCTTACGATTTTGATGATCTACAGGGGTTCTTAAATCTTTATTACCAAGGCATGAGCGTGCTGCGCACTGAACAGGACTTTTATGACTTGGCGATGGACTATTTCCAACGTGCTCGTGGTGAAGGGGTGGTGCACATTGATATGCATTTTGATCCCCAGGCCCATCTCCAACGTGGCATTCCCCTTGACGTTGTGATGGCGGGATTGCTTCGCGCCAAAGAAGAAGCAGAGGCAACACTTGATCTGTCTGTTGGCATGATTATGGCCTTTTTGCGCGATCGTCCGGTTGAAGAAGCGCTCAGCGTGCTTGAAAATGCTGCTCCGTACTGGAAGTTTCTGGATGCGATTGGTTTAGATAGTGCAGAGCGTGGTAACCCTCCGGCAAAATTCCAGGCGCTCTTTGCGCGAGCAAAACAGCTTGGTTTAGTGCGTGTTGCCCACGCAGGAGAAGAAGGACCCGCCGAATATATTGCTGAAGCGCTGGATCTCCTCGATGTTCAGCGAATTGACCATGGCGTTCGCTGCCTCGAAAGTGATGCAGTGGTTAAGCGGCTCAGGGAGCGTCAGATCGTTCTAACGGTTTGTCCGCTTTCTAATGTTAGTTTGAAAGTGGTTGATGATCTTCGAGAGCATCCTCTTCCCCAGTTGTTGAAAGAAAACCTTAAGGTAACAATTAGCTCAGACGACCCGGCTTATTTTGGAGGTGGGTTGCTGACAAATCATGTTGCCTGTGCAGAAGCATTTGGCTGGGATGCGGAGGTGTTTCGCATTCTAAATCGTAATGCAATCGAGGAAGCTTTCGTTGATGAATCGCGTCGCCGAGAACTTTTGCAACGCCTTGATCGAGTGTGAAGGGAGCGCGGATCTCGTGTCTGTGGTGATTTGTTTAAACCATTGCCCATTTCACCGTTGCCAACATAGGGATTGTCGCCATCTGTGATGAAGCTCTTACTAGCAGTTAAGCTGTGTTTTTAGGCGGTCGAACATCCTTTTGCTAGATGGCTATTAAACAAGATAAAAAAGTGTTGACGAACAAATAGAAATGGGTAGAATATGCCCCACATCGAACGGCAACGCCCTTCGGCAGCTCTTTAAA
>NZ_BJUL01000021.1 GCF_007989605.1 Vreelandella venusta | reverse complement strand
GGCTAGTGAGGCTAGTGAGGCTAGTGAGGCTAGTGAGGCTAGTGAGGCTAGTGAGGCTAGTGAGGCTAGTGAGGCTAGTGAAGCGAATGGGGTGTATAGCGATACGGCAACAGGGATGGTTGAGGTCGTTGTTCAAGCAATTTGCGATGGCGATATAGAAAGGCATCTGGGTATGCATCAACGGAAAATTGAACCGGATCCCTATTATGAAGAGAAGTTTTCTCTTTTCCATGAAGCGTGTAACGATGCGGGGATTACCAAGATTGAAGTAACCTCGGATTTCGATGATGACGTCATGCAAGAGCAGAAGCGGCGGTATTTGATTGACGCGACTATTGTGATGGGAGACGGGGCGGTTTACACAACGTCGATTCGAGTGGCGTGGGGTTCAGTCCAGGGAGTAGAGGGTAGCGAGCCGGTTGAGACCTGGCGACTAGCTGGGCTGAGTAGGGTGCAAGTGCCCATTCTTAATGAAGTACGGTCACGTAATTAGATTGGGGTTGCCTTCTGCTTAATTCAGCGACCCCAGGGTTAAGCGTCGCGTGCTATCCCTGGGGTTACCGTTGGCGCGATAGTGACAGACCTTAGATCTTGATGTCGTAGTCGACGTATTTGTGCATTAGCTCGTCGTAGGTGCCGTCCTGCTTGATTTCGCGCAGTGCCTCATTGAACTGCTCCGCCAGGGCTTCATTACGAGGATGGAAGGCTGCTGCCACGCCATGCCCGAAATAGTGCTTGGGCTCGCGGATAAGTGGCGAGCTGGTAACAATCCCGCTGCCTTCAGCGTTAACTTCAAGCGATGACAGTGCCAGTGGGTAATACATAAAAGCTGCGTCTAAGCGGCCTGTTCTCATATCTACCGCGAGATCTTCGCCTGTTGCATAGCGGCGTACTTCAACGAGGTCGCCATAGGTGTCGGTGATGTACTCATCGCGGATGGTGCCACGCTGAACGCCTACCGATATGCCGTCAAGGGCGTCGCGATCTTCAATATCGATCTCGTTGCCTTCCTGGGTCACCCATACGCTAGGGTTGCTATAGTAGGGTTCTGAGAACAGCACTTGTTCGCTGCGCGCATCGGTGATTGCCATTGAGGACATGATGGCGTCGTACTTGCGTGCTAGTAGGCCGGGAATAATGCCGTCCCAGCCTTGCTCTACCCATTCGCACTCACGCTCGATGCGTCGGCATACTTCTTCACCCAGCTCCACCTCAAAGCCTGTTAGGGTGCCGTCGGGCAAACGGTACTCAAAAGGCTCAAAGGGAACATCAACAGCGAGGCGAAGTGGCTCATCGGAGTAGGCTGGAACGACAAATAGCAGTGAGGTAAGTGCCGTTGCTATTCCTATGTGGCTACGGGCCATAGTACTTTCCTTTTTCGTTTTTATATAAGGTGTTGATTAAGCAATTTTGCATGATTCGCGTAATAGGTAAAGTGCTTTATAAAGGCTTGTTTAACACCTGTGTACCAATAGGTGTGCTCGGGATTCGTTATAAAAGCCTCTGAGGAGCCAGGACTTTTGTTGTTGCTAGATGCTTGGCTTTTGTGATTTAGCTGTTTGGCTTTATGATTTTTAGCGCAACGGCTACCACAGTGCATACTAGGGCCGGTACAACAATGTCTAGCGCTGAATCTAGCGTCCAGCCACGCCAAACCCCTTCAAATATGCCCACCGGTAATGCTTGCCCCCATTCCCAACCACGTTGAACGGCTAGCCTGTATTCATGTTGTGCAATCTCACGTCCAAGCAGCAGTGCTACCGCGATGGTGCCGGTGATTTTTGCATTTGCAAAGGGAAGTAGAGCCATCTGAATCAGCAATGCGACAAACGCATGCTCTAAATGGGTAGCATTCATATTAGGTTCCCATATGGCGCTCGTGTGGATAATTAAATGTGCAATATGATGCTCATTAATTCTTTGTTGCAGTAGTTATGTGCGCTAAACTACTCATAAATGAGTGGTGAAGGAATTTTTGAGCGCTTTACTGCACATTAATGGCTGGGTCATGAGTGGCTTCGATATTAGCAACTTTCGACATGGGTGATTCGTGAAGTTAACGATACAGGTTCATTTTGAACAAGCGTGGCATGACGCGGCTGAATTGTCGTTGCCCCATCCAGATCAGGGTACTCGCGGAGAGTCTCGGCTGCGCTATGCGACTGACTATGCCGTTGAGTGGCTATTTCAAGATGACTTGCACGCTTGCAGTATGCGGTTGCCTATCGAGTTAATGCTAACTCATGAATCGCCACACTGGTTCGGTTTCTTGGAAGACATCATGCCGGCTGGGGCTAGCCGACGTTTTTGGGTGGATTATCTAGGGCTTCACGACTTGCCGGTCGGGCAACAGGATACTGAATTACTGGCACGTGGCACTATCGCGCCGGTCGGCAACTTGAGAATCAAACAATCAGTGCCTGATCTCTCCGTAAAAAAAGCCCTAGAGGAGCGACGTTTTCCGCTGCAAAGCGTTATAGAGCGTCAGGTGGACTTTTTAGAGTATGCCCAGCAGATGGGGGCGGCCAGTGGCGGTGCCACTGGCGCAGGTGGTGAAGCGCCAAAATTACTGCTCCGGTTAACGAATGATGACCAGGTTTGGATTGATACCTGGCAGGATGAGAACCATCGACCTGACCTACCCATGCTGGTGAAATTTCCGCGCGGTAGGCGTTCAACGGATGATTGCGACATCTTGCGCGCTGAATATCACTACTATCAGGAGCTTGCATCGTTAGGGGTGGCCACGATAGATACCGAGCGGATGCGCTTGGTGGAAGGAGAGCGTTACCCGTCCCTGTGGTTACCCCGTTTCGACATGGAGTATCTCGATGGCACTTGGGTTCGCTATGGCCTTGAGTCGGTCTACTCCTTGGTAGACGCCGCGCCGGGCACCTTTCTGCATCATGGCGACACTATTCGCCGACTGATTAGCTTGCTGGAAGCTCAATACCGCGTGCAAGAGCAAGGCGCCTTTTTCGATGGCGAGCGCTTAGCGTTGGAGTGGATTAAGCGTGATTTGTTGAATATCGCTTTCGGCAATTCTGACAATCATGGCCGAAATACGGCGTTATTGAAGCGCCCCGAAGGCATTGAGCTTGCCCCTGTATATGACTTCGCGCCGATGAAGGCTGACCCCGAGGGGGTGACACGAACAACGCAATGGGGAACGCCCTTGGAAATTGGCGGGGAGTACGACTGGCAAGGAATTGCCGACAGCCTGGCAGACGTTATCGAGCCAGAGCGAGTGATGGAAGAGCTGCGTGCGCTTGCATTGAGACTAGAGGGCGTCGATGAACGCTTGGCTGCCCGTGGGGTGCCAGCCCGAATTCTTGATATGCCTGCAGTCGGCCTACGTACTATCAATACTCGACTCAAGCGTTGGGGGTTGTTATGAAGCGCTATGCGGATGATCGCGAGGAAGCCTTGGTGGCTCTGCTAAAACGTTTCTATGCAGGGGAAATCACCGATGGTGCGTTATTACGTGCATTACGCCGCGATGTGCTGGGGTTGAACCAAACACGTTATGCTGCCTTGGTGGGTATCAGTCGACGAACGTTATCGGATCTGGAAGGCGATAAGAACAATGTCACCCTAGAGGTTAAGAATCGTGTATTCCGTCCGCTAGGGTTAGAAGTGAGCTTGCTGCCGCGTAAGCGCGCTCTGTTGGAGCAAATTTTGGCGTTCACCGAGTAACTTGCTTCATTTTAATACGCTGCCATTTCCGCAAATCTCTGCCGGTCATGCTGAAATAGCTTGCCGAGTAAAGAGAGCGGAATAGGACGTTTACTTGTGCAGTATTGAAGAACAATATAAAGGCCGTCTGTTCTGGATGTTAATGGGAATAATATTCATTAAGGATAATTTATGCCGATCTATACCAACATTGAAGACCTTCGTCGCCATTACGCCCGCCGCACGCCAAAAATGTTTTATGACTACGCCGAATCAGGCAGTTGGACAGAGCAAACCTTCCGTGAAAATACCAGCGACTTCCAGCATATTCACTTGAAACAGCGTGTTGCGGTCGATATGTCAGGGCGTTCTACGCGAAGTTCTATGATGGGCGAAGATGTGGCTATGCCGGTTGCGCTTGCACCCGTAGGGTTAACGGGAATGCAAGCGGCAGATGGCGAAATTAAAGCAGCACGGGCGGCTGAAAAATTTGGTGTGCCGTTTACGCTGTCGACCATGTCGATTTGCTCGATTGAGGACATCGCCGAACACACGACGCAGCCGTTCTGGTTCCAGGTATATACCTTAAAAGATGATGACTTTATGCGCCGCTTGTTTGAGCGTGCTAAGGCGGCTAACTGCTCGACTATTGTGGTCACTGTCGATTTGCAAGTACTGGGGCAGCGCCACAAAGATCTCAAAAACGGACTCTCTGCACCCCCTAAATTGACCGCAAAATCGATTGCTAACATGGCAACGAAAATCCCTTGGGGTTTGGAAATGCTGAAAACCAAACGTCGCTCATTTGGCAATATTGTGGGGCACGCCAAAGGGGTTACTGACCCTTCCTCCTTGTTAGCCTGGACGGCCGAGGCCTTTGATGTATCGCTGGACTGGAAGCGTATTGCGCAGTTTAAAGAGTGGTGGGGCGGTAAGCTGATTATTAAGGGCATTATGACCCCTGAAGATGCGCGCTGCGCCGTAGAGATAGGTGCCGATGCCATTATTGTTTCTAACCATGGTGGTCGTCAGCTTGATGGAGCAATGAGCTCGATTCGGATGCTGACAAGCATTATGGATGAAGTGGGAGGCGAGATAGAAGTCCATCTCGACTCTGGTATCCGTTCGGGTCAGGATGTGCTGAAAGCGTTGGCGTTGGGGGCTAAGGGAACCTACATTGGGCGTGCTTTTACCTATGGTTTAGGGGCTGCCGGTGAAGAGGGCGTCACCAGGGCGCTACAGATTATTCATAAAGAGCTGGATACCACGATGGCGCTATGTGGCGAAACAGACGTTAGCCGCTTAGGTCCGCATAATCTTTATGTGCCGAATGGTTTTGCTGACCCTACCGTCAAGCTGTAGGCCACACTCAGTGAGGCCTGTATCCAAAGCAATAAAAGAAGGGTGCCTAAATGGCACCCTTCTTTTTTGTTACAAGCAATTTGTGATAAGCAATTAACAGATTAAGTAGCAAAGCCTCAATGGTATCCTTCGCCCACTTTTACCTTGCCGCGGAATACCCAGTACGTCCAGGCGGTATAGGCCAACACGATGGGGATAACAAACAGCACGCCAATCAGCAAAAATAATTGCGACTCAGGGGCGGAAGCGGCGTCCCAAATCGTATAGTTGGGCGGTACGATAACCGGCCACTTACTGGCGATGAGACCAAGGTAGGTAAAGACAAACAGCCCCAGTGTTGCAACAAACGGTAGGCCTTCCTGTTGGCGCTTGACGGCACGATAAAGAGCGCCAGCACAGACCATGGCAAAAATGGGGAACAGCCAAATTAGGTGGATCTGGTTCATCCAGCGGTCACGCACTTCTGGGCTAACCAGCGGCGTCCACAGACTGACAATGCCAAACACGACTAGCACTGCTAACAGCAGTTTTGGCGTAATTCGGTAAGCCCACTGCTGGACATGGCCTTCTGACTTCAGAATCAGCCACGTAGAACCAAGCAGTGCGTAGCCAGCCATGAGTCCTAGCCCTGTTAATACAGTAAAGGGTGTCAGCCAATCCAGTGCGCCACCGACATAGCGGAAGTCTTCGACAGCAAACCCTTGGATATAAGCGCCGACGACCGCCCCTTGAGCGAAGGTTGCAATAGCGGACCCCCAGCTAAAGGCACGGTTCCACCAACGGCGGTTTTTCTTAGACTTGAAGCGAAACTCGAACGAGATGCCGCGAAAAATCAAGCCAGCCAGCATTAGGAAAACACCGATATAGAGCGCGGGCAAAAACACGGAATAGACCAGAGGGAAAGCGCCGAGCAGCCCAGCGCCACCCAGCACTAGCCAGGTTTCATTGCCATCCCACACGGGAGCAACAGAGTTCATCATCACATCGCGTGACTCTTCATCAGGAGCGAAGGGAAACAAAATCCCCAACCCTAGATCAAAGCCATCCATCAAGACATACATAATGACGCCAAAGCCAATAATGGCAGCCCAGATGAGTGAAAGATCAATACTCATGTGTTGGCTCCTTCCAAATCATCATCAAAGGGGGTGTGTGCCGCGGATAGTGGGCGTTTCGGGCGTTCAATCTCGCCTCCAACTTCGGCCTGTGTTTCTGTCATGCCATTGCGCACAACTCGCGTTAAATAATAAATTCCGGTTAAAAACACCACGCTGTAAACCGCGATATAACCAATTAAGGTAAACAGCGCCATGCCGCCTGTAAGCGACGGCGTTAAGCCTTCCGCGTGAGTCATAACGCCATACACTAACCAAGGCGCACGTCCTGATTCGGTAACAATCCAGCCACCCAAAACCGCGAGGAAGGGGGATGCAATCATGACGGTCAGCGTTTTTAAGAAAAGCGGGTTTTCATAGACACGCCCTTTGCGACGTAGAAACAACCCAGTCAGCGCAACCGCAATCATTAGCACGCCAATACCTACCATGACGCGGAAAGCCCAGAACACAATGATGACAGGAGGCTGCTCTTCTACCGGTACTGCGTTAAGCCCGGGAACTTCACCATCGATATGGTGCGTTAGGATCAGGCTGGCGAGGTTGGGAATGCCGATTTCAAAATGATTGGTCTGGGATTCTTTATCTGGGATAGCGAAAAGCAGAAGCGGCACATTGGTTTGCGTTTCCCAGTTACCCTCCATGGCGGCTACTTTCGTAGGCTGGTGCTCTAAGGTGTTCAGACCGTGAAAATCGCCAACTACCGCTTGTGCGGGCGCTAAAATCAGCAGTAGCCACAAACACATGGATAGCGCTTTTTTATTAGCTTCAACATCACGCTTGCGCAGTAAGAACCAGGCGCTCACCCCAGCAACGACGAATCCGCCGGTTAGGAAGGAAGCCATGCCCATGTGTACAAAGCGATACCCGAAAGAGGGGTTAAAGAGTGCTTCCATCCAGGAAGTGATATGGAACCGACCGTCGATTAGCTCAAAACCCACTGGGGTTTGCATCCAACTGTTGGCAGAAAGTATCCAAAAAGAAGATATAAACGTGCCCACAGCAACCATGATGGCAGCAAACAGATGCACACCTTCAGGTACCTTATTGCGGCCAAATAACAGTACGCCTAGAAAAGCAGCTTCCAGGAAAAAGGCCGTTACTACCTCATAGCTGAGGACAGGACCTAGAAAGTTAGATGTGGCGTAGGCAAAGTTGCTCCAGTTCGTCCCAAACTGAAACGACATCACAATGCCTGATACAACGCCCATGCCAAACACAACGGCAAACACTTTTGTCCAGAACAGCGCTAAGCGATCCCAAGCGGGATTTTCCGTTTTGTAGAATAGGCCATGCAGTAGTGCGATATAGGACGCTAGACCGATAGTAAACACCGGAAAAATGGCATGAAAAGAGACAACAAAAGCGAACTGTAGCCTGGAAAGCAACAGGGGATCTAATTCCATGGCGACCTCCTAGATCGTGTGGCATGAAAGAGTTAAAAATCAGTCGTTGTCGCAGGAGCTATATTCTTAAAGGGTATGGCTATATTTCTTTAACTATTAATAATAGTAGTTGAAACCACTCTGCGACGTAAGTTGAAAGTGCCCGGCGACGCATGGCGTATTGTCGCATCTATGAGAACAATGCATACCAGGCGTGTTGGCGTTAGGCGAGCCAGTGCTAGTCTAAAGGCGATACTTCTGCCGCAACCAAATCGACTGATAAATTTTGCTAAGCTATCCCGCTATTGTTCTTGCTGGCGCTTTTTCTCCATGTCTTTAATGTCGTCTTCAATGCGGTCTTCAACTATGCCTCCATTTCGATCTTCGCGCTGGCTGTCGGGCGGGCATATGCAAACACTGTATAGCCCGCTATGGCGGGCATCGCCTCAATTACAGCGTCGGCGGGAGCGAATGACGCTTCAAGATGGTGATTTTATCGATCTGGATTGGTATGGGCCTGAAGGTGAAGCGACGAATTGCGTGTTGCTGCTGCATGGCCTGACGGGAAGTTCTGCTTCACTGTATATACTTGGGCAACAGCAGGCGCTAGCGGCGCGCGGCTGGCAGAGCGCGGCTGTCAATTGGCGTGGCTGTTCTGGTGAGCCAAATCATCGTGCCAGAGGATATCATTCTGGCGTGAGTGAAGACTTGGCGGATGTGGTTAAGCAACTGACGTTACGCTATCCACACAAATTGTTTGCCGCCATTGGTTACTCATTAGGTGGCAATGTGTTGCTCAAGTATTTGGGCGAAAAGGGGAGTAATACGCCGTTGAAGGCGGCGGTAGCCGTATCGGTACCGTTTCGGCTAGACCACTGCGCAGAGCGAATCAATAAGGGCTTTTCAAGAGTTTACCAGGCCCGCTTCCTGCGAGACCTGCGCCGGTATGTTGAACATAAACGGCAGGCGTTTTTACGCCAAGGGCGCAGGGGGGAGCTAGCGCGTTTAGCAGCGCTTGAAACATTAAAGGGTATGAAGACGTTTTGGGACTTTGATGGCCGCGTTACTGCCCCGCTGCATGGCTTTGAAAGCGCTGATGACTATTACCGCCGTTGCAGTAGTGCTTTTTTCGTGGAGCAGATTCGTATTCCAACGCTCATTGTGCATTCGCTAGATGACCCTTTTATCTATCCCCAAAGCGTTCCCAAGGCTGAAGTCCTGCCAAGCTGTGTCACCTTGGAGCTTCATGCCTCGGGTGGCCATGTGGGCTTTATAGAGGGGCCTCCGTGGCGGCCGCGTTATTATCTTGAACACCGGTTGCCTAATTGGCTGCAGTCGCAGCTTTGCAGCCAGGGCAAAACGCATAACACTAGTGCACTACTATCCAATTAACGTCAATCACTCAGAGGTTGCTATGTCCGCGTTTTTTGACCGATTAAACGGTGTCTCGTCTCCTCGTATTGGCTTGGGATGCATGAATCTTTCCCATGGCTATGGCCAGTATGTGCCAGAAACAGAGGCACTTCGGGTACTGGAAGAAGCCTTTGAGGTGGGATACCGCCATTTTGATACGGCGACACTCTATGGTGGAACAGCCAATGAGCGGTTGTTGGGGCTTGCTTTAAAAACAAAAAGGCACCAACTGTTTCTCGCCAGCAAGTGTGGAATGGCGTTGGATGCTGAAACGGGGAAACGCATTATCGATGGTCGCCCCGACACCGTGCGTCGCCAGTGTGAAGAGAGCCTGTCACGACTAAAAACGGATTATTTGGATATTTACTACCTGCACCGTCTAGATCGCAGTGTTCCAATTGAAGAGAGTGTTGGGGCGCTGGGGCGACTAGTGGAAGAGGGTAAAATTGGCGCAGTTGGTTTATCTGAGGTATCGGCTGAAACACTTCGTAAAGGCAATGCGGAATACCCCGTGGCAGCAGTACAGTCAGAATACTCACTTTGGACACGTAATCCCGACATTGCGCTGAAGGATGTATGTGTGGAACTCGGTGCTGCTTTGGTGGCGTTCAGCCCTCTTGGGCGTGGTTTTTTGACGGGAGCCGTGGAAGAAAGTACCCAGTTTTCGACAGGGGATATGCGCGCCGGAATGCCTCGCTTCAGTAAAGACAATTTACCTCACAATATAGCTTTGTTGGATGGCGTTAAAACCATTGCTAGGCGTCTTGAGATCTCACCCGCACAGCTGGCGCTAGCTTGGTTAAACGCCCAGGGCGAGCATATTGTACCTATTCCGGGTTCCTGCTCAGTGACGCATATACGTGAGAACTTACGCGCTGCAACGGTCGTACTGGATGACGCAACAGTGACTCAGCTCAACGGTATGCTGTTGCCGAGCAAAGTTGCTGGCGCTCGTTATAACGACGCGCAACAAGCTGATGTTGATACTGAAGAGTTTGCGGATTGAGAGTCGATTGATCGGGCAACTGGTGGTGTGAAAGCGGGCGTGGCAGCGGCGATAAATTATTTACCAAGCCTAGTTGTTTTCTTTCCGCCTAGGACTATTATTCGCTACCAACGACGATGTTGTTAGCCCTCTAAGTTGTTTGTCCCCCTAAGTTGTTAGCCCCTAAGGAACAGTGCCATGTTAAAAGGTCTGATCATTTGTTTTACCGTGCTGTTCGCACAGCTGGCGGTGCTGAACGTGATTGATGCACGCCTCTACAATGCTCAGGATGCGCGTCAAGCAGCGACAATGCAGCATTTATCTCACAAGGAAGAAGACGACGATAACGTTTCACCGCCAGCAGTGAAGCTGTAAGCGGAAGAGGCGAAGATAATCACGCCAAATGTGGCGCGGTCAGGGGAATTTTATAGCGCATTTCTATGTCCAAAATGGTGTGGAATGTTAAGCATAGTCAACGCTGGAGGAGCAAGTGCCTTAAAAAGCAGTTGTTTGCGTGGAAGACAAATACTTGCGTCTGGAACTTGGTAACGGCATCCTTGTCCGTTGTTAGTATTACCATTAGGGAGCATAGATAAATGGCTTTTAACGATTCGAACACGGCGAGAGCGCAAACGCGCGGCGAAGTAAGTAGTGTTGGCGCTAACAAAGTTCTGCGTAATACCTACGCGCTATTGGCCATGACATTGCTATTCTCTGCGGTCACCGCTGGTGCCTCTGTTGCAATGGGCATCCAACAAATGAACATTTTTGTGTTCTTCATCGGTGCTTATGGGCTGATGTTCCTGGTTCACAAAACGGCCAACTCGGCGGCTGGATTGTTAGCTACTTTCGCGTTCACTGGGTTTATGGGCTTTACGCTTGGCCCAATTATTTCTGCTTATCTGACGTTACCTAACGGTGGCGCTTTGATAATGAACGCATTGGCAATGACTGGTCTGACGTTTATCGGCCTCTCTGCGGTTGCATTAACCACCAAGAAAGACTTCAGCTTTTTAGGTAATTTCCTGATGGCTGGCGCCATTGTGTTGATTTTGGCCATGGTTGCTGGGCTGATCTTTAACATCCCAGCGCTTTCATTGATGGTTTCTGCTGGTTTTGTGCTGTTTGCATCCGCTGCGATCCTCTACCAAACCAGCGAGATTGTTCACCGGGCGGGAGAGACCAACTACATCCTCGCAACTATTACGCTTTATGTTTCCATTTATAATCTGTTCATCAGTCTGCTCTCGATTTTAGGCATTATGAGCAACGACTGATCATCCTTGCAGTACTATCGCAACAGGCCCTACATACTAGGGTCTGTTTTTTTTAGGGCGGACTGTATCGAGATAATCCGATGGAGTATGGCTTATTGGTCATAGGGGCGCCGTATAGTAGTGCCGCCCCGCATTCCGCACTGCGATTTGCCCAAGCAGTGCTAAATGAAGGGCACCACATCAAGGGCATTTTTTTCTATCAAGATGGCGTTCATAATGCTTCCCAGCTTATGTCTCCTCCACAAGATGAGCTGAATATGCGCGATGCTTGGGCTGATCTGCATCATCAGCACGGGGTGGCATTAGATGTCTGCATTGCGGCGGCGTTACGCCGTGGCGTGGTGAGTGAGGCAGAGGCAAAGCGGCACGGGCACGTGAATTTCAATCTTGAGCCACCTTTTGAATTAACGGGGCTAGGGCAACTGCTTGAGCTACAGCAGCGCTGTGATCGATTGATTACGTTTGCTTAGTATGGTGAACAGGGCTGAAACCAGGGCGACCAGAGTTTGATAGGTAGGGAGTAAGATGGCTGAAGCAAATGAGCGACTTATCGTTATACGACATGCGCCCTATCGCTCAAATGAGTTGCGGGAAGGGCTGGATGTTGCACTTGTGTCTGCTGCCTTTGGACAAGATGTTGATCTGCTGTTTTTAGGGCAGGGGATATTCGCGTTACTCAAAGAGCAAGGGGCTGGCGCACCTGGTCAAAAAGCAACGCTACCGACAATTAATATGTTAGAAATGTACGATATAGAAAACATATTAGTCCCTACTGAGACGCTACAAGCCTTTAATATAGCCTCTGATCAGCTGGTTGAGGGAGTTACCCTAGTCCCGGCTTCAGATATGCCCGACCTATTCCAGCGTTATAATTATGTTCTTAATTTTTAATTTTGCGCTCAATTTTTAGCAGAGTAGCCAATAACTATGCTGCATATTCTGAATAAACCTCCCCATAGCGATGCTGCTGTGCAAATGCTCAACGCACTCAGCAATGGCGATTCCGTTGTGCTGATAGAAGATGGCGTGCAGGCTGCTCTCTATCCTGAGTGGCAAGGCTGGGCAGCAAATACAGCATCGATTTTTTTGCTCGCTGAAGATGCTATGGCGAGAGGGGTTCACTCTGTTGCCACAAGCCATGGGCTACCTTTGCTAGAAATGGACGGCTTTATTAGGTTGACCGAGCAAAATGAAAAGATCATTTCCTGGTATTGAATATGAGCAATCAAAGTTTATACCGTTATCTTGATTCGTCACAAAAAATCCAACTAGATCCTGAGGGATATCTGGTTAAGCAGGATCAGTGGAGCGATGAGATTGCTCAGTTACTCGCTGAGGACGAAGGCTTAGCGCTCACAGAAAAACACTGGGAAATTATTCACCTGGTGCGTGATTTTTATAGTCAATATGAAATGGCACCCGCCATGCGCCCCCTAGTTAAAGCCACAAAACAGGCGCTAGGTGATGAGAAGGGGAATTCAATTTATTTAATGACGCTGTTTCCGGGGAGTCCACCAAAGCGTATTGCTCGCATCGCTGGCCTTCCTAAGCCTACGAACTGCTTATAGCTCTTTTGTTAGTTTTAGCAGTACGAGATGTGGGCGTTAGGCCGAGTCGCCCCGTGTGCAAACAGAAAGTACGACCGCATCTTCTGGGCTGGTAGAAACAAGAGCGTGCCCCATGTCACTATCAAAATAAATACTATCGCCTTCGGCGAGTACGAGTGGCGCATAAAATTCTGTGTATAACAAAATATCGCCTTCTAAAATCATCAGAAATTCTTCACCGTCGTGTCGAACCCACTGATGATACTCCTCAAAACTGCGTGCTCTAACAATGGTCTTGAAAGGGATCATGCGCTTTTGCGCAAGCTGATGTCCTAGCAGCTCATGCTCATAGGTAGGGGTAGGGTGTACCTGGCCCTTGCCCTTACGGGTAAGATCTCTACGCCCCATGGTATAGCGTTCACGCTTCGGCGGCGTAAATAGCTGGGGCAGGTCGATGTTCAGGCCGGTAATAAGTTTTTGAACCACACTGAACGTAGGCGACACTTGATCATTTTCGATCTTGGAGAGTGTTGAGCGGGCTAAACCTGTGCGCTGGCTGACGTCTTCCAATGTCCACTGGTTGGCAAGGCGAATCTGTTTTAACCGTTCCCCCAAGCGTAAAGGTTCGACAAAGGGCTTTCGCCCAGAAGCTATGCGCAGCGCAGCATGCTCTTCAGAAGTAGCGGTCATAAAAAGCCACGTGAGTAAACGTCAATAAAACCGCATGTTATCACAGACACCCTGTTTCAAGGTCGCACAGTTTTCAAGCAGCTCAGTTTCAAGCAACGCTGCATGGCGCTTTACAATAGCGAGTGGCATACGTCATGGGACATCCGTAAACGGCAAACCCAATAGCGCTTTTAAGTGAGCTTCTGCACCGCTAGCGAGGGTTTTCAGGTTATATCCCCCCTCAAGTACTGAAACTACTCGGTTTTCTGCATAGAGGGCCGCAATCTCCATTGCTAAGTGGGTTACCCAATAAAAGTCCTCATCCTCTAAGCAGATGTCTCCCATCGGGTCGTCACGATGAGCATCGAAGCCTGCAGAAAGCATGACTAAGTCGGGTTTGAACGCATGTAACGCGGGGAGCCACTGTCGCTCGATAATGCGTCTAAATTCTTTACTGTCAGTGCCTACTTCTAGCGGCGTATTGACCACATTTTGCCATTCACTGCGTAAATAGCGCCATGGATAAAACGGATACTGGAAGCTCGTGCACACCAGCACCTCGGGGTCATTTTTGAAGATATCAATAGTGCCGTTGCATTGATGGACATCAAAATCGAGTATTGCGATACGTTTAGCACCATACTTTACCTTTGCATGGGCCGCACCGACGGCAATGTTGTTATAGAAACAAAACCCCATCGCATCCGCCGCTTCTGCATGATGCCCTGGCGGCCGTACTGCGCAAAATACGTTGTCAGCTTGGCGCTTAAACACTTGATCAACTCCGCGAATGACGGCGCCTGCGGCGACTCTTGCGGCATTGAGGCTATCGGGGTTCATCATTGTGTCGCTATCGAGTGTAACGATGCCTTCTTTCGGCAGACACTTTGCTAACGCATTAAGGTGCCTTGCTGGGTGCACTCTTGCTAACGCCTCATCACACGCCGCTTTGGCATCTGCCTGCATGGTTTGTTGAAGAAGGCCTGCTAGCGATAGGCGCGCGCGAATCGCTTCAAGCCGTTGGGGGCTTTCAGGGTGTTCAGGCCCCATATGGTGCAATGCGCAGTCTGGGTGAGTAAGGTAGGCAGTAATCATGCAAGCGCTCCGAAGACAATATCGCCACCTTAATCGTCTCAGGGGCTTGCGCGACAGTGTCAATAAGTCGTACACAGTGGTTATTAATTTCAGGGGAGACGCATTCGTGAGCACACGTTTTTTGCATCATTTTTTCGAACCGCGCACAGTGGCCGTGTTCGGTGCCTCTGAAAAGCCAGCTTCGTTGGGCGGTTTAGTACTCAGTAACCTTCAAGAAGGCGGTTTTAGGGGAAAAATATGGGCAGTCAATCTGAAAGGCTATGACACAGTCTTCGGCGTAGATTGCGTCCGCACCGTAAATGAACTGCCTGAAATTCCTGATTTAGCAGTTATTTGTTCGCCAATCGATGGTGTTCCTAGCCTGATCAAAAAACTTGGCCAGTTTGGTGTTAAGGCTGCTTTGGTGCTTTCTGGTGGTGCCTACCTGGATCGAGAGACGGGTAATAAGGGGTCTATCCGGCAGCGTATGTTGCAGTCAGCGATAGAGTCGGGTATCCGGGTGCTAGGGCCTGAGTGTATGGGACTGATTGTGCCCGGGAAAAAACTGAATGCCTCTTATGCCAGTCAGCCGGTTCAAGCAGGCAAGGTGGCCTATTTAGGGCAATCGGGTATGTTGGCAAATGCCATGATCGATTGGGCTGCTGGCCGCGATGTAGGCTTTTCACACTTGATCACGGTAGGTGACAGTGTTGATGTTCTACTGCCAGATTTGATTGATTATGTGAATCAGTTTTCTCCAGCGCAAGCGATTCTACTGCACCTTGAGCGCGTGATGGATGCTCAGCATTTTATGACCTCCGTGCGTGATGCATCGCGTAACCGCTTGGTCGTCGCCATCAAGAGTGGGCGAACGCCGCAGTCAGATATTTCGGGTATGGCCCCCACGCCAGGCATTGCTAATCGTGATGTGGTGTTTGACGCGGCCTTCGCCCGAGCTGGCGTTGTTCGCGTTAATGATTATGATGAATTGCTGGATGCGCTGGAAACCTTATCGCGTATGAAGCCGCTTCGCGGTGATCGGTTGGCTATTGTATCTAATGGCTTAGGTCCCGCCATGTTGGCGATCGATAAACTGATTAGTGCAGGCGGTAAACTGGCTGAGTTTAGCGAAGAGACCCAGCGTGTGCTGCATAAAAGCCAGGTCGATATCAGCAAGCCTGGTGAAAATCCAGTGGATTTAGGCGGCAACGCAACGCCAGAGCGTTTTGTCGAAGCGCTAAAAATTGTCACTGCTGATCCAAATGTGGATGCCGTGCTGGTGGTTCACGCACCCACGCGTTTAGCGCCTTCAATGGCCACCGCTCAGGCGCTGATTGATCATCGAAAAACATTTAAACGTAACTTGCTGACGAGTTGGATGGGGCTAAAAGAAGCTCTGAATGCTAGGCATGTGTGCAATTTGGCGGGGATCCCCACCTATACATCGCCGGAAAAGGCGGTGAAAGCATTTATGCATATGGTGGACTACCAGCGTGTTCAAGCGCTGCTGCATGAAATTCCGCCTAGCTTACCTTTTTCCACCAGCGCAGAGATTCGTGCGGAGTGTCGCGCGCTGATTAAAAATGCCAAAGCGGAAGGGCGAC
This sequence comes from Vreelandella venusta, assembly GCF_007989605.1. Taxonomy (GTDB): domain Bacteria; phylum Pseudomonadota; class Gammaproteobacteria; order Pseudomonadales; family Halomonadaceae; genus Vreelandella; species Vreelandella venusta. Next base: position 42,470 of record NZ_BJUL01000021.1, on the reverse strand, counting down.
AAACATTGACCCATTCCGAAACGGCCCAAGTATTGGAAGCCTATGGCATTCCAGCGGCGCCTAGTGTCTATTTAAGCAAGCCGGAAGATGCCTTAGCAATGGCGGATCATTTTCCAGGTCCTAAGGCGCTAAAAGTCATTCACGAGGGCAATTGTCGTCCTTATCGTTACCGTAAGCATCCCCATAAAATATCCGCGGGTCTACTGCAAGATTTAGAAACGCCTGAACAAGTGGCTGAAGGAATTCGCCAGCTGGGCGATAAGGTACGCGAGAAATTCCCTCAATATGCTATTCGCGAATACTGTTTGCAGCCAATGCAGCGTGGTAAACACTCAATGCAGATCTGTGCCGGGATCACGCGTGACCCTGTGTTCGGTCCGCTGATTGTGTTTGGGATAGGTGGCTATAAAGTAAACGTGCTAGCGGACCGCCAGATTGCGCTACCGCCGCTGAACATGAGCTTGGCCGCTGACGTGGTGGGCAGGACCCATGCGGCTTCATTGATTCGCGAGCATTCGGCCGACCCCGAACGAGATATCCAGCGGCTCTGCCAGCTGTTGGTCAAGCTGTCTCAAATGGCGTCTGACTTAGTCGACTTGAGAGGGCTTGAACTCAATCCTTTGTTGCTAAACCGTGATGGGATGTTAGCCGTAGATTTTGCCATGGACTTAGGGCCACCTGCGCGTTTTGCCATCATGCCTTACCCTGAAGAGCTACGGGAATGGGTAACGCTGACAAATGGATGGCGGGTAGAGGTTCGCCCCATCCGCGCGGAAGATGCTCCGCTGATTACGACGTTCCACCGGCAGTTATCAGAGGAGAGTATTCGTTTTCGTTACTTCCACAATAAATCTAACTTAACCCAGCGTGATCTGTCGATTCTGTCGCATATCAACTACGACCGACAGATGGCCTTTATTGCCGAACATCAGCACGATGACGGGAGTAAAGAGATGTTGGGTGTCGTTCGGGTATGGAATGATCCTGATAATATTCGCACGGAGTTTTCGATTATTATCCGTGACGACTTGCAGGGGCTGGGTATTGGTAGCCTGTTAATGAACAAGATGATCGATTACTGCACCAGCATTGGCACGCTCGAAATGATCGGCAAAATTATGGTCGATAACCATCCCATGCGCGCCTTGATGAAGCACTTAGGCTTTAAGTGTCGCTATAACATGGAAGAGCAGGTGATTGATGCCGTGCTCAGGCTGAACGAGCCTGAAAGTGAGTGGCAGCGTCACCGGTTAGAGAGCCCAGCCTGACTAGGTTGCTTCTGACCCAAATGAGCCTGCCTCTTTTGAGGCAGGCTCATTCATGGGATGGGTAAACGCAAGTGACGAAATGTCTAAATTAAGAACCGACTAACTTAATGAATTGCTTGATTAAGGGGCTAAGCGGAAGCGGCTCCAGTCGCCGCCGTCACGTCGTTCAAAACGTAGGCGGTCGTGAAGACGACTGGGTTGCCCCTGCCAGAACTCTATCATTTCAGGATTAACTCGATAGCCACCCCAGTGATTCGGACGTGGAATATCTTGCCCTTCGTAGGCTTGTTCAAAGCGTTTTTGCCGCTCTTCGATCCAATTGCGATCGGGGATCACAACGCTTTGGGTAGCAATCCAGGCACCCAGCTGGCTACCACGTGGACGACTTGAGAAGTACTCATCAGACTCCTCTTGTGCCACTTGCTCTACGGGACCTTCGATGCGCACTTGTCGTGACAGCGAAGGCCACCAAAAGGTGATGGCCGCAAAAGGTACGTTACTCAGCTCGCTACCTTTGTGGCTATGGTAGTTGGTGAAAAACACCATGCCTTGCTCATCAAACCCCTTGAGCAGAACGACACGGGCATGGGGGCGCCCCTGGCTGTCTACCGTAGCAAGGGTCATTGCGTTACCGTCTTGTCCTTCCGTTTCCAGCGCTAGGCTAAACCACTCATCAAACAGCACAAAGGGATTGTCGGGGGCTTGGGCTTCATCAAGGCGGCCACCTTCATAATCGCGCCTAATATCAGCTATATTGCGTGTCATTGAATACTGCTCCCTTTAAATTTTGTTCATGGTCGCTGGTCTTTCGGTAAAGCTCAAGCCCTGTCTCTACGCTTTGTTGACAAGCTCTATTTGGAAGCCCAGCCGAGAGGTTGATGGCGTTACGGGTAATGCAAAGTTGCTTGATTGTATAACGCGTCGCCTGTGCTCTGTAATGCGTTATATCAGAAACATTGAAGAAATGAGAAAATGTATGGATAGAAGATAAAGGGCAACGTAATGCAGAATGAAAGAAAACAGCTGGCCGTTTGGGACGTCTTTGTACGCTTATTCCATTGGTGTCTGCTGGCAGCGGTGGCCATTTCGTTTTACACCGCGAAAACCAATGGCGCACCGTTTTTGTTTCCGATTGAGGCTCATGCCCAAGCAGGCTACCTGATTATTGGTTTATTGATATTTCGCGTGATCTGGGGCGTGTCAGGCCCTATCTATGCCCGCTTTAGTACGTTTGTTTATGGGCCAAAAAATACGGCAATTTATGCAAATGCGCTGCTCAAGCGACGTGCACCTCGCTATGCGAGCCACAACCCCCTGGGGGGATGGATGGTGGTGCTTCTGCTGCTCTCACTGAGTTTTCAGGCAGTGAGTGGGCTGTTTTTGAGTGACGATATCTTCTTTCAGGGCCCGCTTTACGGTTTGTTGGGCCGAGACATAAGTGGCGAGCTAGCCAGCTTGCATTCACTCAATAGTGATGTGCTGCTTATCCTGATAGCAATCCATGTTGCGGGCATCGTTGTGCATGCTCTGCAAGGAGAAAATTTAGTCGCGGCGATGGTGACGGGAATCAAACTTTTCAATAGTGAACCGATTGATATAAAACCTGCCCGCCGAACTAAGCATCGCCTATTTGCGCTAGGTGCTTTTTTAGTTGCGGCGGGCGTTTGTGGCTGGCTGTGGTTTTATCCCTACTGATGTTTTTAGCAAACAGAGGGTAGCTAAGCTTACGCTTGGCGCTGTTGACGGCTGCGAAAACGCGCGTACGCCATGCAGCCAGTAAATAGAGCCAGGGAGGCAAGCGCTTCCAGCACACCGCGAACGCCTTGGCCGGGTAGGGTTGCCAGCATAGTGCCCTGCGTGAAGTACAGTAGGCTAACAAAGGCTAACCAGGCATGGCCTCTGGCTCGCTGACCAATGATCGAGGGTAGGAATAGCAAGAGTGGCAGCACAAACGCGACCACTGGACGCCAGTTAAAGGCATCACCCTGAATAAAAAAGCCACGATAGACAACAAGCAGCAGTAAAATGACAAAGCTGACGAGGACTAACTGCCTTGCTTGCTGCGTGAGCTTATCGAGTCCATGGCGAGCCTCAAGACCTTCTAACCACTGCCTCATACTGCGTCCTCCTGGCGCATTGTATGCAGTGCTCGCGCAAGCTTGGCTAACCGCTTGCCTTGAGCAAGACACAGGGCACGCTCATGCTCGTCGACAGAGCGGTCACTACGCGCACCGGCAACATGACTAGCCCCATAGGGCGTGCCACCGGTTTGGGTACTAAGAAGGGCGGTCTCGTTATAGGGGATGCCGGCGTAGACCATACCGTGATGCAGTAACGGAATGAGCATGGTGAGCAGTGTGCTTTCCTGGCCCCCATGAAGGCTGGAAGTGGAGGTAAATGCACAGGCAGGTTTATCAATCAACGCGCCATTCATCCATAGGCTGCTGGTGGTATCTAGAAAATACTTAAGCGGTGCCGCCATATTGCCAAAACGCGTAGGGCTACCCAATGCCAACGCGCTGCAGTTGCGCAAATCTTCGAGGTCTGCATAGACTGCTCCCTCCGCTGGAATTTCGGGATCAACGGCTTCACAGGTTGTGGAGACAGGGGGAACGGTGCGCAGCCGCGCTTCAATCCCCGTAATGCTTTCGACACCTGCTGCAATTTGCCTTGCCATATCCGCAGTGGCTCCTGAGCGCGAATAGTAAAGAATTAAAACAAACGGCGTGGAATCACTCATGAGGTATCCTAGAAATAACGACGTAAAGAGGGCACTGCGTTGTCTGCTTATGGTACCAGAGCTACCGGTTGTACAGGAGATGCGTTACGCAATTGGCTAAATGCGGGCAGGCGTAGATAAACCCAGGCAATTGAACCATCCGCCAGCGTTTGTTTGACCCGCTCATAGCGAATACCCAAGCGCTCATAACGATCCAGGCGCAATAGCTGATCTGCAGTGACTGTTAACCGTAACCCGTCTACATGGCGATGGGCATCGGGAGTCAAGTCCAGGCCTTGTTTTTTAAAACCTTCAAGACGCGCAGGTTGTGGGTTGCCTGAACTGCCCATCACCACCCAGCGCACCGGGAGATAGCGCAGTGTGCCATAGACGAAGACACTGTGGATTCGTTCTTCAATGATTGGCAAGTGGGAGGGGCGTTCGTAAAACCACGGGCTCAGCATTGTCAGCCAAAGCCACCCTGCAGCACCGATCAGTAGTGCTGTGCTACACGCGATTAAACGTTTTAACCAAACCATGCCCACTCCTTTGATTGTATTGGCTATTAGCGTGGCGTTAGATGTTAATGAAAACAAGTCTTAAGCAATGTCGACGGGTTTGCTAGGATAAGGGTATTAGACCTTGTCAGAGGAGCCTGTTATGAATCAATCACTTCGTGATGAGATGGATTTCAGTGCGTTGGTCGGCGATGTAAAGCCGTTAGCCAAGCATAACCGCGCAGATACAGGCACTCAGCGCCAGCGGCCTACAGAGGCCCAGCTTGCTCGTCGTGAAAGTGCTGAGCAGCGTTTGGAGGAGCGCAATTTCTTATCCGATGATTTTGTCGACTTGTTGCCGCCCTTTGATCCGATTGAATACCGCCGTGAGGGTATTCAGCAAGGTGTGGTCGATAAACTGAAGCATGGGGGGTACAGTGTCCAGGCCCAACTACATCTGTTGCGGCGGCCGCTGGCAGAGTGTCGCAGAATGCTGTTCCCATTTATTCAAGAGGCTTACCTTCACGACCTTCGCTCTGTACTCATTGTGCATGGGAGAGGTCGAGAAATAGATAGTCCTGCAAATGTCCTGCGTTCCTATCTGGCTAAATGGCTCACTCAGTTCGACGAAGTGCAAGCTTATATTTCTGCTCAGCCTGCAGAGGGTGGCCTGGGTGCCACCTGGGTTATGCTACGTAAAAGTGACCGTGCCAAAGCGAATAACCGTGAGCGCCAGCAAAAACGTCGCGGATAGCCTGCCATTGTTTATTAGGTAATTGTTTATCAAGCTGTTTATCAAGCAAAAGGGCAGCCTCGCGGCTGCCCTTTCTGTTTCTATCTTTCTACTTCTATCTTTTTACTTCAATCTCGATATCGTTTGCGGTTACTGCTTGCTGTCCGCTAGGCGGCGTTCGAACAGTGCTTGGCGCTGCTCAACATCGCTTTGGTAGCGAACGCTAAACATATTCAACGCACGGATAGCGTCGTCTGGATGCTGATCATCTCGCAGAGCCATGGCGGTAAAGCCACAGCGGCGCATGTAATCCAACTGGTCGACCAACACATCACCGACGGCACGTACTTCACCGGTATAGCCGTAGCGTTCGCGAAGCAAACGAGCAAGCGTATAGCCACGCCCATCCGTAAATGCTGGGAAATCAATGGCAACCGCGCGGGTACTGCTTAGCTGCTGGCCAAGCGCCGGCGTTAACTCGGTATCACTTGACAGCAGCGGTGCCAGCTCGGCATCGTCCTGATTCGCTTGCCAGAGTGCCAGCGGCACAAAGGCAGGACGCTGGTCAGGAAGCGTGTTTGTGTCATAGGACACACACCAAGCATTCTCTGCTGCCAGTTCACCATCAGCGATCAGATGGTCGACATGTACTGGCGTAAGCTCGACCGCGTCAGTCTGAGTGTCATTGCTGGGCATAAACACGCTCCTTAAAGGGTTTTAAGCCAATACGGCGATAGGTGTCGAGGAATCGCTCGTCTTCGTGACGCTCGGCCACATAGACTTGCAGTACCTTATCGACAACACCCGGCACGTCTTCGCGGAAGAAAGAGGGGCCTAGGATTTTACCTAGCGATGCATCGTCAGTTGAGTTACCGCCAATTGAGATTTGGTAGTACTCTTCGCCTTTTTTGTCGACGCCGAGGATGCCGATGTGGCCAACGTGGTGATGCCCACAGGCGTTCATGCAGCCTGAAATATTGAGATCCAGTGGGCCGAGGTCATAGAGGAAATCCAGGTCTTCAAACCGCTCCTGTAGTGCTTGAGCGATGGGAATCGAGACTGCATTGGCCAAACCACAGTAGTCGCCGCCAGGGCAGCAGATTATATCGTTCAATGTGCCCACTGTGGGGTTGGCCATGCCCAGTGCATCAAGCTCTTTCCAGAGCGCTTCTAACTCGTCGACGGGTACGTCAGACAGCACTAAGTTTTGCTCGTGGGTCACGCGCACTTCACCGAAGCTATAGCGATCTGCCAAGTCGGCGACGGCTTCCATTTGATCCGCTGTGACATCACCAGGCGCGTGTTCGCGGCGTTTAAGTGAAAGGGTCACCGCCTTATAACCAGGGACTTTGTGGTCGGTGACGTTATTCGTCACAAAGCGGGCCAAACTACGATTTTCGCTGCGTAACTGTTCGAAATTGGCAATGGCGCTCTCAGCAACCGGACGACGCTCTGGTTCAGGGAAGTGGATCTTGGCCGCATCAACCGCTGCTTGGTTGAGTGTTTGCGGGCCATCTTTAAGGTGCGCCCACTCTTCGTCAACGCGACGGCGAAACTCTTCAATACCGAGCGCTTTGACGAGAATTTTAATACGGGCTTTAAACTTGTTATCGCGGCGACCAAATTGGTTGTACACGCGAACACACGCTTCCAAATACGTTAAGAGGTGCTGCCAGGGAAGGTCTTCGCGCACCACGTCGCCAATCATCGGTGTACGGCCTAGGCCCCCGCCTGCTAGCACTTTGATGCGCACGTCGCCGTTTTCGTTACGCCATAGCCGCAGGCCGATATCATGCACTTGGATGGCGGCGCGGTCTTCGGCGGCACCGCTAACAGCAATTTTAAATTTGCGCGGCAGGTAGGCGAACTCGGGATGTAAGGTCGACCACTGGCGAATTAGCTCACACCAGGGGCGCGGATCTTCCACTTCATCCCCCGCGATACCGGCAAACTGGTCGCTGGTGGTATTGCGGATGCAGTTGCCGCTGGTTTGAATAGCATGCATTTGTACTTTGGCGAGGTCTGCCAAAATATCGGGCACGTCTTCCAATGCTGGCCAGTTCAGCTGCAAGTTTTGCCGAGTCGTGAAGTGGCCATAGCCACGATCATAGCGCCGAGTAATTTCCGCTAACGCGCGAAGCTGCTTACCCGCCAGCATGCCATAAGGGATGGCAATTCGTAGCATCGGCGCATACTTCTGAATATACAGGCCGTTTTGGAGTCGCAGTGGGCGAAACTCTTCTTCTCCCAAACGTCCGGCGCGGTAGCGGTCCATTTGGTCACGGAACTGAGCGACGCGCTCGTCAACCAACGTTTGGTCGTGAATATCATAACGGTACATGTGGCACGATCCTGCTAAAAGCGAAATGGTCACGTCGAGACGGACGGTAATGTGCCGTCACCTTAACGCGGCTATCATATTCTACAAAAGAATATATAATTATCTTTTTATCGCCAAATGGTATTTAAGATTTGTGAGTCATGGCGTTTGAGCTAGCCAGCGTCGACGCTGCCACACCCACAAGAAGCTGCTGGAGTTGAGCGCACGGTAGAACAGCTGCACCAGCCATACACCAAGCAGCCCATATTCCAACTCAATGCCTACCCACCAGGCCAGTGGTAGGAACACTAGCCACTGCATGCTCAAAGTAAGCAGCATCACTGTTCGCTGAGCACCAGCGCCCATTAACGTTTGGGCCAGCACCAGTGCGGCAGCATCCAGGACTATCATTAGGCCAGTAATTTGTAAGGGGAGAATACCTAACTGAATGAGTGATTGGTCTTCAAAGAAAACAGCCAGAACAGTTGCCGGGAACAACAGCATAGGGAGTGCCAACACTGTCAGCAGCAAGCCAGCGACGCTTAATGCGTCGATTCCCCAGCGGTGTGCAGCCTGTTGATCATCACGCCCTAATGCCTCACCTACCAAGCTCATCGCCGCAACACCTACGCCGACTCCAGGTAAAATAAGCAGCAGTGATAAATTCACGAGAACATGGCCAACGGCAACACTCTGCGTGCCCATCCTACCTAATAGCCAGAACAGCACCACATAACCGGCGGCAAACCACACCTGTTGCATTGAGTGTGGGATAGCCAAAAATAGGGTGGTCTGTAATGAGCGCAAGGTCAGCTTTTGCCGAGTAAGTGCGTGGGCGTTATAGGTCACGCAAGCCCATATCATCAGCCCCAGCAGCAGCGAAAGCGTGGTGCCAATCCCTGCACCATTGGCACCCAGCGCTGGAAGGCCACCAAGGCCATAAATTAACCCCGCACTAGCGACCACATTAAACACATGCACAACGACGATAATACGCAGGTAAAGGTGTGTATGCTGTCGCCCGTTCCAGTAACCGCGAAAGCAAAGCGTCAGGGCAATCGCGGCTAACGATACAACGCGCCAGCGGAAATACTCTACGGCAATGGCCGTCACGTCATCTGCTGGGGTAATTAATTGTATTAATCGGGGAGCCTGCCACCACGCGAGGCAAGATAATGGTATGCCGATCATAACGGCGATCAGCAAGCCAGAGTGAAGTGAGCGAGTCAACGGAAAGTGTTCTGCGCCCAGGTCTTGAGAGGTTTGAGACTGAACGCTGGAAGAGAGGCCAAAAACTAGCGCCGTCATCATAAACATGGCATAGCCGCCGATACCAACACCTGCCAATGCCTCTTGGCCTAAATGGCCCACCAGCGCCGCATCAATAAGGTTGAGCATGCTCTGAGAGAGCATGCCCAGCATGATGGGTAAGGCTAAGCGCATGACCTTGCCTTGGCGGCGACCCACAGGCGACATTAGCTAGGGTCGTAAGAGAGCACTGGCGATAGCCAGCGCTCCATGTCCGCTAATGGCATCTGCTTGCGTTGTGCAATCGCTTCCACTTGATCCCGGGTGATTTTGCCGGTGGAGAAGTATTTGGACTGGGGGTGTGCGAAATACCAGCCGGAGACTGCCGCCGCAGGCCACATGGCAAAATTTTCAGTCAGCGCCAAACCGGTATTTTCTGTCGCATCAAGCAACCGGAATAGCGTAGCTTTTTCGGTATGGTCAGGGCAGGCTGGGTAGCCGGGAGCAGGGCGGATACCCTGGTATTTCTCGGCAATGAGCGCTTCATTATCCAGCGCCTCTTCCGGCACATAGCCCCAGAACTCTTTGCGTACACGCTCGTGTATGCGCTCGGCGAATGCTTCTGCCAAGCGATCGGTTAATGCTTGCACCATGATCGCGTTGTAATCGTCGCCTGCCGCTTCGTAGGCTTTGGAAAGTTCATCAACTCCATGGCCTGTGGTAACGGCAAAGCCGCCGATCCAGTCGGCTTTGCCGCTTTCTTTAGGGGCAATAAAATCCGCAAGACTGTAGCAAATTCCGTCACGCCCTTTAGTAGTTTGCTGGCGAATGTGGTGCAAACGCTCAACGACCTCGCTGCGGCTTTCATCGGCATAGACTTCGATGACATCGTCATCAACGCTGTTAGCCGGCCAAAGGCCAATGACGCCGCGCGCTTGAATGCGCTTTTCGTCGATTAGCTTGCGCAACATTACTTTGGCATCTGCAAACAAACTGCGCGCGGCTTCCCCAACTACTTTATCTTCAAGGATTTTTGGGTACTTGCCAGCAAGCTGCCAGCTCATAAAGAACGGTGTCCAATCAATTCGTTCAACCAGCTCTTCAAGATCGTAGTCATCGAAAGTTTTGAGGCCTAACACCTGAGGTTTAACTGGAGTAAAGCTGTTCCAGTCAGTACGAAAACGACGTTTACGGGCTTGGGTGTAATCCAAGTCTGCGGCTTTAGGGCGGCGTTTGGCGTTACGCTCGCGCACTTTTTCATACTCATCACGAATCTCGGCAACATAGGCAGCTTTAAGATTCGGCGCCAGTAAGCGACCCGCAACACCAACCGCTCGGGAGGCGTCGGTCACATAAATGACTGGGTGATCGTATTGAGGTTCGATTTTTACAGCCGTATGGGCTTTTGAAGTGGTTGCGCCACCAATGAGCAACGGTAGATTCATGCCTCGGCGCTTCATTTCTTTAGCAACATGTACCATTTCATCAAGCGATGGGGTAATCAGCCCTGAAAGCCCAATGATGTCAGCATTGTGATCTTGAGCCGCTTGCAGAATTTTTTCAGTGGGCACCATCACGCCAAGGTCAATAACTTCATAGTTATTACACTGCAGTACCACGCCAACAATGTTTTTGCCGATGTCGTGAACATCGCCTTTGACCGTGGCCATTACGATCTTACCCTTGGCTTTGGTCTCTTCGCTTTTTTCCGCTTCGATATAGGGAATCAGATAGGCAACCGCCTGCTTCATCACGCGAGCCGACTTAACTACCTGGGGAAGAAACATTTTACCGGCACCAAACAGGTCGCCGACCACGTTCATGCCATCCATTAACGGGCCTTCGATAACCTCAATGGGCCTGGCGGATTCGGCGCGTGCCTGTTCGGTGTCATCTTCTATATATGCCGTTATGCCTTTAACCAACGCATGTTCGATACGCTTATTAACCGGCCAACTGCGCCACTCCAGATCTTCTTTTTTGGCTGCGCCGCTGCCATCGCCCTTGTACTTGTCGGCAATGTCAAGCAGACGCTCGGTACCATCGCTGCGGCGGTTGAGTACAACGTCTTCTACCGCATCACGCAGCTCAGCGGGTAAATCATCATAAACCGCCAATTGGCCAGCATTGACGATGCCCATGCTGAGGCCTGCACGAATGGCGTGGTAAAGGAATACCGAGTGAATGGCTTCACGAACAGGGTTATTGCCTCGGAATGAAAACGAGACGTTCGACACGCCACCGGAAATCATCGCGTGAGGCAGGTGCTCACGGATCCACCGGGTGGCCTCAATAAAATCGACGGCGTAGTTATTGTGCTCATCTATGCCGGTCGCGATAGCAAAGATATTGGGGTCGAAAATGATATCTTCCGCAGGGAAACCAATGTCATCGACGAGTAAGCGGTAGGCGCGTTCACAAATTTCAGTTTTACGCGCAAAGGTATCTGCCTGGCCTTCCTCATCAAACGCCATAACCACAATGGCAGCGCCAAAGCGGCGACACTTGGTGGCTTGTTCACGAAACGCAGCTTCGCCTTCTTTTAGCGAGATTGAGTTGACCACCGCTTTGCCTTGAACGCACTTAAGGCCCGCTTCGATAATGTCCCATTTAGAGGAGTCGATCATAATGGGAACGCGAGCGATATCGGGTTCACCGGCGATTAAATTAAGGAAGCGCACCATCGCTTCCTGGGACTCCAACATGCCTTCATCCATGTTGATGTCGATAATTTGCGCACCGTTCTCGACCTGCTCCAAGGCGACTTCAAGTGCGGTTGTGAAGTCTTCTTCAACGATTAACCGCTTAAAGCGCGCCGAGCCGGTCACGTTAGTACGCTCACCGACATTGACGAACAGCGCGTCGGCTTCAATGTTGAAGGGCTCTAAACCAGACAGTCGGCATGCATAACTACGCTTTGCTATCTTGCGGGGAGGCATCGAACTGACGGCTTCAGCGATGGCTTGAATATGCTCAGGGGTAGAGCCACAGCAACCCCCGATAATATTAACCAAGCCACTTTCCGCGAATTCGCTGACAATGGCTGCCATTTCCTCTGGGGTTTGGTCATACTCACCAAACTCATTGGGCAGGCCCGCATTAGGGTGCGCAGAAACAAAGGTATCGGCTTTAGTGGCAAGCTCTTCGATGTAAGGGCGCAGTTCTTCAGCACCCAGGGCGCAGTTTAAGCCGACCGAGAGCGGCTGGGCGTGACGGACAGAGTTCCAGAAGGCTTCGGTGGTTTGGCCAGAAAGGGTGCGGCCTGACGCATCGGTAATGGTTCCGGAAATCATCACCGGCAGCCGAGTATTCAAGTCATCAAACAGCTCTTCAAGCGCATAAATAGCGGCTTTGGCATTAAGCGTGTCGAAGATAGTCTCGATCATAATAAGATCGGCACCGCCCTCGATTAACGCACTAGCCGCTTCATAGTAGTTCTCGCGAAGCTCGTCGAAGGTGACATTACGTTTAGAAGGGTCGTTGACATCCGGCGACAGCGACGCGGTACGTGACGTTGGCCCAAGCACACCAGCGACATAGCGTGGGATATTGGTTTCAGCCGCCACGGCGTCACAGACATTACGTGCCAAACGTGCCGACTCACGATTCAGCTCAGGCACCAAATCTTCCATGCCATAGTCTGATTGGGACAGGCGGGTGCTATTAAAGGTATTGGTTTCGATAATATCCGCGCCGGCTTCTAGATAGTCGCGGTGAATGCGCGCCACCAAATCCGGACAGGTAAGTGCTAATAAGTCATTATTACCTTTAAGGTCCGAGGGCCAGTCACGAAAGCGGTCACTACGAAAATCGTCTTCGCTGAGTTCGGCGTTCTGCAACATGGTACCCATGCCGCCGTCCAAAATCAGGATGCGTTGGGCAAGGCGTTGGGTAAGGGAAGCGGTCAAATCACTAGCAGCCATGGCAGGGGGAAGTCTCCAGCATCTCAGTCGAAAAGGATATTTTTATAGTCGTCGTCATAGTGTGAGCGGCGCCTATCATAACAAAGGGCACCCCATAGGGCAGCAAGTAAGGGCGTGAAGTTATTGCAGTATCTTAATGAGGCGCGCTCATATGCATAGGCAATAGCCTACTAAAATGGTCAGGATTGTGCTGGCGAGCAGTTTTGCTTACCATAGGCGTTAATGAAATAGTTATAAATGACATGTGATGTGGCCACGCCACAACCACGGGAGGATAACATCCCTTATGACCGCGACTATCGAAAATGATACCCAAGGTATTGATATTACTGACAGTGCTCAGGAGTATCTTGCTGAACTGCTGGAAAAGCAGAATGTTGAAGGCATTGCTGTGCGTATTTTCATCACCCAGCCCGGCACGCCTTACGCGGAAACATGTTTAGCCTATTGCCGCCCAGGTGAAGAAGAACCGACAGACGTTAAGCTTGAACTTGAAAAAATTAACGTATTTCTCGATAAAAACAGTTTGGCGTTTTTAGACGAGGCAGTGGTTGATTTTAATGCGGATCGTATGGGCGGCCAGTTAACCATCAAGGCTCCTAACGCGAAAATGCCTAAAGTTAATGCGGACAGCCCATTGGAAGACCGCATCAACTACACGCTTTACAGCGAGATCAATCCTGGGCTGGCGGCCCACGGTGGTGAAATCAAACTGGTAGAGCTGACCGAAGATAAGGTAGCGATCCTTGCCTTTGGTGGCGGTTGCCAGGGTTGTGCAGCGGTAGATTTAACGCTTAAAGATGGCGTTGAGAAAACGCTGATGGAGCGGATTCCTGAGCTAGCGGGTATCCGTGACGTGACCGATCACACGGATACAACGAACGCTTACTACCGCTAACGCGACTTAGCAGTACCGTTTGTGCTTCAAAAAGCCTGACAAAACGACGCCCCAAATGTTGGACACCCTGTCCGGCGTTTGGGGTTTTTTGTTGAAAATTAATACGATGAAGCGTTCAACTTGCTGATTGCGGGTAGCGTTAAATAATGGTGGCAGTGGTTATGAATAAACGTGACGTCAATCTCACCGACTATTCTTTGCAGGGGACGTCAGCATGTTCAAGCAGGCATCCGAAACGCTATCGGCAAAGGACGAGCAGTCTCTTGTTTGGGACGCAATAATGTCGTCCGTAGCGCCATGGACACCGGAATAGATTAATAGCGCTACCACTCTTGAGTTTTCAGGTGCCCACAGGCCCGCGGACCGCCCTCCCTCAATGATACTCAATAGCTGATCGAGAATGGCATTCTTAGCCTGATTGGAGCGATCATGGTGATGGTGATTGGTATAGACGATATCGTGTATTCGATAGGTGTCGACGTAGGTTTCGACGTTTGCTCGAATCCAGGCGCGAAGCCGTCCAATCCAGTCGCTTTGGTCGCAGGCCTCAAGCGCTTTCTCCAGATGAGCAAGGAAGTTTTCCGTGTAGCGATTGCCAAGCGCTACCAGGATTTCATTTTTGGAAGAAAAATAATGGTAGAACGTGCCTTTGGCCACGTCGGCGGCTTTGACGATGTCGTTGATCGTGGTTGCTTGAACGCCCTGTTCTAGAAACAGTGCTTCTGCAGCGTTCATTAACTCATTAAGTCGTACATCAGCAGGCTTTGTGCGGGGACGATTGCGCGGGTCGGCTGGTTTCTTTGCGTCAGAGGACTTTCCTTGCATTTCATTTTCTCAAGTATTGATAAAGATATGTAGTGTAAAGACAAGAAGCTTGGGTGTCTTTGGGAGCCTATACTAGCCGCTTGAACTTGACTATTGATTAGATGGTATTGCTAGCGGGCCCGGTTTTTAGGCTGAACCCCGCCTCCTTCCATCAAGCCAGAATAGAGAGTTAAGGCTTCTAAACCTGCGTAGCCAACCTATGTAAGCATTTGATACTTTTCATACTTATGGACTGTAGATCACTCGTTGGGTGGATTATCTGTTTTTTCTTGCGAGGAAATCGTCTCCGGCAGGGCTGTTAACTGTGCCTGAAGGGCTTCCATGCGTTGCCAGAGCTGTTGTTGCCAGTTCTCGTCTTGAAGTGCCGCCTTGTGCTGCTTTTCTAGTGCTTGGTGGGCTTTATCAAGCTCGCTTTGCAGGCTGGAGTGTTGCTCTTTTAGCGATACATTGTTGCGCTCAAGCTCGTCAAGGCGCTGTTGCAAGCTGCTGTTGTCTAACTGGTAGCGCTGCAGCGTATCTTTTTTGAGCTGAAGTTCTTTCGCCAAACTGTCTGAGCGCTGCTCCTGCTGGAGTAGGCGCTTTTGTAGTGCTTTTTCTTCCTGGGCGCGCTCTTGCCTAAGCGTGTCTAGTAACGCCATCAGTTTTCCTTCCGCTGCTTCGTTACGCTGCTCTTCCTGAGCAAGGCGCTGTTCCCAAGCGGCTTGGCGTTGTTGCAGCTCTTCAGTGAAGCGCTCTTTCAGTGAAGCGACATCGTGCTCAGACTGGGTAAGCAACTGCTGGTATCGCTTAGCATCTTGGTTGGCTTGCTCTGCCTGTTGCTGCCACTGATGCTCGTTCGCTTGGCTAGCGGCCAGCTCGCGATTAAGTGCTTCCAAGCGCTGTTCTGTATGTCGTAAATGCTCTGCAAGGGCGCTTTCTCGTTGCTGCGCATTGGCTGTTTGCTGAAGTGCTTCGGCAGCTTCCTGCTGGGCGCTCTCTACCTGCCGGTTAGCATCTTCACGATAGTGGACGAGCGCTTGATTGGCGACCTCTTGCGCCTCGCGCCATAGTTCGGTGGCGACGTTAACGATGACTTCTGGGACGCCCTTAGGTGGCGGAACATCGCGATTTTGCTCTCGTTCAATACGCCAATTACGGAAATGCTCACTGATTGTTGTGAAGCTACCGGTTCCCAGTACTTCCCGAATGCGTTGCACGCTAGGTGTGTCGCCGCGGGCGAGCAGAGTATCGATTGCTTGCTGAACATCACTGTATTGAATCCCGCTGCGAGCCATGGTGCTTATCCCTATCAGATTGGTAGCACCATTTTCATAGGGTTTGGTTAAAATTACAATAATTACGTAATACATAAAACGTAAAATTATTTACATATAGCATTATAAATTCAAGATTACTGCAATTATCTTGAATTTTAATACCGATAGCAGCACACTTAACCCATTGAAAAATCAGCCAGTTGCCATGGGAGGGCGTAGCGATGCCCGGAGAAGTTGAACAACAGCGAAAATACGTAGGTAAAAGCCTAGAGAATGCCAGTTGGCCTGATTTGCTGCCTAACCCTTCCGTACTCGCCACTCCAGGAACTGTCACGCCGTTAATTGATGCTCAAAGCGACATAGAAGCTGTTGCTGCGTGGTTAAGGGAGTACCAAGACAGCCCTCAAACATTGAAAAGTTACCGCCGAGAGGCGGAGCGCCTGCTGCTTTGGCTGTCTAGCCACGGCAGCTCGCTATGCGATATGAATCGCGAAATGTTGCGCCAGTACGACGCTTTTTTGGAAGACCCTCAGCCAGCCGAGCGGTGGGTGGGGGCAAGCAAGCCTCGCAATCATGCGCAATGGCGACCTTTTCGTGGCGGTCTCTCGCCAGCAAGCCGGCGGCAAAGTTTGATTATCCTGCAAGGCTTATTTAGCTGGTTAATAGAGGCGGGCTGGCTAGGCCATAATCCATTTGCGCTTATGCGCGACAAGGCGAGGCGGCTGAATAACCAGACGCAAACCATTGAGCGTTATTTAGAGCGCGATCTTTGGGCATGGTTTTGGCAGTGGCTGAATGCGCCAGCTGGGCACGCTAGTGAGCGAGAAGCGTATGAGCAAGCGCGGCGACGATTTATATTCAGTTTCGCTTATTTATTAGCGCCTCGCATTAGTGAAATGGCTAACGCTCGGATGGATGACTTTCAGGAAAGCGAGGGTCGATGGTGGTGGGTGGTGGTGGGTAAGGGGAGTAAGCTAGCGCGTATTCCGGTACCCGATGACATGCTCGAATGCATGCGCGAATGGCGGGAAGCCCTTGGATTAGCAGGCCTGCCTAGCCATTACGAACCCAGCCCGCTGATTCGTGCGCTAGATAAACGTCGCGGAATTAGCGATAACCAGCTTTATCGACTGGTTAAAGGTGTATTTAGCGAAGCGGCTGATGCGTTAGAAGCGCAAAATGGCAAGTCTGCATATGTGAGTGCACTGCGTCGTGCAACCCCTCACTGGCTAAGGCATACGTCGATTACCCATCAAGCACAAGCGGGAGTAAGCCTGCGCTATTTAGCCGAAAGTGCCCGCCATTCTAAGCTGGATACGACGAGCCGCTACTTGCACACCGAAGGTAATGAGTGGCATCAAGAGCAGCAGCGTCATCGCTTGAAAACGGCCCCAAAAAAGACGCCTAACCCGTTATAATGCCAGTATATTGAGTACACCAACCCCAAAGGTAACGCCATGGCAACTTCAGGCGCTGAACTGGCCCAGCAAGAACTGGTTGAAGAGTTTGAAATATTTGATAACTGGATGGATCGTTATCAATACATTATCGATATGGGGAAGCAGCTGCCTGACTTTCCGGAGGAGCAGCGGACTGAGGAGTATAAGATTCAGGGCTGTCAATCCAACGTGTGGATGTGCCACGCAGAGCAGGGCGACAAGCTGATCTTCAAGGCAACATCGGATGCCGCCATCGTATCAGGATTGATCGCGTTACTGCTAAGAATCTATAGCGATCGTACGCCTGATGAGATTAGCCAAACCGAACCTCACTTCTTGAAAGATTTAGGTTTGGACAAGCATCTATCACCAACCCGCAGTAACGGCTTGCATGCCATGTTGGAGCGTATTTACCAAGTGGCAAAGCAGTCGTAATAGAAAGCAGGCTGCGCATAAATCAGTGTTGATGATCGCATTTATGATTACATTCAGAGTGTGGCGGCGCTGTTAAGTCGGGGTCTTCACGGCACAATTGCTCGCTTCTGCCGCCGGGCACGGGATCGATACCGCCCGCACTGCCTGGGTGGCAGCGCAGAATGCGCTTTATTGCCATCCAGCCGCCTTTGAAAGGACCATGCACTTGAATGGCCTCAACGGTATAGGACGAGCAGCTTGGCCAGAAGCGACAGCGCGGCCCTAGAAGAGGGCTAATGGTATATTGATAGACCTTGATACAGCCAATCATAGCGATGCCAAGAGCCTTCAAGGCCCAGTGCTTTGCTTGGGATAGCGGCTTTACGACTATTTCTTTTACCACGATTTCTTTTGCCACTATTTTTGGCCGTAAAGTGCCGCAGGGTCGATAAGCGGCTCGCTGGTAATTGCCGCCTGCTGTTCGTTTACCGATAAGTAAAAACAGCTGCGTCGACCGGTGTGACAAGCGGGTCCCGTCTGGTCGACTTGCAGTAATAGCGTGTCACCATCGCAGTCGAGAGCCGCAGACTTCAGCTGCTGTTGCTGACCCGAGGTTTCACCTTTACGCCAGAGCTTTTTGCGCGAGCGTGAATAGTAGCAAACACGCTGTGTTGCTAGCGTTTCTTCGAGCGACTCGCGGTTCATCCAGGCCATCATTAGCACTTCGCCCGAATCAAACTGCTGGGCAATGGCTGGCAGCAGGCCTTGTTCGTTAAAGCGAACTGCGTCAAGAAGCGTTTCTGTCCCGGGCAGCGTGTCGGAAGGGCTGGCAGACTCTAGGGCTTTGAATAGGTCGCGCGGGGCTAATTGGTCAAAACGTGACATTACTCATTACTCGCAGATCGGCAATTTTGGCACAGGCCTTGAAGCTCTATCGTTTGGCGCTCGACGTTAAAGCCTTGGCGTTTGGCTAATTCGGCCAGTTGAGCGCTTATTTCGTCTAGGTGAAGCTCTTCAACATAGCCACAGTGGCGGCAAATTAACAGCTGAAAGCCATGGGCATGCTCCGGGCAAGCACAGGCAACGTAAGCGTTTTGTGACTCTATCCGATGCACGAGACCTTGCTCGATAAGGAAGTCGAGAGCACGGTAAACCGTGGGCGGTCTTGCTGCGGCATGTTCAGTGGATAGTTGGTCTAACAAGTCATACGCTTTTAGGCCGCCACCATTCTCAGCAATCAACTCTAATACTCGGCGGCGAATAGGTGTAAATCTCACGCCTCGGGTATGACACTGGGATTCCGCTTGTTGTAATAGCGTATTAGCTTCTGTCATTAGGGCACTCGTTGAACGGGATATGCGTAGTCTACGCTGTCGCCGAAGAAGTGTCAGGCGTTTCTACGAGTTCGCTTTGGCGGGCAAAGTGGTGCTGTGCAAACGCTACCCGTTTAGCGACGGGAACACCGTCAGGCTGCTGTTCGATCAGGTCAAGCCGGCGACGAAGTCCTTCCCCGTTGGTCATTTGAATCGCAAGCCCGGGGCGCGCATTAAGCTCAAGCAGCATGGGGCCATGCTTTCTATCTAGCACCATGTCGGTACCAAGATAGCCAAGTCCGGTCATCTCGTAGCAGCCTGCTGCTAGGTGGAGCAGGGTATCCCACTGTGGGACAACCAGACTTGCCAAGTCGTGACCTGTATCTGGGTGGCTGAAGCACGGACGATCAAACTGCACTCCACGTAGGGCCGCGCCTGTGGCAATGTTCAGTCCAACACCTACGGCCCCTTGGTGAAGGTTGGCCTTGCCATCCGACGCGGCGGTAGAGAGCCGCATCATGGCCATTACTGGGTAACCTTTAAACACGATGACTCGGATGTCGGGAACGCCCTCATAGGTATAGGCCATCAGACTCTCATCGAAATTGATCAGTGTTTCGATGACGGCGACATCCGGTGAGCCGCCTAGCGAATAGAGCCCAGAAAGTATGTTCGAAACATGGCGCTCAATATCTTCAATCGACAAGCTGGCACCGCTCGGTTTGATAAAGATACCCTCTTGTACCTTTTCAATAACAAGTATGCCTTTTCCGCCACTGCCTTTGGCAGGCTTGATTACAAAGCCCGAATGGCCACTTAACATCTCGCTGATATGCTTGACCCCAAACTGAGTCGTGACTGTGCCAATGAGCTCTGGCGTTGTAATGCCGTAGCGTTGCGCAAGAAGCTTGGTTTTCAGCTTGTCGTCAACCAGCGGATATAAACGTCGGGAATTATAGCGGCCGATGTAGCGAATATTTCGCCGATTCATGCCGATAATTCCCTTATCTCTAAGTCGTGTCGGCCATGTCCAGTTCTTTAGCCAGCTCATGAGGATTTCTCTTCATCTGTAATCGGCTTAAAGCGGCGTAGCTCTAATAAACGGTAGCCTGTATAATTACCAAGCAACAAGATGAGCGCCATTAGAATGAACTGAACGCCCAGGAAGTTGAAGGTAATGTGGCGAACCCAGGGGTTGTTCATGGCAAGGAACGCCAATACAGCGGTTAAGAGGCTGCCCCCGCCTTGGATCAATACCTGCTTCGGCCCTTCCTCCTCCCAAAGAATCGACATCCGCTCAATCGTCCACGCCAGAATGATCATCGGGAAAAATGTCACAGTTAACCCAGCATTAAGGCCCATACGATAAGCGATGACGGTAAAAATTGAGATGATTGCTATGACAGTGATGATGACCGCTGAAACCCTCGCTACCAGCAATAGATTGAGGTATGACAGATAATTACGAATGATCAGCCCCATGGCCACAATCAGTAGGAAGCCAATTAAACCTGTTAGCAGGGTGGTTTGAATAAACGCTAATGCAATCAGCACCGGCATAAACGTGCCCGATGTTTTTACCCCAACCAGCACTCGTAAAAACACCACTACCAGCGCGCCAATGGGAATTAGCAGAATCGTTTGGAAAAGTGCCTGTTCTTCCAAAGGAAGGCTATGGATAGAAAAGTTGAGTAGCGTGTCGTCGGAGTAGTGGTTGCGAACCGCCGCAGAAGCCGGTTGGTAATGGGTTAACATTGAAAAGGTGACGCGCGAATTGGTGCCGCCCTGAACTTCTAGCACCGCGCGACCACCTGTTTCCCAGAGCAGGAGATTATCGGGCTTTCCTTGCTCGCCGGTGGTGGGGTTAAAGAGTGTCCAGGTTTCTGCAGATTCATCGAACACTTGAATCCAGCTGCTGAGGGTTTGCCGACGACGGCCATCTTCCATCAACAACCCACTGACTTCCCTTGCTTGAACACCTGCTTGATTCAACAAGCGCACAATCAGTGGCGATGGCTGTTCCTGGGTTAAGAGTAGTCGCGCATTTTCGCCTTGGCGTTCGCCGTTAATATCTAAAATCAATTCTCTCGCAAAGGTGGCGTTATTGGCGCTACGTGACCAAGCACGTTCAATTAATTGGTTAGCGGCTGTGTCATACGGGCTTTCCCAGGGGGGAATAGACGATAATTCTGGTGGCGTTTGTACCGGTGAGCGCGCATCTGGCGAAACCAGCATTTGCACCGAATAGTAAAGCTGCTGGCTGCCAGCGGCATTACGAATAGTCCACTCAGCCTGACGACCTAGCTCATCTGCTTTATAGGCAAGCCCATAGCCAGAAGACGCGGTGTTTTCGGTCAAAACCCGGTACCCAGCCTGATGTGAAGGCAGTGCTAGATCAACCTGCACAGGGCCGTCCTGGGCATTAAAGTTGATAACAGCTTCGATTTCCCATACTTGGCGCTGCTCGCCAGGTAGCCAGGGGATTTCGAACTGGACATGTCGATGCACACTGGCGGCAATACCAACTAACAGCAGTAGTCCAACGATTAAATAAAACGGCAACCGTGACATCATGATTCCTTTCAGCGAAAAACGGCGGGGGAGAGCTGTTACTCTTCAGTATCGTCTTGATCTGCTGCTTCATCGTCAGCGGCTTGATCAGCAGGTTCACCGCCTGGGAATTCTGGACGCTCGTAAAGATAGGTCTGAGCAACATCAATGGTGGCAATATCCATCATGAACCGTCGTCCTAACAGCACTGGATAGTCTAGATGGGTGCGATCATTGAGCGTGAACTCAACGTTTTCGCGGATTGGCCCCAGGGTCATTAAAAGCGAGATCACTGGGCGAGACTCTTCACCAGATGCCTGAACAATACGCACCCTGCGTACAATTGGCGCTTCGATCCATTCATCACGCACGCGATCTACGACCACGTCATCGTCATTTAGTGCCAACTTAAAGCGTACCCAATTTTCACCGTCACGTTCAAAGCGGGTAATGTCGGCTGCTGATAGCGATGAAGTGTTGGCTCCCGAATCAACGCGTGCCTTCAAATAAGTGCCAACACTGGGTAAACCAACCCATTCGCTGCGGCCAAGCAGTGTTTTGTTGTCTTGAGCAGCATCAACGTCACACTCTTCACGAATAATAACGGGATCTTCACCGCGAGCTTGTAGGCCAGCCACGTCTTGGCGCAAGTAGCGCAAGAGACTGCCGACTTCGCGAACATCAGCTGTCAATGCTTGCTGCTGGTTAAGCTGCTGCTCGTGCAGTCGTGCAGACGTGGATGCACACTGCTGAGCAAGAGAGGTTTCAAGTTCGAGGATGCGGGTGTTAAAAGACGCTTCGCTTAATGGCGGCGGCTCATTCGTTTCTGGCTGTGTCACAGCACAGCCTGCAAACGAAAGCGACAAACCCGCCATTAGACACAATACACCTGGGCGCATAACGTGAGATATCCTTAAACAAGAAGAGCATGAATGATAAGGAGAAGGACATTACATTGTCCAACTTGATCCGCCGGTTTTGAAACCTTTATTTATCTGATTTAACATAATATATATTATGCGAACCTAGGTGGTCTCATATACATCACGTTAAATCCCGCTCATCAATGGCAACCCTCACAAAAACAGCCTGCTTTTTTAGCAGGCTGTTTTTTCATTGGCCAATCTCTGGCGTTAAGCTTTACTCACCAGTAGGTGCGGCGTATGAGCCATCTTCCTGGTGTACTTCGTTGCCAGTGATAGCGGGAGTAAATACACACGCAACGGTCATGCCTTTTTCTTTACCGCGTAACAGGTGTTCGTCGTGCTGATCCAGCAGATAAATATCGCCTGCTTTGATCGGCCAGATTTTGCCATCGGCCAAGGTTTCTACCTCGCCTTCTCCTTCATAGCAAAACACAGCTTCATAGTGATTTTTGTAATGAATATGCGTCTCAGTGCCTGGGAAAATACGGGTGATATGAAATGAAAAACCCGCATTATCATTGGCTAGAACAAGACGCGTGCTGTCCCAGTTGCCATTCTCGGCGGTGACAAGACGATCTGTTTTACGTGCTTCTTCAAGGTTACGAACGATCATAGAATTGCTCCGTTATGAGGCACTTAGTATTAATCAACGCGGCCCAGTGCTGAATTGATGCTACTGAATTAGCCTAACGCTAAATCACGCTTGGATAACAGCATTGACAGAGGCTTCTAGAATATCCAGCGCTTCTAACAAGTCCTCATCACTGATGGTCAGCGGGCATAGGCATTTGACGACTTCGCCGTCTTGGCCGCTGGTCTCAATAATAAGGCCGTGCTCAAATGCTTTGCTGGTGATCTTGTCAGCAATATCGCCTGAGACAACATCAATTCCGCGCATGAGGCCACGTCCACGCTCAGTGGCAGGCATGCCGTTCTCGCTGAGTAAGGCCGCTAGCTTTTGGAAACGCTCTTCAACAATACGCGCTTTGCGCTGAACATCACGCTCAAAAACATCGTTGGACCAATATTTTTTAAGTGCGGCCGTGGCGGTCACCATCGCCAAGTTGAAGCCACGGAACGTGCCGTTGTACTGACCAGGCTTCCATTTATCAAGTTCTGGACGCATCAATACATGGGCAAATGGCAGTCCGAATCCAGAAAGTGATTTTGAATTCGTCACGATATCGGGCGTGATGCCCGCGTGTTCAAAGCTAAAGAACTTGCCCGTGCGGCCGCAGCCTGCCTGGATGTCGTCGATGATCAACAGAATATCATGGGCGCGACAGATGCTTTCTAGACGCTTGAGCCACTCTAGGCCTGCTACGTTAATACCGCCCTCGCCTTGCACGGTTTCGACAATAACACCCGCGGGTATATCGAGGCCGCCAGATTTATCGTTAAGCAATTTTTCGAAGTAATCCAGCGTATCTGCATGCTCTCCCATATAACCATCAAAGGGTAAAAAGCTTGCACCCTGAGTGGGAATGCCGCCGGTCGCTTCGCGGAATTTGCGGTTACCTGTGGTTGCCAGTGCTCCCATGGTGACGCCGTGGAAGCCGTTGGTAAAGGTCACAATGTTATGGCGACCTTTAGCAACACGGGCCAAACGGATGGCCGCTTCCACTGCGTTAGTTCCGGTCGGGCCCGGCAGGTGTACCTTGTAGTCTAAGCCACGCGGTTTGAAGATAACTTCTTCAAGGGTTTCTAGGTAATCGCGCTTTGCCGCGGTCCACATATCCAGGCCATGAACAATGCCATCTGTTGACAGATAGTCGATCATTGCCTGTTTGAGATGTGGGTTATTGTGACCGTAATTGAGCGTGCCGGCACCGGCTAGGAAATCAATATACTCACGACCATTCTCATCCGTTAAACGAGCATTCTGTGCTTTGGTAAATACAACGGGGAATGAGCGCGAGTAAGTACGTACGTTAGATTCCATGCGTTCAAGCGTTTGGGTCTGCATTAACGACCTCCTTTTTAAATCATTGAGTCAAGCGTGGGACGAACTGGCGGAAACAGCGGCAACCAATTTAAAACGTAACCAGCTAGCAAGAGCCGCGCATTGGGCAAGAGTTGGTTCGTTCGGTTACATGCTGTCTGTTTGAAATGGACCTATACGAACTAGGTTTTCAGGATCATGCTCTCCACCGAGTTGTTCGGTAGAGAAATATTCACGGCTGTTTAACGGGGCTTGCCAACGGGCAGCGAGGCGGCGAAATAGACCCCAAGAGGCCTGATTGTCGGGCGTGATCGTCGTTTCCAGGTGATGCACATTATCAAGTTCTGGGCGCGACATAATGGCTTCGACTAAACGGCGTGCCAAGCCAGTACCACGTGCTTTTTCACCAACGGCAACCTGCCATAGAAAGTACGTGTCCGGCGCATTGTCTTTCACATAGCCCGATACAAACCCAACTATCTCACCCTCTTCATTTGTCGCCACCGCGCAGGTGTCACGAAACTGGGTTGCCAGCAGTAGATAAGCATAAGCAGAATTAACATCAAGCGGCGGGCAAGCTTTTATCAACTCGTAGATGCCCCAACCATCATCTGCATTTGGCTTGCGAATGAATAATGGAGTAGACGCATGCCCAACCACAGCATCAGCGACTGTTGGGCGAGCAAGGTCTGCAGAAGGGGTAAAAGGTATTATTGGCGTGCTCATGGTTATGCTTCGCTGTAGCGAATTTGAGCGCCATTATAACAGCTGATTATGAGCAATTCAAAAATCATATTATTCATCCTGTGCTTTTCCATAAATTTAAATTATAAAAGCCGCTCTGCCTGCGAAAATTAGCTGAAAGATCCGCTATATTGAAAGAGTTTAGATCAACCTTGCCTGGCTGCTAGACAAAAAAAGGCGAGCCAATGCTCGCCTTAAAAATATGAATTCTATGTAATCAATTGCGCGTGGCTGTTCTCATTGTTACAAACTCTTCGGCACCTGTTGGATGGATGCCGATGGTGCGATCGAAATCTTCTTTTGTAAGCCCAGCTCTGACCGCAATGGCGATCCCTTGTATCAACTCTCCAGCCTCTTCACCGACCATGTGAGCCCCTACGACAACATCAGTAGCATCATCAACGATTAGCTTCATCAAGGTGCGCTCTTGGCTGCCTGATAATGTATGCTTCATTGCTTTAAAGTCCGCGCTATAAACGCGAATTTTGCCAATGTTTTCTCTAGCAGCCTCTTCAGATAGCCCTACTGTTCCAATATTGGGATGACAAAAAACAGCCGTAGGAATCGTGGCGTAGTCTAGCGGTTTAGGTAGTGTTTCATTGAAGTGGATATCGACGAGCTGCATCGCCTCCGCTAGTGCTACGGGCGTCAGTTCAGGTCCTTGGGTCAAATCGCCAAGCGCCAAAATTGAAGGAACCGCCGTCTCATAGCGTGCATTCACTGGGATTTTCCCTTTGCTATCAAGGTGAATGCCCAATGCTTCAAGCCCTAGCCCCTGTGTATTGGCATGACGTCCTGTTGCGGCTAAAACGACATCTACCTCTTGGACATCACCGTTCGTCAAATACACGTTAAACGCGTCACCATTGGGTTCAATCCGTTCGATATTGGTATTGAAATGCAGATTGACGCCTTTTTTGCTCATTTCATCTCGGGTAAAAGCTCGAACCTCTTCATCAAAGCCTTTTAGAAACAGGTCTCCACGATAAATCAAATGGGTTTCACTACCGAGGCCGTTGAATATGCTTGCGAACTCAACCGCAATATAGCCGCCCCCCAACACCAGGAACCGATCCGGAAAGGCGTCAAGGTCAAATACCTGATTTGAAGTGACTGTATATTCACTGCCAGGAAAATCAGGCACCCATGGCCAGCCACCTGTCGCTAGCAGTATCTTTTGCGCGGTTACTTGGGTAACGCCCTCTTCAGAAGCCAGTGAAACGCTATGTGCCCCTGTAACGGTTGCTCTAGCATGAAGCAATACGACTCCAGCGCCCTCTAACATCCGCTGATAAATACTGTTTAGCCGTTTAATTTCACTGATTTTATTATCGCGTAGCACTGACCACTCAAAGACAGCAGGCCCAGGTAATTGCCATCCAAAGCCCGCGGCATCATCGAAGCTATCGTGAAAGTGGGCCGCATAGGAGTACAGTTTTTTAGGCACGCAGCCGACATTGACACAAGTGCCGCCCAAGTAACGATCTTCTGCTATGGCCACTCTGGCACCGGTTGCCGCCGCCATTCGCGCGGCGCGAACGCCCCCTGACCCTGCTCCAATTACTAGTAAATCGTATTCATATTCCGCGTTATCCGCCATGTGCTACTCCTATCCTGAACCATTGCATGTACTTATCGGTCATGTGCTTGCTGACAGCGATCGCTAAGCACAAAGATTGACCTTAGATTCCGAGAAGGTTAAAACCCCTCTCTCTGTATCCTAGTTTGCTCTATCTTGAACCTAACAGCTCCCAACCTGTGAAGGAGATTCAATGTCTAACGCTATTGAGACACTGCTTGATAATAACCGCGCTTGGGCAGAGCGTATGTGCGAGGAAGACCCGGACTACTTTAAACGTCTTTCCAATCAGCAAAACCCTGATTACCTCTGGATTGGTTGTTCTGACAGTCGTGTGCCTGCCAACCAGATTATTGCGCTTCCGCCAGGCGAAGTCTTTGTCCATCGTAATGTTGCTAACCTGCTCCACCATACCGATATGAACGCACTGTCAGTTGTGCAGTTTGCGGTGGATGTACTCAAGGTCAGCCATATCATGATTGTGGGGCACTATGGTTGTGGCGGCATTAAAGCGGCTGTAACCGGCGGTGAGTGCGGAGTCGTCGATTACTGGCTGCATTCAGTGCGCGAACAGTATAACCATCACCGTAATTCGCTTGAACATTTACCAATGGAAGAGCAGATTGACCGCATGTGCGAATTGAACGTAAAGGCTCAAGTGAATAGCTTGTGCCGAACCAAAATTCTGCAACGTGCCTGGCAGAGAGGCCAAGATATTTCAGTGCATGGTTGGGTCTATGGGTTGAGCGACGGCCGTGTAAAAGATCTCAAATGCACCATAACTGGCCTGGAGCAGGTTGAGACCCTTTATCGTATCGACCGCATTCAACAAAGCGACTGACACTCTCTGTGCCTATCGCTCTAATGACATCGATCTCGGTTAGTTATAGCGGTAGGCGCGATGACAGCTTTTGCAGCTTAAGCCAACGTCAGAAAACGCACGCGTTGCCGCGCGATAATCCTCTTGCTCGGCAGCATCAACTAGCGTTGCCACCTTCTGCTCAAGATCGCTAAATCCCGCTGCAAAATCTGCCCACTCTTCCCAGATTTCTGGGCGAGCGTCAGACCCGCGCCCATGAGTACCAGCAATAAATGCAGGCAAAAAATGAGCTTGGGTCGTTTTTTCCTCAAGGATAGCTAAGCGCGGCGCGGCTCCGCGTGCATCTTGATTATTCACTATGTCAAAACGCAGCTGACGCAGCAGCCTTTCTAGCTCTTTCAATTCATCCTGACGCCATATGACGGCTTCTCGCTCACTTGCAAACGGGCTCTCTTCAACCGTTTGTGGCATCGCTGGCACAGCATCTCCAGCCATTTCTTCGGCTATAGCGGGCGTCGCAATTGCAGCTGAGATAACCAAGGCCCAAGCCGAGGGCATGAGCCATGAGCGTTTTAAAATGTGTAGCATTTTACTGACCTTATGATGGAGTACTTGGCCCTTCTTACTACGACTAACCGATGGGGCAAGTAACGCCAGTCCCTTTAAGCCCACAGTAACCATTAGGGTTCTTATCCAAATACTGCTGATGATACGCCTCTGCGTAGTAAAAAATATTCAGCGGTTTGATCTCGGTAGTAATAGTTCCACGGCCAGCTTCATCGAGCGCCTTTTGATAGGCGTTGGCACTCTTTTCAGCAGCCACCAACTGAGCAGTCGTTGTTGTGAAAATGGCAGAGCGATACTGGCTACCCACATCGTTGCCTTGACGATTGCCTTGAGTAGGGTCGTGCTGTTCCCAGAAAATTTGCAACAGTGTGTCCAAGGATAGAGCACTGGGGTCGTATACCACTCTAACTACTTCGGTATGGCCTGTTTGTCCGGTACAGGTTTCTTTATAAGTGGGGTTTTGTGTTTCTCCCCCGGCATAGCCTGCGGCAGTTACATAAACCCCCGGCACTTGCCAAAACAGACGCTCAACCCCCCAAAAGCACCCCATGCCTAACACAATCTCTTCATAGCCCTCTGGAAAAGGAGGATGAAGTGAGTGGCCCGTAACGGTATGCACGCTACTCGTTTCAATCGGTGTCACGCGGCCGAGCGGTGCTGAATTTGCTTTAGAAAATAGCGTCATAACGCCCTCTTATTGCCGTGGATAAATCGTAGGGTCACCTGACCGAGTAAATGTATAGATTAAGTCGACGGCTTGATTTGCACCAGATACTGCCTGCACATATAGGTTGCGCCAAAGTGTGTAGCGAAGGGTCAATTCTGCAATGGGCGAGAAAATCCCAACGCCGTAGCTAATTCGGATATCGTCGGTTAACTGTCCTGTCAGCGCCACTTGGCTATTGTCACCCGCACCAGTGGTATCCAAGGTTAAGTCGCTGATCCCAAACGCTTCCCCAATTGAACCAACGGCTCCGCCTGTCTTGCCGAGAGACATACCAATTAAGGCGGTAGTAAGCGCACTGTCGATCCCGCCTCCAGCAGTATCCGGTGCACGCCCTCTCAACAAATATGATAGCGCACGGGTTTCATCCATTGCTGGTTCAGAAAAGATCAGCAAGTTGGGCTCTTCCGCACTGCCACTGACACGAAGACCAGCAATAACTTCATCTTCCGTGATATCAGGGTTACGAATGGCTTCAAAATCGAGTATTGGCAACCCCGGAGGGCCGCTAAATATTAGCTGCCCACGACGAATCAGCAGATCCTGACTAAAGGCTTTAAAACGACCATTGACAAGGTTGACATCACCAAACAGCTGAAGTGCACCGCTGCCTTGGCGGATTTCCAACGTGCCACCCAACTCAGAATTAAGCCCATATGCTGATATTTGCATATCGCGTCCCAGGGTAAGTGTGATGAGCACATCAATATCCATTCCTGATTGTGAAAGCTCGTCAGCAGCGCTTGGCTCCCCATTCTCAGCTCGTTGCTGGGCTCTCTGCTCGGCTTCGCGATCATCACGTTCGGTGATAATAACTTCATCAGAGCTTGGGCTAACGGCTGAGGCAGGGATATTACCAACCTCTAGTCGCGCCCATGGTAGGTCAACATTACCACGTACCTGCAAGCGATCCGGCGTTACGCGAATACGAATATCAGGCGCTGCCTCTAAACGCCCAAACTGTGGCAAAACGATTAATAATGGTTCCTGAGTCGCGTTAACATCGACACCAATACGCCAGTCGTCGCCTGTAGGAAAGTAAGCATCCCCAGCGATATTCAAGCGACCACGTTCAGCAGCAACAAAACCATTTATGTCCCCTTGTTCGCCGTCAAACGCAACGATCAGCTCGCCATCTTTGATATCGATAGGAATATCAGGGCCATGAACGCTTAGATTGCGCAGCGCAAGCTGCCCCTGTAAATCGGGCTGACTGGTGGTTCCTGCAATTTGTATACGGCCATTTAAGTCGCCCTCTAAGCGATCCATGCCCACCACCAACGGGCGGTAAGGTGCTAAAGAGAGCGCTTGGGCGCTTAGCTCGCCACTAAGGCCACCACGACCAAGTGGATCACTAATGGTGAGATCGAGTGACAGCTCACCAGCATCTTCAAACGACAGTACAATATTGGCATCAGCTTGAGCCTGGCTGGCATCTAACTGCGTGTTTAAACTAATCACAGGAAGCTGTACGGGCTGGCCGTAATCGTTGACTGCCGTAATCGCCAGCTCACTTAATACCTGAACATCGGCTTGCCATTGAGTCCCGCCTTGGCGCCAAGCTGCAACAATGTCTGCCGTCGTGTCGCCCTCAAAGCTCCACTCTTCTGGCAATAACGGCTCAAGTGCTTCCATCGGCACCTCTCTGATGCTCAGCACTGCGCGCCCTTGGTCTGCTGATGCGCTAAGCTGCTCTTGCGAGCAAACGACCCCTCCTTCTTCGCGACGCACACAGAAAGGTGAGAGCTGTGCTTGGCCATTTGCAAGGTTGTAACGAATATCAAGCGGAGCTTCCAAAGATAGGTTGCCGAACTCAGAGTCGATTTCCAGTGGTGTTAATTGCCCCTGATACTGCTGCGCTTGCTGATCAAAACGCCCATCTAGCGACACAAGCGCGCGGCTTAGCATGTTATCGGCTTGGCCATCGACACTGATAGTAAGCGCATGCTGAGATAAGCGACCATCAAGCTCAAGGTCAATACTCGAAAATGCCTGCCCACCTGCATTGACCTGCTGCAACCCAATGTCAATGTCTAGCGATGGATCTTCGATTCCCTCGATATTGCTGGTCAGTGATAACGTTTCAATACGGTTTTCGGCAAACCGTAATTCACGGCCGGTTAGTTCGGCTGCTACTTTAGGTTGGCTAATGCTACCTCTGGCAAGAATGTTACCTGTTAATGTCCCTGCTAAGTCTGGGTGTAGCGTTTGTAACTGTCGCAATGCAATCTCGGTATCTAGCGACATCGCCTGCTCACTAACTTGGCCAGAAGCCGTTAATCGGTTGTCACCCTGAGTGAAAAGCAGTTCTTGGATATCAACTTCAAGCGCACTGTTAGCCTCTAAGGAGGCTTGTAACGCCAAGGGATACTCCTGGAGCTCCCCAGTAATATCGAGGACTGGCAGACTGACTTCCCATAGCTCGCCGGTTTGACGCACACTCGCGGTAATGTCGCCATTGAGATTGCCGTTGAGCTGTTCGACAAACAGCGAAGGATCGAATTGATCCAGTCGGATGGTGGTGTCAACGCGTAGTGACGAAGCCCAATTTACTTCCCCTTCACTGCTCAGCGAACTGTCATCAATCGCTAGGGTTAGCGGCGTCCAGCGGAACGATGAAAGATCTCCGTTGCCACTGAGTCGAATGTCAGTGGCCGGCACTTGCGGCCCTTGGGCGCTTAAGGAAAGCGTTGTCTGGTAGGCTTCCAAACTGCCGCTAGCAATGATGTCTATATCTTCAACAACATAGGGTTCTGCCGATGATTCATCGCTACTAGGTTGTGTCAGGGGCCACTGCAGGCGCTCGCTCTGCAGTCGAACATTGAAAGGTAGCGTTGGTGCCAGCGCATCGACTTGAGCCTCAAACGTTGCATTAACGACACCGGATGCCCCTAAACTGGCTGTCAGCTCATCTAGGGATCCCGCTAGTTCCAAAACAAGCTCTTCACCACTCAGCTCAGGAAATATTTCGGGTAAAAACAACGTTGTGGTTAAGCGGGCATCTAAGGGGTAGCTGTCTGATAATGTAGCGTTAGCTGTGAGATTTGCCTCGGCGTCCGGCGTGATCAACTCTAATGAGCGCAGAGCTATTTGGTTGCCTTCGCCGCTCGCAACGACGGCGAGCCGTTCGACTTGGTAATCTATCGCGCCACTAACAGTGACATCAGTCACGGTGAAGGATGCTAAGTCGATATCAATGGGCAGCATTATTTCAGGCAGCTCAATGCGCTGCCGTTCTGTTAAGGCTTCTACCGCTTGATCAGGTTCTGCTATGGCCGGCTGGGTAGCCATAACCGCACCATCAATAGCAGATGCATGTAACGGCGTTTGGATACCTTCTGTTAGTTGAGTGCCTGCTGTGGGAGGCAAGTACACGGTTGGCTGCATGAGCGTAGTGGGCGCGATACTGACAAGATGTTGCTGCGCGGTAATCGCGGTTGAAAACGACTCCCAGCCGACGCGAGTTCCATCAGCTAGCTGCAGTTGAACGTTATTGAACTCAACTGAGCGTAGTTCAATAGGAAAAGGCAGTTGAATGCTAGGCATCCCACCAGTTTCTGGTGTGTCTGGCTCCGCTTCATTACTCTCGCCCAAACGTATATCTGCGCCTTCTACATGCAATTTGTCCAGGCAAAGCTTACCTGACAGCACGCAGTCTTCGGCCCAGGCTAACTCAAGGTTGTCGACGTTGACGCGCGTCTCACCAAGCGATAGCTGAAAACCGCGTAAGGCAAACTGGTCTAGCAGTGCGCCTTCCTGATGCTCATACGTAAAGAAGCCCCGTTGCTCCCCTTGCGATAACAGTTGACCTGTTCCCCAAGGAGAGAGCGCAACGCCGAGTAGCAGAGCGACCAGACCAAATAGCCAGAGTGGTAGCACAATGGCTAATCGGACAAAACTCCACACAAACA
This sequence comes from Vreelandella venusta, assembly GCF_007989605.1. Lineage (GTDB taxonomy): Bacteria > Pseudomonadota > Gammaproteobacteria > Pseudomonadales > Halomonadaceae > Vreelandella > Vreelandella venusta. Next base: position 9,854 of record NZ_BJUL01000021.1, on the reverse strand, counting down.
ACCCTATACGATGTTTACCTGAGAGCGGTTGACGCTTGATAGATGCCGCTTTTGCAACCTTAGCCAAAATGCTCTCCTAAAATTCCGGTCCGATGGAAAAATGCAGGCGCCAATCGTCTTCATCGTCAAATGGATGTGCTACATCAAGTCGGATAGGGCCCACAGGGGAAATCCAGCGGATGCCAACCCCGGCGCCCGTCTTTAACTCTTCTGGCCCCCAATTATCGAAGGCATCGCCAGTATCGACAAAAGTTGCTCCCCACCAGTCTCCAGTCACGCGACGCTGGTACTCGAGAGTCGAGGTCAGCATTTGCTGGCCGCCACGTAATAGCCCTTCTTCATTTCGCGGAGATAGGCTTTCGTAGGAGTAACCTCGGACACTTCGGTCACCGCCCGCAAAAAAGCGCAACGAGGGAGGCAACTTATCGAAATTATCTGTTTCAATAGCGCCGATGCTTAGGCGTACGGAAAAACGATTATCATCGCCAATGGTGCGAATCCATTCTGTGTCGCCCGTCATACGTGCGAACTTGGCATCGGATCCCCATATCGTGTCTGAATACTCGAGCGATAATTGCTGTCTATCTCCCCACAGCGGAAAGCGCTGAGGACGCGTTCTTGTACGGCTCCACTGAATGCCTGGATAAAACAGTAAGACTTCATCTGAGACTCCGCCTTGGGTGAAGTCTTCATAGGTCGTCCGGAAGTAAAGTGTCTGTACCCAGCGGTTTTCAAACTCCCATCGACGAGCGATCTCCACGGTACCCTCTAACGACTGGGTATCGCCGTCATCCAAGTTACGCACGCCATATTGCAAACGATAACTATCACGTAACGGATCTTCTAACGGGATATTGTAGGTCCCTGTGAAGCGCTGGTCGGGGGCTGAAACATACAGATCATGATCCAGACTATGGCCAAAGCGGTTAATCCATGGCTGTTTCCAGGCAAAGCGCATGCGCGGCCCTACGTCAGTTGCAAAGCCAATCCCGACTTCAAATTGATGGCGGTCGGCAGGCTCGACACTTACGTCAATAGGCAGACTGGTGTCGTCCCGCTGAGTGACACTAAGCGCACTGGCAAGCGCTGCGCTGGACAGTCTGGGACGTTGAGGCTGCGATGCCGTTGCTTCATTCCACCACGGTGAGCTTCCTGTTGGCGGCGATAGGGCCAGTTCGCGCGCTGTCTCTAAACGTGGTCGCACCGTCACAGAGCTGAACCATTCTGTCTCAGCTAAGCGTTGATTATAACGGGCTATCGATTCCGCTAGATACGGCTCCCCTGCTTCAAAGGTCTGCATTTGCAGCAAACGCTCAGGCTCGATATGACTGCCTGAAATAGTCGTATTGCCAAATTGATAGCGTGGGCCGCTGTCAAAATCCATATAGAGACGGGCGCTTTCAAGGTATGGCCTTATTTCCATTCGGCGGTCAGTAAACCCCCAGTCGAAATAACCACGCTCAAGTGCTAGGCCTGAAAACTGATTGCGCAGGCGATCCCATGGGGCATGCCGTAATGTGTCGCCTTCCTTCAAGGGAAACGCATCGAGTGCTTCCTGAAATGGAGGGTCATCGCTTGCTTCACCGCTGATATTGACAGAAAGCACGTCGATTTTGACCGGCGAGCCGGGGTCAATGCGAAGTGTGATAGGTGAGCTATCAACATCAACCGTAATCTCAGGCTCGTAATAGCCGAAAACGCGCATGGCTTCTTGCGCACGTTTACGGATTTCGCCTTCTAAACGAATATCGGTGTACTGATCTTCATCAATATTCTGTAAATAGGCATCAATATTGTCCTCTACTTCACTACTGACACCATCAATTGACGCGTTAAGTGCCCATACGGGAGCTGACCACGTTACAAGAAGCGGTAAAACCACCTCACGAGTCGCTTGTTTAACGGTAGGCCATCGCCGTATTCTTTCCATGCTGTTCATCCCTAACCAAATCAGCGACTCGGTGGCTTTATTACCCATTGCTTTATACAGGTGACAATTTCTAGCGGAGCATCTCCATCTGAGCACTAAATGCTAGCTGGGCTTGCCGTACTTGACGGATATCACTCTCTAAGGTGTTTAATCGTTGCGCCCATTGCTGTTCAAGCGCTTGTAACGCTTCTTGAGTAGCTGAGGTATCAGTACTGCTTAGCATTTCAAGAGTGGAGTTTACCTCAGTAAAACGCTGATCGATCTCTTCTTGCCATGCGGTAACATTTGTTACCAATTCGCTGTTTTCATTTTCTAACTTAGCAATATCATCGAGTCGGTTGGTAGTCGCCGATAGGCGCTGCGACAGCATTTCTTCTAGGTAAGTTACCTCTTCTGCTAAATTTTGCCGCCCAGACACGCCCGCTTGCTCAAGCGCATCAAGCGATGAGCGTATAGCGGTGAGCTGTTGGTCACGTAACGCTGCTTGCTCTTCCAGCTGACTAATGCGCTCAGCAATGCTGCTCAGAGCCTCACCATTCACAAGCTCTTCGTTTGACGTCAAAAGACCGTAGAGTTCCTCACGGGTACGTGTCACCGCAACAGCTAATTGCTCCTGTTCTTGGAACAGCGTTGTCATCTGTGCTTGTACAAAGGCTATCGCATCTTGCGTATCTGTGTCACCCGAGTCGAGTCTCGCATGAAGATTAGATACTTCTCCACTAACTCGATGCACCTCGTTTAATAAGCGCTCTCTTTCATACCAGAGGCCTGTAGCAGCGGCGCCTAATGAAATGATAATAAGTATCATCAATAACCACAATGGCCACAGCTTAGGGCCCCTGCGATGACGCAGGTGCTGTGCGGTCAAGCTTTGATCCACATCGGGAACAATGCGAGAAGACGCAGTACTGTTGGGCATGACTTTTCCTCAATGCGTTGTGGGATCTGCGCGACGCCCGATTCCTCTATACCGTAAACCACAGCTAGCCACGAAAGCTGGGTCGTAAATGTTTCGTCCATCCAGCACCAACTTAGCGCTCAATAATGAGGCTAAACGATGCCAGTCAGGGTTCCAATAAGTTTTCCACTCAGTCACTAGCATCAGTGCGTCGGCTCCCTCACATGCCAAGTATGGGTCACTGGTGAATGTGGTTAGGTCATCTCGGTCACCTACGGCATTGAGCAACGCGGGTGTTGCCGCTGGATCATGAAGATTTACCTTCACGCCTTGCGCCCATAAGGCAGCAAGGAGTGTCAGTACAGGCGCGTGATCGATTCGAGTGGTTCCTGGTTTAAAAGCGGCTCCCCAAATAGCAATCGTTTTGCCGGCTAAATCGCCCTCGAAGAGCGTCCAGAGTTTCCTAAATAACGTCTCTTTTTTCTGTTCATTGATGTCCATTACTTGCTCTAACAATGCCGAATTACGGCCACTGGCTGACTGAACATCAGCTAAGCGCATTAGATCGCGAGAGAAATTGGGGCCACCAAAGCCGCAGCCAGGGTATAAATATTCATAACCAATTCGGGTATCAGCGCCCATGCCTTGGCGCACGTGCTCGACGTCAACACCAAGTGTATCTGCCAGCCCGGCAATCTCGTTCATGTAGCTGATACGTGTTGCCAGCATGCCGTTAATCGCGAGCTTAGTTAGCTCAGCTGCTCTACATGGCATCCGTTGGAACACGTCATTGCGGCGATTGAAGGCGCGCAAAAGCTCGCGCGCCACCTGTTCACCGGTTGCATCGTCACAGCCGAGCAGCCAGCGCGAAGGACGCGTAAAGGAGAGCCAGGCCCGCCCCTCTTCCAAAGTGTCGGGTAACGCCACGCTACTGTGCTGGGGCCCCATAAGCGCGTGCAACTGTTCTGTTTCGCCTACTGGGAATGTTGAATTATTAATTAATACAGCACCACTATGGTGATCAAATAAAGGGGCTTCAAGTAGCGTCTTGGCAGCCTGCCGCTGATCGGGTGATAGAGCCAGCCACACCACATCAGGAGAGTGAGCCTGCTGTGGCGCTTCAATGATTTTCAATGTTCCATTGGCTAACGCTTGCTCAATATGCGTCATTAATTCAGGTTCGCTGCGCAGCCAGTCCGCTTTCAAAAGCTGTGGCCATGGCGCGCTTTCATGTAGCAGCCACTCAACTTGATGGCCTACCCAAGCTAATGCTGCGGCGGCGGTAGCGGCACTTAGTTCACTTCCGTGGAGTAACACTCGCATTCATCACGCTCCCTGAGAAAATAAAAGTCGCGAAAATAGGGGGTTAAGATTCATGTCGCGTTCCTTTTCATGCGTTCCTTTCCAGGAGTGGTTAGAATGACATAATACTGAACGACTGGTTGGTTGCCACCTTCATGCCAACTTACCGACAATGGGAGTTAAAACATGCAAGCGATACCTCAGGATAGCACTACTCATCGCAACCACGACAATGTCGACGCAGCGGAAGTTGCGAAATTTGAAGCACTTGCTAGTCGTTGGTGGGACTCAGAGGGCGAATTTAAGCCGTTGCACGCTATCAATCCCCTGCGTCTGGACTTTATTGACGCGCGTGCAGGTCTAGCCGGTAAAAAGGTGCTCGATGTCGGCTGTGGCGGTGGGATTTTAAGCGAATCGATGGCCCATCGTGGTGCTAGTGTTACCGGCATTGATCTTGGGGAAGCGCCTCTTAGCGTTGCCCGGCTACATGCGCTAGAAAGCGGAGCAACGGTGGATTATCGGCTGATAAGCGTTGAAGCGCTGGCAGCAGAGCAGCCAGGGCATTATGACATCGTAACCTGCATGGAAATGCTTGAGCATGTGCCTGACCCCGCCTCGGTCATTCGTGCTTGCAGTCAACTGGTTCGCCCCGGGGGGTATGTTTTCTTCTCTACCCTAAATCGCACTCCAAAATCGTATGCTTTTGCGATTTTAGGCGCTGAATATGTGCTTAATCTATTGCCCCGCGGCACCCATGATTACGCAAAATTTATCCGTCCTTCTGAGATGGCCGCATGGGCAAGAGCTGCAGAGCTTGAAGTTAACGAACAAACGGGGCTGACCTATAACCCGCTGACTCGTCACTACCGTCTGGTTGCAAATGATGTATCGGTCAATTACATGATGTATTGCCGGAAAGCGAGCCAATAAATGTCAACATCAATACCTGAAGCCATACTGTTTGATTTAGACGGAACTCTTGTTGACACTGCCCCTGACCTTGCTGAAGCAACGAATGCATTGCGGCGGCATCATGGGCTGACACCGCTGCCCTACGAGAAAATACGAGGCCAGGTTTCTAACGGAGGCAGTGCTTTAGTAACCTTGGCTATTGGTATCGAAAGTGGTTCTAGTGAACATGATACGGCGCGGCAGTATTTGTTAGATAACTATGAACAAGCCGTTGCTGTTCACAGTCGGCTATTTGAACCCCTTGACCAATGGCTAGACCGCTGGCATTCAGCATCACGCTTGTGGGGAATCGTAACGAACAAACCTAGGCGCTATACCCTTCCGCTGTTAGATGCATTGGCGCTAACGCCTGGGGCTCTTTTATGTGCAGATGATCTGACGCTAAAAAAACCCGCTCCAGAACCTCTTTGGGAAGCTGCACGCAGGCTTGATGTGGCACCACAAGCCTGTTGGTACGTTGGTGATCATATCCGTGATATTGAGGCGGCCAAAGCGGCGGGAATGACGGCTGTTGCCGTTGGTTACGGGTATATCAGTGAGGAAGACGATTATCAGCAATGGCCAGCTGACTTATGGTTTGAAACATGTGAAGACTTAGTCGATGCTCTGACTGCTTTTCATTGATAGCGCTAATTTAATGAAAATGCACAGAACATCGACAAGCGTTGCGAAAGAAAGCGCTGGTTTAGGCACGTGGTGGTTGAGCGTCAAACTTCTGGCCACTAACCCCCGTGCTGTCTGGCCCCATTAGCCATAAGTAGGTGGGCATGATGTCTTCAGGGGTGCGCAGCGTCAATGGATCTTCACCTGGGTAAGCAGTCCGGCGCATTTGGGTACGTGTTGCCCCTGGGTTTAACGTATTAACCCGCACTGTAGACTGGTTTTCAAGTTCGTCAGCAAGCACTTCCACAAAGCCTTCGGTGGCGAACTTTGAAACCGAGTATGCCCCCCAGTAGGCTCGGCCTTTTCGCCCAACGCTCGATGAGGTGAAGATCACTGAAGCATCAGCAGACTGCTGAAGCAAAGGTAGCAGTGCTTGGGTCATCCAAATAGGCCCATTGATATTGACCTGCATGACTTGTTCCCACAGCTCTGGATTGTACTGCTCAAAAGGCGTGATTCTGCCTAGTAAGCCAGCGTTATGCAGCAATCCATCTAAACGGCCAAACTCTTTGTCCAGCGTTTCAGCCATATCGTGAAAATCTTTGAGCGTTGCACCCTCAAAGTTGAGCGGAAAAATTGCCGGCTGCGGTCCGCCTGCTGCTTCAATTTCATCGTAGACACGCTCAAGCTTAGCGATCGTGCGGCCAAGCAGTATCACAGTTGCCCCATGGCGGGCGTAGGTGAGTGCAGCAGCACGTCCAATTCCATCACCCGCACCGGTTACCAACACGACGCGGTTTTCCAAAAGATTGGACGCTGGTTGATAGTCGATTTTGGAGCTCATGAGGTTTCCTTGATACAAAAATGTAAACAGACGTTATCCTGCCGACTGACGCAAAAAGTCATTGGCAAGTCCTGCCGCGCTACTCTGCGGGTAATCATCACGTACTTGTTCCAGCAGTTCACGACTGCGTTCAGCCTCGCCCTGCCGCGCTTTTACTAATCCTAGCTTATAAAGCGCATCGGGTACTTTACTGCTGCCGCTGTACTGCTCAATAACACGGCTAAATGACTCATCAGCAGCGCCAAGCTCACCTTCCGCCGCATAAAGTTCGCCCAGCCAGTAATATCCGTTCGCGGTCAGACTGCTGTCGGGGTGATCAGTGACAAACGCTTTAAATGCATTGATTGCATCTTCGAATTGACGTGCTTGGACGTGGGCAAACGCTGCTTGGTAGTCTGCCTGAGCATCTTCACTGACGTTGCGAGACGAAGGTGCGTTGGCAACTTGCTTTGCCGCCTCGGGCTCTACTGCAGGGGTCGATTGCTCAATTTGGCTAGGACCGCTATTCATTAAGCGATCTTCAATATCCAGGTATTGCTGCTGTGATTGCCGACGAAGCTGCTCTAACTGGTGTCGAAGCTCTTCAATCTGACCACGTAACTGCTGAATCTCTCTCTGATGCTCTTGCACTTGGTTAAAGAGTACCAAGTTCCCACCAGATGATTCCTGGCGTTGGGTCTGCTGATAAAAGCCAGAGCCACTTGATAAGTCTTGAACGAGGGGCTGTTGAGCAAAAGTTGTCAAAGGCAATACGGACAGCGGGAGCACTATGGCTCCCGCACCGCACAGCCTCTCAAAATAACGCTTGAGACTGTGATTCATGATGACTCCAATCATTACTTAGTTAGCGTACCCAGCACCAAATAACGCGTACTTGATGTTGTACAGCTAGGTACGCCAATGCCATCAGTAGTTAAAGACGACGCGACGGTTTTGAGAGTAGGCACTCTCACTTTGGCCGCTAGCAGCCGGACGCTCTTCACCATAGCTGACGACGCTCATTTGCGAGGGAGACACGCCTTGAATATTTAAGAACCGCTTAACAGCCCCGGCACGACGCTCACCAAGGGCCATGTTGTATTCGCGAGTGCCACGCTCGTCGGTATGGCCATGCAGAACAACTTGCGCGCTGGGGTTAGCACGCAAATAGCGAGCATGAGCCATAACGACTGATTCGTAATCGCCCCTGATGGTGTCGCGGTCGAAGTCAAAATAAATAGTACGGACTTCTGGAATGCGTGAATCGGCTTGTTGACCAGCGCCTGCGCCGGAACCTGATGTAGAGCCATACTGGCCACCAGTGCCAACACCTGAGGTGCTCGCTCCTGTGCCGCTGCCATCCTGGCTTCCATAAGAGTCACCATCCTGGGTTCCGCCGGTGCTGGAACAGCCAGCGATTACTACGATAGATAGCGCTACTGCTAATGAGCGAGCCAACGGTTTAAGTTGCATAATCAGACTCCTTGCCTGAAAACAAAAAATTAAAACTTTTCGTCAATCAATTAAAAAAAGGTGACCACGCGGGATCGCGAACATCACCTTGCGCTGCGGGTAATCTAAATGACGAGCGGCCATCCGCTGAAACGGCACTTAACACCCCATTACTACCCTGTTGGGTAGCGAAGATTACCATGGTCCCGTTCGGCGCAACACTAGGAGATTCATCTCTTGTTGTTTCACTGATTACAACAAGACGTCCCCCGTCACGCTCCTGACGTGCAACTTGATAGCCGCGGTTGGAACGGTGAATTAAAAAGATTTGCTCTCCGTCAGGTGAAAAGCGTGCGCGAGCATTGTAGTTACCGGTAAATGTGACGCGCTTGGCTTCACCGCTACCTAACGAGTATTCATAAATTTGCGGTCCACCACTACGGTCAGAGGTAAACAACAGACTACGTCCATCGGGCGCCCAAGTTGGTTCAGTATCAATGCTGCTGTTTTGAGTTATCCGCTCTACGGAGCGATTACCGATGTCTAGGATATAAATTTCTGGTTGTCCATCTTTGGACAGCGACATGGCGATTTTGCGGCCATCAGGTGACCAAGTAGGAGCACCATTGATACCTTCGAAAGACGTTGCTTGTATTCGTTGTCCAGTTGAAACATCTTGAATATAGATAGCCGGACGCTCTGTTTCAAAGGATACGTACGCCAACTTTCGACCATCAGGAGACCATGCAGGTGACATAATCGGCTGGTCGGAGGTAAGTACTTGTTGACTATTACGTCCATCCGCATCGGCCACATACAGGCCAAATTGCATATTATCGCCCAACCCTTGAGCGGTTACATAAGCAATTTTAGTTGAGAAAGCCCCCCGGATATCGGTAATTTCTTCAAAAATTTGATCGCTAATATAGTGAGCAGCACCACGCAAATCGTTCACATTTGCTGTGACCGTTTCGCCAATCATACGGCGCTGCCCACTGATATCCATTAACTCGAACTGAATCTGATAACCACTATTTGTCTGTTGTGCTCGGCCTACCACCAAATATCGAACATCAAGCGACCGCCAAGTACCAAACTCAACGTCATCCGCCTGGCTTGGTCTATCAAACATGGCACTGCGTTCTAAGGGCGCAAAAAAACCGCTGCGCTCAAGGTCGTCCTGGATGATTTGAGCCACATCTTCAGGTAGGTTATCGCCACCTGCAAAGGGAACGATACCAATCGGTAAGGCTTGGTCGCTCCCGCGTGTTATTTCGATAGTTAGGTTTGCATTTGCAGTTGCATAACTACTAACGAATAGCAGTACGCAAAACAGCCACACTTTGCTTATGGTTTGCATCAGCGAACATCCCCCGGGGTAAATCGCAGATTAAATTGACGTAAGTTGCGCTGCTGCTCTGCGGGCAAATCCCTCAGCTCGCTGAACGGAGCAGCGTGTTCGACAGCCTGCATGGCAGACCGGTCAAAGGCACTATCACCGCTGGATGAGGCGATAGTGGTTAAAAGTACCTCTCCTGATGGGCCAAGCCTTACTTGAATCGTAGCACTCATCGTGTCACTGGCGCCTGCGGGAATTAACCATGCCTGCTCTACCGCACGACGCACAATATTAATAAACCCATTCGCTGCTTGCTGCGCCTGCTGTGCGTTCGCAGCAGCCTGGGCTTCTCCCTCTAGCTGACGCTGCATGGCCGCTTCCGCTTCTCGCTGGCGTTGAGCTTCTGCCTCGGCTTCTCGCTGGCGTTGGGCTTCTGCCTCGGCTTCCCGCTGGCGTTGAGCCTCTGCCTCGGCTTCGCGTTGGCGCTGGGCTTCTGCCTCGGCTTCCCGCTGGCGCTGGGCTTCTGCCTCAGCTT
>NZ_BJUL01000020.1 GCF_007989605.1 Vreelandella venusta | reverse complement strand
GTTCTGCTTTAATTACCGCCTACGGTAAACGTTCCCCGATAGCTCAGTTGGTAGAGCAAATGACTGTTAATCATTGGGTCGCAGGTTCGAGTCCTGCTCGGGGAGCCATTCTGATTTTTCTTACCCTTTAGTCTTTCCCTTCTTGCAATTTTTCTTGCGTGGTCACTAGTCTAAAATGACCGTTCCGCATGGCTGTAATATATTTGTGATAACGCTAAATGCCTTTGCTCAATGCTCTAAGGTGTCTTTTTTGTGCCTGTCGGTTGGGGCGTATAGACTGTTTCGGCTACTCATTTTTGGGAAGATGTCCGTGGGAAAAACTGCCAGCCTGAATGCACTGCAGGTGTTCAAATGTCTAAGTGACGAAACACGATTAATGCTGGTGCTCTTGATCGCCAAAGAGCAATCACTATGCGTGTGTGAAATGACCTGTGCGCTAGAGGAGTCGCAGCCTAAAGTGTCGCGTCATTTGGCCCAGTTGCGTCAGTGTGGATTGCTAATCGATCAGCGGGAAGGGCAGTGGGTTTATTATCGTCTAGCCCCTCAATTACCTGGATGGGCGCAAGATATTATTCGTGCAGCTGCTGAAGGCAGTGCGGTGCAGTTGAGTGCGCACACTCAGCGATTGGCTAAGATGGGCGATCGGCCGACGCGGCGGGCAGCGCTATGCTGACTTGTCAATGCTTTCTCTTTGTGTAGGGCTTTGCGAAATAACGCCGTGCCTCTCAAGTACGCTTTCCAGCCAGAGTAAAAAAACGCGCACTTTGGGGGATAGGTTGCGTCGTTTGGTGAATAAAAAAGAGAGTGGAATTGATGGTGGCGGCGTGTCAGGTAGTATCTCTTTAAGATCGCCTCTTTCAAGAAGATGGCGTACATCATAGGCGGGTACTTGAATTAAGCCCAACCCAGATAAAGCCGCCGCGACATAGGCTTCGGCTCCGTCGACGGTAATAGCGCTGCGCATTTTGATTTCGATCAAGTGCTCGCCCTGCTGGAATTCTAGCGTCGCGGTTGAGGCCGGCAGCCGGGGAGAGTAGTTGATCAGTAAGTGAGAGTCCAGATCGTCAAGCTTCTTTGGTAGCCCGTGGCGAGCCAAGTAGGCGGGGCTGGCGCAGGTCACGAACTCCACTTCGCCAAGAGGGCGGCAAACAAGGTCTGAGTCAAGAAGCACTCCGAGCCGCAGCACGCAGTCGACGCCATCAGCGACTAGATCTACTTTCCTATCGCTTGCGCTTATGTCAATCGTCAGGTAGGGGTGCTGGGTGATAAAGTCTGATAATGCAGGGAGGACGAGCCTGCGAGCGATACGGCTAGGAATGTCGACGCGAAGTCGGCCGCTTAGACACAGGTTGCCAGGTAGGAACATCTGCTCGGAGGTAGTTACGGCATCGACGATATTCTGTGCCGTTTCTAGAAACCGCCTACCATCCTGGGTTGGAACGACCTTGCGAGTGCTGCGGAACAGTAGCTGCGTTTGCAGCCGGTCTTCCAATGCTTGGATTTCCGTTGAGACAGTAGAGCGCGGTATAGCCAGTGTCTCAGCTGCCCGCGTGAAATTTCCACTCTCCATCACTTGGATGAAGATTTGCATTTGCCTGATGCGATCCATTGCTATTGTTCGTATATTCCGACAGGTCTTGTCGATATTCGCATGTTTATCATGATCACACAACGCGTCATCTTATCCGTAAGCCGTTCTGCCGAGCGGTGATGATACTTAACGTGAGGGATGAGCGATGTCTAATAATAGTATTGAAGGTAAAGTAGTTCTGATCGCAGGTGGTGCGAAGAACTTGGGTGGTTTGCTCGCGCAAGAATTTGCAAAAGCGGGGGCCAAGGCTGTAGCAATTCACTACAACAGTGATTCTGCTAAGCAGGCCGCTGAGCAGACCCTGGCTTCGATTCGAGCGGCAGGAGCCGAGGCGGTCGCATTCCAAGCTGATCTAACAAGCGCGGCAGCCATGGAAAAACTCTTCCAGGATACCGTTGCCGCAGTAGGTAGGCCCGATATTGCCATCAATACCGTTGGTATGGTGGTTAAGCGGCCAATGGCAGAGGTGACCGAAGAGGCTTTTGATCAATCGTGTGCGGTCAATGTTAAGGCGGCGTTCTTTTTCCTGAAGGAGGCAGGTAACTACGTTAATGATCATGGCAAGGTTTGTACCCTTGTAACATCACTCCTAGGGGCTTACACGCCATTTTATGCGGCTTATGAAGGGCTTAAGGCGCCCGTCGAGCACTTTACTCGGGCGGCATCAAAAGAGCTTGGGGAGCGGGGCATTTCTGTTACTGCGATTGGACCAGGTCCGATGGATACGCCTTTCTTTTACCCTGCGGAAGGAGAGGATGCGGTTGCCTACCATAAGACAGCGGCAGCACTTTCGCCTTTCTCAAAAACTGGTCTGACTGATATTGAAGACATCGCACCTTGGATTCTTTTCATGGTATCTGATGGCTGGTGGATGACGGGTCAGACAATTCTTGTCAACGGTGGCTATACCACCAAATAAATTTATTTGGGGGCTGACGAACATCGCCGCTGGCTACCTTTTTAGATTCAAAGGAAACGTTTCATGCATACGGTTATGATCATCCTCGCTGGATTGGTATTGCTGGCGGTTTTTGTCGTCTTTGCTCGTATTGCTTCAATCCGATTCGCGCGGCTTCTGCCTGTTTATCTCGTAGTCTGGTTAATTTGTACTGCCATCAATATGTGGATTGGTGTCAGTCAAGCGGGCTACAGCGTCATGCAGGAGCTGCCGTTCTTGTTAATCGTTTTTACTGTACCTGCGCTGGTTGCTATTTTGTGGTCGCGGAAAAACTGAGGGAGGAGCGCCGCGAATTGCTGCTATTGATCATAGAAGGAATGTTTCATGAAGGCAACAATTTTTCACAATCTCGCTCCAAAGGCTGCGTTGCGCAATATTGGTCCGGGTGAAACTCCGCGTGTGACCAATGTTGAGCTGTTCTTCGACTTGGTCTACGTTTTTGCAATTATTCAGCTTTCGCATTTCCTATTAGCGCACAACAATTGGGCGGGCGCGCTGGAGGCGGTTACGCTTTTTGCGGCGGCTTGGTGGGCGTGGAACTACACGTCATGGGCAACCAACTGGCTTGACCCGGATCATGCCAGTGGGCGCGTCCTGATGATTGTACTCATGGCTTGCGCACTGCTGATGGCGATTGCAATCCCGCATGCTTTCTCATCTCGCGCAGGCCTTTTCGTGGGTGCTTATGTTGCCATGGCGCTGATACGCGCGGGCTATATGTCCATCGTTTTTCGTGGCGAACAGATGGGGCGAAACTATGCACAGCTTTGTGCATGGGGTGCGATATCGGGCGTGTTCTGGATTGCTGGCGTTGTGTTTCCAAGCGCTAGGTTAGAGTTGTGGATCATCGCTGTAGTAATCGACTATTCCGCGCCCTATGTTGGTTTTTGGTTGCCTGGAAAAGGAGCCACGCCAATGGATAGCTGGCCTTTGCGCGGCCTGCATCTTTTGGAGCGTAACCAGCAAGTCTTCATTATTGCGCTTGGTGAATCCATTCTGCTTTTGGGAGGCTTGCTCGTTAGCCAAACGTTGGGGGCTGGTGTCCTTGCTGCTGCGGCTATCGGCTTTTTGTTGATTATTACGCTATGGTGGATCTATTTCGTGCATCTTGCTGAGGCAGGTGAGCACAGTTTCGAACATGCGGCTGATCATACGCGGTTGGCTCGGGCGGGCCTGGCCTATGCTCATGGAGTGATGGTCTGCGGTGCTATTGTGGTGGCCGTTGCTATCGAGCTAATTGTTGCCCATCCGCATGATGCTGTTCATACCCCAACGGCGTTGTTTGCTTTCGCTGGCCCAACGATCTTTTTGGTAGGGTCTGCCATGTTTCATCGCACCATGGCCTCAAAACTCCCCGTCTGCTACCTGCTGGCCGGAGTGGCTCTTGCGGCTTGGGCTTGGCTGGTATTAACAATGCACTTAAATGGCCTGTGGTTGGGAGGCGGGGTGTTGGTCGTGATGATCACCCTGGCAGCAACTGCTCATCGAGGAGGAGCGGCAGTATGACCAGTGCTCCTTCTCGGCTTGGTGGTTTGCGGGTGACAATTGGCCTTTTAGTGGCGATTTTGTTGCACAATTTGACCTATCCGTTATCGGGAGCGGAGGGCGTCTGGCCTGCGCTGTTTTATCTTTTTTATGGCTCTATCTTCGTCGTAGCGACCTTCTTACTGTTGGCTGACCGCCGCCTGCGTGCGCTGGCGGTTCTCAGTGGCGCGGCTGTGGTCATAGCTGGATTGGCGAACTCTTATACTCCAGGTGCTTATACCACTCTGGCGGTTTATCTAACCTCCATTGCCTACCATCTTGTCATCGGGGTGGTGCTGGCACTTTATATCTTCCGTTCGACCGAGATGATGTCCGATGTGCTGGTGGCTGCCGCTTCGATCTATCTGGTGATTGGGTCAGGCTTTACTGCAATCTTTTCGCTGATTGAATGGATCGCGCCAGGCTCTTTTGTTGTGTCGTCAGGGGTGCCAATCAACTGGCAACAACTGTTCTACTATAGCTATGTCACATTAACGACCGTGGGTTACGGCGATATTACCCCACAAGGGTTCTACGCTCAGTCGTTTGCGATCTTTGAGGCAATGATTGGCGTGCTATATACGGTGATCCTGCTATCGCGTCTAGTGGGCTTACAGACGAGTACACCGCCAAAGTAGTGCGCAAAGATATTTGCTAAGAAGTCTTCTCAGGAAGCTTTTTGAAAAGTAACTGCGAATGTACCAGTCCGAAATATGGACTGGTACATTCATTTTTGGGGAAGGGCTTAGTATCTTGCCATGCGCTGGATGCCTTGAAGGTGGGCGTAGTCGAGTAGGATTTCGGCGGCTTCTAGTACCTGAGCGCGATCAACCGGCATGTCTTTATCTTTATCCTCCTCGTTGTCAGCGTCTGCGTCGCTACCTTCGGGTTGCGAGTTATCACTGCGCGCATCCATCCACTCATCTAGCTCTGGCAGATTTAAAGCGCGACGGCGTTGGTTTTCTAGGGAAAGCTGTTCAGCCTCTTGAGCTTCTAACTCTCGTTGGCGCTGTTCGCGATTCAGGCTAACGCTGGTGTGCTGTTCGCGTAGCTGGCGAGCCAGGGTGGACTGACGCTCTAGATAGCGGAAGTTAGGATTCCCATTGGCGCGCTCTTGGTGTTGAGACGTTAGTGCCGCGAGGGCGTTCTCGGGGGCACCATAGCGACGGTATTGAACGTTTTGCACGGTATCCCAAGCAAGAGCATTATCTAGGCTGCTTTCACCAATGCGTTCTGGGTCAATCAGGCTAGGGAATATAATGTCGGGTTCAACACCGCGGTTTTGGGTGCTATCACCCGAAATGCGGTAAAACTTGGCGCGGGTAAGCTTGATTTGACCATGGCTAAGATCATTAAGCGTTTGCACTGTGCCTTTGCCAAAGGTGGGGGTGCCTACCACAATGCCGCGGCCATAATCTTGAATAGCGCCGGCAAAAATCTCCGATGCTGAAGCGGAAAGGCGGTTCACCAGTACAGTGAGTGGCCCGTCGTAAATCGTGCCCGCATCGGTGTCGCCATAGAGCTGAATGCGACCTTGGGCGTCACGAACCTGTACAGTGGGGCCTCGGTCAATAAATAAACCGATCAAAGAATTGGCTTCTTGAAGTGCGCCACCGCCATTATTGCGAAGATCTAGGACAATGCCTTCAATGCCTTCTTTCTTGAGGCTTTCAATTTCTCGAGCGACGTCGCGGGTGGTGCTGCGGTACTCATCTTCACCGGCTTGCCAAGCATCGAAATCGACGTAGAACGTCGGCACGTCAATCACCCCGATGCGATGAGGCTTGCCGTCTCGCTCAATGTTTATCACTTCGCTATGCGCTGCTTGGTCTTCCAGGCTGACAGTGTCGCGAGTAATTTCAACAATTTGAGATCGGGTCATGTCCACTGCTTGGGCGGGCACCACGTCTAGGCGTACAACGGAACCTTTGGGGCCTCGAATCAGGTCAACGACGTTGTCCAGACGCATGCCGACCACATTAACCATGTCGCCTTCTTCTTGGCCCACGGCAATAATGCGGTCGGCAGGCTCAAGTACACCCGCTTGATCGGCAGGGCCACCGGGAACCAGGCTGGCGACCTTGACGTACTCGCCATCGGCTTGAAGTAGTGCGCCGATACCCTCGAGTGAAAGGCTCATTTGAATATCAAACGATTCGCTTTGGCGGGGGGAGAGGTAGCTGGTATGTGGGTCGATAGTGCTGGAGACTGCTGCCATGATTAGCCCAAAGACATCTTCAGACTCCGACTGGCGCAAGCGGGATAACTGTCCTTCGTAGCGCTGACGCAGATTGCTTTCTATCTGCTCGTTATCTTGGTCGGTTAGGGCGAGCGTCAGCGCATCGTTTTTGAGCCGCTTACGCCATAGCTCGTCTAGTTCACTTTCGCGGGTTGCCCATGGGGCGTCTTCGCGATCAACTTCTAAGCGCTCGTCACTATCGAATTCAAATGAAAGCCCTTCATCAAGGCGTTCTAGCAACCACTCTAGGCGGGCGGTGTGGCGTTCGCTGAGGCGATTATAAAGTGCAAATGCATCGTCAAGATTGCCATCGAAAAGTGCTTCAGCCATGTCGCGTTCTAAATGGCGATAAGGCTCTATGTCGCGGCTCAACAGGTAAGAGCGCTGGCCGTCCAGTATGTCTAGATAGCGTTGGAAAGCTTCCGCTGACCACTGCTCGTCGAAGTTAATATCAGCATAATGCCCATAGCGAAGTGAATCCGCTACTTCCTCTGCCGCTTGGCGTTGTTCGTCGGTCGGCTCAAGTTGCGCCAGCGCTGCTGGGCTGGTAATTACCAGCATCATCGCAAGGGCGACCGAGCGCGAAAACGTTGCAAACAAGCTCATCAGTCAAGCTCTCCCGGATTTGTGTACACTTATTCTTTCTAGACCCGCAGATAGCCTATGAGTTGCGTAGGCCGAGGGAGCATTGTAGCAGGTCATTTACCCTGTGATACTCAATCATTACTGTTATGAGGATTTCTATGTCCGAAGCTTTCAATACGGATCGTGTAGCGAGACTATGTGATTTTCTGCACCAGTCGCCCACGCCATGGCATGCCACGCGCTGTATGGTGGAGCGTTTGGAGCGGGCGGGCTTTGTGCGCCTTGAAGAGACGGCTAACTGGCAGCTTAAGCCAGGCAAGCGCTATTACGTGACGCGCAATGATTCATCAGTGATTGCATTTCAACTGCCTGCTAAGAGGTTAACCAGCCTGCGCATGCTCGGTGCGCATACTGATAGCCCGGGGCTGCGTTTAAAGCCCAACGCCACTCAGTATGCCGCAGGATGGTTGCAGTTAGGGGTGCAAGTCTATGGTGGTGTGTTGTTGGCCCCGTGGTTTGATCGCGACTTGGGATTGGCTGGGCGTGTTCATGTGCGTCACGCTGATGGCCATCTAGAAAGTGTGCTGCTTAATGTGGATCGGCCTATTGCCATGGTGCCTAGTTTGGCGATTCATTTAGACCGCGATGTTAACGCTGGGCGTGTTATCAACCCGCAGACGCAAATGTCACCTGTTGTCATGCAGAGTGATGGTGCGCAACTTAGCGACTTACTGGCTGATTGGTTGGAAGAGCAGCATGGTTTGCGTGCTGTGGAAGTTGTTGACTTTGAACTGGGCTTTTATGACGTACAGCCGCCATCGTTGGTAGGGTTGCATCAGGAGTTGGTCGCCAGTGCACGGTTAGACAACTTATTGTCATGTTTTGTGGGGCTTGAGGCGATGCTCGCGTGTGATGCTAGCCAGGGAGCCTTATTGGTGGCTAATGATCATGAGGAGGTGGGCAGTGCCAGTGCCTGCGGTGCTCAGGGGCCTTTCTTAGGTGATGTGCTGAAGCGTTTAAATGCTCAAGTGGGAGGGGCTACTGAAGAGTCGCTGATTCAGCTAATTCAGTCATCGCTTATGATTTCATGCGATAACGCTCATGCTTTACACCCAAATTTCCAAGACAAGCACGATGAACGTCATGGCCCTGCTATCAATGGTGGTCCGGTTATTAAGGTAAATGCCAATCAGCGTTATGCAACTAACAGTGTAACGGGGGCGCTGTTTCGGGATGTGTGCCGTGAGGCAGATGTGCCCGTGCAGGCGTTTGTTACTCGCTCAGATATGGGGTGTGGCAGCACTATTGGACCGATTACTGCTACTGAGGTGGGGGTGCCGACGATTGATGTAGGGCTTCCTCAGTGGGCAATGCATTCAATACGTGAAACAGCAGGCACCCGAGATGTTGATTATTTGACCCGAGCGTTGACGGTGTTTTTGAATCGTCCTGAATTGTGCTGAGTATATTGCTGGCCAATAACGAAAAAAGCCCGCTGACTGAGTCAGCGGGCTTTTAATATTCGCGTGGTGGCTACGCCCTGATTTGAACAGGGGACCCCATCATTATGAGTGATGTGCTCTAACCAGCTGAGCTACGTAGCCATTCAACGGGGGCGAATATTACTCAGTGGCCCACCGTTCGTCAAGTGTTTCTTTTTTTGTTTATCAAGCAGCGGCAGTTCAGACGTTAAAACGGAAATGAATAACATCGCCATCTTTAACGATGTAATCCTTACCTTCTAAGCGCCATTTGCCAGCATCTTTAGCCCCTTGCTCGCCATTGAGTGCGACAAAGTCTTCGTAAGCAATTACTTCCGCGCGGATAAAGCCTTTCTGGAAATCGGTGTGAATCACGCCAGCGGCTTCTGGGGCGCTGGCGCCTTCTTTTACTGTCCAGGCGCGGACTTCTTTAACGCCAGCGGTGAAGTATGTTTGTAGGCCAAGCAGGGCATAGCCTGCGCGAATGACGCGATCAAGCCCTGGCTCTTCCATACCCATTTCTGATAGGAACATGCTGCGCTCTTCGTCATCCAGCTCGGCAATCTCAGCTTCTAGCTGGTTACATACCGGCACCACTGCGGCGCCTTCTTCTGCCGCAATCTCATTGACGATGTCCAGGTAGGGATTGTTCTCGAAGCCATCCTCGTTAACGTTGGCAATGTACATGGTGGGCTTGAGCGTTAAGAAGCCGAAGCTCTTAATTTGGCGCTTCTCATCTTCATCAAGACCAAAACTACGCAGCGGCATGCCTTCAGCGAGGTGTGGCTGAATGCGGTCAAGAATGGCCTTGGTGGCAGTGGCATCTTTATCACCACCTTTCACTGCACGCACAAGGCGTTGGCTGGCTTTTTCGACGGTATCTAAGTCGGCAAGCGCCAGCTCCAGGTTAATGGTTTCAATATCTGCCCGCGGGTCCACTTGATTGGCAACGTGGATCACGTTGTCGTTATCAAAGCAGCGTACAACATGAGCGATCGCCTGGGTTTCGCGAATATTGGCCAGGAATTTGTTGCCCAAGCCTTCGCCTTTAGACGCTCCAGCGACTAAGCCGGCAATATCGACAAATTCCATTGTTGTCGGCAGCACTTTTTGTGGCTTGACGATTTCCGCTAGTTTATCAAGTCGCGGGTCAGGCATTGGTACGATGCCTACGTTCGGTTCAATGGTGCAGAACGGGAAGTTCTCTGCATCAATACCTGATTTAGTCAGCGCGTTAAAAAGTGTGGATTTGCCTACATTGGGTAGGCCGACGATACCGCAGTTAAAGCCCATAAATTACTTCCTGGCCGCTAGGGCAGCGCAACAAGGGAAGCGTCTGCCAATATTGAAAAAAGGGCGTGCTAGAACGCCTGATTTTAAAGGTGCTTATAAAGTAGGCTGCTATTTTACGCTATGAAGGCGGTTCATGGCTTTAGCCCAGTCGCCAGAGAGTGCAAGTGGTAGCGTCGCCAGGCACTCATCCAAAGCGCTTTCAATAGCTTCCCGTTCGGCTTTGCCGGGCCGGCCTAGCACATAGTTAACGACCTGACGCGCCTCTCCTGGGTGGCCAATGCCAATTCTTACCCGATGAAACTGCTTCTGGTTGCCTAAGGCGCTAATAATGTCACGCAGGCCGTTATGGCCGCCATGGCCACCGCCGGTCTTATAGCGAGCCTGTCCTGGCGGAAGATCTAGCTCATCATGAGCAACCAGTAAGTTGTCAGGCGTTAGTTTGAAAAACTGTGCAAGCGCCGCGACGGCAGCGCCGCTTCGATTCATAAAAGTAGTGGGGTTGAGAAGGTGCAGTTCATGGTCGCCAACACGTGCTTTTGCGTACAGGCCCAAAAATTTCTTTTCCGGGCGAAGCTCTGTGTGCGCACTGCGTGCAATGGCATCTACGAGCCAAAAGCCCGCATTATGGCGAGTTGCATCGTATTCTGCACCGGGGTTACCCAGGCCAATAATGGCCGTTACCTGGCTCATTGTCCCACCTCATAAAAAATTTCTAGACGAAATTTTCGACGTCATGTCAGGCCGCAAAAAAAAATCAAGCGCCGGAGCGCTTGATTTTATCATTCCTGGGCTATGCAGGCATGGCCCAGGTGGCACTGAAAAGCATTAGCTGGCAGCGCCGAGAGCTAGCGTTTTACTCAGCGCTTGGCTCTTCTTCGTCGTTGCTCTCTTCGTCATCACCGCCACGTACTTTTACTTTGGTGATGCTTAGAACCGCGTTGTCGTGATCTTCGCCGTGGGCCAGATCAACCGACGTGACGCCAGCAGGCAAGTTTAGGTCAGACAGGTGCAGTGTAGTGCCTAGCTCAATGGCGCTGATGTCCACTTCCAGGAAGTCCGGAAGGTCTTTCGGCAAGCAGCTGATGGCTACTTCATTGGCCAGAACGTGCAGTTCGCCGCCCTGATCTTTGATGCCAACACACTTCTCTTCACCAACGACGTGAAGCGGCACGTTGATGGTGATTTCGTGAGTAGCATCAACACGCAGGAAGTCAGCGTGGGTGAGCAGCGGCTTGAACGGGTGGCGCTGTAGGTCACGAACAACCACTTGCTCTTCGGCACCGTCGATGACCAGCTTGATCACTGAGGAGAAGAAGGACTCGTCTTCAATCGCTTTGTAGAAAGCAGTTTTTTCTACAGAGATAGACTGTGCGCCTTTCTCACCGCCGTAAATAACGGCCGGAACTTGTTGGTTCGCACGACGCAGGCGGCGGCTCGCACCTTTCCCCAGGTCGTTACGAACGCTGGCTTTCAGGATAAAATCAGACATGGAATTTGCCTCTTGGTTTAAGTAAGGAAACGCCGCCGACCGCGACCAGACGACGACGCTTCCAGGGCCCCAATAGGGGGCTACTACGTCAGGCGATTAGTGGAACATCGCGCTAACGGATTCTTCGTTGCTGACTCGACGGATGGCTTCCGCGATGAGTCCGGCAACGCTCAGCTGGCGAATTTTTCCGCTGCGACGGGCAGTGTCGGAAAGCGGAATGGTGTCGGTCACGACAACCTCGTCCAGCACCGAGTTGGTGATGTTGTCGACCGCGGGGCCGGACAAAATCGGGTGTGTTGCATAGGCGACAACGCGTGCTGCGCCGTGATCTTTTAACGCTTCGCCGGCTTTGCAGAGCGTGCCAGCAGTATCGATCATGTCATCGACAACCACACAGGTGCGGCCTTCGATTTCACCGATGATGTGCATCACCTGGGCCTGATTGGCCTGGGGGCGACGCTTATCAATAATGGCAAGATCAGCGTTAAGCTGTTTGGCGATAGCGCGAGCGCGCACAACGCCGCCGACATCGGGAGAAACCACAACGAGGTCGTCGTAGTTCTGGCGCTCGATGTCGTCCAGCAAAATGGGCGAGCCGTAAACGTTGTCAACCGGTACGTCGAAGAAACCTTGAATTTGGTCAGCGTGCAGATCCATCGTCATGACGCGATCAACGCCAGCTTTCACCATCATATCAGCCACAACTTTTGCGGAGATAGGAACGCGGGCTGAGCGGACGCGACGATCCTGGCGCGCATAGCCAAAATAGGGAACGACTGCCGTAATACGGGTAGCTGAGGCGCGACGCAGGGCGTCCACCATCAGAATCAGTTCCATTAGGTTGTCGTTCGTGGGGGCACAGGTGGATTGCAGGATAAACACATCCTTACCACGCACGTTCTCATTGATCTCGACCGCGATTTCGCCGTCGCTAAATTGACCGACCGTAGCATTACCCATACGGCTGTCTAAGCTCTCGGCAATCTTTTGAGCGAGTTCGGGATTGGCATTCCCGGTGAAAACCATCAATTTTGACACGCGCAGCCACCTTTGCAGTGTTGGGGATCAGGGGAGAAAACGCAGATCATAATTAGGTTTGGCTGGGGTACCAGGATTCGAACCTGGGAATGCCGATACCAAAAACCGGTGCCTTACCACTTGGCGATACCCCAGCAATAAACCTAATGCGATGACCGGGCGCTTTCAGCGGCCCAGAGCATCTTGTAGGGGAGAGGTGTTGAGTCCGCGCGCTACCCATGAATGCCAGTATTGACCTGCCATATGTGCGACGGCTTGCGCGGCTTGCTGTGAATCGAAAGCCGCAAACAAGCAGGCGCCGGTACCGGTCAACCGACTAGGTGCATGCTGCGTGAGCCAGTCCAATGCTTCCGCAATTGGCGGATAGCGTTTTTTGACGATAGCTTCGCAGTCGTTACGCCACTCCGGCGCTCCCCCCTGCAGTGCGCGCGCCATAGTAATGGGGAGGCTGTCGCGTGTCAATTCCGGGTCTTGAAAGATTGCTGGTGTTGAGACGCTAACACCAGGATGAATGACCACGAACCAGGGGGTATCCAGCGTGACTGAAGTCAGCTTTTCGCCAACGCCTTCCGCCCAAGCGCTGTGACCGTGAACAAATACCGGGACATCCGCACCTAGCGTCAGCCCCAGTTTTGCTAGCGCTTCGCTACTTAGTCCTAGTTGCCACAGGTGGTTTAGCCCGATCAGGGCAGTCGCTGCATTAGAGCTGCCACCGCCAAGGCCACCTCCCATTGGCAGGTTCTTTTCGATGGCGACTGAGACGCCTTGCTGAATACCGCTTGCCTGTTGCAATAAGTGGGCTGCACGGACAATTAAATTGTCGTTATGGGCAACGCCACTAAGGGGATTGGACAGAGTAATAGCGCTGTCAGTGCGTGGTGTGAAAGTAAGGTAATCACACAAATCGATAAACTGAAAAAGCGTTTGCAGCTCGTGATAGCCGTCTTGACGACGGCCTACGATATGCAACATGCGGTTTAGCTTAGCGGGAGCTGGCAGTGTCAACGCCGAGGGTGTTGCAGGCATGTGATCTCTCTACTGGTCTAGGCGTCCGAGTTAGTCGATTGCCACTGATTGACCACCAGGGTGATGCGCAGGTCGCCGTAGTTCATTACTAGTCGACGCGGTAGCCACATGCCCTCTACTTGCTCCCAATCACGGTAGTCGATTTCCCAGCCATCTTGCTGTAAATGGTTAGGGAAGCCTAGTTCGTCCGTTTCCAGCTGATAGCTGGCGTGCTCGCCCGGCAGGCCTCGCACCCAGTCCGGCATGGCGCGAACCGGTAATGACCAGCCAAGCTGCTCTTCCATTAATGCTTCCGGCGTCTCGGCTTCAAAGCGGCCATCGCTAGTGGTGAGTGAAAAACGCCCTTCGCGGCCTTCTAGCACGCTGCGGCCGCCGCCAAAGGGACCACTGATCAGCATTCGGAAATAGTGGGGGTGTTGATTCCAGTCTAGGTTGGCGCTGGTATTTTCTTGGGGGGTGCGAAGTCCTGCTTTGCCCACGAGTGTCCAGGTATCGAAGGCTTCAACGTCGGCTTGCTGGCGTTCCCATTGCCCAGCTTGGCGTCCGCCATCATCTACAGGCGTTTGGGTGGCACACCCAGCCAGCGTTAATAGGGCAATACCGGCCAGTAACAAACGAGTTGAACGACTGCATATTGATAAACGGCTCGCGGGCAGGGAATGGGTCAACATAAACTGGCTCCATGTCAGTATTGCGTAAACTGTCTTTTATAAGGGCATGCTTTTATAAAGGCATACCGTATTAGGGCGTGCTAAGCGGTGTTAGTTCAGGGTGGCGCTCAAGTAGGTCATCAATTTGCGGGTGATAATTTACCCGCTGAAGAGTGCGCTCAATAAGTTGGCGTGCTTCTTCGCTGCGCCCTAGGGCGTGCAGAACTTCGGCTAAATGAGCGGCAATTTCTTGATCAGGCACTTGTGCGTAGGCGCTCTCTAGCCATGCCAGTGCATTGTCAGGCTGGCCAAGCCGAAAATAGACCCAACCCATGCTGTCGAGTATGGCCGGGTTGTTGGGATCTGCTTCATAGGCGCGCTCAATCAAATCGCGAGCTTCTTCAAGGCGACCTTGGATGTTCAGGTCGGCAAGTGTGTAGCCTAATGCGTTTAATGCATCTGCATTGTCAGGTTCGGTACTCAGTATTTGGCGCAGGTCACGCTCCATCGCTTCAAGATCGCCCATTTCCCACGCGCGCATTGCCCTTAAATAAAGCAGGCTGGTGTCATCTGGCGTACGCGTCAGCTCTCTATCAAGTAGTGCCATGGCCTCTTCTTGTAGATTAAACTCATCCAGTAGCTGTATTTCTAGCATTACCAGCTCGCCGAAGTAGTCGTCATGGCGCATTCGCTCAATACGCAGCATAGCGCGAGCATCTAACAGGCGATCATTTTCAATCAGCATTCGTGCAGCGGCGGCTCGGGCCGGAAGAAACTCGTTGCCGTCTTGTATTTGCCGATAATAAAGCAGTGCGTTGTCGACTTCTCCTTGGGATTGGGCGATGGCCCCCAACAAGAAGTAGGCCGTGTTAGGTACGCGTTCCTGGCCAATAAAAGGTTGCAGTAATCGATACGCTGGCTCGCTATGGCCTTCTTCCAAATAGAGTTGAGCGAGAGCAATGCGTAATTCTTCGTTACCACCATGGGTTTCTAGCAAAGAAGTGGTGTGTGCTTCCGCAGCGGTAATGTTATTCAGGCGAATTTCAGCTTGGGCTAACATTAATATGAAACGGACATCGTCGGGTGCTAAATCCAGCCCCCTTTGCGCAGCGCGCTGAGCACCACGATGATCGCCAGTCTCTAAAGCTAGACGCGCCTTAGCAAGCCACAAGGCGGCAGACTCAGGCGACAGCTGCGTTACTTGGTCCAGGTACTGTTGTGCTTGACGCGTTTGCCCCAGTGCGGACTCAATCAGTGCGGCGCCAAGTAAAACATCGCTGTGGAATTCATTTTGCTGGGCGCCAGGCTGGGCAAGATAATCGCGCAACGGCTCGATTAATAGGTTCAGTGGCGCTTCTTCGGCCACCGCCGCCTCAGAAAAAGCCGCTATTTCGCCATTGCCTCCTGCTTCAGCGATCGCCAGACGCTGCTCTAGGCTGTCCAGCCAGTCTCCGCGTTGTAATGAGAGAGTTGCCAGCAACCTATTCGGCATTTCTGCTTGAGGTGCTAATTCACGCCAGCGTATCGCGGAGGCTTCCATTAAGGCGACATCATTGCCAAAGCGCGCTGCGAAGGTAGCACGCTCGGCTAACGCGGGGTTGCGATAGCGCCGTGACGCTTCTAGATAGCCTTGGCTGGCGTAGCGATAATCGCCCCGTTGGCCAGCAAGTTCTGCTGCCAGCAACGAACGAAGACCTTCTGCGTCCAAGCCGCGAGTAATCGGCGGTGCTGAATGCATGGGATCGTAGGCATCGCTTTGAACCCCACTCTCAAAGGAAGACGGGGAAAGCTGGCAGCCGCCCAGTAGTAGCGTTGCGGCCAAGGGCAGTAAGGGTAAACCCAGTAACGATAGGGGGTGACCCAGTAGTGTCGCGCGAAGGGGCATGCGTCTCTCGATCAAGTGGCCGAGTGCTCAGCATAGCGGCTTGGTTGCCTGCGGCAAAGTGGTGTGCGCCAGAACATGCTGTGCTGTGATAGAATATTCCACCTTGAAAACGGGGTGGTGTGGTGCAATTCATGGTATCTACTCATAGTATCTATCATAGTATCTACTAATAGTTCATCGTATCTACCCACCCTTTAGACTTGCTATAGCAAGCTCCAGACATTCAGAACGACAAGTGACGTGACGACCGATCCACTAGCGAAGACGCATAACGCATGACGCTTCTTGCCCTGGGAATAAATCATCGTACCGCCAGCGTGGCCGTACGTGAGCAGGTTGCATTTACGCCAACGCAGCTGGAAAGCGCGTTGACGGAACTGCGTAACCTGCCACAAATCAGCGAAGCGGCTGTGCTTTCGACGTGTAACCGTACCGAGCTTTATTGCGTGACGGATGCCGCCGGTGAGCATGCCGTGCTGGATTGGCTTGGGCGCTTTCATAATTTGCGCGTCGAAGACCTTTCCCGCTGTGCTTATCATTATCTTGACAACGATGCTGCGCGTCATCTGATGCGTGTCGCTGTTGGCCTAGACTCCATGGTGCTGGGCGAACCGCAGATACTCGGACAGTTAAAAGATGCTTATCAGCAGGCGCGGCAAGCCAATGGGCTGGGTGGCGAATTAGAGCGGCTATTTCAGCACACCTTTGCGGTAGCCAAACAGGTGCGTACGGAAACAGGCATTGGCAAAAATCCAGTGTCGGTGGCGTATGCGGCTGTCAGTATGGCTAGCCGCATCTTTGATGACTTTAGTCGTGCCAGGGCGCTTTTGATCGGGGCGGGAGAAACCATTGAGCTAGTCGCGCGTCATCTTCATGAAGCTGGTGTACGGCATCTAACGGTAGCCAACCGTACTCGGGAGCGCGCTGAACAAGTGTCTGCTTCTTTGGGTGGTTCTGCTATTACACTGCCAGAAATACCGGAGGCGCTAGAACAGGCTGATATTGTCATCTCCTCCACGGCTTCTCCGCTGCCGATTCTAGGGAAGGGGATGGTAGAGCGTGCGCTGAAAAAGCGCCGTCACCGACCAGTGTTTATGGTGGATATCGCGGTGCCCCGTGACATCGAACCAGAAGTGGGTGAACTTGCCGATGTTTTCCTCTATACCGTTGATGACTTGCAAGAGGTCATTGAAGAGAATCGTCGTCACCGTCAAGTTGCCGCTGATCAGGCGGAATCACTCATCGAGCACGGGGTGGGTAGTTGGCAGCATGAGCGTCGAATCCGCAATGGTGGCGAAATTATTCGCGACTATCGACGCCACGGAGAGGCCATTCGGGACCAATCTCGTGAGCAGGCTCTTGAGCGATTAGCAAAGGGTGAAGATCCTGCCAAGGTGATTGAACGTCTAGCTCACCAATTGGCGAACCGATTAATGCACCAGCCCACGCTTGCCTTGCGCGACGCTGCATCGCAGGAAAATAACCAATTGCTGAATGCCGCGCCCAATATATTACTGCCTGCTAAGCCTGCCTTTGAACAACCCGTGGCTGCGGTAAAACGCCAGAAGGATGATACACCCGCATGAAAGAGACTTTGCGCCAACGTCTAGATAGCTTTTCCGACCGCTTTGAAGAGCTGGCAATGCTGCTGTCTGATCCTGAAGTGATCAATAATCAGCAGCGTTTTCGCGACTACTCCCGTGAGTACGCGGAATTAGAAGAGCTGGTCGCCGCCTGGAAGCGCTACGGTGAGGTAGAAAAAAACATCGAAGACGCCGTGCAGTTAAGCCGTGACAGCGACCCTGATATGCGCGAGCTGGCGGAACTGGAGATCAGTGATGGGCGAAAGAAACTCGAAGCCCTGGATAGTGAGCTGAAACGCCTGCTGGTGCCTAAAGATCCCGATGATGGCCGCGGTGTGTTCTTGGAAGTGCGTGCCGGTACAGGCGGAGATGAAGCTGCAATCTTTGCTGGTGATCTGTTTCGTATGTACTCACGGTATGCGGAAAAACGTGGCTGGCGCGTTGAAGTTGTCAGCGCAAGTCACGGTGAGCAGGGCGGTTATAAAGAAGTTATTTCTCGTGTGAAAGGTGATGGTGTCTATGCGCGCTTAAAATTTGAGTCTGGCGCGCATCGCGTACAGCGCGTGCCGGCGACGGAATCGCAAGGCCGGATACACACGTCCGCGTGCACGGTGGCCGTCATGCCTGAGGTGGACGACGTGGGCGATATCGATATTAACCCCGCGGATTTGCGCGTTGATACTTACCGTTCCAGTGGCGCGGGCGGCCAGCACGTCAATACTACAGATTCTGCTATCCGTATTACGCACTTGCCGACAGGCGTCGTGGTGGAGTGCCAGGAAGAGCGTAGCCAGCATAAAAACCGTGCAAAGGCGATGTCGTTGCTGGCAGCCAAGCTCAAACGCAATGCGGTTGACTCGCAGCGCCAAGAGCAAGCAGACGCTCGCCGCTCATTGGTCGGCTCCGGGGATCGTAGTGAACGCATTCGTACTTATAACTTCCCCCAGGGGCGAATTACCGACCACCGTATCAACCTGACACTTTACAAGCTAACGGAAGTCATTACCGGTGAGCAGCTCGACGATGTCATTGAACCGCTCATTCATGAATATCAAGCTGAGCAGCTTTCGGCCCTTCAGGACGCCTAATGAGTTTTGGTGTCGTAACTTTCGATATGCTTTTGCGACGAGCGGCGGCTCGGCTGCAAGCGGTAGGTTCGCCTTCCCCTAGAATTGATGCCGAGGTGCTGCTCAGTCACGCTACGGGGCATGACCGTACTTGGCTGTATACCTGGGGAGATCGTGAGTGCCCCCTCTGGGAGCAAGCACGATTTGATGCGTTGGTGGCTGCGCGTGTCCAGGGAGTGCCAATTGCCTATCTAACCGGCGAACGAGAATTTTGGGGGCTGCGGCTGGCAACATCGCCAGAAACGCTGATTCCCCGCCCTGATACCGAAACCCTGGTTGAGGCTGCCCTGCTGCGTGCCAACGCAAGCGAGGGGAGATTGCTGGATCTTGGCACCGGCACTGGTGCTATTGCACTTGCGTTTGCTAGTGAGAAAGCTAATTGGCAAGTAGTCGGGGCGGACATTCGCCCAGAAGCAGTGGCGCTTGCAACGCGCAATGCGCAAGCGCTGAAGATTGGCAATGCTCAGTTCGTAATTAGCGATTGGTTTAGTGCGTTCGCTCAGCCCCCTCAAGCGGCCGCATTCGATATTATTGTTAGTAACCCGCCCTATATCGCTGCCGACGACCCACACTTGCGCTTGGGTGACGTGCGTTTCGAGCCATTATCAGCTCTGGTGGCTGATGCTGACGGGATGGCAGACTTGCTGCATTTGATTTGCAGCGCTCGTGGCTATCTTGCCGGTGGTGGCTGGCTTGCTTTAGAGCATGGTTATACGCAAGCGGCCAACGTACGCACGGCATTAGTGCGCGCTGGCTTCCAAAACGTTGAAAGTGTACTAGACGTTGGAGGTCATGAACGGGTTACCCTGGGCCACCTTTAATAACCGCCTGATTCATCAGTATTGGATCCTGCCATGAAACCAAAAAATAGAACGCTGGACCGGATCGATCTTAAAATTTTGCGCTGTCTGCAGGAAAATGCGCGAATTTCCTATGTCGACCTTGCCGCTGAAGTGGGCTTATCCACAACCCCTTGTTTAGAGCGTGTTAAGCGTCTTGAGCGTGCGGGCATCATTCGCGGCTATCAAGCCATTCTTGATCCGCAGGCACTGAAGGCTAACTTGTTGGTCTTTGTGGAGATTAGCCTGGAAACTCAGTCTCCTGCTGTGTTTGATGAGTTTCGCCGGGCGGTCGAGAAGCTGCCGCAAATCCAAGAGTGTCATTTGGTGTCTGGTCAGTTTGATTATATTTTAAAATGCCGCATTCCTGAGATGTCCGCCTATCGGCAGCTACTAGGCGATGTCGTACTGACGCTGCCTGGGGTAAAAGAGTCCAAAAGCTATGTGGTAATGGAAGAAGTGAAAGAGAGCTTCAACTTACACATACCCGATTTCGAGGAATTTGAGGATAAGTAACCCCATGATGGATGATCAGGCGCTGCTGCGCTATAGCCGCCAAATTATGCTACCCGAGGTTGATATTGAGGGGCAGGAGCGCCTGAGAAATGCTCATGCTCTGATTGTCGGCGCAGGTGGGTTGGGATCTCCCGTGGCGCTTTACTTAGCCGCCGCTGGCGTGGGCAAAATCACGATTGCCGACGCTGATACGGTAGAGTTGTCAAATCTGCAGCGTCAGATTGCTCATCAGCAGGCAAGTATCGGCATCAATAAGGCGCGTTCAGCCAAAGCGAGCATGCAGGCACTTAACCCTGAGTGTCATGTGATCGCCTTGGAGCAACATGTGGATGGCAAGGCGCTTGAGGCATTGGTCGCGTCGGCAGATGTGGTGCTGGATTGCACCGATCGTTTTTCAAGCCGTTATGCGATTAACGCCGCTGCTCAGCAGGCCGGTGTGCCTCTGGTCTCTGGAGCGGCAATTCGTTTTTCTGGGCAGTTAGCTGTTTTTGATCCTCGTAACCCAGCATGTCCCTGCTATGCGTGTCTTTATCCTCCCGGCGACAGCGAAGATGAAGCCTTGAGCTGTGCCGAAAGTGGTGTCATGGCGCCACTGGTGGGGTTGATTGGCTGTTTTCAAGCGATAGAAGCTTTTAAGCTGTTGAGCGGTGCAGGAAAACCGCATCAAGGGCTTGCCACTTTTGAAGGCTTGAGCGGTCAGTGGCGCCATTTCCAGGTGCCCCGTGACCCTGCCTGCTCCGTGTGCGGTCGCGCTGATTAACCCTATAAACAAAAAAAACGCCCGCAGGGCAGCGGGCGTGACGTCACGGTCTTTTACGTCAAAGGAAACAGCCTAAAGGGCGGCAGGGGATCCGCCCAGCAGGCTAGCTAATGTCGACTTAGGTTAGTGACGAATCAAATAGTCGAACGCACCCAGTGATGCTTTTGCACCCTCACCCATAGCGATAATAATTTGCTTGTATGGCACGGTTGTCACGTCACCTGCGGCAAATACGCCTGGAACCGATGTCATGCCGTGGGCGTCGACAATGATTTCGCCGCGCGGGGTCATTTCAATCGGTGAGCCTTTCAGCCACTCGGTATTAGGTACTAAGCCAATTTGGACAAAGATACCTTCTAATGCGATGGTTTTTAGCTCATCGGTATTGCGGTCTTTGTAGGCTAAACCATTAACACGACTGCCGTCGCCGGTTACTTCCGTGGTTTCAGCGTTTAAAATAATGTCGACGTTAGGCAGG
The DNA here is from genome assembly GCF_007989605.1 of Vreelandella venusta. Taxonomy (GTDB): domain Bacteria; phylum Pseudomonadota; class Gammaproteobacteria; order Pseudomonadales; family Halomonadaceae; genus Vreelandella; species Vreelandella venusta. The sequence goes on along the minus strand of NZ_BJUL01000020.1, from coordinate 38,349 downwards.
CTCTTAAGCTTTTTTTGTAGCACAGCGTCTGCGCGCATCTCACCCATAAATTCGACTAAGGTGACGTGGCCCACAATGCCCGCCAGGTCGATAGCGGCCTCAACGCCAGAGTTACCTCCGCCAATCACTGCTACGCGCTTGCCTTTAAATAGCGGGCCATCGCAGTGAGGGCAGTAAGCAACGCCTTTATTGCGGTACTGTTGTTCGCCAGGCACATTCATCTCGCGCCACCGCGCACCGGTTGCCAGGACAAGCGTTTTACTCTTCAGCTTGGCGCCCGACTCGAAGACGATTTCGTGTAAATCACCCTCGTTTTCAGCGGCCTTAAACGATGTGGCGCGTTGAAGGTTCATAACGTCAACGTCATACTCTTTAACATGCTCTTCCAGAGCGCTTACCAGTTTAGGGCCTTCGGTATGGCTGACAGAGATAAAGTTTTCAATGCCCATGGTGTCCGCCACCTGGCCACCGAAACGCTCAGCAGCAACACCTGTGTTGATCCCTTTACGGGCAGAGTAGATTGCGGCTGAGGCTCCTGCAGGACCGCCACCAATCACCAGCGTATCAAAGGCGGCTTTTTCGCCAAGTTTTTTTGCTTCCCGTTCGGCGGCGCCCGTATCAACCTTGGCTAGAATCTGCTCTAAAGTCATGCGCCCTTGATCAAACGGTTTACCATTTAAATAGATGCTGGGAACCGACATGACTTCCCGCGCTTCTACTTCATCCTGAAACAGTGCGCCATCAATGGCCACGTGGCGAATATTTGGATTGAAAATCGCCATCAAGTTAAGCGCTTGAACAACATCTGGGCAGTTCTGGCAGGAGAGCGAATAGTAGGTCTCAAACAGCATTTCGCCATCGAGCGCCTTGATTTGGTTGAGCAGTTCTTCAGACGTTTTTGGGGGATGTCCACCCACCTGTAACAGTGCCAGCACTAGTGAAGTGAACTCGTGCCCCATCGGGATGCCCGCAAATACCACGCCGGTTTCTTCGCCGGGGCGGTTAATCGCAAATGACGGCGTGCGATTATCTTGACCGTCAGTTTGCAGTGTAATCTTGTCGCATAGGCTGCTGATCTCTTCGAGCAAACCTAACAGTTCATGTGACTTTGCACCGTCATCGAGGGACGCAACGATCTCGAACGGTTGAGTCACTTTTTCTAAATAAGCTTTCAACTGATTTTTTAAATTGGCGTCCAGCATGACAGTGGCTTCCTCGCAGTCAGCAGTAATGGGTTCTCAACCTAACACGCTCGCTGTTGTTGAAAGACCGCAGCATGAGTAACAGAGCAATAGGGAGAACAATGGTTGCGTTAACACGGGTACTCAAAAACGGGTATTCAAAAACCAGTATTCAAAAACGAGTACTCAAAAAAAGGACACCCGGGGTATGCCCGGGTGTCGTGCTGCCTTAAGGGGCAACCCTGAACGGCAGCGGTAGGCCGTTTAGATTTTGCCTACGAGGTCCAGAGACGGGGCAAGTGTCTCTTCGCCTTCCTTCCATTTAGCCGGGCATACTTCGTTCGGGTTCTCGCGAACGTACTGGGCAGCCTTCACTTTGCGCAGTAGCTCTTCAGCGTTACGGCCGATGTTGCCAGCGTTGATTTCGACGATTTGAATTTTGCCGTCGGGATCAACCACGAAGGTACCACGCTCTGCAAGACCTGCTTCTTCAATCAATACCTCGAAGTTGCGAGAGATTTGTAGGGTCGGGTCAGCAATCATCGGGTACTGCAGCTTGCCGATGGTCTCAGAGCTGTCGTGCCAAGCTTTGTGAGTAAAGTGGGTGTCAGTCGACACGCTGTAGATTTCAACACCAAGCTTTTGAAATTCAGCGTAGTTGTCAGCCAAGTCGCCTAGCTCTGTCGGGCAAACAAAGGTGAAATCGGCAGGATAAAAGAAGAAAACAGACCACTTACCTTGCAAGTCTGCTTCAGTGACGTCGATAAATTCGCCATTCAGGTAGGCAGTCGCTTTAAAAGGTTTTACTTCAGTATTGATCAAGGACATTCCGAACGTCTCCAAAATAAGTGAGTGGCAGTGAAAAGTTGCTGCTCATGGTAACCAACTACGACCAATAGCTAAAATTGTAAAAATGCATCCGAGAAATAGCATGAGACTATTAGTGCGTGTTTTTGACAGTTGGCTACCCTACAAGTGGGGTCGCATTAAGCCGAATACAAGAATTTTCCACATGGGCTTGCGATAGATGTCGCTGCATCGCAAAATTCGCTTATCTGGCAGAGCAGCCACAGCTGTTTTTAATGTTTTAGCGTAAGCTTGACGTTTGAGAATGACTTGGCATTTAACGAAACATTCTTAGCGATATCGGTTTTAAATAAGGAGTAGTGGGATGGGCAATATTCACAAACTTTCAGTGGCCGTTACGGCCCTCTCTCTTGCCGTAGCGGCTGCTAATGCTCAAGCGAATGAAGTGCGAGTTTACAACTGGTCCGATTATATCGCTCCTGAAACACTAGAAAAGTTTACCGAGCGCACCGGTATTGAAGTGACCTATGATGTTTATGACAGTAATGAAATATTAGACGCTGCGCTTTTGTCTGGCCGTTCTGGCTACGATGTTGTGGTTCCTTCTACTTATTATTTTACCCGCCAGGTGAAGGCCGGTGTTTTTCAGCCGCTCAATCATGAGTTGCTGCCTAATTTAGATAACCTCAATCCTGAATTGATGGCTAGCCTGGAAGAGATTGATTCGGGTAGCGAATACTCGGTGCCCTATATGTGGGGTACCAACGGCATTGGTTATAATGTTGACCGTGTGACAGACATTTTAGGCGATGACGCGCCACTGAATAGCTGGGCGCTGCTCTTTGATCCTGAAATTACCGCCGCGTTGAGCGAGGCCGGCTGTGGGCTGTCGATGTTGGATTCTGCCGATGAAATGCTGTCGCCCGCCATGGCCTATCTAGGGTTTGATCCGCGCAGTGAAAATATCGAAGACCTGGAAGCTGCTGGTGAACTGATTGCCAGTGTTCGTGATGACATAACCTATTTCCACTCTTCTCGTTACGTTTCCGATTTAGCGAACGGTGACATTTGTGTGGCCGCAGGCTATTCCGGCGATGTTTTTCAGGCGGCTGATCGTGCCGAAGAAGCTGGCCGTGACTTCAAGATTGGCTACAGCATTCCCAAAGAGGGGGCTGCACTGTGGTTTGATATGATGGCAGTGCCCGCTGATGCGCCGAATTCTGAAAATGCCCACGCCTTCATTAACTTTATTCTGGATCCGGAAATCGCCGCCGAAATAACCGAGTACGTGCGTTATGCCAACCCTAATGCGGCGGCTAATGAGTATCTCTCTGATGAGATTGTCAATGATCCGGCTATTTACCCTGAAGCCGAGGTGATGGAAAACCTCTATTTGCAGGCTGAAAAGCCTCAAGACGTTCTGCGCGCACGTACGCGCATCTGGAACCGCGTCAAATCAGGTCGTTAATTTAGTCATCGCCTAACAGCGAGCCAAGCGAATGCTGGGCTCGCTGTTACTTTTTTAACGCCCGGTTTCCGGGCCTTTTGATGGGAGTGGCGAATGGTCACTACGCCCCTGTCGAACGAGCCGTCATCCTCTCCTGCGGTCACTTCTCCCGCCACTCAGCGCGCTCAGGGAAAAACGCCAAGGTTTGCAGAAGATAGTGTGCTTGAGGTAAAGCGCTTAAGTAAGCGTTTCGACGATGCGCTTGCGGTCGATGATGTTAATTTGCAGGTAAAGCGCGGCGAAATTTTCGCCTTGCTAGGTGGGTCAGGATCAGGCAAGTCGACATTGTTGCGGATGTTGGCGGGGTTTGAAACGCCCAGTGAAGGGCGGATTCTGCTAGGCGGCGAAGATATCACCTCGATGCCGCCGCATAAGCGTCAAATCAATATGATGTTTCAATCCTACGCGTTATTCCCTCACATGACGGTAGCGCAAAACATCGCTTTTGGGCTCAAGCAGGACAAGCTAGCTAAGGCCGACGTTGATGCCCGTGTCGCACAGATGCTCAAGCTAGTGCATATGGAGCGTTTTGCTAAGCGTAAACCGCATCAGCTTTCTGGCGGCCAGCGCCAACGGGTAGCGCTTGCTCGTTCGCTGGCCAAACGTCCCAAGTTGCTGTTGCTGGATGAGCCGATGGGGGCGTTGGATAAAAAGCTGCGTACGGAGATGCAGCTCGAGGTTGTTGAGATCATTGAGCAGGTGGGGGTGACCTGCATCATGGTGACTCATGATCAAGAAGAAGCCATGACCATGGCCGACCGCGTGGCGATTATGGCCGATGGTTGGATAGAGCAGGTGGGCTCACCGGTCGATATTTATGAAAGTCCGGCCAGCCGAATGGTGGCGGAATTTGTCGGTACGGTGAATCTATTCGAAGGTGAAATCGTCGAAGACGCTGCGGACCACTGTCGCATTGCATCACCGGCACTATCTCGGCCGATCTATATTGATCATGGTATTACGACCCAGGCGGTAGATCGCCGGGTGTGGGCTGCGCTGCGCCCTGAGAAAATCTGGCTAACCCGTGAGCAGCCATCCGCAGAGTACAACTGGGAGGCGGGCAAGGTTGATGATATAGCTTACTTGGGTGGCTACTCGCTTTACTACGTGCGTACTGCCTCCGGGCAAATGATCAAAGTGAGTATGGCCAATACCGAGCGGCGGGGGGATCGCCCAACCTGGGAGGATAGTGTTTATGTCTATTGGGAAGACCATAGCGCTATCGTACTGAATCGCTAATGCCTCAGTGGCTGACAGGAGATCGTCTATCGTGATGCCATCTCGCATTGCAGGCTTCGTAAAGCGGTTGCAGTTAGGTCGTCGTGCAGTTATCGCACTACCGCTTTTGTGGCTTACGCTGTTCTTTTTATTGCCGTTTGCGCTGGTCTTAAAGATCAGCCTTTCGCAAGCAGCAATTGCTATACCACCCTATGGGCCGTTGGTTGAGTATGCTGACCAAACGCTCAATATTTTCTTGAATCTGGGCAACTATTTGTTTTTGTTGTCTGATTCTCTCTATGTGGCGGCCTACTGGGGCTCGATAAAAACCGCGTTTGTAGCGACAGCAGTATGCTTGTTGATTGGCTATCCGATGGCCTATGCGATGGCCCGTGCGCCGGGGCGCTGGCAGCTTATTTTGCTGCTGTTGGTAATGCTGCCGTCGTGGACGTCGTTTTTGATTCGCGTCTATGCATGGATGGGTATTTTAAGTAATAGCGGATTAATCAATAACGTACTGTTGGGAATGGGACTGATCGACTCCCCGCTACGCATGATGAACACCCAGTTTGCTGTCATTATCGGCATTGTTTATGCCTATCTGCCGTTTATGGTGTTGCCGCTTTATGCCCATCTAACGCGGTTGGATAACTCGCTGCTAGAAGCGGCGTCCGATTTGGGTTCGCGCAAGCTTAATACCTTTATCAAAGTCACGCTGCCGCTCTCTATGGGCGGAATCATCGCGGGCTCTATGCTGGTATTTATTCCTGCCGTCGGTGAGTTTGTGATCCCTGAATTGCTCGGGGGACCGGATACGCTGATGATTGGTAAAGTGTTGTGGGAAGAGTTCTTCTTGAACCGCGACTGGCCTGTGGCTTCGGCGTTAGCCATGGTAATGCTATTGCTGCTGTTAATTCCCATTGTGCTGTTCCATCGCTACCAGTCACGGGAGCTTGAATAATGATGAGACTGGATAGACGCCCACGCTTTACCTCCGTGATGTTAGTGTTGGGGCTGCTGTTTCTTTATTTGCCGATGGTGGTGTTGGTGGTTTACTCCTTCAATGCCTCGCGGTTAGTGACGGTGTGGGCAGGGTTCTCGACACAATGGTACGGCGAACTATTTCGCGATCAACAGATCCTGTCAGCGGTTTGGACCAGTCTGAAAATTGCCTTTTTTGCCGCTAGCATGGCGGTATGTTTAGGTACAGTGGCCGCTTTTGTAATGACGCGTTATGGCCATTTTCGCGGTAAGACGGCATTGTCGAGTATGGTTACCGCGCCGCTGGTAATGCCGGAAGTTATTACGGGGCTGTCGCTACTATTGCTATTCGTGCAGATGGCTCAACTGATTGGTTGGCCGGCTGATCGTGGTATGGCGACTATCTGGATTGCTCATACAACGTTTTGCAGTGCGTATGTCGCGGTGGTTGTGGCAGCCCGCTTGCGTGAAATTGATCGCTCTATCGAAGAAGCTGCCATGGATTTGGGCTCGCCACCGGTGAAGACCTTCTTCTTTATTACGCTGCCTGTTATTTCGCCTGCCTTAGCAGCGGGGTGGTTGCTGGCATTCACGCTGTCACTAGATGACTTGGTTATTGCCAGCTTCGTCTCTGGCCCCGGTGCCAACACCTTGCCAATGGTGGTGTTTTCGTCGGTGCGGATGGGGGTGTCGCCTAAGATCAATGCGCTGGCTACGCTGATTATTCTGGCCGTATCGCTGACGACGCTATTGGCGTGGTTCTTTATGCGTCGGGGTGAAGCAAAACGAAAAGCACTGCTGCGACAAGCCGAGAGTGCTTAGCGACGGGCGCTAAAGCACATCGTCGTCTCGCCCGGTGAGCACAGCTTCTAGCTCACCGGTTATTAGCGAGACCATGATGTGTAATTGAATCGGGGCACAGCACTGGTGGCAATCCTCCCAGGTATCGTGGCTACCTTGGGAGGTGTCGATAAGAAACGTGAGTGGTGTATCGCAGTAGGGGCAGTAAAAGTCATAATTGACTAGCGCGTCATCCTGCATGGCTATTTCCCCTTAATGTGATCGCTAGCGCCCTTTTATCGGAAAGCTCTGAAAATGAGTAACTGTGACGATAATAGTGTAGCAGTGACCTTGTCCGGTAGGACATGTAAGTAATGAATCAGGTAGGATAATAACGTATTCCTTAAAGCCACCTAGAGATGAGTGCGATGATGATACGACACATGGCAGTAGCGGCCTTCTTGGCCTTCCCGATGGTCGCTCAGGCGGAAACCCCTAACGTTACGCCTGGCGAGTGGGAGTTTGTCAGCGTGACCAGCATGAGTGGCGACATGCAAATTCCGGATCAAACCCAGACTGAGCGTCAGTGCATCACCCAAGAGGAGTTGGATAGCGCTGAGTTTGGCTTTATTGAAGAGGAAGAGGGCTGCGAGCTGCTGAGCCAGGATATGAATGCCGATGGCCTTTCCTACAGCATGATTTGCCGTGCCGATGGCGGTGAAGCGACCATTGATGGCGAAATGCGTTTTATGGGTGAGCAAATCGAAGGCAATGTGGATATATTCACTCAATCGCCGATGGGCGAGCTGAACATGAATACGGTCATTGAAGGCGAGCGTATTGGTAACTGCGATTAAGATGACAGTTAGCGTATTTTCATGATCGACAAAAGGCGCCTGTGTGGCGCCTTTTGCATAGTGCGAAGATGGCTTTATGACGTTGCGTAATGGCTCATGTTAGCGCTCTGGGGTATTCAGCGGCGTATGATGAGCAATAGGAGCGCTGGCTATCTCCTTTTCTAATTGACGTTTAACTGCCCCAGGTGAGCCCGAGTAACGCGCAAGCAGGTCGTAGGCTACCGGGACGACAAACAGCGTAAATACAGTCGCAGAGCCAACACCCGCCATAATAACGGTGCCAATAACGAGCCGAGATTCCGCGCCCGGGCCGCTTGATAATATCAGTGGTATCGCACCCGCCATCGTAGTGACTGCGGTCATTAAAATTGGCCGTAAGCGTGTTACTGATGCTTCAATTAAAGCAGAGCGAAACGCCTGACCTTCATCGCGTAGCTGGTTGGCAAACTCAACAATCAGAATGCCATTCTTAGCGGCAAGACCAATCAGTAGTACTAAGCCTACTTGGCTATAGATATTGAGTGACTGGCCGCTAAGCAGCAAGGCAAGCAGGGCGCCAACCATGGCTAGTGGGACGGTCAGCATGATCACAAACGGGTGAATTAAGCTTTCAAACTGGGCCGCAAGCACTAAATAAACCACCACGGCACCGAGCACTAATAAGAACATGGTAGCGCCACTGGCCTGTTGAAAGTCGCGGGAAGGCCCGGCAAAGTTCGTTTGTACCTCTTCAGGCAATACATTGTCGGCAGCTTGTTGCAAGTATTCCAATGCTTCACCAAGGGGGTAACCATCGGCTAGATTGGCTTCAATCGTAATAGCGCGAACACGGTCAAAACGGTTCAGCGTACTAGCACCAGCGAAGTCAGAGAGCGTTACCAAGCTGGCTAGAGGGATCAGTTCTCCTGAGCGAGCAGAGCGGACTTGAATATTGTTTAGCGCAGCAGGGCTATTTTGACCGCTGCGGTCACCTTCAAGGATGACATCGTACTCTTCCCCGTCATCTACATAGCGGGTGACGTTACGCCCACCAAGCAGCACTTCCAGCGTCCGACCTATCTCTGTAACCGTGACGCCCAACGCTGCAGCGCGCTCATAATTGATATCCACGCGTAACTGGGGCTGGGTCTCATCATAATTACTTTCGATAGCAGTAATACGCGGGTTGTTTTCACGAACATGAGTAATCAACATATCCCGCCAACGTGCTAAATCTTCGTAGGTACCGCCTCCGAGCACGAATTGCACGGGTTTTTGAGTGCGCTGCCCAAAACCTTGCCTCATCACTGGAAAAGCCTGAACACCTGGCAATGTTCGTAGCTGCTGACGAATATCGGCCATGATTTCCCAAGCGCTACGGCGGCTTCCCCAATCAGCCATGTTGACGATAATAAAACCGCTGTTGAAATTTTCGATATTACCAAAGCCACGTGGTGCTCGAACCACGATTCGTTCAAGCTCTCCATTGTCCACCAAAGGCGTTAACCTGGCCTCTATCTCATCCATATAGTCCATCATATAGTCAAACGTTGCGCCTTCTGGGCCGTTGACAAGGACAATGAAATTGCCACGATCTTCTTGCGGGGTGTATTCATTGGGCAGTGCGGTTGCCAGCCAGGCGGTAGCGGCAATCAACAAGAAAAACAGGGCAACGACCAGCCATTTTAATGTGAGTACGATTTCTAATGCGCGCTGGTAATAACGCTGGGTGCCCGTCAGCAGCCACTGAACGGCTTGACCAATTCGGCTATCATGCATGCCTGGCTTAAGAATCTTAGAAGCCATCATTGGGGTGAGGGTAAGGGCTAGCAGGGTTGAGACAACAACCGCTGCTGCCATGGTAAGTGCGAACTCTGAAAATAGCCGACCAATATCCCCCTGCAGCATGCTGAGGGGAACGAAGACCGCCACTAACACCAGCGTGGTAGCAATCACCGCGAAAGCGATTTGCCGTGTGCCTCGAAATGCTGCGACCAGAGGTGTTTCTCCGTAGTCGTGCATGCGTCGATTGATATTTTCAAGTACTACAATCGCGTCATCAACAATTAACCCAATCGCCAACACCAGCGCCAATAGCGTGAGTAGGTTAATCGAAAAATTCATAGCGGCCAGGGCGGTAAATGCCCCAATAACGGCAATCGGCACTGTCACGGCAGGTACTAGTGTGGTGCGCAGATTGCCTAAAAACATAAACATCACCACAATAACTAGCCCCATGGCGATAAACAGCGTCATCACTACTTGTTCGATAGCGCCTGAAACGAATACTGAGGCATCATAGTTAAGGCTGAGTGACATCCCCTCCGGCAGGGTGCCTTGAAGCCGCTCAAGTTCTTGTCGAACGGCTTTCGATAGCTCCACTACGTTAGCCGTTGATTGCATGATCATGCCTAGCCCCACCATCGGGACGCCATTGGCACGAAACACCGTTCGGTCTTCTACTGAGCCTATCTCGACACGTGCTACATCGCCCAGGCGTACTAGATAACCGTTACTGCCTTCAATTAAAGCAATCTGCTTAAAATCATCCGCGGTCGCGAAGCTGCGCGGCAAACGGACAATAAATTGGCGATCTTCGGATTCAATTGAGCCCGCTGGCAACTCAACGTTCTCAGCACGTAGAGCATCCTCAATATCACCGACGGTTAGCCCCCGTGCGGCGAGCGCATTGCGGTCTAGCCAAACGCGCATCGCGTAGTCGCGTCCACCACCCACGCGCACCCTTGCCACGCCGGGTTGTACCGAAAGGCTGTCTACCAGAAAGCGGTTGGCATAATCGGTCAGTTCAGTAATCGAGTAATCTGCCCCCGAGAGACTTAGCCACACGACAATCGTCTCACTACTGTCGGCTTTAGTGACCTCTGGGTTATCGGCATCATCAGGAAGGTTGCGCAGTGCTCCTGAAATGCGATCGCGGATATCGTTGGCGGCAGCATTGATATCCATAGTGATGGCGAACTCGATTTCAATCCGCGAACGACCATCCTCGCTTTGTGACGTTATTAGCTCAATACCCTCCACGCCGGCGATGCGGTCTTCGAGCACTTGGGTAATGCGGGTCTCTACAACGCTTGCTGATGCGCCAGGATAGCGGGTGTCAATACTAACGATAGGCGGATCAACCGTTGGGTATTCTTGCAAGGGCAGTCGGTTGAGAGCCAGTAAACCAAACGCGATAATCAGTGTGGCGATCACCATCGCCAGCACTGGCCGCTGAACTGAAATGTCGGATAAGCGCATTAACGATCAGCCTCCAGTAGCGTGCGAATATCCGCTTCTTCATCAGCGATACCGAGTAGTCTGACTTGCTGGCCATCTCGAGCGAGTTGTAATCCGTGAATCACGATTAGGTCGCCTGCACTGATACCATCCAGTACCTCTACTTGACCAATCCGTCGTTCGCCAATGGTGACTTCTCGCCGTTCTAATCGATAGCTGCCGTCCTGTTGGTTGATTAACATCACAAAGTGACGGTTGCCACTGGGTTCGATCGCCGCTTCAGGAAGTACAAGCGTATCGCGGATGCGTTGTTGAACCACGACCTCCATTAACATACCTGGCCGCAGACGAAGCCCAGGGTTTACCATTTCGGCGCGAACGTTAACACTGCGGGTGATAGGGTCAATGCGAGTGCCAATGCTAGAGATCTCACCACTGAACACCTCGTCAGGGAAGGCCGCCGTCGTAGCACTAAGCTTTAGGCCGTTGGACAAACGTCCTAAAAATACTTCAGGTACGGTAAAGTCGAGCTTCATGACATCCAGCTTATCAAGCGTGACAAGCTCCATGCCGGGCGTCACTAGTGCGCCGATGCTAACGTTACGAAAGCCAACCCGTCCGCTAAAAGGGGCATGTAAGCGATAATTTGACAACCTAGCCTCTAACGCTTGTGCATCGGCTTGTGATTGACGTAAACGTGCCTGAGAATCCTCTACGTCAGCCCGCGGGGCAAGGCTGCGTTGTTGCAGCTGGGTGGCTCGGTCTAGCGCATTACGGCGTTCTTCATTAAGGGCTTGCGCCGCCCTTAACTGAGCCTGTTCTTCAGCATCTTCTAAACGAATTAATAGCCTTCCGCGCTCTACTTGTTCGCCATCTTCAAAATTGATCTCGGCAATTGTGTCGGTCACTGTGGCGGAAAGTGTCACGCTCTCATCAGCACTTAGTGTCCCTAACGCCTCAAGCGGATCAGACCACGCAGTTATGGCCGCGTAGTGCCCAATAACAGGAGGGGGAGACTGTGCCAAAAGGGGGCTCACCCATAATAGGGTCAACAGCCAAAAGAAACAGATACGTTTACAAGCAAGCATTAGCGTCTCAGTGTTATCAAAAAGGCCTAGTAATACCATTTAGGGTAGCGCCGCGTTAGAGGGCGAAAGAGTGAGTAATGGTATTTTGTTAAGTAGGTATACGTAGTTTGTACAATTGCTTTTGAATGTACAGTAATCTTGAGCCGTTTACCTGTTAAAATGCCCCTCATTTTTTCATCCTGGGAGCCTGATTTTATGGTCTACGACGTCGTCGTCATTGGTGCCGGAGCCGCTGGTTTAATGTGCGCGGCTCAAGCGGGTTACGCAGGGCGTCGTGTACTGTTAGTGGACCATGCCAACAAGGCGGGCAAAAAAATATTGATGTCTGGAGGAGGACGCTGCAATTTTACCAATCTTGCAACTACGCCTCAGAACTTTTATTCGGAAAATCCGTATTTTTGCATTTCCGCATTAAAGCGTTACCGTCCTGAGCATTTTGTATCGTTGATAGAGCGGCATGGTGTTGACTATGTGGAGAAAGCCCCAGGCCAGCTCTTTTGTGCGAGCTCCGCTAAAGACATTGTTAATGTCCTACTCACCGAGTGTGAATGGGCCGGCGTCGAGGTATCGCTCAGCACGTCAATTTCTAGGCTGGAGCGAATGGGGGATAGCATGCGCTTAGCCACGTCGTTGGGAAGCATCGACGCGGGTACGGTAGTGATTGCGACGGGAGGACTTTCGATACCCACGATGGGGGCGACAGGGTTTGGTTATGATATTGCCCGTCAGTTTGGCTTAGATGTTCTGCCCACTCGCCCAGGTTTGGTGCCGTTTACCTTAAGCGATAGCTGGAAAGAGCGTACAGCAGCACTTTCTGGGGTCAGTGTGCCATGCGAAGTTAGCTGCAATGGGAAACGCTATATAGAGCCAATGCTATTTACTCATCGTGGCCTATCAGGCCCATCGATGCTGCAAATTTCCAGCGTTTGGCAACCTGGCGACGCGATCACTATTAATTTACTGCCAACTGAAGATGCCGCTGACGTATTACGCTATGCACGGCATGCGACCCCTAAGCGTCTGCTGTCCACTTGGCTGGGAGAGCGTTTTCCAAAGCGCTTTGCCCAAGCGTTGCTAGAGTGGTACCCAGACGCCAATCTTACCAGTCCTATGGCTGAGTACAGCAATGATGCGCTTGATCACTGGGCGCAGCGGCTAAACCAGTGGCAGCTAAAACCGTCAGGTACAGAAGGGTGGCGAACAGCTGAGGTAACCATGGGTGGGGTAAGTACGGAAGCGATTTCATCAAAAACATTTGCCGTGAAAGATTTACCACAGCTTAGGTTTATCGGTGAAGTACTCGATGTGACGGGGGAATTGGGGGGGTACAACTTTCAGTGGGCTTGGGCAAGTGGTGTCGCTTGTGGGCAGGCGTGCTGATAAGTCTCAAAAACTGGGCCATCAATACGTAAAGCATTCAAACTTTGCGTTTATAAAAAATGGCCCAGCGTCGTTCTCAGAAAATATCGCTAGTAACTCGCTAGCTAGCCACTTTCGCTAGCAGCTTCAGTTTTCTTATCAACATGTAGCTAGCCAATGCTTTTCTGCCAACCGCCATCGCGCCACCTGGATGGCGCAAAATACGCAACGCGGCGATGCCACCAACCACATACAAAGGTACTTTAAGGCTGCGCCAGTTCTTGTCTAGCGGAGAGGCTGCCTTGGTAAGTGTATCGCTATCAACCAATATATCGATACGCTGTTGCTCTAGTTCAGCTAACAAGGCAGCTTTGCGCTCCGCTCGGCTGGGAGGCTTATTGACGATGTTGGGTTGAGTCATCCTCATTTACCTCCAACAAGGCTCGGTCAGCGGAGAGTTGCTTAAGCGTTTCTTTTAACAGCGTATGCTGCTTGGCTTGGCGGATAGCAATAACGGCGAGTAAAAAACTTAAGGTCATAAGAACGCCTGCGCTTACGCCAATCGCAGTCAGCCGATAGGTGTCCCAAAACATTACTACTACCAGCGCGGTAAGTGTCGCGACGCCCAACAGCAGCAGTAACAGGCTAGCTCCCGCTAACAAAAGCAGGGTTAATAAACGAGCACGCTCCTCTTCTAATTCCAAAACCGCCAAACGAAGCCGGGTCTCACCATTAGCGACTAATGATCTCAGCAGACGTTTGGCGGCAGAGAAAACGCGTTGTGTTGGCCCTAAAGCCATTAGCGACGACCGAGAAGCATACCCACCACTAGACCTGCTGCGGCACCAATACCAATACTAGTCCAGGGGTTTTCGTGCACGTAGCGGTCACAGCAATCAGCTTGCTGAGAGAGCGTTTCACGAGTGTCTTCGTAAAGTCGTTCGCCGCGAGCTTCTAGGCGTGCTCGAGTGTCTTTCAGGCGCTTTTCGGCACGCTCACGAAGATCACGCATCTCGCCACTTGCATCTTTTGACGTGGCATTCATCAACTCTTCTACGGTTTCACTCAGGTGGCGGAGATCTTCCTTCAACTGGTCAGCACGAGCAGAGGTATCAGTAGTACGTTTAGCCATAATGTCATCCTTTGACGAGTGAATATGAAAAAGTGTCAACTCCAGCATAGCAGCCGTTAACCATAAGACAACCTTAGGCGCTATCGGTTCAGCCCTGACGTACTGAACAAGGGGTTTAAGCTAAAGCCGATGCTGAGACGATGCACGCGGTTATTGTAGTCAATCATGCTCTCTCCGTAGCCGTAGTAGTACTGTAGATGAGCACGCACATTGTTAAACGCAGGCCAGCTGTAGTCTATTTGAGTGCCATAGTTTCCCGCGCTGGGGTTGCCACGCAGCTGCCCCGCGACCTCATGGTTGCCATTGAGTTGTTTTGCCAGACGGATATCGCCATAACCGACAAAGCGCTCAATATCTGGGTTGTCATCGTCGCCGTCGGACTCAGGTACTCGCCAGTGGGGCGCGAGAGAAAGTGCCCAGTCACCGCGTTGGAATGTGCTTTCCAAATAAACTCGGTTCCAGCTGCGTGAGAGTGGGTCTGAACGGCCGTTAGACTGATGAATAAAGGACAGGCGATTGCGTGTATTTACCCAGCCTAATGCGCTCCAGGCGTTATCAAAATCAATAAAAACTTCAGGTTCGTAGTTGGTTTCCCGGAAGGGGGAAGAAGCATCGGTATTATAGGCCTGCCACCAGCTACGTTGCGTGTAGGCGAAATAGACATCGCCAATGTCGCCAAACACATTCTCTGCGAGGTTGAATTTAGCGCTAAACTGAAATTTCATCTCGACGTCGTTAGGCGTGGAGTCTGCGGAAATGCTACGAAAGTTTGCGCTGTTCTGGTTGGTGCTATAGCTAATCGGGAAAAGATAATTGGTCCGGTGAGTGGTAATCGCAAACGGATTGCGTGATGACTCCTGCTCAAATTGACGGCGTTCGTTGAGATCCTCAAGCGCGACCTCTTCCGGAAGCAGATTGGGGCGGGTCGTTGATTCGCTTTCTGTAGGATCTTCAACCTGTTGCAGCTGTTGTCGCAACTGATAAAGTTCGCTACTGAGTGCGCGGATGCGGGCCTCGATTTCTTCTCGTGATTCGGCGACGGCACTTTCAGTGCCTAGCAATACAATAAAACTAACTAGCAACAGTTTTCGAATGACCATCAAAATGGCTCGCAAATTAATAAAGGGCAGTTATCAGGTTCTCTTCTATACACGCCCATCGCGTAAGTCAACTCCTCTTGCCCACCAAACGCGTTAGATTGCGTCAGAAGCCGGAACGTCTGACAATGGCGGTCTTCCTGGTTGGAGTTGTATCCATGTCGATGAGGCATACTTAACGTGGTCAAAAATGCACTGAAGGCACTCCTCAAGCTCTTCTTTATTTATCTATTACTTACGACTGCTAGTGCCGTATACGCGCAGGCTGCGTTGCTTGAACAGGTTCCTTCTGAGGAGCAGTTATCTGAGCGATTAGCAGAGCTCGAGTCCCAAGAAAGCGAGCTAACCACCGAGCAAACTCAGGTCAAAGAAGCGTTGACGGCTGCGCTACAAGGCTATGAACGCCTGCATGCGGTTGAAGACCGCATTGAGGCATTAGAGCAACGGGTTGTCCAAGCGCCCGAAATATTGCTTCGCCTAGAGCGTGAGCTAAACGAAGCGGAAGAGCAAAGCCGACAGTTCTCGGTGGATAACCTTAGTGATATGCCACTGAATCAGCTGGAAGCGCAGCAAGCAGAAGCCGTCGTGGAGCTTCAGCGGCTTCAAAGCCAATTAGCGGAAGTTAACTCTCAGCTATTGGCCACGCAGACACTGCCTGAGCGCGCTCAGCAAGCAATTTCAGATGCGTTACAGCGCACTGAAAGTTTACGCCGTCAATCTGATGAGCGAGAAGCCCTATTGGGAGATCGGCAACTATCGGCACGCCACGATGCACAGTTGATTCAGTGGCGCATTGAGCGAGCCCTCGCTGAGCAAGAAGTGAACCTTAATCAGCGTGAACTAAGTGCCAATAGTCGGCTGCGTGAGTTGGCTCAGGAGCGCCGAGAACTCATTGAGCTGCAAATAGACCAGCAGGAGCAGCAGCTTAATTTATTGCAAGGCGTTATTGATCGCCAGCGGCGGCTACAATCTGAGCAGGCAATTGCTGATGCCGCCAAGAATGACCCGCTGATCGCTGAAGGGCACCCTGTGGTGCTTAATGCTCAACAAACGAACCAAGCGCTAAGCCTTGAGCTGTTGCGAACCACGGACAGGGCGAATGGCATTATACGTGAGAATATTGAAGCCCAGCGTCAGTTGGATCATGTACGGCAGCTTCAACGTAGCCTGAACGAACAAATTGATGCTATTCGCGGTAGCCAATTACTGTCGCGTATTCTTCGAGAACAGCGCCAGTCGTTACCTTTTGTCGCGCCAAGGCGTGATTTACAAGATGAAATTGCCGATTTGCGTCTCAAGCAGTTCGACTTGATTCGACAGCGTGACCAGTTGCGCCAAAGTGACCGCTTGGCGACCCAACGCTTGCAGGAAGCTGGGGTTGAAGTCACGCCTGGGTTGGTGGACTCCCTAACGCGTCTCTTCCAGTCTCGGCGTGAATTGGTAGAGCAGCTTGAACAATCTTACGGTAGCTTGCTGAGTGCCGCTATTGAGCTTCAACTTAATCAACAACAGCTATTTGCGACGACGCGAGATTTACGGGCGACGATTGATGAACAGCTATTCTGGGTAGCTAATAGCCGCCCTCTAGATTTAAATTGGCTACGACAAATTCCCCAAAACCTTCAACTGGAGTGGCGAGAAGGTGAGTGGCGGGCCGTTTTGCCTTCGCAGTGGAAAGGTTTTTCTTGGAAAATGCTGATTGGCACGCCATTTATTTTACTTGGCGTGGTGCTGGTTGGGTTGCGCCGACGAATTAAATCACAGCTTGCGCTTATTCACTCACAAATTGGTCGACTGAAAAGCGACACTCAACTGCATACCTCCAAAGCGGTGCTGTTAAATGCTCTGCTTGCGTTACCAGGACCATTAGGGTTGGCAGGTATTGGCATCGGTCTAAGTGAAGCTGAAGGAGCCTTGGCAAACAGCGTTTCGCCAGCGCTGCTGCAACTGGCGCTTAGTTGGGCTGTCGTGGCTTGGGGCCGGCGACTCCTCGTTCAAGACGGGGTTGCTGAGCGCCATTTTACCTGGGCACCTGCTTATACAGCGCGGTTGCGTAAGCTGCTGGGTGGTTTTGGCGTGGCATTAGCGCCCGTGGTCGTTATTGCCGCGCTCTCTGGACAAATGGAAACCCCATTGGCGATGCGCCCGGTGGCGATAGGACTTTTTGCCGTAGGCTTAGTGGCCATGAGCTGGTGGCTGGCACTATTAATCCTAGCCCATGTGCCATTTTTCGGTGTGCGGCTCTTTCGGCTGGTATTAGGTCTTGCGATGGCTTCGGTGCCATTAGTACTCCTTGGCCTGGTGGCGTGGGGCTATGAATATACGGCGTTGCGGCTGGTCGCTCGTTTTGCCATCACCCTTTACCTGTTGGGCTTGTGGGTCGTCGTTGAGGCTACTGTCGTACGTAGTTTAGCCGTTGCAGCGCGGCGGCTAGCTTATCGACGTGCGCTCGCCAGGCGTCGTGCCCAAGTACAAGAAGGCGCAGAAGGTGGGCTAGAAGTCGTTGAAGAGCCACCGCTGGATATGGAGAAAATTAACTCTCAGTCGTTACGCTTATCCAAATTGATTTTGTTGATTGGCTTCAGTGCCTTGTTGTACCTAGTGTGGTCAGACCTGCTGGCGGTACTGAGCTATCTAGATCAAGTGTCAATATGGGATGCGGAAGAGGGTGACTTGGTCGGAGATGCACTATCGATTTCCGATGTATTTACCTCGCTACTTGTAATTGCCATTACGTTTATTATGGCGCGTAACTTGCCTGGTTTATTGGAAGTGATGGTGCTTTCACGCTTGTCATTAAAGCAGGGCAGTGCTTATGCCATTAGCTCGCTACTTTCTTATACCATTGTTGGTACTGGCGTCGTGATGGCGTTGGCCACGCTGGGCGTTTCCTGGAATAAATTGCAGTGGCTGGTGGCCGCGCTGAGCGTGGGGTTAGGTTTTGGTCTTCAGGAAATATTTGCTAACTTTATTTCTGGCTTGATCATTCTGTTTGAACGCCCAATTCGCATTGGCGACACTATCACGTTAGGTAATCTTCATGGCACGGTTAGCCGGATTCGCATCCGAGCCACCACCGTGACCGATTTTGACCGAAAAGAAATTATCATTCCGAACAAAACCTTTGTGACGGATCAGCTCATCAACTGGTCACTTTCGGATAACGTGACCCGCGTGGTGCTGACATACGGCGTTGCTCATGGGTCTGATCTGCCTTTAGTGCATACATTGCTGCGCCAGGCTGCCGACGAAAATGAGCGGGTATTAGAAGACCCAGAACCACAGGTTTTCTGCCTCAACTATGGGCCGCACAGCCTGAATTTTGAGCTGCGCATTTTCGTTAACGACTTGCTTGATCGCCTGTTTGCTGCTGACGAAGTGAACTGCCGGATTGACGAGCTGTTCCGTGAGGCGGGCGTTAGGGTGGCCTTCGAGCAGATGGACGTGTGGCTGCACCGTGACCGAGGTGAATCAGTTAAAGTACAGTCAGCTAACCGGCTGCCTCCTGCTAACCTAACCTAAGTTTTAAATTAATGGCTGGGTTAGCAGCGGAGGTGAGTGCTTGTGTTTAAGTGCTTATGTTTAAGTACTTATGTTTAAGTACTTGTGTTTAAGTACTGGTTTTTAAACGCTTGGTTGTTCCTGTTTGGTGGCGAACAGTAAAAACTCCCGATTACCGTCACCACCGGTAATCGGGCTTTCCTGCCAGTGGCTAATGATCAAGCCACACTCTGTGCAAGCATCGCGTATCTTTTGTTCTACCTCTGCATAGCGGCTAGCGTTACGCACAATGCCGTGCTTATCCAGTGCGCCTGGGTCTAACTCAAACTGTGGCTTTACCAATGAGAGCAGTTGCCCCCCAGCGGGGAGCAGAGCAGCGATTTCAGCTAAAATCAGGGTTTGCGAGATGAACGAAACGTCCATGACGGCTAGGTCGATAGGGTATTGAGCCACGACGTGTTGAAGGGCTGTCGCTGAGGCCATATGACGAGCATTTAAGCCTTCTAAACACGTGACCCTTGGGTCATTACGTAAGCACTCGGCCAATTGGCTATGGCCGACTTCAACTCCGATAACATGCCGGGCGCCAAATTGAAGCGAGCAATCGGTAAATCCCCCCGTTGACTGACCAACGTCTAACACAACGTACCCTTCCAGGCGCATGTTTAGAGCGTTAAGAACGCCCTCTAATTTTAATCCTGCACGGGAAACGTAACGCTCCTCTGGGTCTTCATCAATCTGAAGCGGAGTATCCAGCGGCCATTTTTCGGATGGTTTTGCGAGTGGCGTGCCATCTTGAAGAAACACGCGCCCATTGCGAATTAATCGCTGCGCGCGGGTGCGTGAACTGGCTAGCCCTTGGCTGACCAGCAATTGGTCTAATCGTGTTAGTTGAGTCATTGTCGTCAATATGGCGGTTATTAAACGCTGCTAGCGTGTCTCGCTACGGCGTGTGTGGTCCTTTGTCGGCCTGCAGCTCGGTGGGGGGTAAGCGGCTAGCTCCCCAACTGCGATGCAGGTAGCCTTTTACAGACTCAAGCTCTTCTTGCGTTACCGTGGCCAGCTCGCCACGCTCCAACGGATCGTAGTGGTAAATATATAACCGAGAGGTGAACTGTGCGAAGGGGAGTGAGGCTTCGCCAAAGCGTTCTCCATTACCTGAGGTGCTAACTTTCACGCCGTCTCCCCAGTCTTGGCCGCTGTCGTTATTGGGGTTGTAAAAATAGATTCTCATGACATCGTTGGGATCTAGCGAGGCGCGCAAAATGGTAATTGCATGCCAACCAATAAACCGGGCAGCACTGTCAGTGACGGCAATGCCAGCAGGCTGAGGGTGAATCAGCGGCTGGTTGCCATTGTAGTAAGGGTGATAGCTGGCGTAGAAGTGACGAATAAAGTTATCTACACCGCTAAGTTGGCCGGAGGCGACATCAACGTTGATGCTAAAGCCACGACCTGACCACCACCCGTGAAACTCTGGATTAACCCAGCGATGGGGATCACCTTCGCGGCCAATGCAGCGCCTACCCATCTCAGCGTAAATACGGTCAAGATGGGGGACCACGATCAACGAGGCTGGGTCGAGATCCATCGGCAGCTCGGAGGCAACGCCTGAGGCGCTTTCCATTGAAGAGATTGGCTGACCCTCGAAATGCATAATGATTTCATCATCACGCGCAGCCCAGGCCACCATTTGCAGCAGATAGTCAGGGTCGTTATAAGCCCACATGGAAAGTGCTCTCGCTGACTGGCAGGTCGGGTTATTACCTTGTCCTACGCCGAGCGGCAGACCTAACATGCAGAGCACGCCTTCAATTAAACGTGCACGGGGGGATGCATCCTCACCATAGGCCAGATTTAAGCGTGCTTCTGACCACTCTGAAAGCTTTAGATTTAACTGCCGCCACATTGCTGGCGCAACCGGAGGCTGATAGAGAATGCCTCGCTCAAGTAGCAGTGCCAAGCCATACACCGCTTGGGCTGTGGCGGGATAAACACCCCCGCGAATCAGCGCATGGACTAGCTCGCGATAGCAGAGTAGACAGTCACGCCCCGTCGACGAGAGGCCTAGAGCCTCTGATAGAAGGTGGTCGCTCTCTTCGAGTAAATAGCGCATCAGTATCGTGTGATAGGGCGATACCAGCCCTGTGTCATGCATTGCACGAGCGAAGCCAGTGGCTTCAGCTTGCAAAGCCGCGCTATCCATACGCTCCAGTCGTTCACGATACACCGCAATGCCTGGGTCTTCGCGACACGCTTGGGTGGGCCCGAAAAGCGAGCTAACTAGCCTGTCAGCTCCCTGGCCACTTGCTCCCAAATCAATGGCTGGATTAATTTGGCATAACGCAATTTGGGTGATCATCTGTTTAATGGCATCAACTTGAATAGGGCGCTGTTTTAGAATGCGCCATATCTCATCAATTAGCTGATCAATAACATGTTCATAGCCGATGCGGTCGGCTAAGTGTTGGAATAGTTGCCTGGGAATCGTCGCTAATCGGCCCTGGGTTTCCCGTTCGGCTTCGCTAGGTGCGTTAAATAACAGCCACAGATTAATGGCCATTACTTGGGTTAAATAGTGGTGTGCATGCTCTTGGGATACCAGCGCATGCAAGTATTCACCTTTGGCGACTGCTAAAAGTCGCAGCTCACTCAGCGCCTCAATAACGACCACATTGGCGTCAGGGCTTTTCAACGAGAACGTAGTGAGGGTGGGGACTAGGAACTGTGGGGTTTCCCAGTCTGAGCCTGCAAACACGCCGGCGGATTCAAAATCTGCTGCACGCGCTTCGAGGGCAGCGCAGCCTCCCTCCTGCATCAAGAGTCGGCGCGCAGTATCCATTATGCGGGGCAGTTTCGCCGGTTTAGAAAAGGCAGGCGCCTGCGAAAGCAGGCGCACCGCATCATCAAATTTGCTCAGCAGTCCTTTGAGCTTGCCATCTTCTTCAGTTGAAGATGCCTCTTGATCGTTCGTCACATTGACTCCTTATCCCAGCTGTAGCGGGGATTATACATAGAAGTCGAGGTCTTCTTGGCGTTTAAGCAGATCACGGAGCGTGTGTGCGTCTTCGCCTTTAAAATAGACCAAGCCCCAGTGGGTACCAAATGCCGTACGTTTAGTGACGGTTTCTTCAAGCGGTGATGTCAGCTCGTGGGATTCAAAATAGGCGTGATCCTCTGTTTCTTCAGGAATCTCCAAGCGGCTAACAACCCGGCGGCGGGGATAAACGCCGAAGCAGCCCGCGAACCCATCAGCGTCGACCACTTCTTTGGGAAAGAAGGCGGCGACTTCTTCTTTTGTGCTTTTAGGATCGAATACCAGCATTGATGCCTGATAGGCGTTAAATCCATACACCCGCTCAAGAAGTTCGAAGACTTTAAAGCCGGGTGGGCGGTAAGCGACTTCGCCAAAGTACATTTCACCGTCGCTGGTGACAAAGTACTCGGGGTGAATGAGGCCGAATTCAATATCAAACGCTTTGATCAGCTTTTCGATTTGTGCCGTAATTTGTTCGCGGTATTTTTCAAGCTCTGGAGACGCGGGCACAAATACTGAGTAGCCAAGAGTGACGTACTCTGAAATATTCAAGAAAGCGATTTTTCCATCGTGAATCCACGCTTCAACGGCGAATTCCCAGCCGTCTAAGTGAGACTCCATCAGCACAGGAAACTCTTCGTCGGGAATCGTATCGACTTCATCCGGTGTGCGGATAACGCGGTGGCCAAGACAGCCAGCCTTATCGAACGCCTTCAGGTGGATAGGGTCGTTGGGGTCGCCATCCAGCTTGAGTAGTGTCTGATTAACGCGTTTTAGAAAGCGTACTACGTCATCTTTATCGTGGGCTTCTTCGAAAATACCCACGCGAATGCCGCCAAGCTGGGCGCGGCGTTTCATCAATGCTTTGTCGCGAAGCAGCAGCGATTGACCGTAAATACGTGGATTGTCGAGCAGCACTGAGTTAATAGCGCCTGCCCACTCAACGGTTTCCTCGTAAAGCGGGATAGCGACGTCAACGCCTTTTTCTTTCAACGTTTCAGCAATTTCGAGAGAGCGGTCGTTGAGACGCTCAAAATTCCAGGGAACGTAGGGAATATCATGTTTCTGGCAGTACTCCTCGGCCCAGTCGGGTGCAACCACGATATAGCGGCGGTCAAAATTCTCAGCCGCTTCAATCGCATTGAGGCTCCAACCTAACAGGGCGATATAGCCCTTATTGGGATCCTTTTGCATGTCAGTGACTCCTGTGGGTGAGTGAATAAAGTTGCCATACCACTTACTTCACCATACACGATAGGGTCATCCGTCGGCTAATTAGCAGCCACTGAAGGTGGAAATAGCCAAAAATAAGCCCTTTTGAGGATGGCATACTAAAGAGCAAACCCCTGAGTATGTTAGGCTAGGCGCCTTAACATTATGTTCAAGTGGCAAGAGGAATAGGCCAAGATGGCGGCCAAGCCGATCTACCGTGTGGTGGTTCACCAGCAGGGTGAAATATGGGATTTATACGTCAGAGAAATCTTTCAAAGCGAACTCTGGGGCTTTATTGAAGTCGAGGAGTTTGTCTTTGACGATGCGTCGCGGGTTGTTGTTGATCCAGGGGCAGAAAAGCTACAGCGTACCTTTGAAGGTGTTAAGCGCAGTTATCTGCCGCTTAATGCCATTGTGCGTATTGATGAAGTGGAACGTGAAGGCCCTTTGAAAGCAGTTAAAAGCGATGCTCGCGTCGCAGAGTTTCCTCGTCCCTTTCCATTGCCGCCTCGTGGAGAAGGGTAAGCGCCTAGACAAGCGCACCGCTTTGAGCGATACGCGCGACGGCTTCGTCTGCCTCGCGCGTTTTTACAATCAGGACATGACGTTATGCAAGTAAATAAACTTCGTAGTAGTTGTTACGCCGCTGCCGTTGGCGTGTTGTTGAGTATCGGGGGAACCCCAGCATTTGCCCAGTCTGATAACCAAGCTTGGGTAAGTGACGAGTTAAGCACGTATGTGCGCAGTGGTCCCACCGATGGTTATCGCATTGTGGGAACATTAAAGGCAGGTGAGCAGGTCGAGGTGCTGGAAACAAGCGGTGATTATACGCGTGTACGCAGCAATAGCGGCGATACGGTGTGGGTGCTCAGTAGCGAGCTGCAGCAAGACCCGAGTGCCCGCCAACAGTTACCCATACTACAAGCCCAAGTCGATGAGCTTACCCAAGAATTGGATGGTATTAACGATACTTGGGAGCAGCGCATTTCTTCCATGACGGAAACACTCGATATCCGTGAAAAGCGGATCGTCGAATTGGAAGCGCGTAACCACGATCTTGATAGTGAAGCAGAGCAGTCTCGCCAGCAGGTGCGTGCATTGCAGGCGCGTCTAGAGACCCAGGAAGAAGATCTGCTGATGCGCTATTTCATGTACGGCGGTGGAGTTGCTGGCGCTGGGTTATTAGTTGGGCTGATTGTTCCTCATTTGCCGCGTCGTCGTAAAAAGAGAGACCGCTGGTTTTAAGCGACGTAAACAAACCAGCGTTACGTGTAAATTTCGAGTACGAGGTGGCCGCAATGGAAAACCCCTGGCGTCAACGTTGGCAAGAGGGACGTATTGGCTTTCATTTGTCCGATACCCACCCAGCGCTTGCCCAGTACTGGCCTACGCTTAATGTGACGCCTGGAGCCAAAGTGCTTGTGCCGCTATGCGGAAAAAGTTTGGATATGCGTTGGCTAGCAGATGAAGGCCATCCGGTATTGGGTATTGAGTTGGCTCCTGAAGCAATAGAGCAGTTCCTGGCTCAGCGCAATGCGAGTGTGTCGCGCTATACCCAGGCAGGCTTTAATGTCTCACGCCAGGGTAGTGTTGAATTGTGGTGCGGCGATTTTTTTCACTTGCACATCAAGCAGGCAGCAGAAGTGGGCGCGTTTTATGACCGAGCTTCATTAATTGCACTGCCGCCGGCTACCCGTGAGCGCTATGCCTTCCACCTTGCCCAATTAGTGCCGCCTGGTGCTAAAGGGCTGTTAGTGGGGTTAACCCACGATGACCACAATGCAGGTCCGCCTTACAGTGTGCCCAACAGTGAGATTGAGCATTTGTTTATGCCCAACTTCCGTGTTGAATTGGTTGAGAACAGAGAGGCTGATGAACGGGGCCGCAGCGAAAGCGTTTGGGTGCTGGAGCGCCGAGGCCCGCACGTATAGCTGTCTCTGTTAAAAGCTATGTTTGCTGATAGCTGTGCTTGCTGATAAGCGTGTTTGCTAATAGCTGTGTTTTTATCGCGTTGTCTGTAACGACATCTGCCCGCGAAGCGGGCAGATATTCTCAGAATACGCTATCAGGATAAAACGGTTTAGCGAGCGAGTAAGCGGCCCAGTTCTGGGTCACTAAACGCACGGTTTAAACCATCACTTAACAAATCGTTTAGCATGCGTGCATTGGCATCTTCGCCGGGCTTAATGGCATAGCCTTGGGTGCGTCGCGAGGTGTAAGTGCCGGTATATGTCGTGCCTTTGTTCTGAGCGATCGCTCTGAAAACCCCTTCAATACGCGCTTCGTCGATCAGCGGTTGGCCGCTTCCACCTTTGGCATAGTTAAGACCAGCGAGTTCAAGAGTAATACTCGGGCGGCCTTGGGCTGCATCGCGAGTAGGAGTGAACCCCATATCGCGCACAGCGCGCTCAGCTTCGGCTTGCAACTGCGGAATGAGCTCATGGCTACTCACGGTGATCTGCGCGGTAGACATATTGCCACCTGAGCGTGTTCCAATCACTTCGCTTTCCCTGGCATCAGTCGCTATCACGGTGACTTGCTGACCAGAGCCTGTCTGCGGCACGCTGGCGCTGCGTTCTGGGCTTAGCTGTAGATACTGAGGGCTAGCGCAGGCCGCTAGCAAAACACTGGTAAGCAGCGCACCAGAGAGGTGTAAAAAATGGCGCCGACGCATGGTCTTCCTCCGCAATGGCTAAAACGTCAGTATAACGCGGGTAGTGTGCTGGCGGTATGTTCTGGTGGTTGGGTTATTCTGTCGCTTTCAACGCCATGTCGTGATGCGATTGCAATCAAATGCGCTCGGCTGTTGCTTGGGAATCAGGGCCAACGATTAACCAGACGGATAGCAAAATGACGGCAGAGCCCGAGAGGAATCCGCTGGAAATTGTTTCATCAAGAACTAAGAAGCCCCATAACACGGCGAATGGCGGCACCAAGAAGGTAACCGTGAGTGATCGTAAAGGCCCGATGTCGGCGATTAATCTAAAATAGAGGATATAAGCGAGGGACGTGCATAAAAAGCCGACGGCTAGCAGACTGATCCACACCTCACCCTGAAGCCATTCAGTACTCGGACCATATGAAATACTCCAGATCAAAAAGGGGCTAAGAAAAGCGGTTGCGCCTATTTGACTGCCAAACGCAACCAGCATTGAATCCAGGCCGCCTTGTTGGGTTATCCACTTGCGGGTAAGAAACCCCGCCAAGCCATAACCAATAGTGGCTATGATGCAAGCGGCCACGCCAATGTATATATTGCCGTCGATATTTGAATCACCCACCGTAGTAATGATCGTAATACCGATAATACCTAATAAGACACCTATCCATTTTCTTAACGATAAATGCTCGCTAAAGATAAATAAACCAATCATGGCGCCCGTCAAAGGGGTGGTGGCATTTAAAATAGCGGAGTATCCAGCAGGTAATAATGTTGCTGCTATGCTGTACATCAGAAAAGGAAGGCCTGAATTGATCGCACCCAATATCAAAGTCTTACCTAGTTTACCTTTGAATTCCAGGCTTTTGCGTATGGCTAAGATGATGAAAGCTAAACCAATTAGGCCAAAAAAGACTCTAAAAAATGCCGTGTTGATTGGCCCTATTGCAGGGGCGGCGA
Organism: Vreelandella venusta; assembly: GCF_007989605.1. Taxonomy (GTDB): domain Bacteria; phylum Pseudomonadota; class Gammaproteobacteria; order Pseudomonadales; family Halomonadaceae; genus Vreelandella; species Vreelandella venusta. Next base: position 11,754 of record NZ_BJUL01000020.1, on the reverse strand, counting down.
TTCGCATGAAAAGAAAGCTCGCTCCCCATATAGCGGCTAATGACAGTAGTCGTATATAGTCGATTGCTCTCATTTTATACCCCATTTTAAGGTTTGCTATTAATCAGTAGGCTCGAGAGTTAGCCTCGTGTGGCTCAGTATTGCCGCCTTTGGGGTATGGGAAAAACCCGTTTCTTGCTGTCTTGGTAGTTAGCATAAAATAGGCATCGCTATGACGTTTACTGACCTGTTTGAAAACGACGACATGAAGTTGATTAACCTGCTTCCACAAGATGGGGCGGTCTATTATCACGGTAAAATCCTAGAGGCGGCCTCTGCTGATATGTATCTAGCTAAGTGTAGGGACGAATTAAACTGGGAGCATGATCGAGCGTTTATTTACGGAAAAGAGATCGTTACCAAGAGGAAAGTAGCCTGGTACGCGGATGAGCCAGTCTCTTATACCTACTCTGGATATACCAAGACGGCATCAGTGTGGCCTGGCTTTTTACAAGAGATTAAGCAGATAGTGGAGAGTAACTGTAGTGATGTGTTCAATTCGTGCTTGTGCAACTTTTATAGCTCTGGCGCGGAAGGAATGAGTTGGCACAGTGATGCTGAAAAAGACCTAGTTGAAAATGGTGTGATTGGCGCGTTGAGCCTAGGTGGCGCAAGGAGGTTTTCGTTTAAACATAAACAAACAGGGGAGAGTTTATCGCTTAATCTAGAGCACGGTAGTCTGTTGGTGATGAAAGGCGCCACGCAGCAAAACTGGCTACATAGCCTGCCTAAAACCAAGAAAGATTGTGAGCCGCGGGTGAGCCTCACGTTTAGGCAAATGCGCTAACCAGCTGTTGATACAGGTGGATAGTTCATCTGTCGTAACTAATAATAGAAGGTGGCAGCTCTAAAGCGTCCGCGAACTAAAGCTGCCCTCTACTTGTGCCGTTGTTGGCATGCCCTAAGCGGCGCGGCTTTGCTCCGTTACTTTTGACGCTGCGGCGGGGAAACGATGCCACTGCCGTGGATGAGCGAATAGGCGTTGCCCACGGCGCATCTGAAGCTGCTCAAAATCAGCATGACGCACCGTTGCAAGCCATGGCTTAGCCAGCCAGTCGGCTTCCAGCTCAACACGCACTTCAGCACCAACCGGTGAAATGGCAGTCACTGTCACCGGCAAGTGGCTCTCTGCGCTTGGCTGCTGGGCAAGGCGCACTTCATGAGGGCGCAGCAACAGCTCTTCGTCACCGTTAGGCAAGTTAACATTGAGGTGCGCATCGCCACAGGTGAGTACACCTTGGTGTACCTTGCCTTCTAAGTGGTTAACGTCGCCAAGGAACTCAAACACAAAACGATTTTTGGGTGAACGATAGAGCGTTTCAGGCGTATCAATTTGCTCTATGCGTCCGTTACTCATCACCACCACGCGGTCAGACAGCTCCAGCGCTTCTTCTTGATCATGGGTAACAAACACGCTAGTAAAGTTAAGTTCTTCATGCAGGCGGCGTAACCAGCGTCGTAGGTCCTGGCGCACCTTGGCATCCAGCGCGCCAAATGGCTCATCCAAAAGCAATACGTCAGGTTCAACGGCCAAGGCGCGGGCGAGAGAAACACGTTGCTGCTGACCGCCAGAGAGTTGAGCGGGCAAACGGTTAGCTAAATGCTGCAGTTGAACCATTTCCAGCAGTCTAAAGACTCGCGCACGAATTTCACCGTTGGATGGGCGTCGCTTCTTGGGCATCACGGTTAGTCCAAAAGCGACATTGTCGTATACGCTCATATGGCGAAACAGGGCGTAGTGCTGGAAAACAAACCCAATGCGGCGATCGCGAACGTGAACGTTGGTGACATCGCGGTCGCCGAACAGTATTTTTCCGGGTTGAGGATAGCGGTCAGCGCTTTCCAAGCCTGCAATAATACGCAGCAGTGTGGTTTTTCCAGAGCCAGACGGACCAAGCAGGCCGACTAGTTCGCCTTCATGAATGTCCAGGTTGATCGGCTCAAGCGCTTGGGTGTTGGCAAAGTGCTTGGCGATATTCTGTAGGCGAATACTCATAAAAATGCCTCCTGGCGCGATGCACGCCATTCCAGGCCTGCCTTGGCCGCAAGGGTTAACAGGGCAATAAGGGCCAGTAGTGCGGCGCTAGCAAACGCGCCCACTGCGTTGTAATCCTGATAAAGCTGCTCTAGATGCAGCGGCAAAGTATTTGTCTTGCCGCGAATAGCTCCGGCAACCACCGAAACGGCACCAAATTCCCCCACGGCGCGCGCGTTAGTGAGGATGATCCCGTACAGCAGTGCCCAGCGAATGTTGGGTAACGTGACACGCCGAAAGGTGGTCCAGCCGCCAGCCCCTAGGGTCACCGCGGCTTCCTCTTCCCGGGAGCCTTGGGCCTGCATGAGCGGAATGAGCTCGCGGGCCACAAACGGGCAGGTCACAAAAATAGTGACCATTAAAATGCCGGGCCAAGCGAACATCAGTTGAATATCGTGGCTGTCTAGCCAACTGCCAATCCAGCCATTACGGCCATATAGCAACAGGTAGATAAGCCCGGCCACAACGGGGGAAACGGCAAAAGGAATATCGATCAGCGTTTGTAAAATACGCCGACCTGGGAAACTAAAGCGGGTAACCAGCCATGCCAAGGCGACACCGAATACTAGACATATCGGTATGGTTAATAACGCAATGACGAGTGTCAGGCCAATCGCATGCAGGGTGAACGTATCGCTAACGTTGGCCCAAAAGACTGTCACGCCCTGGGAGAAGGCCTGGGCAAAAATTGCCACCAACGGTAGCAGCAAAAATAGCCCAGATAGCAGCAGGGCGGTGCCAATGAGTAGACGCCGCACGGCGGGTGCATCACCAATTCGGCGCATTAACCTTTACCTCCATGCAGGCGGCGTACAAAGCGGCCTTGCCAAATATTGATCGCCAGCAGCAGAGCCAGTGACACAAACAGCACAACGGAGGCGATTGCAGAGGCACCTGCGTAGTCATACTCCTGTAGTTTGACGAAAATCATCAGCGCAGTGATTTCGGTTTCGTAGGGCATATTACCCGCGATAAAAATAATCGCCCCGAACTCACCTAGTGAGCGCACAAAGGCTAACCCGGTGCCGGTAACGAGAGCTGGCCACAGGTGCGGCATAATCACGCGCCGAAACGCCACGCCATCGGTTGCGCCAAGAGACATCGCTGCTTCATCAACTTCTGCGGGTAAATCCTCCAGTACCGGCTGTACGGTGCGTACCACAAATGGAATGCTGGTAAACGCCATGGCCAGTGCAATGCCTACCCAGGTATAGGCTACTTGGAATCCCAGTGACTCCAACAAGCTGCCCATCCAGCCGTTACCCGCATACAGTGTCGCTAGGGTAATACCGGCTACCGCTGTGGGTAGCGCAAAGGGCAGATCCATTAAAGCATCTAGCAGACGTTTGCCGGGAAACTCATAACGAACCAGGACCCAGGCAAGTAGTAAGCCAAATACTGCATTCACCAGCGCCGCGACAGCCGCTGCACCCATGGTGACCATGTAGCTGGCCACCACGCGGCCTTCGGTAATAATGGCCCAGTATTCGGCAAGGCTAAGCCCTGCCAATTGGCCAAATAGCCCGGTGATTGGGAGAAGAAGGACCAGCGAAATAAACAGCACGCTGATCCCCATTGATAGGCCAAAGCCCGGCAGCACGCGAGCGCTGTCGGACCGCCATAATGCTAGCTGGCTCATGGTGTTCCGTTAACGACGTTGCAGTTGATCAAGTAGGGCGCCGCCTTCAAAGTGGTTTTCCATAGCTTCTTCCCAGCTGCCAAACACATCTTCAACTTCAAAAAGTTCGGTATCGGGGAATTGGTCGGCAAATTCGGCTACAACTGTTTCATCGTGAACGCGATAGTTAAAGCCCGCCAGCAAGCGCTGGGTGTCTTCACGGTAGAGATACTCAAGGTAGCTCTGGGCAAGGTCGCTGTTACCATTACGTTCAGCATTTTCACCTACCACCGCAACGGGGAACTCTGCCAGGATACTGACCGGCGGCACGATAACCTCATAGTCGTCGCTGCCATATTCGCTACGGATGTTGTTTACTTCTGACTCAAAGCTGATCAATACGTCGCCAATGCCGCGTTCGATAAAGCTTGTGGTGGCACCGCGGCCGCCGGTATCAAACACCGCAACATTGCGTAGGAAGGTGCGCATGAAGTCTTGAATCTTTTCTTCATCGCCATCGAATTCATTTTCCGCAAAGCCCCAAGCCGCTAGATAGGTATAGCGTCCGTTGCCAGATGTTTTTGGGTTGGGAAAAACGATTTGCACGTCTTCCTTCGCGAGATCATCCCAGCTTTCGATTCCTTTTGGGTTGTCTTTACGCACCAAAAACGCCGTCGTGGAGTAGTAAGGGGAGGCGTTATTATCGAACGCGTCTTGCCAGTCTTCGGCCACTAGGCCTGCATCCGCAAGTACTTGAACATCAGTCACCTGGTTAAAGGTAACGACATCCGCACGCAAGCCTTGCATGATCGCGCGCGCCTGTGCGGATGAGCCGCCGTGAGACTGGCTAATGGCAATCTCTTCACCGTGCTCTTCTTGCCACCATGCTTGGAATTCCGGATTGATCGCTGAAAACAGTTCACGGGCAATATCGTAAGAAGAGTTCAGTAACTCGCGCTCTTGAGCCATTGCCGTGTTTGAAACAGCGGTGACAGCCACCGTAGCGCCAACAGCCGTGGCTATCAGGCTGCGGCGCAGGCCAGTACGGAAAAAAGTAGATCGCGTCATTACAGGCTCCTTGTATCTGGGGGCGATTTAATCGCAATGAGGATAAGGTTAAACCTGTGATTGTGGAATTACAATTGTGTTTTATATTCTATTTGGGAATATGTATTAAAAGATATGCATTTATTGTCGGCTGAGCTTTAACGGCAGGGAGATGGGGCTTCTTAGGTGGCTCTGGTAAGATAGGGGCCTTCCTTTCCCCTGTTAACCTAGGAATGCACTATGAGCGCTGAGCAGGACTTCCTGATTGCCCCTTCGATTCTATCCGCTAATTTCGCGCGTCTTGGTGAAGAGGTCGACAATGTGTTGGCCGCTGGGGCCGACATTGTCCATTTCGATGTCATGGACAATCATTATGTGCCGAACCTGACGATTGGGCCAATGGTCTGCAAAGCCCTGCGCCAGCACGGCGTGACGGCACCCATAGATGTACATTTAATGGTTAAACCCGTGGATCGTATGATCGGCGATTTTAGTGAGGCTGGGGCGAGTTACATTACATTTCACCCGGAAGCTTCTGAGCATGTGGATCGCTCGTTACAGCTAATACGCGATAGTGGCTGTAAAGCAGGGCTGGTATTTAATCCGGCAACACCGCTTTCGTATCTCGATTATGTCATGGACAAAATTGACATGATTCTGCTGATGAGCGTTAACCCGGGCTTTGGCGGTCAGTCATTTATCCCCAGCACGCTGGGTAAATTGCGTGAAGCTCGGGCGCGTATTGATGCTTCAGGCCGCCCTATCCGCTTAGAAATCGACGGCGGCGTTAAGGTAGATAATATTGCCGATATCGCCGCTGCGGGTGCCGACACCTTTGTCGCTGGTTCCGCTATTTTCAATGCTCACCAGTCAAGCGACCCGCACGGTTACGATAGCGTTATCCAGCAAATGCGCGCTGAGTTGGCAAAGGATAACGGCTAAGCAAACAGCTTAGTGCAATTTCATACGGGGCTTTAAGTAGCGGTTTAACTTATCAACCAGCCATGCGAGTCCCGTTTTGGGTGCGCCATGAATAGATAGCTGATGCATTCGATAAAGTGAAGCGTAGGCTTGGCGCGCTAACCAGCCCTCTAAAAATAGCCCACGAGACGCGGAACTGCGCATCAACTTTCCTACCGCATCGTAGCGGGCGAGCGACACCAGCGAACCGTGGTCACGATAAGTAAAGCTTTGCAGTGGTTTGTTATCCAAGCAGTGCACCAGGTTTTTGGCGAGTAATGTTGCCTGTTGATGAGCAGCCTGTGCCCGTGGCGGCACGGAGATGCCTTCGCCCTGAGGGCAGTCGGCGCAGTCACCTATGGCAAAAATATAAGGATCATCTACGCTCTGCAGCGTTTGGTGGACGTTAATTTGATTTTTCTTATTAGTGGTCAGGTCTAATTCAGCCAAAAATGGCGGTGCTTTGATGCCTGCTGCCCACACGTTTAGGTCCGTTTTGATAACCTCGCTGTCGCCTGTTACTAATTGATATTGCTGAGCTTCTTTAATAGCGGTGCCGACGTGAACGGTGACCCCCATGCTTTCTAGCTCTTGCAGCACTGTTTCGCTAATACGCTCTGACAAGCCGGGTAGTAGGCGGGGAGCCGCTTCGATGAGGTGTACGCTAATCGTTTGATGGTCAACAGCGGTTACGCCGTAGGCGTTAAGTAAGCGCGAAGCATCTAGAAGCTCGGCAGAAAGCTCTACGCCCGTTGCGCCGCCGCCTACAATGCCAATAGTCAGTTCGGCGTTTTGGCGCAGCGTTGGATCGGTATAACGCAAAAAGGTATTGATCATATCGCGCTGAAACGCTTTGGCTTGCTGAGGCGAATCAATAAAGTGGCAGTGTTCCGCAACACCCGCTGTACCAAAATCATTTGAAATACTGCCGAGCGCTATTACTAAATAATCGTAGGTTAGTTTTCGAGAGGGAAGGATTTCAACGCCGTCTTCATCTTTGATGGGTGCTAGGTGAATGACTTTTTGTGCGCGATCAAGGCCATTTAAAGAGCCGCGCTGGTAACGGTAATGGTGCGCGGAAGAGTGGCCGCGGTAATCCACTTCATCCATGCTAGAGTTCAATACTCCGGTAGCGAGTTCGTGTAACAGCGGTTTCCATACATGGGTGGCATTGCGGTCTAGCAGGACAATCTCGGCGCGCTTTTTTTTGCCCAGCGTGCGTCCTAAGCGTGTTGCTAGAGCAAGTCCGCCAGCGCCACCGCCGACGATCACAATTCGGGGGATGGTCATTACTTTCTCCTCGGATAAGATGATCACAGCATAGAGCTTCCGGGCGTGGTTGGCGACGTGCTAAGTCGGTAGGATAAAAGAATTAGCCGCGATTACGTTTACTAACGGCCATTTTTTGAAAAATATTTTTACCTAGCCTAGGGAGAGAGAGCGTGCATGCCATTTTGCAGGGTAAGCGGTTAATTGCATTTGATTTAGATGGCACTTTGATTGATTCGGTCCCGGATCTAGCGATAGCGGTCCAGCGCTCGCTCAGCGATGTTGGGCTGCCTGCGCCTAGTGAAGAGCATGTGCGCGATTGGGTGGGTAATGGTGCGCAGGTACTTATTGAAAGAGCGCTAACCTGGGCACTCGCTGATGCGCCAGGACAGGCATTGCAAACCACCGCCTATGAGGCTTTTATGCGCCATTACGGTGCTGCCCCCAATGCACTAACCCGGCTCTATCATGGCGTGAGAACAGCGCTGCATGATTTGCACAAAGCAGGCTATCTACTGGTGCTGATTACTAACAAGCCAGAACGCTTTATTGCGCCAATTTTAAGCCACTTTGATCTGCTTTCGCTTTTTACCCACTGCATTGGTGGCGACACGCTTGCCGAGAAGAAACCCAGCCCGTTACCGCTACTGCATGCGACTCAACAGCTGGATATCTCACCTTCGGCAAGTGTCATGGTAGGAGACTCGCGCCACGATATTGCTGCGGGTAAGGCTGCTGGCTTTACTACCGTGGCGTTGCCTTACGGCTATAACCACGGCGAGCCGATTGAGCATAGCCAGCCTGACGTGATTATTAGCTCATTGCTGGCGCTGACGGAGTAAAACTGTCGGTGATACGGCTGTTTTTTCTAGAACTGTTTTTTCTAGGGCTGCTTTTCTGCCCGTGCGCCGCCTAGGTATTCATGCAGTAATTCAGCATTATGGCGCAACATAGCAGGGTAGTTATAGGCAGGGCCGTCTGTGTCACTTAAGGTGTCTGTGTATAAAGGCCCTGCCAGCGACAGCTCCGTTGCTCGGGCATGTGCATCCATGTGGATATAGGGAGAGGTGCTTTCATAGAACAGTGCAGGCGGGCGCTGTTGCGAGAGGAGCATGCTCATTGCTTCCATTGCCTGCGCACTGCCAATGGTCTCACTGCCAATCCCCCAAATGGCGGCGTACTCAAAACCATAAGCACGGGCAAAGTAAGCCATGGAGGCTTCGCTGGTAGTGAGCATGCGATTCGTTTGCGGAATGCCTTCCAAGCGTTCCCGGAGTTGATGATCTAGCAGCGCCAGTGCTTCACGAGTCTCAGTGGCACGCGTGGTAAACGCCTCAGCCTGCTCGGGATAGCGTTCGATAAGCGTTTTTTCTATGACATCAACATAAGCGGCTGCCCCTTTGGGGTCCATCCACATATGCGGGTCAGTGTTATCTTGATACTGGCCAACTAGAATCGTTAGCGGTGCATAGTCGGCACTTTCTGCAAGTGCTGTGAGCGTTAGTGAATCGTCTGCCATGGCTTCAATATGCCGTATCCATGGCTCTAGCCCATACCCGTTGTAGAAAACAATGTCAGCTTCCTCGACAGCTAGGGCATTTGGCGGTTGAAGCTCCCAGCGGTGCACATCTTCGCCTGTGGGCACAATAGTGGTAACGCCGATGCTGTCGCCTGCGACACGCTTCACTAAATCTTTAATGACTGAAAACGAAGCGATAACCTTAAACGAGGTGTCTCCCAGCGCGTGACTGCTGCAGACAGTCGTCATCAATACGAGCGTTATTATCCAGGGTGCTCGATTGTCCATGTCACGCTCCTAACGCATTAAAAAGTCGGCAGATGATAAAGACAGTCAAGGCCCGTTGCCAGTTTCGTTATGCTGTCAAGTTGTTTAAACCTAGCAGAAAGGGCTAGCCACTCTCTTTCAGTATTTTTGATTACCTTGAAAAGTCCCTCACTAGTTTACTGATAAACTCAGTGTTTGTTTCCCACTAAAAATTACCAGAGTATTGGGCGTGTGAATGTCCTAGCCGACCCTTGGCTCTGCAAGTGGAGCTTGGGTTGGGGTATCATCCCTACCAAGGGGTTTGATTAATGTGATGGAGTAGCTGCGGCGATGGCGCAAGTGCAGGTAGTGCAACGTGTATTGATGATCGATAACTACGACAGTTTCACGTTCAATATCGTCCAGTACCTGGGTGAGCTGGGTGCCGAGGTAATGACCTATCGCAACGATGAGCTTACCCTTGAACAGATTGACGCCTTAGCGCCTACTCATCTAGTCATTTCACCGGGGCCCTGTACCCCTAATGAAGCGGGCATCTCGCTGGCGGCGATAGGCCACTTTGCGGGTAAACTGCCTATTTTGGGGGTTTGTCTTGGTCACCAGGCGATTGGACAAGTCTACGGTGGTAAAGTGGTGCGAGCGCCCCAGGTGATGCATGGCAAAACATCTGCTGTTGTGCATAGTGGGCAAGGGGTTTTTCGCGGGCTTGAAAACCCGTTAGAAGTGACCCGTTATCATTCACTCGTGGTAGAAAGAACAAGCTTACCGGAGTGTTTTGAAATCACTGCCTGGACCTCAGGCGATGACGTTACGCCGGGGCTGATAATGGGCTTTCGTCATCGCAGCCTGGATGTTGAGGGGGTACAGTTTCACCCTGAGTCAATACTCACGCGCCAAGGCCATGCGTTATTGGCTAACTTTTTAAAACGCGGCTGATTGCCAAATTTACACGCTTTAGGGGCTTTTCTGTTCATGCAAATGCGAGATGCAATTAACGCGGTGATGCGCCGCGAAGACCTCTCTTTCAATGCGATGCACGCGCTAATGCGCCAGATCATGACCGGCGAAGCCTCCGATGCGCAAATTGGCGGCCTGCTAGTGGGGCTTGCCATGAAAGGCGAAAGCGCCGAGGAAATTAGTGCGGCGGCTCAGGTTATGCGCGAACTCATGAAGCGCGTTGAACTGCACACTGACAACGTCGTCGATATTGTTGGCACCGGCGGTGATGGTGCGAACCTGTTTAATGTTTCTACGGCGGCTAGCTTTGTGGCTGCTGCTGGCGGCGCCCATGTCGCTAAGCATGGTAACCGCAGTGTCTCGTCATCGTCGGGCAGTGCAGACCTTTTTGATATTGCCGGTATTTACCTAGACCTTAAGCCTGAACAAGTGGCGCGCTGTATCGAACAAGTAGGTGTGGGCTTTATGTTCGCTCCTAATCATCATCCTGCCATGCGCTTTGCAATCGGGCCGCGCCGGGAAATGGGCGTGCGCACGCTGTTTAACATCCTTGGCCCATTGACTAACCCTGCAAGTGCACGTAACCAAGTGCTGGGGGTTTACTCTCCAGAATTAGTGCCATTGATGGCTGAAGTGCTCCGCAAGCTTGGCAGCCACCATGTGTTAGTAGTTTGCTCTGAAGATGGCTTGGATGAAATCTCCTTGGCGGCACCGACGCGGGTGGCTGAACTAAAGGATGGCGAAATTACCGAGTACACCATCACTCCAGAAGAGTTGGGGATTGAGCGACAAAGCTTAGCTACGCTTAAAGCAGCCAGCGCCGAAGACAGCTTACGGCTGGTAAAAGCTGCATTGAGTGGTGAGGGGGCAGCGGCAGATATAGTGGCACTTAATGCGGGCGCCGCGCTTTACTGTTCAGGTGTGGCCGATAGCTTAAAAGAGGGCGTAATGGTGGCTCAGGATGCGCAGGCTTCCAAGCTGCCGTTAGAGAAGCTCCGAGAGCTTTCACACTTCACTAGCGTCTTTAAAGGGTAAACTATCAAATGACTGACCAGGCAACGCCAACAATTTTAACGCGTATTTTGGCTCGTAAAGACGAAGAAGTAGCCGAGCGCCGACAGGCGGTTTCTGAAGCAGAACTGCTGGCGTTGGCTGACAAGCAAAGTGCCCCCCGTGGCTTTATTGCTGCACTGAATGCCCGTATTGCCGCTGGTGACGCAGCGGTTATCGCTGAGGTGAAAAAAGCCTCGCCTTCCAAGGGCGTGATACGTGATGACTTTCATCCTGATGATATCGCTAAGCGTTATGCAGAGGGCGGCGCAGCCTGCTTGTCAGTATTAACTGATGCCGATTTCTTCCAGGGACATGAAGACTTTCTAATCGCTGCCCGCGATGCCTGTGACCTTCCCGTCATTCGTAAAGATTTTATTACCCATGGCTATCAGGTAACCGAGGCGCGCGCCATCGGGGCAGACTGTATCTTGCTGATTGTCGCTGCCCTAGACGACGCTCAGCTGCGCGATCTGCACCAGCAAGCTAATGCATTAGGCATGGATGTGCTGGTAGAAGTGCATGACGCTGTTGAGTTAGAGCGTGCCCTAGCGCTGGATTTAAAGCTGGTGGGCATCAACAACCGTAATTTGCATACCTTTGAGACCAGCCTGAACACCACATTAGACCTGCTGCCGCGCATTCCTGAGGGCGTCACGGTCATCACGGAGTCTGGTATCCATACCCGTGATGACGTGGAGCTTATGCGCGACCATGAAGTGAACGGTTTCTTAGTTGGTGAAGCCTTTATGCGTGAAGAGGACCCAGGCCAAGCCCTCAAGCAGCTGTTTTTTTAATCGATAGTGTTAAACGCTTATTAACTGGCCCGCTTGAGGCACGTAAGTAGCGCCTGAAGCGGGTGGTGTAATGTTTGTGCTGAGTAGCGTTTCACCTGGCTGCGGCAGGAGTAGCCGGTGGCGAGCAGCTTGCCCGTGTTTTCGTCGGCTTCCACCTGGGGCTGCCAGGATTGGGCATAAATAGTTTTGGAGGTTG
>NZ_BJUL01000019.1 GCF_007989605.1 Vreelandella venusta | reverse complement strand
GTTTCTAAGCCTTTGTTGCTACAGGAAGTTACTAATGCCACGCGGTGTGTTGTTTACCAAAGTACTTTTGTTAGCCAGCGGCTTGCTGTTGAGCCTGTCGCTGTTAGCTTCTGAAAACGACGTCGAAATCAACACCGCTACCCCCGTCGAGACCGTACACGGGCTATCTCTCTACAATAGCCCACAGCTACCTGCTGATTTTGCCTATTTCCCCCATGTTAATCCGTCCGCCCCTAAGGGCGGAACGATTACCCGTACCGCCGTGGGAGGCAGTTTCGACTCTACCAACCCATTTATTATTCGCGGCACGCCTGCTACCGGTATTTCACATATTTATGACTCGTTGATGGTCAGTAATCCAGGCGAGCCCTTCAGTTTGTACGGGCTGCTGGCAGAAGGCGTCCGCCTGGACCCTGAACGCCGATGGATAGAGTTCGATTTGCGCCCAGAAGCTCGCTTTCAAGACGGGGAGCCGGTAACGGCCTATGACGTGGTGTTCTCACTGAACCTGCTGCGTGAAGAAGGCAACCCCTTCTACAGTAGCTATTACGCCGGTGTCGAACGCGCTGTCGCCTTAAATGATCATCAAGTGCGCTTTGAATTTAATGACACTGATTCACGCGAGCTGCCACTGATTGTCGCCCAGTTACCTATCTTACCTCGTCACTACTGGGAACCCCGCGACTTCAGCTCTCCGACTCTGGATGCACATCCAGGCTCAGGCCCCTATCGTATTAGCGAGGTAGATCCTGGGCGGCGCATTGTCTATCAACGAGATGACAACTATTGGGGCAAAGACCTGCCCGTCAATGTGGGTCGCTACAACATCGACCGTGTTGTTTACGAGTACTACCGTGACCGCGATATTGCCTGGGAAGCTTTCAAAGCAGGCCTTACCGATTTCAGAACGGATGCACGTGCGGCCACTTGGGCCATTGGCTATGATAATTTTCCTGCCTACCAAGATGGTTTAATTAAGCGGATTACCGTACCCGATGTTAACCCCTCCATGATGCAGGCGTTTGTCTTCAATTTACGCAAAGAGAAGTTTCAGGACCCAAAGGTTCGAGAAGCCCTGAGCCTCACGTTTGATTTCCCCTGGCTCAACACCAATATCTTCTATGGCACCTACCGGCGCACAGAAAGCTTTTTTCAAAATTCTGAAATGGAAGCTACTGGAACGCCATCAGAAGAAGAACTTGCGCTACTCGAACCTTTTCGTGAAGCGTTGATAGACTCGCATCATTCAGAACGACTGTTCACTGACCCACTGCCCATCGAACACCCCACAGAGCTGCGTGAACGCCTGCGGCTTGCACTTGACCTGCTGCGCGACGCTGGCTATCGCGTAGAAGATGGCGTACTAATCAACACTGAGACTGGCCGACCACTTACCCTGGAAGTACTGCTCTACGACTCGGGCCTGGAGCGTGTTGTGCAACCCATGCTACGCAATATGGCACGCCTTGGGGTTCAAACGTCGCTGCGCATTGTCGATATCAATCAATATCTTAACCGAGTACGCAGCTACGATTACGATATGGTCATCAGCCACTTCCCTCAGTCTAACAATCCAGGCAATGAACAACGTGATTTTTGGACCAGTGCTGCCGCAGAGGCACCCCAAAGTCGCAACCGCATGGCCCTTGCCCACCCGGCTGTCGATGCACTGGTGGAGCAACTGATTCGTGCAGATGACCGTGAAATGCTGGATACCATTACCCAAGCGCTTGATCGCGTGCTGCGCTGGGGCTTTTATGTTATCCCCCACTATCATTCAGGCGAAACGCGGATTGCTGTGTGGGATAAATTTGGCTACCCAGAACCGTTTCCGGCTTATGCCATGGATTTAGACGCTTGGTGGGTAAACACCGATCGGGAAGCAGAACTACAACGCCGTCACCGGCGTCGCTGATTTCGCCAGCCTAGGTTCATCAAACCTAGATTCATCAAACCTAGATTCATTCAACATAGTTATAACAACTTACCGGCAATAACTTTTAGCCTCAATTACTCATGGAGAGCGCTGTGGCACGTTATACCTTACGCCGACTGCTACTAATGATTCCGACCCTGTTCGGCATCATGCTGCTTAACTTCATGATTGTTCAGGCTGCCCCTGGGGGCCCCATTGATCAAATGTTGGCCCGCTTTGAGGGGGCCGATGCCATGGCAAGCACACGCCTGGATATGGGGGGCGCGGATGTACAAGTTAGCGATGACTCTAGGGGCGCGCGTGGAATCGATCCACGCTTTATCGAGCAATTAGAGCAGCAATTTGGCTTTGACAAACCCGCTCATGAACGGTTTATCGGCATGATGGTGGATTATCTCACTTTCGATTTTGGCACCAGCTTTTTTCGTGATCGGCCGGTGATTGAACTGATGATCGAGCGCTTGCCCGTGTCTATTTCATTAGGCTTATGGACAACGCTGCTGGTCTACCTCATTTCTATTCCTTTAGGCATCCGCAAAGCGCTACGGCACGGCTCTCGCTTTGATGTTTGGACCTCAGGTCTGGTGATCGTAGGCTATGCCATTCCGGGCTTTTTGTTCGCCATTCTGCTTATTGTCGTGTTTGCGGGTGGCACTTACCTGGATTGGTTTCCTCTACGCGGCTTAACATCGCCCGATTTCGCCGAGCTATCCGCTTGGGGCAAAATTAAAGACTACTTCTGGCATATCACCCTACCGGTGCTGGCTGCCGCGATTGGCAGTTTTGCCACCCTCACCATGCTGACCAAAAACAGCTTCTTGGATGAAATTCATAAGCAGTACGTGCTGACAGCCCGGGCCAAAGGTGCCGACGAGCAGCGCATTTTGTATGGCCATGTTTTCCGCAATGCCATGCTGATCATCATTGCTGGGCTGCCCTCTGCAATGATTGGCATTTTCTTTACCGGCGCACTGCTCATCGAGGTAATTTTCTCTTTGGATGGCCTCGGCTTATTAGGCTTTGAGGCAGTAATGCAGCGAGACTACCCGGTCATTTTCGGAACGTTATTTCTGTATACGGTGATCGGACTGCTGCTAAAGCTAATATCCGACTTGACCTATGTGTGGGTAGATCCACGCATTGATTTTGCGTCGAGGGAGTCATAAACATGACATTTATCAGCTCGCGTCTTTCGCCGATTACGCTGCGTCGCCTAGCAGCATTTAAAGCCAATCGCCGCGCCCGAGTATCGCTGTGGCTATTTGGCGTTCTGTTTATTATCAGCTTATTGGCTGAACTGATCGCCAACGACAAGCCTCTCGTCATGAAATATGACGGGCAGTGGTATGTACCGCTACTGGTCGATTATCCGGAAACCGAATTCGGTGGTTTCTTACCCACCCGTACCGACTACCTAGATCCCTTTGTCCAACGGCAAATCAGCGATCACGGTTGGGCGCTATGGCCAATTATTCCCTACTCCTATCAAACCCTTGATATGCTGATGACTAGGCCTTCGCCTGCACCGCCAGATAGGCGCCATTGGTTGGGTACCGATGACCAAGGGCGTGATGTATTAGCACGCGTTATTTACGGGTTTCGACTGTCGGTTGCCTTTGCCCTAGTGCTCACCGCAGGCTCTTTAATACTGGGCGTAGTAGTGGGCGGTGTGCAGGGTTATTTTGGCGGCAAAGTAGACCTCATCGGACAGCGCATCACAGAAATCTGGTCGGGATTACCGGTGCTATTTCTACTGATTATATTGGCCAGTTTTGTACAGCCCGGTTTCTGGTGGTTACTGGGCATCATGCTGTTGTTTTCGTGGCTGGGACTGGTTGATATTGTGCGCGCCGAGTTTTTGCGCGCACGCAATCTCGAGTACGTTCGTGCGGCCAAGGCCATGGGGCTACCCTCTCGGCTGATTATGTGGCGCCACGTGCTACCTAACGCGATGGTAGCCACACTAACGTTTATCCCCTTCCTGTTCACTGGTGCCATTGGCACGCTCACCGCGCTGGACTTTTTAGGCTTTGGTTTACCACCTGGCGCGCCGTCACTTGGCGAACTCGCGGCACAGGGCAAAAACAACCTGCATGCGCCTTGGCTGGGCATCACCGCGTTTATGACGCTTGCCATTATGCTCTCACTACTGGTGTTTATTGGTGAAGGACTTCGCGATGCCTTCGACCCACGACATGTGAACCAGCATCAGTCACCCGCCCAGGAAGCCAAGCATGCCTAATCACGCCAACACTGCCAAACCACTCCTGCGCTTAAGCGAGTTTTGTGTTTCCTTCGATGGCAACGTCGTTGTCGATTCCCTCTCTCTCACTGTCAATGCGGGCGAAACGCTCGCTATCGTGGGGGAGTCGGGCTCTGGGAAGTCGGTCTCTGCACTGGGTGCGATTAATTTACTGCCTGACAATGCTAGCGTAAGCGGTCAGCGCTGGTTAGCAGAAACCGACCTTAATCAACTAGCCAAACGTGATTGGAATGGTATTCGCGGTAATCAGGTGGGGTTTATTTTCCAAGAGCCAATGACGTCGCTCAACCCGCTTCACCGCATTGGCAAGCAAATAGGTGAAACCCTGCGTTTACACCAGGGCCTTAGCGGGCAGGCTGCACGTACACGGGCCAAGGCACTGTTAGAACAAGTCAAACTACCGCGTCCTGACGAACTGCTTGACGCCTGGCCACATCAACTTTCTGGCGGCCAGCGCCAGCGGGTAATGATCGCCATGGCCATTGCCAATAATCCGGCACTGCTGATTGCGGATGAGCCAACGACGGCGCTCGATGTGACCGTTCAGCAAGAGATTTTAGCCCTGCTGAAAGAACTCCGCGATCATCACGGCATGGGTGTGCTGTTTATCAGTCACGACTTAAATTTGGTACGTCGCCATGCAGACCGGATATGCGTCATGTATCAAGGGAAAATTCAGGAAACCGGTAGCGTTGCCGATGTATTTAATAATCCCCAAAGCGACTACACCAAAGCCCTTATTGCCGCCGAACCAGAAGGCCGACCTGCTGAGCCTGCCGATACCACACCGCTTTTGACCACACGCCAGCTTAGCGTGAGTTTCTCGCGCCCAAGGACAGGGCTCTTTCAGCGCCAGCCCCCGGCTTTTGAGGCCCTGAAAGCCACCGATCTAACCATCGCTCCAGGTGAAACGCTGGGCATTGTTGGCGAATCAGGCTCTGGAAAAACGACGCTGGCGTCAGCGGTTATGCGATTAGTCGCTAGCCAAGGTGAAGTGATACTGGGCGACACCACGCTAAGTCAACTCTCTGGCGATACGCTGCGACGCCAGCGCCATCGGCTACAAATGGTGTTTCAAGATCCTTACGGTGCGCTTTCCCCACGCATGCCGGTCTTTGATATTGTCAGTGAGGGTCTACAGTTTCATCACCCTAACTTAACCCATGCAGAAGTTACCGAACGCGTGCATCGCACGCTGCAAGAGGTGGGCCTGCCGGAAAGCTGCGCTGCCCGCTACCCTCATGAGTTTTCGGGGGGACAACGCCAACGCATAGCAGTGGCGCGGGCAATTATCCTAGAACCTGAACTACTGGTACTGGACGAGCCCACCTCAGCATTAGACCGGACCGTACAAAAACAGTTGGTCACGCTACTGCGCGAACTTCAGGCACGCCGCCAACTAAGCTACCTGTTTATCAGCCATGATCTTGCCGTGGTGCGTGCTATGGCCCACCGCATTATGGTGCTAAAAGATGGCGATGTGGTAGAGCAAGGCGATTGCCTGGAAGTACTCGCCGCCCCACAGCACCCCTATACCAAAGCGTTGATAGAAGCCGCCCACTTGCATTAGCTATCTGATTAACAAAAAAGTGTGCCTTGGCACTTTCTCAGTGCAACTACGTGCAAATACAGAAGCAAGATAACGGTATAAATATTTATTACTCATAAAAAAACGCCCCTGGTTTGGCACGAAGGTGCTGACCGGGACGTTTGAGTCACTAGCCGTAACGCTAAGCGTGTTTAGAAGCTGGCAATTTCTTCAGGCGTTAGCTCACGCCATTCACCAGGTGCTAGGTCATCTGGCAAGACCACATCACCAATCGAACGGCGATGCAGTGCATTGACGTGATTGCCTAGCGCTACAAACATGCGTTTTACTTGGTGATAGCGCCCTTCTGTAATGGTCAGTTCCGCTTGCTGGGGAGTAATAAACCTCAATACGGCAGGTTGCGTTGGCGTTTCCTCACCATCCAGTAGAAGCCCTTCCTCTACTTGGCGAATTGCCCACTCAGCGGCGCTACCTTCCATAGGCTCTGCCAACTCAGCAATATACACCTTGGCACAGCGATGGCGCGGCGAGGTGACACGATGGGACCATTGGCCATCATCAGTGAGCAGTAACAAGCCGGTGGTATCTACATCCAACCGCCCTACTGGCTGCAGTCGCTCTGCTTTGGGTAGATCAATAAGGTCAATCACCCTTGGATAGAGCCCACGGCGGGCAGTGCACTCTACTTCCAGCGGTTTATGCATCATCAGGTAACGCAACCCAACCAGTGCTAGCGTCTCACCGTTGAGTTTTATTTCGTCGTTCTGAGTGTCAACTTGGGTCGCCGACTGTTTAATGGGCTCGCCATTCAGGGTCACCTCGCCATTTTTTAACGCCCGCTTTGCTAAGCTGCGCGTTAGCGGGGTTGTTTCACTCAAAAAGCGATCAAGGCGCATTATTGACCCACTCCTGGCAGAAGCGAAAAGCGGTCGGCATCTTGCCAGGCAGGAAATTTTTCTCGAAAAGCATCTAGGTCCGTTTTATTTAGCGTCCCCGTTTCAATAAACGGAGAGTTTGCAGGGTGGTCGATCAGCGGTTCCCCTTTGAAATCGACCAGCATGGAATCGCCGCTATAGGCGAGTCCTTTGGCATCTTCACCGACGCGGTTTACACCTACTACATAAACTAGGTTTTCAACTGCACGCGCTTGTAAAAGCGTGCGCCATGGATGACGCCGGGGTGCAGGCCAGTTCGCCACACACAGCGCGGCATCATACTCGAAATGTTCGCCTTCTGCTGGCTGCTGACGCATCCAAACGGGAAACCTCAGGTCGTAACATACGCTCAATAGCAGCCTGAAGCCTTTCAGTTCAACGATCTTCCGGCTGTTGCCCATAGCATAGCGTTCATGCTCTCCGGCCATACGAAATAAATGGCGTTTATCGTAGTACTGTAAGTCGCCGCTGGGGGTAGCCCAGACCATACGGTTGACGTATTGCCCTTCATCGACAATTGCCACGCTGCCGGTCATGACACAGCCTCTCGCCTTGGCCTGCGTTTGTAACCAAGCAACGCTCTGGCTGGCGCTCATGGGCTGGGCCATTTCCCGTGAATTCATGGTAAACCCTGTTGCAAACATCTCTGGCAACACAATTAAGTCGGTATCGCGGCTATCTAATTCGCCTAATAGCCGCTCGAGATGCGCATGATTGGCTTGAGGGTCTTCCCAGCGCAAATCGCACTGCACTAAGCTCGTTTTCAGTTGACTCATGCCATGTCTCCTATGCATCAGTGTATTCATCAATTATGTGCTAGATTAGCATTTTTAATTAGTGAGGCTGCTATGTTTCCACCCGCATCAAGGGACCCTGAAGCGGTCAAAGGCGTTATGTTTGGCTTAACGGCCTACATTATGTGGGGCTGCTTCCCACTATTTTTCGCTCTGTTTGATGGCATTCCCGCATTTGAAATCCTGATACATCGGATTTTGTGGTCGTGCCTTTTTCTGGTCGTGCTAATCAGCGTACTGCGCCGATGGACACCAGTGGTTAAAGCTCTTATTGAGCCCAAGCGCTTGGGGCGCGTACTCGCCTGCGCGTTACTGATTGCTTTTAACTGGGGCCTCTATATCTATGCTGTTGAAAGCAAACAAGTGTTGCAAGCCAGTTTAGGCTACTTTCTAACGCCGCTAGTCAATATTGCCTTAGGCGTGTTGGTGCTACGCGAAGTAATGGCTCGCCTCCAGCTGGTTGCGCTTGGTTTGGCAAGTTTAGCGATTGCAATCCAGTTTGTGATGCTAGGTGAGCTGCCCTGGATCAGCCTATTGCTAGCACTCAGCTTCGGTAGCTACGGATTGTTTCGTAAGCAAGTGCCCCTTGATGGGCTTTCTGGCCTGTTTGTAGAGACGCTGTTGCTGTTCCCACTAGCACTAATAGCGCTCACTTGGCTTAGTTGGCAGGGGGAGTCTCACTTTATTCATAATGTGCCGATGAGTGCCCTGCTAATAATTAGCGGTGTGTTAACTGCCCTGCCCTTGATGGCCTTTGCTGGGGCTGCACGACGCTTACGGCTGGCAACGCTAGGCTTCCTGATGTACATCAACCCCAGCATTCAGTTTTTGATTGCAATCATTATCTTTGGCGAGCCTCTAGGGCTCATCCAGTTAGCGACCTTTGTGATGATCTGGGCGAGCTTAGCGCTATATTCTTGGTCTTCTTGGCAATCACGTTCGCGCCAGCAGGTGGCTTCCTGAGGCTAATTCTTCCGCTGGTTTTTCAATACTCACTGCACTGGTGTTATTTGTCTTTTCAGGCTGGTAGCCCACGCGAAAGCCTCCCCAGTGCTTGCCATTAATGTAAATGGGAACCGAAAGATCGTGCATGATTTCGCCCGTGTCACGCTTATAGGTTTGTAGCAGCAGCGGTTTCTCATGGGCGCCGCAACGGCTGCCAGTCGGATCATCAAAAATACGTTTGCTGCGGCAATACTTGAGATCGTGATCGTAATCACCGGTGGGCTCGCGGCTAACGGCTGCGTTATGGGTAGGCACATAGCCGTTGCGGTCACATGCAATGGCGTAACTTAACCCGTGCTCAGTAAGCAACGGTTCTTGCAAGCTGGGTAACTGTAAGTCTGTGAATGCATCAAAGCCGGTGTGGTAAAGCGGCGGCTGTGTCCCAGCTATGACCCTGTAATCAGGTTGGAATAGCGACGTTTCTGATATTTCACCGGAAGCAATCGCTTTCTCAAACGATTTACCAATACGGTTCGCCGCTTGACGAGCGACGCTAAACACATGCTGATGACGCCCCTGCAAACGCTGCTGTGCCAGCTCGCCATCAACGCCTTCTGCAGCGTCCATTAATGCCCGGGCTTGCTGGGCTAAATCGCGCATATCGCGATTGCCCTCATCTACATCGTCTTCCAGCTGACGCAAGCTATCAGCAACGGTTTGGCTATGGACTTTGGTACTCTCCATTGCCTCCGCGACGCTGGTGATCTCCTGCTCAACTTGATCGAACTGTTGCGTGATGGTGGCAAGACTACTGCCCACCTGCTGCATCCCCTGGGAACGCTCTCTGATACGATTCATCAGCCCGCCCATGGTACCAACAACACGTTGGCCACTCTGGTGCATATCCTTAACAAGCTCATCGACGCTTTGTGTCGCCGTTGACGTTTTGAGTGCTAAGTTACGCACTTCGCCCGCAACAACCGCAAACCCTCGCCCATGTTCTCCCGCTCGAGCTGCCTCAATAGAAGCATTGAGTGATAGCAGGTGCGTTTGTTCTGCTATCCCCTCAATCATCGACGTCACATTGCGAACACGCTCAATTTTATCGTTTAGCGCCGATAGCATTTCCAGCGCTTGATCAGAGCGTTCGGCAACATCACTCATATCGCCAATAATATCAGCCAGCTCATCATGATTGTGATGACTTGCCTGACGAGCGCTCTCGGCAAGCGCGGCGACATGGCTAGCACTGGCACTCACTTGCATAATGGCAGCATTAATAGCGTTCATGCTTGATGACGCATCACTCGCCATGGCCTCCTGCTGAGTAAGGCGTTGCGCCATAAGATCAGCGTAATGAGAAACTTCTGCAGAGGCGATGGCCGTGCTACTTGCCCGGTTCATCAACCGATAGGCCATTGCACGAAGCGAAGCATAGTCACGAATGGGCTTGAAACCGTGAATGGGTTTCGTCAAACGTAGTTGATCAGCTGAATAAACTGACGTCATCGTTACGAGCATTAAAGCTGCACCAGCCCCCGTCGCCAACAGCAGCGCAATATAGGGAAAAGCACCCGGTTCAGTCATCATCCAAATAGAAACACTTAGCACTGTCAAGGGCGCTAATAGCCGAAGTAGTCGCATGTGGGATACTCTTTTATATTTGACGTTATTGAGCAGTCGATCAATAAAGAAGGAGCGATGGGCCACTTTTCATTCAGCTTAACGGGTTATGCTAATGAATGAAGTAGCACTTTCGGGTCAGTACATGCTTTTATTGGCAAGTAAAGGCCATCATTGTCGGCACAACGCGTTAAACTGACGGACTCACCAATGAGTTGGGTTTTACAAAATGAAGCTGACGCCAGGAGCTTATGTTCAAGCGCTATTTTCCTATTCTTACGTGGCTGCCTCACTACCATAAGCGCCTGTTAGGTGCCGATATATTAGCCGGACTCATCGTAACGGTGATGGTGATTCCGCAGTCATTAGCTTATGCCCTACTTGCAGGTTTGCCCGCGGTGGTGGGCCTATATGCCAGTATTTTGCCGCAACTTCTATACACCGTTTTGGGCACAAGCCGCACTCTAGCCGTTGGCCCGGTAGCTATCATTGCGTTAATGACGGGCGCAGCACTCTCCGCTGTTGCAACGCCCGGCAGCCCTGAGTATTTACAAGCTGCGCTGATACTTTCATTACTTTCTGGCGGTATATTGGTCGCGATGGGGGCCCTTAAAATGGGCTTTTTTAGCAATTTTTTGAGCCATCCCGTTATTTCAGGCTTTTTAACCGCATCGGGCATTCTGATTGCCGTTAGTCAGTTGGGTAGCCTAATGGGTGTTTCCAGCAGTGGCTTTACGCTGGTAGAGCGTGTGATAACCCTGTTACCCAATCTTGCCGCCTTTAATCCCTATACGCTTTCAATTGGTGCTGGAACGCTATTTTTCCTCGTCATGATGCGGCGTTTTGGTAAGCGGAGCCTCAGCGCTATTGGGTTGCCTAAAACGCTCGCCGATTTAATCATCAAGGCTGGCCCTGTCTTTGCAGTGGTTATTACGACGTTGGCTACTTGGCATTGGCAGTTAGCCGACCAAGGCGTTGCCATTGTCGGCGCCATTCCCAGTGGGCTACCTGCACTAAGCTTTCCCTGGGCAGATACGTCACTATGGCGCGCCCTGTTCATCCCGGCGCTACTCATTAGTTTGGTGGGGTTTGTTGAGTCTGTTTCCATGGGGCAAATGTTGGCAGCAAAGCGGCGCCAACGTATCTCCCCTAACCAGGAACTAATTGGCTTAGGTGCCGCTAATCTAGCCGCTGGGTTTACCAATGGTATGCCAGTCACCGGTGGCCTTTCACGCACCGTAATCAACTATGATGCTGGGGCACAAACCCCCGCAGCCGGAGCCTTTGCAGCACTGGGAATAGCGTTGATAACGATGGCGTTTACTGGCTGGCTCTACTACCTGCCGATTGCTACGCTGGCGGCGACCATCACCGTGTCTATTTTAACCCTGGTCGATATTCCCATGTTGCGCCAAACGTGGCGCTATTCTCGCAGTGATTTCGCCGCGATGGCGGTCACAATTCTGCTCACCCTAGTTGAAGGTATCGAAGCTGGCATTATCGGCGGGGTTAGTCTTTCTATCGCGTTATTCTTGTATCGCACCAGCCGCCCCCATAGCGCATTGGTTGGCCGGGTGCCGGACACCGAGCACTTTCGAAATACTGAACGCCACGATGTTGAAACTGTCAGTAATGTGGCGCTACTGCGAATCGACGAAAGCCTCTATTTTGCAAACGCCCGCTACCTTGAAGATACCGTTTATAACTTAGTTGCCAGCTATCCCGAACTGGAGCACGTCGTGCTTATCTGTTCAGCCGTTAATTTAATTGATGCGTCAGCGCTCGAGAGCCTGGATGCTATCAATGCGCGTTTAAAAGATTCCGAAGTCAAGCTTCACCTGTCCGAGGTGAAGGGTCCCGTTATGGATCAGCTCAAAAAGAGTGATTTTTTAGAGGCCCTGACCGGACGTGTTTTTCTTAGCACTTATGCTGCTTGGCGAGAATTTTCCTAAGTATGTTTTATTTAGCTTACCAAACACCTTTAACTAACGCTTGTTTGAATGCATCATAGTGTTACCACTGTCGTGGATGTCGATAAGGAGCAGGGATGCCAAGCGAGTGGATAGCGCGTGATGATCAAACAGTCGCCCTTAAAGGCGAGTGGACGCTTGCCAATTATCGCCATATCAAAGCGGCGCTTCAGCACAGTGAAACTCAAACTGAGCTTGGCAAGCCAACGGATACGACGGTTTCACTAGAAGCAATAACTCGTCTTGATACCGCTGGTGCCATACTCATTGTGGAGCTGATTGGCGTTGAGAAAGCGCAATCGGTAGCAGATTGGGCAGCCGAACTGCCGAAAGAGCAGCAGGCGTTGCTAGTGCGTATTGCCGAAGCGATGGAAGCGCCGCTTGACGTTGATACGCCTGCCTATTCGCGCATTAGCCAAGCACTTGCCAGCGTGGGTCAACAAATGGTGGGGCTTTGGTCCCAGCAGCGCCAGCTGTTGGCCTTTATTGGCCTGGTGGTGGCCACTCTTTTCCAGCTGATATTGCGGCCACGTCACTGGCGTTTAACGGCCACTGTGGCACATATCCAGCAGAGCGGCCTGAATGCCGTCCCTATCGTTGCGCTACTCACCTTTATGGTGGGCGCCGTGGTGGCTTTCCTTGGCGCTACCGTTTTGCAGGATTTTGGCGCCACAATTTATACTATCGATCTCGTGGCATTCTCATTCTTGCGAGAGTTCGGCGTTCTGCTTGCTGCGATCCTACTCGCGGGACGAACCGCCAGTGCCTTTACCGCCCAAATTGGCGCCATGAAATCCAATGAAGAGATCGATGCCCTTCAGGCGCAGGGGCTTGATCCTATCGAGCTTTTGGTACTCCCACGGGTAATGGCGATGTTAATTAGCCTGCCTATGCTTGCCTTTGTAGGTATGCTCAGCGGCTTAGCGGGCGGCGCCATGGTCACCTCTCTGGCACTGGATATCTCACTTACCCAGTTTATGACCACGCTGCAAAAAGACGTATCGGTGACACACTTTTTGGTCGGACTTAGTAAAGCACCAGTGTTTGCCTTCGTGATCGCCGTGATCGGCTGCCTGGAAGGCTTTAAGGTCAGCGGTAGCGCGCAGTCAGTGGGAGAACATACCACTTCAAGTGTCGTTCAATCGATTTTTATGGTGATTCTAATTGATGCCGTCGCCGCGCTATTCTTTATGGAGATGGGCTGGTGATCAATTCAGATAAACCGACTGAGCAAAACGACTTACCGGTCATTAAGGTTCGAGGCTTGGTGAACCGCTTTGGCACTCATGTGGTTCACGAAAATTTAGACCTGACCCTTGAACGCGGGGAAATCCTCGGCGTTGTAGGCGGTTCTGGTACCGGCAAGTCAGTGCTGCTGCGCAGCATCGTCGGCTTGAAGCGCCCCAATGACGGCACGGTTGAAGTTCTAGGCACAACTCTTAATCAGCTTAACGAGGCACAGCGCAGTCAAATAGAGCGACGCTTTGGCGTGCTATTTCAGCGCGGTGCACTGTTCAGCTCATTGAACTTGCAAGAGAATATTGCCCTACCGCTAATTGAACACGCCAGACTACCCCGTGAAGACGCCGAGCATCTTGCCAGGGTCAAGCTATCGTTGGTCGGGCTTCCACCACAGGCTGCGCTGCAGTTTCCTGAGTCACTGTCTGGGGGCATGGTCAAGCGCGCCGCCCTTGCCCGTGCCTTAGCACTGGATCCTGACATCCTGTTTCTGGATGAGCCCACCGCGGGGCTTGACCCTATTGGCGCCGCGGCCTTCGATCAGTTGCTGGTCACCCTTCGCGATGCACTGGGTTTCAGCGTTTTCCTGGTAACCCACGACCTGGATACGCTCTACGCCGCCTGTGACCGGGTAGCGGTTCTCTCACAAAAACGCGTATTAGTTGTGGATACCATCGATAAAGTAGCGGACACCAACGACGAGTGGATTCAAGACTACTTTCACGGCCCGCGTGGCCGAGCCGCTCAGCGTGCTCATACCGCTTCTTCAAATAACGCAAACGTCCAGGAGTGACTGCACATGGAAACTCGCGCGCATCACGTTTTAATAGGTTTGTTCACACTGGGAACCGCCGTCGCGGCGCTGCTGTTTGCACTCTGGATGAGCTACGCCGACGGAGAGCGTAACTATCAGCCCTACCGCATTCTATTTGAGCGCAGTGTTAGTGGTTTATCAATTGGCAGTAAAGTGCAGTATAACGGCATTGAAGTTGGCGATGTTACCGAGCTGACACTGAACCCTGACGATCCCCGTCAAGTTATTGCCAGTGTGCGAGTTTATGAAGACACCCCGATCAAAACAGATACTCGAGCCAAACTATCATTTGCCAGCATTACCGGCAGCATGTCGATACAACTGTATGGTGGCACTCCCGAAAGTTCACGACTGATCAACCAAACGGACGACATGGCTCCGTTTATAACCGCAGACCCTTCACCGATCGCTACGCTATTTGATGAAGGCGAAACAATGATTCAAAACATTAACTCTATCCTGCTAAACGTTAATGAACTATTTAATGACGGCAATCGTGAACAAGCAGGCACCATTTTGACAAGCATTGCACAGATCACAGAGATGATCGCTTCACAACAGACAGCGCTTGATCAAAATATGGCACTGTTCGGTGAAGTATCACGCCAAGCCACAGCGACTCTTGAGAGCATCGACACCCTCAGCCAAGAAGCGACACAGCTATTGCGTCGAGATGGCCAGCAAATGATGCAAAGCGCTGCGAGCGCCAGTCGTGATGTGGCCAGCGCCGCGCAACGAATTGAACAGCTCGTTAACGACAATGCCGCCGCTGTCGACAGTACGCTGCAGGGGGCACAAGACATTGCCCCCGCACTTTCAGCCCTACGTTCTACACTAACTAATCTTGAGCGTATTACTCGCCAGCTTGAAGAGAGTCCCGCAGACTTTTTTCTGGGCCGAGATCAGGTAGAGGAGTTTCGTCCATGAGCTTGCGCTCTAGGTTTAGCATCGTCCCATTAGCGGCGCTTGTGTTAAGCGCCGGCTGTTCAATACTGCCCGAAAGCAATCCCGCAACGCTCTATCGGCTGCCACCCCCTGCCACTCAGGCTGAACACACGGCCGTTCCCCTCCCCGCAACGCTAGGCATTGCTACCCCAGAGGCAGGTCACTTGCTGAACAGCAACCGTATTGTGGTGTACCCGGAAGGCAATGTAGTCAATGTGTATGAGGGTGTGCGCTGGCATGAAGACGCTCCAGACATGCTTCAAGCGCGCTTAATTTCTGACCTGCAGCAACGCCAACTATTCACTGGTGTAAGTAGCGACCGACTGCCCCACGATGTGTTGCTACTCAGCGAACTGCGCCACTTCCAAAGTGAGTACGACACTTCCCCACCTAGCATTCATCTTCAATTAGATGTCCAGCTTATGAGTACACAACACCGAAAGCCGCTAGCAGTGACGAGTTTTGTTATCCGCACCCGCGCGGCTAGTCCAGAGATCCCGGACGTCGTCAATGCGTTTGGCGCGGCCAGCGATGCGCTAGCTGAGCAGCTTTCAGCATGGATCGCGGCGCAATCAAGCAGTCTGAGAGCCACCGATTGACGGCGTTTTTCTTAAAAAATCACGTGGGTCTTTAGGATAAAAATGTTCAGGTTGGCACTCTAAATGGGTAAAAAATCGCGTGTCTTTATAGGGCATTTTCATAAAGCCGGACACGCCTAACCCCTCGATCTGGCTAACAGACGCCAACATCTGCGCCAGCAACGTCCTAAATTCGGCCTCTCGGCTAGGGTCTAGAAGCCGATAATAGCTATGGATTTTAAGATGCTTTGGTAGTGCCTCAAAGATAATCATGCCGGTGTGATGGATCTCATTCAGCCGTAGCAGTATGTGCATAATGGTGTCAGGCAGGACCAGTAGCTCTTCTGGATCAGGGCCGTCTTCAAAATAGCTATGCTGGCGAGTGCGATCTTCCATTTCCGGAACCGCGCTCAGCTCATAGTCAATAGTGGTACCAGGATCACAATGAAAAGACTCTTCTGAACTGGCGCGCTCCAAATGCAGCGTTTGGCGTGCATTAAACAAGCAGCTTTTAAACACCCCTTGACGATGAATGGCTCGCGCCAAGTGCACCATATTGTTGACGGCTTGAATGAACGCTGGCTTTAATGCGGGATCATGCAAGTTAAGCGAGGAGTCTATATATACCCCCTCTCGCTCCCAGCGGACGGCTAAACCACCGACAACTGGGTACTTTCCTAATCGGCTTACCGAGGCCAAAAACGCCTTTTCGGTTTCCCCCATACCTTGCATAAATTGCTTGTAATAGCGATCTAGCTGCACATCATTAACATCATTAAGTGTCTCTTCCGCGTTCGCTTCGCGCAGAAACGCCTTCCGAGAGCTGTAAACGACCGTATCAATCTCCTGGTGCGCCGCGCGCCCCCAGACAGGCACTAGCGGCGTTTGTGTTGGAGTAGGTAAATCTAACATCACCACTTTGGCCATGCGGGACATCGCCTGTAAATAGTGATCTCCAGCTTTATGGCGGATGTGTGGGTCGGGATCCAGCATGCCGTCCAAGGTGCGGGCAAATTCCAAGGGTAACCCCAGCGAGCTAGCGGGAATAGCACGATGACCAAAGCGGCAAGATTGCGCAGAGGCTAGTGCATATAGCGTGCCTGCCGCCCCTTGTTCATCGAATCGGGGCGATGATAGCGCTCCATTTAACTGCTCTTCACCAATAAAGTAGACATCGCCCAGTCGGGCGTTGGTTTGTTGCAGATTATCGGACATTAATTCCATCACGTTTGCCCCGACAAACTGGAGTTTTTCGTCTAACTGGGCAAACACGGACGATCCCCAGTCAATCAATGCGATGGACTCGGTCTCTGGATCAAATACCAAATTTGACGGCTTGATGTCGCCATGCACAACGGGGCGTGCATTGGGCCCCGTTTCACGGCGCAGTGCAGAAAGAATTTCGGCCAACTGATGGGCAATGTGAACCACTAGCCGTGGAGAGAGACGGCCTTCTTTCAGTGATACCTGCTCAAGGTTCCAACCAGGCGCACGCTCCATTACCAGAATTGACTGGCCTCGAGAGCGCTGATAAGCCACCAGCTTTGGTATGCGGGGATGGGACACCTGATCAAGCATAAACGCCTCTTCTTCAAGGCGTTCTTGTAAATGGGTCGGTAGCGTAATACGTGAGAATTTAAACACGTAGTGGGCAGGCACCTCTTGGTGTTGTGCGCTGCCCGAAAATACAAAGCCATAGGCACCTTTACCAACCAACTCGATCCCCGTGTAGCCCAACTGGGCGAGCTGTGCCTGACACAGGGCTACCCAGTCTTTCAGCTTACGGGCATCATGGTGGCTAAGTAGATATACCGACTGCTCTTCCGGTATATAAAACTGCTGGAGCGGTGCCTGAGACATTTCTCATTCCTTGCCAACCAACTTCGGGCTATTTAACCTCTTGCCATGCAATGCCTAGCAACCTTAGCCCAAGTACAGCAGCATGGTTTCAGGCGCTTCCAAGTAGCCTTTCCAGGCATTGCAGAACCTAGCGATAGTACCGCCATCAATAAAGCGATGATCACCTGCCCAGGTGATGGTCATAATGGCTCGCCGCTGAACGTCGCCTTGCTCGTCGAAGCGCGGCAACCATTGGGTTTTACCAATCGCCACTATTGCTGCTTCAGGCGCATTGATAA
This sequence comes from Vreelandella venusta, assembly GCF_007989605.1. Lineage (GTDB taxonomy): Bacteria > Pseudomonadota > Gammaproteobacteria > Pseudomonadales > Halomonadaceae > Vreelandella > Vreelandella venusta. The sequence continues at coordinate 48,691 of NZ_BJUL01000019.1, read as the reverse complement.
TCGGCGCGGCATAGGTTCCGCCCAACGCACCAATGTTAGAAATACTAATGGTGCCACCTTTGAGATCAGCCTGATCAACACGCCCTTCTCGGGCCGCAATGGTTAAACGCCCCACTTCACGAGCAATGTCTAGCAGCGTTAAACGCTCAACACCTTTCACATTGGGCACCAGCAAACCGGCTTTGCTATCCACCGCCATGCCAATATTGCACTGTTCGTAGTAGTGCAACTCGTTGGCTTCCGCGTTTAGCTGAGCATTGATGATCGGTGCCTCAGTAACCGCCAGCGCCATAGCTTTCATGAAAAAGGGCATAAGGGTTAGCCGCTCACCAAGCGCCTCTACCCGGGGCTTTAGTCGCTCGCGCAGCGCCAGCAGATCGGTCACATCGATCTCTTCACCATAGTGAAAATGCGGAATGGAGCTGGCGGCCTCAACCATTCTTTTTGCCATTACCGCGCGCACACCGCGAAGCGGCTCGACGCGAGGCAACTGTGCTCCTTGGGTTGCTTTCGATGGTGCTTGACTAGGGGCAGTAGAAGGCTGATTCAGGTGCGCCAGCACGTCTTCTTTTAATACCCGGCCATCTTTACCACTGCCAGCAATGGCAGCTAACTCAAGCTGGTGTTCACGAACAAGACGCCGCACGGCTGGGCTGGCAGGTATTTTGCCGCTGCTTGTACTCGCGTTGGTACCGGTTGCCACCGCGGCTGGTTCAACCGCCTTGGCTGAACCACTGTCAGCATCAGCGGCAGGCGATTGAGGTTCGTTAGCCTGTTCCGTCGCACCGGCTTCTTGCGTGTCATTTTCTGCTTGGTAGGCATAAAGCGGCGCGTGTACTTTGGCAATTTTTCCTTGGGCAACATAAAGTTTGGTGATAACGCCTGTTTCAGGAGCGGTAATTTCCACTAACGCTTTATCGGTCATCACCTCGACAATTGGCTGATCTTCCTCAATCCGGTCACCTTCCGCAACGCGCCACTCCACCACTTCACATTCAACAATGCCTTCGCCGATATCCGGCAGCATGAAATCGCTCATTATTTTTCTCCCTGGCGTTAAAAGTTAACGCTTTCGCGAATTGCTTCAAAAATTTTCAGATGGTCGGGCAAATACTCTTTTTCCAGCACTAGTGGGAAAGGTGTATCTAGCCCCGTTACCCGAGCAATCGGCGATTCCAAATAGAGAAAACAGCGCTCTTGAATCGTTGCGGCGATCTCACCGGCAAAGCCACCTGTTAACGGCGCTTCATGGCTGACGATCAAACGTCCTGTTTTTAGGACAGACTCAACAACAGTATCCGCGTCCCATGGCAACAACGTACGCAAATCAATCACTTCACAGGCAATGCCCTGCTCTTCAGCAAGTTCAACGGCTTTGCCGATGACTTCCATCTGTGCGCCCCAGCCCACCAGCGTTATATCAGTGCCCTCTTTAATGACCTCCGCTTCACCAATCGGAAGCTGGTAATCTTCTTGGGGCACGTCACCCACCGATGCACGATAGAGACGCTTAGGTTCTAAAAAAAGCACTGGATCTGGATCGCGAATGGAAGCGAGCAGTAGCCCTTTCGCTTGGTAGGGGTTGCGCGGTACAACGACTTTCAAGCCAGGCGTATGTGTAAAGTAAGCCTCTGGTGATTGCGAATGATAGAGCCCGCCCGCGATACCGCCGCCATAGGGCGTACGGATGGTTAACCCACCCACGTTGAATAAATCCCCTGAGCGGTAGCGGAATTTCGCAGACTCATTAACGATTTGGTCAAAGGCGGGAAAGATGTAGTCGGCAAACTGTATTTCAGCAACGGGCACTGAACCTTGAGCGGCCAACCCATTGGCAAAACCAACAATGCCTTGTTCTACCAACGGCGTGTTGAAGCAGCGTGCTTTACCATACTTTTCCTGTAAATGGCTGGTAGCACGGAATACACCGCCGAAAACGCCAACATCTTCACCAAAACAGATAACTTTGTCATCTTCAGCCATGGCGATATCAAGCGCATTGTTGATCGCCTGGAGCATGTTCATTGTGGGCATGTTATGCCTCCCCCTGGGAATCTGTGGACGTATTCACCTCAAGGTCTAGCGACCGCGCTCCACGCGGGTAGGCCTCTGGATAGCGGCGAATATGGCGCTTAAGCTGGTCAAATTGACGCTGTAACTCAGGGGTGATATCGGCATAGACATCAGTGATCAGCGACTCTAGCGGTGGGGACGAACGCTTTTCTGCCCGTTTCATGGTATCCAGCACTTCGCGACGCAGCGTTTCCTGTTGGCTGGTCTCCTCTTCCTCGCTCCACCAGCCTTTTTTCAACAGCCATTTCTGCATGCGCAGTATGGGATCTTTTAACCGCCATGCTTCTTCTTCACTCTTGGCACGATAGCCGGAAGGGTCGTCTGAAGAGGAGTGAGCAGCAAGACGGTAAGACATGGCTTCAATCAGCACGGGCTTGTTCTGTTCAACGGCAATCTGACGCGCTTGGCGTGTCGCTTCATAAACCGCCAGTGCATCGTTTCCGTCAACGCGTATCACATGCATATGATAGCCAAATGCCCTGGGGGCAATGCCATCCGCTGCAAACTGCTCGGTTGATGGTGTTGAAATGGCATAGCCATTGTTGCGGCAGAAAAAAATCACCGGTACTTGGTGAACTGATGCCATATTCAGCGCGGCGTGAAAATCACCTTCTGATGCGGCACCCTCTCCGAAAAACGTTAAGGTGCAGTGCCCATCACCGGCTAATTTCTGGCCGTATGCATAGCCTGTCGCCTGGGGGATTTGCGTTGCAAGCGGAGATGAGATGGTCATGTAGTGCAGCTTGCGCGACCCATAATGAATCGGCATTTGGCGGCCTTTACCGTAGTCAAGCTCGTTGCCAAATAGCTGATTCATAAACTCATCAATGGAGAACCCGCGATACATTAAAGCGCCTTGCTCGCGGTACTGCGCCATGATCATATCGGCATCGTCTAGCGCAGCAGCGGCGCCAACAACGGCGGCTTCTTCACCCGTGCTTTGCATATAAAAACTGAGCCGCCCTTGGCGTTGGGCAGCCATCATGCGCTCATCTAGGATACGGGTGGCCAGCATGGCTTGATAGAGCCGTCTGGCATGATCACGCGGTAGGTCTGGCTCTAGCGCACCTTCGTAAAGCTCGCCCTCAGGGTCAAGCAGGCTGAAGGTAGCCATTGAGAATTCGTCGCCGGTCATAAAGCGCGGCTGATGTACGTAGTTTGTCATGCTTATTATCCTTGTATTACCCCTTTTGAGGGCATTGTTGTTGGTGTTGACCGTTTTTACCAGTGGATTTATCTAGCATAGGTCAATCTTATCGAGGTTAGTGTCACCTCGATCAACTCAACATAAGGACAGTAACGCAGTCTGCTACTTTTAGGGATACAACTTAAGACGCAGATAGACGATTGCGCAGCTGTTGCTGCAACGCATTAAATAGACTATCGACGGTCAACGCGAGTAACGCGATCAACAGCGCACCTTGTAAAACATACGCCATATTGCCATTCACGATACCGGCTATGATCGGGTCACCTAAGTTACTGGCACCTACCGTTGCCCCTATAGCCGCTGTGGCAATATTAATAGTTACCGATGTTCGGATACCGGCCAGAATCACCGGTGTGGCCAATGGCAGCTCAACGCGAGTTAACACCTGCCAAGGGGTCATCCCCATGGCAAACGCCGCCTGTTTAAGACTCGTATCTACATCTTGCAGCCCGGCAAGTGTGTTTCGCACAATCGGCAATAAGCCATAGAGCATTAGCGCCACGATAATCGGCAGTGTTCCAAAACCCAACACAGGAACCGCCAGGGCAAGCACTGCCACAGGAGGAAATGTCTGCCCCAGAGAAGCCAACTGCCCCGCTAGGGGTAAGAAGTCTCGCCCCCACTGCCGAGTGACTGCGATGCCGGTCAATACGCCTACACATATCGTAATGACAGCTGCGATGCCAACAACAAACACGTGCCTTGCCAGCAGAGCAGCAAAATCAGCGCGGGAATAAATCACCTGACGGGCGTCTGGCTCCAGCCAACGAAATGCGGGCTCTAACGCCGGGATACCCAATACCCCGATCAGCAGCAAAAGCGCCCAACCAATAGGCCATAGCCAACGCGGACCGACGGCAATCGATGATTCGCCACGGTTACGATCACGCGTCACGGTGACTCACCTTGTCTAACTGGGCCTCTTTGACCACTTTGCGCAGCGATAACTCGCCCATCGGCATATCATGCTGGTCGACAACCGTCAGCCTATCGCAGTGGTCACGCAGCATCATTGAAAGCGCCTGGCGCAGTGAAAAATCCCCCGGAATGCGCGACTGAGCAGGCAGCGTCTGCCCAAGCGATGACATGTGATCCTTCACACGTGTTAAAGCAGCTTGCTTTAAACCACGCTCCAATCCTCCCAATAGCGACTCAACAAATGGATCGGCGGGGGCTTGAAGCAGCGCTAGCGGAGCCCCTTGCTGAACAATTCGTCCTTCGCGCATAACGACTAAATGATCGGCCAGCTTGAGCGCTTCATCCATATCGTGAGTCACGAACACCACGGTTTTATGCAGCCGCGCCTGAAGCTTTGCCAGCTCGTCTTGAAGCTTTTCTCGAGTAATAGGGTCTAGCGCTCCAAAAGGCTCATCCATCAGCAAAATATCAGGATCTGCCGCCAATGCGCGCGCAACGCCTACCCGCTGCGCCTGGCCGCCAGAGAGCTGGTGAGGATACTTATGGGCAAACTCTTCCGTGGGAAGGCCTAATAGACGCATTAACTCTTCTACGCGTGCTTTAACATCAGCGGCAGGCCATTTTAACAAACGTGGTACCAGCCCAATGTTGTGCGCTACCGTCCAATGAGGAAACAGGCCGGTACTCTGGATCGCATAGCCGATGCGGCGGCGAAGCTTAACCGGGTCATAGTGGCCTATTGCCTGTCCGTCGATGATAATGTCGCCGCTACTATGCTCAATCAAACGATTTATCATACGTAACGTCGTCGATTTTCCGCAGCCTGATGACCCTACCAGCGCACAGAACTTTCCTTTCGCGACGTGTAAGGATATGTCGTCTACCGCTGTGTCTTCGCCAAAGTGCTTCGACACATGGGAAAGCTCTATCATTTATGTCCCCCGGGGCGAAGCGCGTCGGCTAATGCCCCCAAACTAGCATCTACAATAAGTGCCAAGACTAAAATAGGTAGCGCGCCAAGCAACACCATGTCCATAGCCGCTTGGCCCAACCCCTGAAAAATAAACGTGCCAAGCCCACCTGCCCCAATCAATGCAGCAACGGCCGTTAAACCAATCGCTTGAACAGCGGTAATTCGCACACCTTCTAATACTATTGGCAGCGCCAACGGAAATCTTACCTGCCAGAAGCGCTGATACGGACGCATGCCCATCGCCTTAGCAGCATCTAAGGTTTCAGGGTCGACTTCATCAAGCGCAATATAAGTATTGCGCACCATGGGTAACAGGCTATAGGCAATGAGCGCCATCAATGCGGGGGTGGCGCCAATACCGCTAACCCCTAACTGCGCTAAAACAGGTACGTTAGCAGCGAGCCAAGCAAGCGGAGCCAGCAGTAGACCAAACAGAGCCAAGCTCGGAATCGTTTGCAGGAAGTTCAGCCATGCAAACGCTATTCGTTGTAGACGTTGGTAACGTCGCATTAACATAGCGAGCACTAAACCAACTACGATACTAACGCTCACCGCTATGCCGACCAGCACCACATGTTGCAGCATGGCACGATAAAATTGCTGGTCGCGCGCTTGAAACTCCTGAACAAGGGCTAAACTTTCAAGCCATAAGGCGGCACAAAGCAGCCACGCCACCCCCACGCTGCTGAGCAATAGAGCTGTCCATAAGCGCGACAGCTGCAAACGTAAGCGCACTTCCACTAAGCACAATAAAAGTAAAAAAAGCACGACCCAATAGGCAGCACCAATACCTAAACGCGCTTGTGGCAGAGAGGGGTCAATCAGCCAGTGTCCGGCCACCATAAGCCCGAAAGGCATCAATAACAGGATCAGGGTAACGATACACAGTTGGGCGTAATAATGAAGGCGGCTTGGCCTTACGGCCAAGCCACCCATAGCGATAAACAACAAAGAAACTAGCAGCGCACCGGGCCACCCGATCGCAGCTACTAAGCCGTAGTAGGTACCCGCGACAATCCTATTAGGTGCGACACTAACAAGGCTCAGAAGCCAAGAAGCCCCTAACATAACGGCACTTAAACATATCAATACGGAGTTTAAATGCCCATATTGACGGGGTAGCGATGGCGAGGCGTCTATCTGTGACATTCATTAGTCATCCAGGCTATCAAGATAGTCGCTTGCGACTTGATCGGGAGAGAAACCATTTACCGCGACATCTGCGTTCAGCGTTTGCAACGTCACAAGATCAAGCGTTACAAATACGTCGTTGAGTAGCGTCTCGATTTCAGGGTAAGCCTCCAGCACCTCAGCACGCACAACTGGCGATGGCTGATACACCGGCTGAACCCCCTTGATATCTTCTAAAACAACCAGCCCAAGCGCACTTAAACCGCCATCGGTGCCGTAGGTCATGGCACCATTAACACCGCTTGTTTGTTGAGCAGCCGCTCGCATAGTCGCCGCCGTGTTACCACCGGACAGCACCAGCAACTGATCATCGCTAAGCTCAAAACCGTAAGCATCCTGGAATGCAGGCAAGGCCTGAGCGGACTCTACAAATTCTGCGCTCGCTGCGAACTTAAACTCGCCGCCTTCGTTAACATAAGCAGCAAGATCATCAAGGGTCGTTAAGCCGTTGGCCGTTGCCACGTCTTCACGAATACTCATGGCCCAAGTGTTATTAGCGCTAGCAGGCTTCAGCCATATCAGCCCCTGCTCCGCATCACGCTGTTTAACGGTCTGGTAGGCATCCTCTGCACTATTCCAGACGGGGCTGTCAGTCATATCAAAGAAAAAAGCACCGTTACCGGTATATTCGGGATAAAGATCAATCTCTCCCGCTTCAAGCGCACTACGCACAACGCTGGTGCCACCTAGTTGTAGGCGATCTTCTGTAGGCACACCGCCACGCTCTAGCGCTTGAATAATCAACTCACCCAGCACGGCCCCTTCTGTATCGATTTTGGAGGAAATGACAACAGGGTCACTGGCGTAAGCAGTCGAAAAAGTAATGGCTGATAAGCAGGCGACGATGGTCGGTTTTAGGGTAAAGCGCATAGTGGTCATCCTATTATTTTGCGTTTTGAAGGTCCCATCTGAGTATAAGAGCCAACGGCGTTGACGCCAGACGCCATGTTAATGACGCCTGACATCTACAACGTTTCTATTCGATGCCCTTCTTTAATCACCCTCAACATCGATCACGCTTAAGGCGCTTCAATCACCCAGGTTGTTCCCTCACGGGAATCCTTTAGGATAATTCCCAAACTCGCTAGTTCATCACGAATAGCATCTGCCTGTGCAAAATCTTTATTCGCTTTAGCGTCTTTACGCTGGGCTATTTTGGCTTCAATCTCAGCCTCGCTCAGTGCTACCTGCTGCTGATTACCTTTCAAAAAGGTCTGAGGATCTTGCTGCAAAAGCCCTAGCACACCTGCTAGACGGGTTAATTCCGCGGCTAACCGCTGCGCTCTTTCTGGCGACTCGCTCTTAGCGCGATTGAGATCCCGCGCTAGATCGAATAATACCGCTAACGCCTCAGGCGAATTAAAGTCGTCATCCATCGCCATAGTGAAACGCTCGGCATAACCTTCCTCATCTGCGCCACTGCGAGACGATACTTCCACCCCTTCTAACGCTGTATAAAAACGCGTCAGCGATTTGCGGGCCTCATGGAGAGAGTCTACCGAGTAGTTAATAGGGCTACGGTAGTGGCTAGCCACTAGCAAGAAACGCACAACTTCCGGGTCATGCTCGGCCAACACATCACGGATGGTAAAAAAGTTACCCAGCGATTTTGACATTTTTTCCTGGTTAACCCGCACAGCCCCGGCATGCATCCAGGTGTTGACGTAGGTTTTACCAGTCGCCGCCTCTGATTGGGCAATTTCGTTTTCATGATGAGGAAACGTAAGGTCAGGACCACCACCATGAATATCGAAGGTATCGCCTAAGCAGCACGTTGACATTGCTGAGCATTCAATGTGCCATCCAGGACGGCCATTGCCCCAAGGCGAGTGCCAGTGTGCTTCGCCCGGTTTAGCGGCTTTCCAAAGCACAAAATCAAGCGGGTCTTCTTTATGGACATCAACCTCGACCCGGGCACCAGAACGCATATCATCAAGTTGACGATTATTTAGCTTGCCGTAATCAGCGAACTTGCGTACCCGATAATACACATCACCATTGGCAGCAGCATAAGCAAAGCCTTTTTTAATCAGCGTCTCAACCATGGCAACAATGTCATCAATATGACCTGTCGCCCGAGGCTCATGGCTTGGGGGCAATACCCCAAGACGTGCTTCGTCTTCGTGCATTGCCTGAATCATGCGTTCGGTGAGTGCACTGATCGATTCGTTATTCTCTTCCGCACGCTTGAGAATTTTATCGTCAATGTCGGTGATGTTACGGACATAAGTAACATCATAACCGCGATAACGCAGATAGCGGGTTATCACATCGAAGGCTACCATGACCCGCGCGTGGCCAAGGTGACAGTAGTCATACACCGTCATGCCGCAGACATACATACTGACTTTACCCGCCACTAGCGGGGTAAACGGTTCTTTGCGGCGTGTCAGCGTATTATAAATGTGCATATGACGATTCCTTAGCCCTTCTGTTTGATTTTCGCCCAGCTATCTTTCAACCCAACGGTACGATTAAACACCAGCTGCCCTGGCTTAGAAGCATGACGGTCAGCGCAGAAATAGCCCACCCGCTCAAACTGGAAGCGGTCTTCTGGAACAGCATCCGCCAAGCTGGGCTCGCCAATAGCGTGGCATACCGTCAAGGAGTCGGGGTTCAGGTGTTCAAGGAAGTCGACATCTTTGTCACGGTCCGGCTGTTCAACCGTAAATAAATTGTCATACAAGCGCACTTCCATCGGCACACCATGGGCAGCACTCACCCAGTGAATCACGCCTTTCACCTTACGACCTTCAGGGTTTTTACCTAGCGTATCGAAATCCACCGAACAGTGCAGTTCCGTCACGTCACCGGCTTCGTTCTTAACAACGTCATCACAACGAATCACGTAACTGTTACGCAGGCGGACTTCTTTGCCGGGCGCTAAACGGAAAAACTTTTTGGGTGCATCTTCCATGAAGTCGTCTTGATCGATATACAGCTCGCGACTAAACGGCACCTTGCGCACCGCCATATCTTCTCGTGCAGGGTGCCCTGGCACGTCATACACTTCTTCATGGTCTTCAGAAACGTTGGTCAGCACCACCTTAAGGGGTTTCAATACACACATTGCCCGCGGCGCATTGTCCTCAAGATCAGAACGAATCGCATGGGTTAGCATGGCAATATCCACCAAGCCCCCATCAGCGCGCGTAACACCAATCATCTCACAGAACTTACGAATGGAGGCTGGCGTATAGCCACGGCGACGCATGCCTGAAATGGTTGGCATACGCGGGTCATCCCAGCCATCGACAATCTGCTCGTCAACCAGCAGTTTCAGCTTGCGCTTGGAAGTGAGGGTGTAATCCAGATTCAGTCGAGCAAACTCGATTTGGCGCGGCTTGGCGGGAACCGGCAAATTATTCAAAAACCACTCGTACAGCGGGCGATGGTCTTCAAACTCCAGCGTACAGATTGAATGGGTAATGCCTTCAATGGCGTCAGACTGGCCATGGGTAAAATCGTACGACGGGTAGATTTTCCACTTGTCACCTGTTTGATGGTGGCTGGCATGGCGAATCCGGTAAAGGATCGGGTCGCGAAGATTGATATTGGGCGACGCCATATCAATTTTTGCACGCAGTACTTTTTCGCCTTCGCCAAACTCGCCGTTACGCATGCGTTCCAGCAAATCTAGGTTTTCGTCAACGCTGCGCTCGCGGTAAGGACTTGGCTTACCCGGTGCCGTGAGTGTGCCACGGTATTCGCGAATTTCATCTGGAGAAAGATCATCAACGTAAGCTTTGCTCTCGCGAATAAGATGTTGTGCCCACGCATAAAGCTGATCGAAATAATCAGAAGCAAAGCGAACTGGGCCTGCCCAGTTAAAGCCTAACCAGCTGACGTCCTCTTTAATGGCGTCGATATACGCCTGTTCTTCCTTCGCCGGGTTGGTGTCGTCAAAGCGCAGATGACACTCACCACCTAGCTGCTCTGCCAACCCGAAGTTTAAACAGATCGACTTTGCATGACCGATATGTAAAAAGCCATTAGGTTCAGGAGGAAAGCGCGTCACAATTTTGGTGACCTGGCCGCCCTCTATTTCGTCGCGTACTTGGTTGCGAATGAAGTTCGGCGCTGGGGTGGTCTCGTTGGTCATGGTGGTGTTGATAACCTCATGGTGGATGGCGAGCTAGGCAACCAATGCCTAAGCTATTAGGGTTTGCGCTTCGCGGTGCCAAGCAAAACCGCTATTATAACGTGACGCCGATGCACAGCGCCAAGGCGAACGCCTTTATTGAACAGGAATTTATCTATGATCGTATTACAGACCAACCACGGTGACATCACTATTGCGCTTAATCATGAAAAAGCGCCGAAAACCGCCGCCAACTTTGAGCAATATGTCCGCGATGGTTTTTATGATGGCACTTTGTTCCACCGTGTGATCGATGGCTTTATGGTTCAGGGCGGTGGCTTCGATCAAGATTTTAACCAAAAGCCAACCCGCGATCCGATCGAGAACGAAGCCGACAATGGCTTACAAAACACGGTTGGCACACTGGCGATGGCACGCACTCAAGACCCTCACTCTGCCACAGCCCAGTTCTTTATCAACGTTGGTAACAATAGTTTCTTGAATCATAGTGGTAAAAGTCTTCAAGGCTGGGGCTACGCCGTGTTTGGCGAGGTTGTCGATGGCATGGACGTAGTAGACGCCATCCGCGGTGTCAGCACCACACGCCGTGGCATGCACGCCGATGTGCCCGCAGACGATGTCATTATTGAGCGCGCCTATGTAAAAGAAGCCGACTAATTACGGGAGTTCTATGCGCACTCTGCTGATAGCTGATATGCATCTAAGCAGTGACACCCCTGAAATCAATCAGGGGTTTTATCGCTACTTAGAGCACACCGCTACTGGGGCTGATGCCCTGTATATTCTAGGCGACCTGTTTGACGCCTGGATCGGAGATGATCTCCTTGACACACCGCATCCTCTTAGCGACATCGCCTGGGAAGTGATTAGACGGTTACGCAAACTAAGCAGTAACGGAACCGCCATTTATTTCCTGCACGGCAATCGCGACTTTCTGATTGGCGAGCGCTTCACCAGTGAGTGCCTAGCCTCTCTGCTACCCGAAAGCCAAACGGTGGAACTCCAAGGAGTGCCTGTCGTTATTCTGCATGGCGATAGCCTTTGCACTAGAGACGAGGCTTACATGGCGTTCCGCCAACAATCGAGAGATCCTCAGTGGCAAACGCAAATCCTATCCTTACCCCTTGATCAGCGGTTAGAGCTTGCCAAGAGTCTGCGCATGCAGTCGGGCGATGCCAATGCGAGCAAAGCGGAAGCGATCATGGACGTGACCCATGAAGAAGTGGTGGCACTAATGGCACACTCAGGTGTCACCACCATGATCCACGGCCACACCCATCGGCCAAAAGTACATGACCTGACGGTTGAGGAGGTCCCTGCTAAACGTTTTGTTCTCGGTGATTGGGATACTCACCATGGCTGGGACATCATCGTTGAACGCACGGCAGAGCATGACGCGATGCCTATTCTGCGCCAATTCACCTTAGCCAACCCACCCTGACATCTAGCGTTGCACTATCAAAAAAAGCCGGCCAAATTAATTGGCCGGCTTTTTAGGTTGATAAAAACGCGTTAATTACCGCTCAATCTTCGCGTCACTACGCAGATCGTCTACTAAGCCCTGAATGATAGACTGTGCGCGAAGCTGCTCGGCCATTTGTGTAACAAAGGAGGTAAGCTGCTCGTCAACTTCGCCTACCGATACGCTATCCAGCGCTACGACGGCAACACCTTCCGGCAATGACACAGAACGGTAAACGCTATCCCCCTCCTGCGGACGCGGCATACGAAACACCTGTTGCACTACCGCCTGGGGAAGCACACCGTCAGACTGACGCGAGATATTGTTAGCCTCACGCCAATCAATATCGCTGGCCTCGCCCGCTTCCACCGCTTCAATCATACGAGCCGCTTCTTGCTCCAGCGCTTCTTGGCGCTGTTGAGCCACTACAGCATTAGCGACTTCGTCACGCACATCGTCTAACGTGAGTTGAGTCGTTTCGCGGTGTTCCGCAACACGCAGCACCAAGCGACGATCATCATCAAGCTCGATCACTTCGCTGTTATAGCCCTCTTCTAGCACATCAGCACTAAAGGCCTCATCCAGCACTCCTGGCTCTGAAAGCACACCTTCACCTTCACCGCGTGCTAGCCAGTCAGTCTCATTTAGCGTGAGACCGAGGTCATCCGCAACGCTTTGTAGATCATCAGCAGCAAAACTCTCATCAATTAAGCGCTGAACTTGCTGATTGAACTCATCACTAACTTCACGCAGAGCAACATCTTGCCGAAGCGCTTCACGCTGCTCTTCAAAGTCGGGGACTACCAGCTCGGTTACCTGAAGGATATGAAACGCACCATCCATTTCCACCAGTTGAGAGGTTTCACCCTCATCTAGAGCAAAAGCAGCTTCATCAAAGGCATCACCAAAGAAACCACGACTAATCACCCCTAAGTCGCCGCCTTCCTCAGCACTCGCCGTATCATCCGAATAACGCACAGCAGTATCAGCGAAAGAATCGCCACGACTCAAAGCATCTAACGCCTCATTAGCGCGTGCTTCTGCTTCTTGGCGGCTGCGCTCTTCACCAAACGTCACCATAATGTGCGAAACACGTCGATCGGCATTGCGATTCTGCTCGCGCCACGCATCGCGCAAGCTCTGCTCATCAACCTCAACATTTTCTGCCATGGCTTGACGATCAACTAGCACATACTCAACACGTACCTGCTCAGGACGTTCAAAACGCGCCTGGTTTGCATCGAAATATGCCTGCATTTGTGCGTCAGTAACATCCGCCTCTACAGTCACATCATCGGTATCTAATAAAACATAGCGAAAACTGCGCTGCTGGCGCTGCAGCTCAGCTAAACGCTCCTGCTCATTTTCCAAACTAAAGTCGCTAAACGCAAGGCCTTGTTGCAAGTGCTGACGTTTAATATCAGCACGCAGCTCTTCACGAAACGCCACAGGAGTATATCCGGCACCGGCAAGGCGGTTGCGGAATATTTCAGCTGAGAACCGACCATCTTGATCATGAAACTCTGGCAAACCAACAATCATTTGATCTAGTTGGGCATCAGAAACAAACACTCCACCGTCTTCAGCATACCTCGTTAGCAGTTGCTGAGTTATTAGCTGATCAAGAACGTCATTACGCAGCGCCCGCTCTTGCTCTGGTGGCACCTGTCCAGAACGAAGCGCACGCTGCACCTCAAGCTCAACCTGCTGACGCATGATTGGCTCGCCGTTAACGCTTGCCACTTGATTAGGGTCATCGCCAAAGATACTAAATAGCGACTCCACGCCAAAAAGCGCCATGGCAGCGACCATGACACCGATAATTATTTTGGCACCCCAGCTTCTGGAGCCATCTCGAATACTTTGCAGCATGCTAGCCTCAGATCATCACAGCTATCTATCGCCCTAACTATCGGGCCAGAAAAAAACATGGGCGCATCGCGAATGCGATGCGCCCATTAGCTTACAGCAAACGCGAGCCAATTAGTTGACGGCGTCTTTCAGCGCTTTACCGGCTTTGAAGCTGGGGACTTTTGCAGCGCTAATTTCAATCGGCTGGCCAGTCTGCGGGTTACGGCCAGTACGAGCAGCACGCTCTTTAATTGCGAAAGTACCAAAACCTACCAGTGAAACACTTTCGCCTTTTTTGAGGCTATCGGTGACAGACTCCACCATGGCATCCAATGCGCGGGTTGCCGCTGCTTTAGGAATATCAGCAGACGCGGCAATAGCTTCAATCAGCTCGGACTTATTCACACTTCACCCCTTAACTGTTTCAAAAAAATGGCTCTGAACGGCACTGCCACCGTTAGATGCAACTTCAAAGCATAGCTGTGTTTTATAGCAATGCCTTGAAACCCCTGTCAAGCGACAGTGCCGAGAAATGCCCGCAACTCAAGGTCTTGGGCAAAACTATTAAGTACTGTTAAAACTCAGCGGAGCATTAACGCTTAATGGGTACTCGTTACGACGGTTGAATTAAAAGCCGGATCAGAACCTTTCAACGAGACACTCTCGTCGATTGGATCATTATGTAGCGCTACGGCCAGTACTTCATCTATCCACTGTACGGGGCGGATATCAAGTGCCCCTTTGATATTTTCTGGCACTTCCTTGAGGTCGCGACGATTTTCCTCAGGAATTAGGACCGTCTTTATACCACCGCGACGGGCTGCCAGCAATTTCTCCTTTAGCCCTCCAATAGGCATCACTTCGCCACGTAGGTTCACTTCGCCTGTCATGGCCACATCACAATGCACAGGGCGTTGAGTATAGGCAGAGACAATAGCGGTTACCATGGCGATACCTGCACTTGGGCCGTCCTTGGGCGTAGCGCCCTCTGGAACGTGAATGTGCAAGTCTTCATTCTCAAACCGTTGAGGATCAATGCCATACTCTTTTGCACGTGCCTTAACGACCGTTTGCGCCGCACTCACTGACTCTTTCATAACATCGCCCAGCGAGCCGGTTTTGTTAACGCGTCCTTTGCCGGGTGTCACAACCGACTCGATATTCAGCAATTCGCCGCCAACCGATGTCCACGCAAGCCCCGTCACCCGACCTACTTGATCTTCCTGCTCAGCCAACCCGTAGCTATAACGGCGCACACCGGCATAGGCTTCAATATCTTCAGCTGTCAGCTCTTGTTGAGCCTGCAAATGACTGCCCTGCTTATCGCCCGTTGTCTGCTCGGCTTCTAAACGCTCACGCAGCACCTTGCGGCACACTTTAGCGATCTGGCGCTCCAGCTCGCGCACCCCCGCTTCCCGAGTGTAATAGCGCACTAGTTCTAGCAGAGCATCATCATTGAGGGCTAGCTCTTCGGATTTGAGGCCATTCGCTTCCTGTTGCTTCGGCAACAAATAACGCCTAGCGATCGCTAATTTTTCATCTTCGGTGTAACCCGGCAAGCGAATTATTTCCATACGATCCAAGAGCGGACCAGGAATATTCATTGAGTTAGCAGTACAGATGAATAGCGTTTCCGATAGATCGTAGTCCAGCTCAAGGTAGTGATCACTAAAGCTATTGTTTTGCTCAGGATCAAGTACCTCTAGCAGCGCTGATGCAGGGTCACCGCGATGATCCATACCCAGCTTATCGACTTCATCCAATAAAAACAGTGGATTCTTAACGCCAGCACGGCTCATCCGCTGGATTAGTTTACCCGGCAACGAACCAATGTAGGTGCGGCGATGACCGCGAATTTCAGACTCATCACGTACACCACCTAACGCAAGGCGAACATATTTACGATTCGTGGCCCGCGCGATAGATTGACCAAGAGAAGTTTTACCCACACCCGGCGGGCCCACCAAGCATAATACAGGCCCTTTCATCTTGCGTACGCGCTTTTGTACTGCAAGATACTCGAGGATGCGCGCCTTAACTTCTTCTAAACCGTAGTGATCTTGGTCCAGCACTTCCTGAGCTTTCACTAAGTCGTGCTTGACACGGGTACGCTTCTTCCAGGGGACGGCTATTAGCCAGTCTAAGTACGAGCGAACCACGGTAGCTTCAGCTGAGTTAGCGGCCATCATTTTCAGCTTGCTAAGCTCTTGAGTCGCTTTTTCAGCCGCTTCTTTAGGCATTCCAGATGATGCGATGGCTTGCTCGTATTTTTCAGCCTCGTTCGGCACATTATCCAGCTCACCCATCTCTTTCTGGATGGCTTTCATCTGCTCATTGAGGTAATACTCACGCTGGGTCTTTTCCATCTGCTCTTTGACGCGCGAGCGGATGCGCTTCTCAACCTGCAGCAAATCAATTTCGGACTCAATCAGCGCCATTAAGTGCTCAATGCGATCACGTACGCGATCCATTTCGAGCAACTCTTGCTTGTCACCTATTTTTAATGACAAATGCGCACAGATGGTATCAACCAACCGACTAGGATCCTCAATTCCAGAAAGCGAATTGAGCACCTCGTTGGGCACCTTTTTGGACAGCTTGACGTATTGCTCAAATTGATTGAGCAGCACACGTACCAGCGCCTCCTGTTCACGACTGGTTAGCGGCTCGCTCTCGCGAGGCACCAAGTGAGCTTGGGTGTAACCCGTCTCGTGCTCTTCAATATCAATAACATCAGCACGAAAATTACCCTCAATCAGCACTTTTACAGTGCCATCAGGCAATTTTAGCAGCTGCATGATATCGGCCACGGTGCCCATGGCATAAAGATCAGCGTTGTCGGGCTCATCCTGGGAGGCCTCACGCTGAGCCACCAGCAGCACACGCTTGTCGGCCTCCATCGCCGCTTCCAACGCTTGGATGGACTTCTCACGACCAACAAAAAGTGGAATAACCATTTGCGGGTACACAACCACATCCCGCAAAGGCAACAGGGGTAGACATTGTGTCTGATCGGCGTTCTGCTGCATCGCAGACGTTCCTCAAAATCGGATGAGTACTTGAAAGGGTACTTAGCCAAGTACCTCACAGTATGAAAAGCATGGCGCTAGGGCGCTGAGCAGCTAGGCAAACATTTCATTAGTAACTTATGAATAACAAGGGGCCGCCTAGGCGACCCCTTGGTTTGGCGCAAGCGGTAAAAGCTAGGCCGTGGCGCGCACGTCAGGACTAACCGTCAGTGCCATCAACACGAGCATCTTCCTGCTGCGAATAGATCAGTAGCGGCTCACTCTCGCCAGCAATCACTGAACTATCAATCACCACTTTGCTAACACCTTCAAGCGAAGGAATCTCATACATGGTGTCTAGCAGCACAGACTCAAGGATTGATCGCAGGCCTCGCGCGCCCGTTTTACGTTCCATTGCCTTACTAGCCACTGCACGCAACGCTTCGTCTCTAAACTCAAGCGTCACATCTTCCATTTCAAAGAGCTTGGCGTACTGCTTAACCAGCGAGTTTTTAGGCTCAGTTAAGATCTGCACCAACGCATCTTCATTTAGCTCAGTGAGCGTCGCAATCACGGGCAGACGTCCAACGAACTCAGGAATTAAACCAAATTTCACTAAATCATCGGGTTCTACGTCGGCCAATAATTCACCGACACCGCGCGAAGACTCTTTGCTCTTCACGCTAGCATTGAAACCAATGCCACCTTTCTCAGCGCGGTCACGGATAACTTTATCAAGTCCCGCAAAGGCGCCACCCACAATAAACAGCATGTTGGCCGTATTGACCTGAACAAACTCTTGCTGGGGATGCTTACGACCACCCTGCGGCGGCACGGATGCCGTTGTGCCTTCAATTAACTTGAGCAGTGCCTGTTGGACACCCTCACCCGACACATCGCGCGTGATGGAAGGGTTATCAGACTTTCGCGAAATCTTATCGATTTCATCGATATAAACAATGCCTCGCTCAGCCTTTTCGACGTCGTAATCACACTTCTGCAGAAGCTTTTGGATGATGTTTTCAACATCTTCACCCACATAACCTGCTTCTGTCAGCGTAGTGGCATCGGCAATGGTAAAAGGTACATTCAATAGCCGCGCCATGGTTTCCGCCAACAGTGTTTTACCACTACCAGTAGGACCAATAAGCAGAATATTTGATTTACCTAGCTCTACATCGCCTTCACGCACTTCCGTCTTAAGACGCTTGTAGTGGTTATAAACCGCTACAGATAGCACCATTTTGGCGCGATCTTGTCCGATGACATAGTCGTCTAACGTATGACGTATTTCGCGAGGCGTAGGTAAACGCTCCTCATCGCTCTCGGCATCGGCTTCGAGAACTTCTTCGCGAATGATGTCATTACATAAGTCGACACACTCATCGCAGATATATACGGACGGGCCTGCAATTAGCTTACGTACTTCGTTTTGATTTTTACCACAAAACGAGCAGTATAAAAGCTTGCCACCTTCGTCCTTGCCTTTGCCGTCGGCCATTCGCGTACCTCTATCACTGCGGCGGCTTACGCCGCCGGAAAAGCTCGTTAGAAAAGCAGAATCCTACCACGCTATCAGGATGTAGGCCGCTTATCCAGCACTGCGTCAATCAAGCCATACTCTTGGGCTTTAGTGGCGCTCATAAAGTTGTCACGGTCAGTATCCCGAGCAACAGTATCAAGTTCTTGACCTGTATGATGGGCTAAAATCTGGTTCAGTTTTTCACGAATACCTAAAATCTCACGGGTGTGAATCTCGATATCAGACGCTTGGCCTTGGTAGCCACCCAGCGGCTGGTGAATCATCACACGGGAATTAGGCAAACAATAACGCTTACCTGCTGCGCCTGCCGTCAGTAACAATGCCCCCATGCTAGCCGCTTGACCAATACATACGGTCGATACATCAGGCTTAATGAATTGCATGGTGTCATAGATAGACATGCCTGCGGTAACAGATCCACCTGGCGAATTGATGTAAAGGTGAATATCTTTATCAGGGTTCTCTGACTCAAGAAACAGCAGCTGTGCTACCACTAAATTCGCCATGTAATCTTCCACTGGTCCAACCAGGAAAATAACACGCTCTTTTAGCAGGCGTGAGTAGATGTCATAGGCTCTTTCCCCTTTGGCGCTCTGCTCAACCACCATGGGCACTAAACCGCCGGCGTTTTGAATATCAAACTCACTCATTCGTGATTCCTTGCGTCCGGTAAGGGAAAGCGCACCCACAGCGGGTGCGCCACGCGATGAAGTTAGGCGCTAGCTTGCTCGCTTTCTTCAACATCTTCATCTTGCTCGGCCTGTTGCTGAGCCGCCGTCAATGCCTGCTGGTATGACATTTCAACGTCTTTAACGTTCGTCTGCTCCAGCAGCTTATCGACAGCCTTCTCTTCTAGGATGGCAGACTTCACCTGGGTTTTGAGCTGCTCATTACCCATGTAGTATTCAACCACTTCGGAAGGATCCTGATACTGCTCTGCCAGCTCTTCAACCTTAGCTTTAATTGCATCATCATCAGCGTCCAGCTCATTCGCCTTGATAACCTCGGCAAGCAGCAGTCCTACTTGGACGCGGCCTTTCGCTTGCGCTTCAAAGAGCTCATTCGGTAGCTGGCTGACATCGAAGTCCTCGCCCAGACCGAACTGCTGTGCTGCCTGACGCTTCATACCGTCAGTTTCTTGCTGAACAAGCGCGCTTGGCACAGGAATATCGTTCGCTTTTTTCAGCGCGTCTAATACTTGCTGCTTAACACGGTTATCCACCGCCTGGGCCGCTTCACGCGTCATGTTCTTTTTGATTTCAGCGCGGAATTTTTCTTCATCGCCATCTTCAACACCAAAGCGCGCAATAAACTCAGCGTCTACGGCCGGCAGCGTTTGGCTACTGACTTTATGGACAGTGACTTTAAAGGTGGCTTCTTGGCCTGCTAGGTGCTCGGCTTGGTAATCTTCAGGGAAGGTAACAGTAATGGTTTTCTCATCACCTGCCTTCGCACCGATCAACTGCTCTTCAAAGCCTGGGATGAAGCTGTTAGAGCCAATAACTAAAGCATGGCCCTCAGCACTTCCACCTTCAAACGGCTCATCACCCAGGAAGCCCTGGAAGTCGATAGTCACTTGATCGCCATCAGCAGCAGCGGCGTCTACTTCTTCCCATGCAGCATTTTGCTTACGCAGTGTATCGATCATTTCGTCGACATCAGCATCGCTGACCGTCACTACTGGACGCTCAACCTCAGTGCCTTCGATAGACGCAAGCTCAACCTGCGGGTAGATTTCCATAACTGCCACAAACTCTAGGTCTTTGCCAGTTTGGTTTACTTTTGGCTCAATCTGGGGAAAACCAGCAGGATTAAGGCCCTCTTCCGTGATGGCACGCACATAGCGCTCACGCATCACTTCACCTACCACTTCATTGCGCACGCTGTCGCCATAGCGCTGACGAACTACAGCCATCGGCACTCGGCCTTGGCGAAAACCATTCAGGCGAACGTTTTTCGCAGTGTCTACTAAGCGAGCGCTGACGGCCTCGTCGATTTCGGCGGCCGGCACCTGAATAGTGATACGGCGTTCGATCTGGGAGGTCGTCTCGACGGAAACTTGCATGAATTGTCCTCTAGCGGCTGGGCGTTATGTTGATTGCGTAAAATAAGTACAAGGGGGCAATTTTAAGAACCCTAGCGCATCGTGGCAAGCGCCATGCTCGCAAGATGGGGGCATAACCCACAAATACAAGGGTAATCACTAGCAAAACGACCATTTTAGGTCGTTTTTTGACCATAATGCAGTCAAAATTATTTTTAAACGTTACACGAAGCCTTGTAGCCTGATTATCATTTCTAAAATGGAGGCTTTTAATCGCGCTTTACCCACCACAAAGAAACAGCATGAAATAGCAAACCGCAGGTTGCTGCGTGGGAAATAAACACTTGCCAGCTAATCCAGTCGGTAAACAGACCGTGCCATGCCCCCATCACTAAGGCACCCATTAGCAGCATAAGCAGCAAGCGCTGGCATAATTTCGGCAGCGCTTTTCGTGCCTCAACCGACAGCATTTTCCACTGTACAGCAGCAGCCCCTACCACAATGACTAGCGCAACAAGTAACAATGTCTGGCGTGTCTCATGCCCTTCTACCATGTAACGAGGTATTGCGGCCAACATCACAATGCAAAGTCCGACGGCAACGCTAATACGTTCTGGAGAAAAAGGGACTCGCTGCATGATTAAGCAACCTTCAGCTGTTGAGACTCAATCCACTCTTCCACCCACGGAATAGCGGCGTCATCTGCCATAAAGGTCTCCATTGCATCCACCTCTAGCCGCTCACCTAAGCGCGTTGCGCCGTGATCTGCTAATAATGCGTCGAGCGCTCTTCCCGCCCCACAGAACGTGTCTCCGTAGGAGCTATCGCCCAGCGCAATCAACCCATAACGCAACGATGTAAGCGAGGGGCTTTTTTCCTGTAGCCCGCGCACAAAAGCAACAAAATTTCCCGGATAATCTCCACTGCCCGTGGTTGATACACAAAACAGCGTAAGATCCTGGCTATTGGTCAAATCGTCTATCGTCGGCTGCTCAGAAATAGCAACACTGTAGCCAGCCTGCTCAAACAACGGCTTTACTTGCTCTGCGACATCTAGCGCGCCACCGTACATCGTACCGACTAGAATCGTTAGCGTTGGCATGGCCTACTCCTCTGCAATAGTGTCGCACTGCGCTTTGTTCAGTCGACAAATACCCGATGAATTTGGTCAAATATTAACACGACTCGCAAAAACGACACACGCCTTCTCATAAGGCGCTATCAATCACTCAGTAGGAAATCTTATGCAGCAGCTTTTTGAGGCATGGATAACACCGGTCATGATCGGCGGCTTAATCGTGTTTATGTGCTTTATTATTTGGGACTTAGCCAAGAAATCCAACGCAGGAAAGTTTGGCACCATCATGCTTTTTATCGTTCTAGGTGCTGGCATGCTGGGTTATATCCTTAAGGTAGTGATCACTTGGCTCCTTGAAGGACGTGGGCTTTAGTCCAAAATTAAAAAGGAGCACCAGAAGGTACTCCTTTTCATTTATTACCATTCTGCACATCAGTTCAACGCAACCGCTCGATACATTAAGTCACCGAACCAATGCGCCTTAACTCCCGCTACACGTAAGTTAGCTACTTGTATAGCGCTCTACCTGTTGCTTGAGTTTTTGACCGGGACGAAAAGTGACAACTCGCCGTGCAGAAATGGGAATTTCTTCACCTGTCTTGGGGTTACGCCCCGGTCTTTCGCGCTTATCACGCAAATCGAAATTGCCGAAACCCGATAGCTTAACCTGCTCGTTTTCGCGTAAACAGGCACGGATTTCTTCAAAAAAAGCCTCAACCATGGCTTTTGCTTCTCGCTTCGACAGCGCGAGCTCCGTGTGTAAATGTTCTGCTAGCTCTGCTTTGGTCAACGCACCCATAAGGCCCCCTCCATGTAGCAAACGCATTGCCAAGAACGTGATAAGCGTCGTGTCATGGCATTATTAATTATTCACGTAACAGTCCTTCACACCTACCTACAAATCCTATCCACGTAGCTCAGCATCTAATTCTGCTCGCACTTGCGATACGATGGAATCTACCAACAGGTTGATTTCATCATCATTTAGCGTGCGTGATCCGTGCTGCCACGTCAAGCCCAATGCAATACTCTTGTGACCATCCGCTACCCCCTTACCAGCATAGACATCAAATAGCTTAATATCTTTTAAGTAGTCGCCAGCTTGCGCTTTTGCGCAGTCAAGCAGCGCTTGAACCGGCACCTCCGTCTTCACAGTGAAAGCCAAGTCACGACGAACTTCTGGATAGCGTGACAGCGGCTCAAAGGCCGGGATAAGCCCTTCGCTCAGCGCATCTAAGCGAACCTCAAACATAACGGCATCAACTTTCAGCCCTAGCTTGGCTCGTACCTGAGGATGCAAGGTACCAATCCAACCGGCAGGCTGACCATTATGCAACAGCTTCGCTGTTTGCCCAGGGTGGAGCGAAGGATGCTCACCTGGCTCAAAACGCCAAGCATCAAGCGCGCCACCAAGCGCCAGCAAGCTTTCTAAGTCGCCTTTCAGGTCGTAAAAATCGACTTGGGCTTTAGCCCCGCACCAACCTTCAGCCTCACGACCTCCGCACACTAGCGCCCCCATCATCGGGACCTGTGAAAGGTTGTCCAAATGACCATTAAATACCAAGCCAGTTTCAAACAACCTGACCCGGGCTTGCTGACGGTTCAGGTTATGCTCAAGTGCACGCACTAAGCCTGGGAACAAACTAGCCCGCATTACCGATAGATCTGATGAAATCGGATTCGCCAACACTGGCGAAATAGCGTCTGGCAACATCACCGCTTGGAGATCAGGCGCAACAAAGCTATAAGTCACCGCTTCCTGAAAACCACGAGCAACCATTTGGTTACGCAGCCGAGCTTGAGTTAGCACCGCCTCGTTTGCCGGACGCAGTGCCAAACGCGCCGCCGGGCGTCGAACTGGCAAGTTGTTGTAACCATGGACCCTGGCAATCTCTTCTATGAGATCTTCTTCGATCGACACGTCAAATCGCCAGCTAGGCGCTGTGACTAACCAGCCATCTGCCTGCTTCTCTACCGCCAGCCCTAGACGCTGTAGGATGTCAGTCACATCGTCAGTGGGCAGCCGCTTCGACAGCGCACTCGCTAAACGCGCCTCGCGCAATACAATATTACGCGGAGCTGGTAGGTTTTCACCACTGGACGACTCAGTAACAGGCCCAGCCTGACCACCACATATCTCCATTAGAAGCTGAGTGGCACGTTCAATCGCTACACTGGCAAGCGCCGGATCAACGCCGCGCTCAAAACGATGCGATGCATCTGTATGAAGACCGTAAGAACGCGCCTGACCTGCAATAGCCAGCGGCGTAAAATAGGCAGCTTCCAAGAAAATCGTATCGGTCTTATTACTTACCCCTGAGTTCTCGCCCCCCATAATGCCCGCCATTGCTAGCGGACCTTCATCATCAGCAATAACCAGTGTCTCAGGTCTTAGCGCTACTTCCTGACCGTCCAACAAAGTCAGCCGCTCTTCATTACGCGCCAAGCGAACGGTAATACCGCCGTGAAGATTGTCACGATCAAACGCATGCAACGGCTGACCAAGCTCTAACATCACGTAGTTAGTCACATCAACGACAGGGTCAATGGAACGAACACCGCTACGCCGGAGGCGCTCCACCATCCACAGCGGGGTTTCGACGCCAACATCCACCCCTCTAATAATGCGACCCAGGTAGCGCGGGCACTGCTCCGGCGCTTCAATACGCACTGGGAAAGTATCGTCAATACTGGCTTCAATGGCTACAATCTCAGGCCCACTCACCGGAAGACGATTGAGCACCCCAACCTCTCGAGCCAGCCCTTTAATACTCAGGCAATCACCACGATTCGGCGTGAGATCAACTTCAATGGTCATGTCATCGAGCTGCATGTACTCGCGAAAACTTAGACCTACCGGCGCAGAGGCAGGCAGCACAAAAATACCTGGTGACGTCTCTTCCTCAAGGCCTAGCTCTGAAGCCGAGCAAATCATTCCACGTGACTCAACACCACGCAATTTGGCTTTTTTGATTTTAAAGTCGCCCGGCAGAACACCTCCCACCTGAGCAAACGGAATTTTTTGACCAACATCGACATTGGCAGCACCACAAACAACCTGAACAGGCTCGCCGGTACCATCATTGACGGTACATACGTTGAGCTTATCAGCATCTGGGTGCTTCTCTTTAGTCAGCACTTCCGCTACCACTACGCCACTAAACGCAGACGCAACAGCCTCGATAGCATCGACTTCAAGGCCTGCCATAGTAATTTGATCAGCAATTGCCTGTGTATCAAGCTGCGGAGCCACCCAGTCACGCAGCCACTGTTCTGAAAATTTCATATTGATTCCCGTCGTTGGCAGCGGTCTTAGGTAAATTGGCGAAGAAAACGCAGATCGTTCTCAAAGAACAGACGTAGGTCATTGACGCCGTAGCGCAGCATCGCAAGCCGCTCGGCACCCATACCAAACGCAAACCCTGTGTAGCGCTCAGCATCAATACCTGAGTGCCTAAACACCTCGGGATGCACCATCCCACAGCCCATAATCTCTAACCAGCCGCTATGAGAGCAGACACGACAACCAGCACCGCTACACATCACGCACTGAATGTCGACCTCAGCGGAAGGCTCAGTGAATGGAAAGTAAGAGGGGCGGAAGCGCACTGACAGATCATCGCGCTCAAAAAACGCCTGGAGAAAATCCTCGATAGTGCCCTTAAGATCTGCAAAGCTCACACCTTCATCAACCAACAGACCTTCCACTTGATGAAACATTGGAGTGTGGGTGAGATCTGAATCACTACGGTAGACACGACCAGGGCAAACAATACGGATCGGTGGCTCACTACTTTTCATAGTACGCACTTGAACTGGCGATGTGTGAGTACGTAACAAGCGCGTAGCATCGAAATAGAAAGTATCTGCCATCCCACGCGCGGGGTGGTGAGCGGGTATATTTAGCGCTTCGAAATTATGATAGTCATCTTCAATTTCTGGCCCTACCGCCACATCGTAACCAATTCTAGTAAACAAACCTTCAATACGCTCAAGCGTACGAGTGACGGGATGTAGACCGCCATTCTCTTGGCCGCGACCAGGCAGTGTTACGTCAATTTTTTCAGCGGCCAAGCGAGCGTTAAGCGCTTCACTTTCAAGCTGCTGACGTTTTGCATCAATTTCAGCTGCCAGGGTCTGCTTCGCCTGATTAATTTGCTCACCGGCGGCAGGACGCTCTTCTGCTGATAGCTTGCCTAAGCCTTTCAACAAGGCCGTCACTTCGCCTTTTTTACCCAAGTAACGTACGCGCAACTCATCTAGAGCAGAGACACTTTGCGCCGCATGAATAGCATCGCGAGCCTCTGACACCAGAGTAGGAAGATGGTCCATCCGATTCACTCCGAATTAAGCGTTTTCCATCTCTAAAGATGGCTGGCATGTTGAAGGTGACAAAAAAACAGGGGAAGAGCGGCTGCTCTTCCCCTGCATGGGTCACACTGAAATGACCTCTAACACGTCACACTGAGATTAAACTCAGTGCAATGCGTCTTATTGGGCAGCCTTGGCTTTTTCCACGATAGCCGCAAATGCAGCTTTCTCGTGTACCGCCAGGTCGGCCAATACTTTACGATCAATTTCAATGCCGGCTTTCTTCAGACCGCCAACAAAGCGGCTGTAAGACATGCCATTGATGCGCGCACCAGCGTTAATACGCTGAATCCACAGAGCGCGGAATTGACGCTTGCGGTTGCGGCGGTCACGGTAAGCATACTGACCGGCTTTGATGACAGCCTGTTTGGCAACACGGAAAACACGCGAACGGGCTCCGTAGTAACCTTTAGCCTGCTTCAATACTTTTTTATGGCGACGACGGGCAACTACGCCACGCTTAACACGAGTCATAACACACTCCTGACTTTATGGCTGAGGCTAAATGCACTCAGATAAGAAAATTCGACCTTACAGATTCGGCAGCATGCGCTGAATCAGCGCTTTGTCAGAAGCATGGATCTGCTTCATGCCACGTAGCTGACGCTTACGCTTGGTCGACTTCTTAGTCAAGATGTGGCTACGGAAAGACTGCTTGTGCTTGAAGCCATTAGCGGTCTTTTTAAAGCGCTTGGCAGCGCCACTGTTACTTTTGATTTTCGGCATGAGAAAACTCCGCTCGATATTTTTTAGAAAACCCAGGGCCGATCAGCGCTCTCACGCTGACCCGTTAGCTTCGCCGTTGGATCACTTCTTCTTCGGGGCAATAATCATGATCATCTGGCGCCCTTCCATTTTCGGGAAAGATTCTACCGCTCCGATCTCTTCCAGGTCTGCCGCAATCCGTTCCATTAGTTTACGACCAATGTCCTGGTGCGCCATTTCACGACCACGGAAGCGCAATGTGACTTTGCCTTTATCACCACCTTCTAGAAAGCGCGTCAGGTTTTTTAGCTTGACCTGATAATCGCCTTCGTCAGTGCCAGGACGGAATTTGACTTCCTTGACCTGAATTTGCTTCTGCTTTTTCTTTTGAGCCGCTTTCTGCTTCTTCGTCTCAAAAACAAATTTGCCGTAATCCATAATCTTACAAACAATGGGATCGGCATTCGAAATTTGTACGAGATCTAAACCGGCAGCTTCTGCACGCTCAAGTGCTTCGGTGGTGGGCACAACACCCAACTGTTCACCTTCAGCATCGATCAAACGTACTTCTTCTTCGGTAATTCTCTCGTTCATTGGTGGGCGCTTGTCTTGTGGACGCCCGCGCTGATTGCTTCGCTTGATTGCTCCGTCTCCTTAGGCAATTGACGATGTCGCCAGGGCTGCTCGCTCTGCATTACAACGTTCGATGAATTCATCGACTGTCATTGTACCGAGGTTTTCGCCGCTGCGAGTTCGCACGGCCACTGAGTCAGCTTCGACTTCCTTATCTCCCACCACAAGGAGATAGGGAACTTTCTGTAACGTATGCTCACGGATTTTAAAGCCGATCTTCTCGTTCCTCAAGTCCGCTTTAACTCGTAAGCCATTTTTTTGCAGCCGTTGCTCCAACTCAAGCGCATAATCACGCTGCGCATCAGTAATGGTCATCAACACAGCTTGCTGAGGCGCCAACCATAGCGGCATCGCACCAGCATAGTGCTCAATTAGGATTCCCAAGAACCGTTCAAAAGAACCTAAGATAGCACGATGAAGCATCACAGGGGTCTTTCGTGTCCCATCTTCATCAACGTATTGCGCGCCTAAGCGCCCTGGTAAATTAAAATCTAACTGTAGAGTACCACATTGCCAAACACGATTCAGGCAATCACGCAGAGCGAATTCAATTTTCGGGCCATAAAAAGCCCCCTCTCCAGGCTGAAGCTCCCAATCAAGCCCCGTCGCATTGAGCGCGGCTTCAAGCCCCCGCTCTGCCCGATCCCACATCTCTGCTTCGCCAAGAAAGTCCTCAGGACGAGTTGACAGCTTGAGCTCAACATCCTCGAAACCAAGCGTTTTATAAACTTGCAGAGTAAGCGCAATGAATGCTTCCGCCTCTGCCTGAATTTGACCCTCGGTACAAAAAATATGCGCATCATCTTGAGTAAAGCCACGAACGCGCATCAGACCATGCAACGAGCCCGATGGTTCATTCCGGTGGCAGCTACCAAACTCTGCTAGACGTAACGGCAAATCGCGGTAGCTTTTCAACCCCTGATTAAATACCTGTACATGACAGGGACAATTCATTGGCTTAACCGCATACTCACGTTTTTCTGACTCAGTAGTAAACATGAGCTCACTGTAGTGCCCCCAGTGGCCCGATTTCTTCCACAACGAAAGATCTACTACTTGCGGCGTCTTAATCTCTTGATAACCATGCGCTCGCTGAATTTTGCGCATGTAATCTTCTAGCGCCTGGTACATCGTCCAGCCATTGGGGTGCCAAAAAACCATGCCTGGGGCTTCTTCTTGCAAATGGAAAAGATCCATTTTGCGCGCCAATTTGCGATGGTCTCGCTTTTCAGCCTCTTCTAGGCGCTTCAAATAAGCTTTGAGCTGCTTCTTGTCGCCCCATGCTGTACCGTAAATACGTGTCAGCATTGGGTTTGAGGCATCTCCGCGCCAATATGCGCCAGCCAGCTTGGTCAGCTTGAAAGCTTTCAGGTGGCGTGTATTCGGCACATGCGGCCCACGACACATGTCCGTGTACTCTTCGTGGTGATACAAACGTATTGTTGCACCTTCAGGTATATCGCGGACAATTTCCTGCTTGAACGTTTCGCCACGCTCAATAAACGTTTTCATCGCCTTGTCGCGATCAACGTACTCACGCACCACGTCGTAATCACGCTCAATAAGTGATTGCATGCGTTTTTCGATGGCTTCCAAGTCGTCAGGCGTTACCGACTTGCCGAAATCAATATCGTAATAAAAACCATCATCAATCACTGGCCCGATGGCCATTTTGGCATCAGGGTATAACTGCTTAACCGCATGCCCAATCAAGTGAGCACAGGAATGGCGGATAATCTCAAGCCCTTCGGGATCACGGGCGGTAATTATCGCCACTTCAGCATCTTGCTCGATCAAGTCAGCAGCATCGACCAATACACCGTCAATCTTGCCAGCCACACAGGCCTTGGCCAAACCAGGGCCAATGGATTCTGCGAGCTGCATGATAGACAGTGGTGCTTCGAACGTTCTTTGACTGCCATCCGGCAATGTTACTATGGGCATTAAGATATTCCTTGAGCGCAGTGGTGATCCATACCAAGGATCACATTTCGCTATCAATGATCGAGAGTATTTAGGAGCTTTTTGAGGGTTGCCCAGCCTACCAGAATTTAGCCAGCCGTAACATAAAACGGGAGGCATAAGCCTCCCGTTTCGTGCTTAAAGGGCATTAATCACTGGCACAATGGCCTACCCCTTTAACGTAGCGATGCGTGGCTTAGTTCCACTCATCCATTTCTACACGACGGTTTTGTGCACGACCCGCATCGGTATCATTGCTAGCAACCGGACGCTCTTCGCCGTAGCCAATAGCGCGCATACGGTTAGCACCTACGCCACGCTGGGCAAGGTAAGCAGCAACAGACTCTGCACGGCGCTGCGACAGATTTTTGTTGTACTGATCCGGCCCACGAGAATCAGTGTGACCTTCGATGCTCACACGGACGTTCGGGTTATTAACTAAACGCTCAGCCACACCGTTTAGCACATTTTGCGCACCCGGTGTTAACTGTGCGGAGTCAAATTCAAAGTTAACATCGCGAAGAACTAAGCTTTCAGGGCAGCCCAGTGAGTTAACTTCAACACCTGCAGGAGTGTTGGGGCACTGATCGCGGTAATCCGGCACACCGTCATTATCAGAATCGAGTGGGCAGCCATTTGCATTAACAGCTACACCAGCAGGAGTTCCCGGGCACTGATCGCGGTAATCTGGCACACCATCACCATCGGAGTCCAGCGGGCAGCCTTCAGCATCTACAGCAACGCCAGCAGGTACTTCACCATAGCTTGGGCATTGTGGTGCTACGGGCTCGGGCGTACGGTCAGCGCACAACAGACCACCGATCGCTGCACCAGCAGTTGCACCAATAGCGGTATTTTCATCTTCGTCAGAATTGCCGCTAGTTGCATATGCAATACTGCCGCCGATAACACTGCCCGCCAGGCCGCAAACGAAAGGATGCTGATACCAATCGCGATCGCTACTTGCGCTGGTTTGGCCAGATGATTGTGATGCTGAGCTGGCACAGCCTGATAAACCTACCACCAGTGCAGAACCGATTAGCAAGCCAGTCGTTGATTTTTTCATGCAAAACTCCTTCTTGATCCAATGCTGACATGGTCATAAGACCAAATCTATCCCAATGCTTCTAATTTGCGAGAGCATCCATTTTTCGCTGCTCAGCACCATGGCAATAATGTACTTTCACCATAAGGCTGAACGTTTTCTAATGATTAACGTTTAATCACGAGAAGGCAACAATGCCGAGATATCAACTTCTTGCCAATACCGACATTCTCAGCATAGCAAAGTTGACGCAATAAGCGCCAAAAAACATAGGCTACCGTACTCAAAGCCCGCCATGCTCGTTAAACAAGGTTAATGAAGACCCCTAGATCCTTTGGACCTCCAGTCTATGATCTTTTTTGCTGCCTCAAGTACGGCAGGACGCATTTCGTCCTCAACAGCAATACGCTCTTTATCTTCTTGCATTCGCTCTCGTGGCGTCAATTGCTTACGTGCGGAGTGAGTTTTTAAATGCCGAGTACGATTGTACACCTCTGCAAACGCCTGAAAGTCTGGACGCTCTGTTAGGCTAGAATCAATGATCTCAAGCAGCACTTTGCATCGCCAAGCTCCTTCTGTAATGTCGACTTGCTCTTGCACAAGCGCACTAGCAACAAAATCCAGATTCTCCAGGCTGTTTTGATGGGCACGACGTTCTTCGTCCAGCCGAAATGCTTCTCGACGTTTAACCTCTTGACGAAGCTTATAGGCATAAAAACCAAGAGCTGCAATGACAATCATTGCAACGATGAATAACAACAGCGCTCCTGTGGAACTCATAACGCTCCTTTCACAACGGAGAGGTAGAAAGCTTGACGATAATTGTACACCCTATTCCCCCAATGAGACCACTTTGACTATTTTCCAGCTCTGTTTCAGCTCAAAAATAAACAGCCTCCCACTGTTTTTAAAGAAGCAAAACCTCACCTTACGTCAAGAAAACCTGCGTTGACTTTAGATCATTCACCTCACTAAAGTGCTGACTAGAGCGATATTTCCAGCACCAGACCGCCCAGCCCATACTCAAGGTCAGCGCAACCGCTCCAGCGGTATGCAACAGAGCCAGCCATAGTGGAAGCCACAGCAACACATTAGCAATACCAAGCGCGACTTGGGCAAAATAAGCAATTACCACCAATCTAAGCGCTCGCCCAACAGACACAGCATGGCGATATCGCCACCATAGCGCTGACACTACAATGCCAAGCACAAGCGCTCCAATACGGTGCATAACGTGAATAGCCGTCCGTGCGTCGGCATGTAACTGCCCGTGCAAATAATTAGGGCCAACAGTTTGTGTCAGGTGAAAGCCTTCGCTTATGTCCATTTCCGGCCACCATTGCGTATTGCAGGTTGGAAACCCCTGGCAGGCAATACCTGCATAGTTACTGGTTACCCAGCCACCTAAAGCAAGCTGCAAAACTAATACCAACACGCCTATCACCCAAAGCACATTAGCGTTCCTAAGTGGAGAGATATAGCGTGTAGGTGAAGAAGTATGGCCTGAGGAGGTATGGCCTGAAGAGGTAGACACAAGCTTTGTCAAGCTATGCCGAGTTCGCAAATGCAACCAAAAAAACACCATCAGTACACTCAGCCCACCCAACAAATGCAAAGTAACTACTTGTGGCCAAAGCTTTAGCGTCACTGTAAAAGCGCCAAATGCGCCTTGAAGTAGAATAACAACGAGCAAGAGAATACTTACTTTCCATGGAAATCCCGCACGTTTACGTAATGAAAAACCCAGCGCCACTACGCTTAAAACAATAAGTCCTAACAAACTTGCTACATACCGATGAGCCATCTCTACCCATGCTTTAAAAGGCACAAGAGGAACATCGGGATGCTGCAAGGCAGCATGCTCGGCGTCAGGGACTAACAACCGCCCATAACAACCTGGCCAATCTGGGCATCCCAAACCTGCGTCAACCAAGCGCGTCCATGCACCAACTAGAATCACGAACGCTGTCAGCGTAGTACCGATCAAAGTTAAACGTTTCAGCCATTGTAAGCGTCGCTCAGTGGAATATGGCACGTTGCTTCCTTACGACCTGCGAGGTCGAGCATGCAGAGTAACAATGTGGTGTTCGCTATAGCGGGTTAACCTTAAACAAGTGACGTATATCATCGAGAATATCAGCTGCAGGCACTGCCTTATTAAATGACAACGCTGGCCTGCCGAAAGGATCCATTAGCCATACACTATTTTCTTCACGCCATGCAGGTTCTGCCAGCCAACGATTAACCGTTTCTCCTGGCAGCTCTTGTGCACTCCCACCTATTCGCAGCCGCTGTAAACGAGGAGCTTCACGGCCCAACGCACGGTGCAGACGCCACAATTCATCCATGCGCTCATCACAGAGAGAAGTACAATCAAATACCAGTGTCCAAGCATCGTTTTTTTCGGGTTGAGCGCTCAGAGGCCAGTCATCTAGTACTGGTACGCTGACATGCACTTGACCATGGGCAGTATCTTCACTGGGTATGCCTATTTGCCATGTCAACATTATCCACGCAGTAACAATAGGCGCCGCAAATGCTGCAAATATCAGCATCAATTTAACTCGCGGATAATGAACTGGCTGGCGTTGTTGCATGCTTTTCCCCTCAGCAACCTGTAAAGCTATCTTTTGTAAGACTATCTTTTGCAAGGCTATCTTTGCGCAGGCGACGGCCGCCCAATACCATGACCACTGTCGCAGCAAGCGCTAATCCCCACCATTGAAAAGCATAGCCAAGATGGCGACTAGGCGGCATCACGTTAGCTTCCCACCAGGGCGTAAACACCCCCTCACCCTGATCAGCATGCAACCAGCCAGCGTAAGTGAAGGCGGGCAATGTTGATTCCCATGGAGTTAAACTGATCTGCTGCAGCCTTAGCCCTTCCCTGTTTTTGCCATATAGCGGACCGCCGGAGCGCGCAACCTGCCACTCTCCTGAAACGCTGACGACACCCTCTGGAGTATCCGCTTGAGGCGCCGCCCTACTTGGCCCTGTTTCAATAAAACCTCGTTGAATAAGCCACAACTGATCAGAAGTATCTCGAAAAGGGGTTAACACAGCCACGCCCAAATGCCCATCTACAATGCGGTTATCCAGATAAAGCGTATGGTTAGCGAGGTACTCTCCTTGCAAATGCAACTCAGATCCCTCTACTGGCATAGTAAGAGGCGATTTAACCGAAGGCGCAGCCTCCCGTGCGGCTAACAAAACTCGCTTGTCAGCGGCACGCT
Source organism: Vreelandella venusta (assembly GCF_007989605.1). Taxonomy (GTDB): domain Bacteria; phylum Pseudomonadota; class Gammaproteobacteria; order Pseudomonadales; family Halomonadaceae; genus Vreelandella; species Vreelandella venusta. Next base: position 15,289 of record NZ_BJUL01000019.1, on the reverse strand, counting down.
CCCACTGCCATAGTCCTAGGAAGATACCTAGTAAAACTAATACGCCCCAAAACACACACCAGACGTATAGACGTTGCGACCCAAAAGAGGTTTTCTTCATGTGGTTAAAGCTGCTCATTGGCCTAGTTTTTATTGGAATAGTCGCTAGCTTAGCGGCCAGCGCAGGTTTTTTATTAAAGGATGACAGCAGCTCGCGACGGCTACTAGCATCCCTTAAATGGCGCATTGGGTTAACATGCCTACTCATGGCCTTGTTAGTATTTGGCTTCTGGTCGGGAGATTTAGGCTGATTGATTAAAAAACGTATACAAAAATAAATAATCCAACCCACACGACATCTACAAAGTGCCAATACCAACAAGAGGCTTCAAAACCAAAATGATGATCTTGGGCAAAGTGTCCTTTATGTATACGTATCAGCATGCTGGTTAAAATTAATGTACCTATAATGACGTGAACGCCGTGGAAGCCCGTCAGAATAAAGAAAGTAGCGCCGAAGATACCTGCCTCAAGCGTAATGCCATAATGGTTGTAGGCTTCATAATATTCGACGCCCTGAATCATAATAAAACAGCAGCCTAGCAATACAGTTCCTGACAGCCAGTTTCTGCACGTCTTACGTTCGCCCAATTTTAAAGCCTCATGCGCGACCGTTAACGTAATGCTAGACGTTACCAAAATGAGCGTATTGACGAGTGGCAATTGCCATGGACTTAAGACACTATCCGGGCCAGCCACTGATGAATCAGGCGGGTTTAACAACGGCCACTGAGCGACAAAATCAGGCCACAGCAACGCAGAAACACCTTTTGCACCTTCACCACCTAACCAGGGTATAGCGAACGTTCTAACGTAGAACAGCGCACCAAAGAAAGCTGCAAAAAACATCACCTCCGAAAAAATAAACCAGCCCATCCCCCACCGAAACGAGCGATCCATTTGGGCATCGTAAAGTCCGCTCATTGACTCGTGAATAACATCTCTGAACCAAAGCCCCATGACGGTGATTACACAAGCCACACCGATTAGCATGAACGGGGTACCCGTGTCGTACACAAGCTTAATCCCTGTACCCACCATCATAGCCCCGAGCGCCAGCGAGCCTAGAATAGGCCATCGACTCGTTGTTGGAACATAGTAGCCGCCACTCATATCGAATCCCCTATCGTGTTGTTGTCATTCTTCGAGGTGTCTTTTACTAAGTGATGAACCGGGTACAAGGTATACACCAGCGTTATCGTATTAATGTCCTCGGGAAGGTCACGCGATAGCTGGAATATCAGAGGAATCGTCAAACGCTCATCCCCCTGAAGTTGCTGCTCTTGGAAACAAAAACAGCTTACTTTTCTTAAATGCGTCGTAGCGTTTGAAGGAGAAACGCTAGGTACAGCCCGCCCCCAACTTTCGACATGACTGTTGTTAGTAAACGTAAAATCTACCTCAGCTGTTTGGCCTGGGTGCACACGCATTTGGCGGTTTTCGACGCTCATTCGCCATGGCAATCCCGCACTACCTCGAGTAATAAACTGAACAGTAATATAACGAGACTGATCAACTCCTTCATGAATAATGGCTTTGGCCGTTGTATCCACCTTGCCATTAAGCCCTGTCACACTGCAGAACACGTTATATAGAGGGACCAGTGCGAATGCGAAGGCAAACATTCCAATGAGCGCCGCCACCGTACGAATAACCGTCCGCTTAACCCCAACTGATTGCACCGTATCGTTGACTGCCATATATCCCCCTAGGCCATCCACTGATAGATAGCCTATTAGTCATGATGATGGGTACGGTTAAATACGGGCGGTGTCTCAAAAGTATGCAATGGTGCCGGACTGGGAACGCTCCACTCTAGGTCTTCTGCGCCTTCCCAAGCTTTTGCAGGTGCTTTTTTACCTCCTCTCACGCACAGCACTACAACCAATACAAACATCAGCTGTGACGCACCAAAAAAGAAGGCACCAATGCTGGAGAGCAAATTGAAATCCGCAAATTGTAAGGCATAGTCAGGAATGCGCCTTGGCATGCCCGCCAAGCCTGCGAAATGCATAGGGAAAAACGTTAGATTAACGCCAACGATAGAGCACCAAAAATGGCATTGGGCAAGTCGCTCGTTAGGATAGTGGCCTGTCCATTTGGGTAGCCAATAGTAGACGCCAGCCATAATGGCAAAAATAGCCCCCGGCACCAGTACATAATGGAAATGCGCCACGACAAAGTAGGTATCGTGGTATTGGAAATCCGCAGGTGCAATGGCCAACATGAGTCCTGAGAAACCACCTATGGTGAATAGCACGACGAAGGCCAAAGCAAACAGCATAGGCGGCTCAAAACTGATCGAGCCACGAAACAGCGTGGTCACCCAGTTAAATACTTTCACGCCTGTGGGCACGGCGATCAGCATGGTCGAGTACATGAAAAACAGCTCCGCTGTTAGCGGAAGACCGACGATAAACATATGGTGTGCCCAAACTAAAAATGACAACAGCGCGATAGCTGCCGTGGCATACACCATAGATGCGTACCCAAACAAAGGCTTACGCGCGAAGGTAGGAATAATGGCTGAGACAATACCAAAAGCCGGCAAAATCATGATGTAAACTTCAGGGTGGCCAAAGAACCAGAATAAGTGCTGGAAAAGCACTGGATCACCGCCACCCGCAGCGTCAAAGAAACTGGTACCGAAGTTTATATCCATCAGCATCATGGTTATAACGCCCGCTAGTACAGGCATTACCGCAATCAATAGAAAAGCCGTAATTAACCATGTCCATACGAACAGCGGCATATCCATCATGCGCATTCCAGGTGCGCGCATATTCAGAATGGTCGCAATAATATTTATAGCCCCAAGAATCGAGCTAATACCTGCAATGTGCAGGGCTAAAATAAAGAATGTTGTAGAGGCAGGTGCGTAAGTCGTCGATAATGGCGCATAAAATGTCCAGCCAAAATTGGGCCCGCCCCCCGGCATAAATAGTGTAGAAAGTAACAATGTAAACGCCACCGGAAGCAGCCAGAAACTAAAGTTATTAAGCCTGGGCAGCGCCATATCCGGCGCACCAATCTGCAGTGGAATCATCCAATTGGCTAGCCCAGTAAACGCTGGCATTACCGCAGCAAACACCATTATTAATCCATGCATGGTGGTCATTTGGTTGAAAAATTCCGGCTCTATAAGCTGCAAACCAGGTTGAAATAGCTCGGCTCTCACTACTAGGGCAAATATGCCTCCAACAAAAAACATAGTGAGAGAAAAAATCAGGTATAGAGAACCAATTTCTTTATGATTAGTTGTCAAAACCCAGCGTAGTATCCCTTTGGGCTGAGCTGCATGGTCGTGATGAGAGTGACCGCCAGCCGCTGCAGTGGAGCTATGTTGCAGCGAGTGTTGAGGAGGTAGTTTGGGCGCCATGAGCATCTCCGCCTGATTTATTGTTAGTACCTTAAATTATTGTGCAATACGTTCGGCCACCACAGCTGGCTGCACCGCATCACCTGTCTCATTGCCCCAAGCATTGCGGGTATAAGTAACAACAGCAGCTATTTCGACAGGATTTAACGTGCTGCGGAATGCGGGCATAGCAGCGCCAGAAACACCGTTAATAACCCGATCCATATGCCAATCCAAATCGCTAATCAATTGATTATTATTGGCTAGTGCAGGAAATGCGGGTGGCGCCCCCTGACCTTCGTTTTGGTGACAGGCAGAACAGATAGTCTGATAAACAGTCTCCCCCCGCGCCATCAAATCATCCATTTCCCACTCTCGGTCAACCCCCATCGCCTCTTGCTCTGCGGCTTCTTTACGTTCTGCCAGCCATGCTTCGAACTCTTCTTCTTCCATCGCATGCACAACCACTGGCATAAATCCGTGGTTAACGCCGCAAAGCTCAGCACATTGACCACGATAGATCCCCGGCTCATTAATTTTCACCCAGTTCTCATTGATGAACCCAGGAATCGTATCCTGCTTAACGGCTAGCTCAGGCACCCACCAAGAGTGAATAACGTCATCTGACGTCATTAAAAAGCGCACTTTACGATTGATCGGCAGTACCAATGGCTCATCTACGTCTAACAAATAGTGTTCATCTCTCGATTCTTCTCCACGAATTTGTGCAGTTGGTGTGCTCATATTGGATGTAAACGCAACATCTTCACCAAGGTACTCGTAGCGCCAGCGCCATTGTTGGCCAGTAATCATCACATCTAGATCAGCTTCTGAAGAATCGTACATATTCTTCAGCGTCGCCGTTGCGGGCACGGCCATGCCAATCAAAATCAGAATAGGAATAGCGGTCCAAAGAATTTCAACGGAGGTATGCTCATGAAAATTCGCCGCTTTTCCCCCTTTTGAGTGTCTGTATTTGAATAGTGAGAAAAACATCACCCCAAACACAATCACTCCAATTACCACGCATACCCAAAAAATCGCCATATGCAGCCCAAAAATATCTTGGCTGATATCGGTGACCCCAATAGGCATATTCCAGCCATTATCATGAGCATGAGCTTGAGTGATACTGAAGGCACTGGTAATGGTTAGCAGCCATTGCCACGATAGATGCATAGCGACCTCCGTTATTATTGTTGTTCTCGCCAACCCTTTTATTAGGTCAGAATTAACTGATTAACGTCAGTATAGAAAACATGTGGCATTCGTCACGAACAACTATCGTGAGGTGTATCAACGCTTCATCGCGATGCAATCACTGCAATCCCCACTAAGATCAAAACAAATATGAGCGTGACTACAATCCCCGTCACAATAAAGACAGCGGGGTTGCCGCTAGAAAAATCCTGTTGCCGTTTGAGGTCATTTTGTACACCTAAAAGTGCTGACAGTACTGATTTAACGACTGACCACATTGAGCCTCTCCTCGCTATCACGTATCGCGCTGTCTGAATGTGCAGCTCTTCTGCATAGCTTTAGCTATAGTTGAAGATAGGAGAACCTGTGAAGAATGCCTCACAAATTGAAAAACTCGATAGGAACCTGCCATGGACCATACACACAACAAGCAGCCCTCATCCGCCTACGACGTCAACCAAGATATCGTGGCTTGGTGGCAGCATTACTGCCTATTGAGCACCATGCCAATGGTACGTTGTCAGATTGCATGGCTTGAGAGCGTCACAGAAGCCATGCAACTGGAGGCCGAGCTTTTCCAAGCTATCGCTAAAAGTAGCGAAAAACTGACGCTATGCCTGACTGATGACAACGAGAGCTGTAGCGCTAAGGAACTCACTGAGCATTACCAAGAGATGGTCAAAACGCTTACCGATGCTAACCTTGAGCGTTTCGCTAAGGTATCTCAGCTTTCCCATGAATTTCGACGTAGCCTTTGGGAAGAAATCTAACAAATCTAACAATTTGGGATTAAGCTTACGACTTGCTGTCGTGCCATTCACACTACGCACGCTTTGCTAAGAGCAGCTTATAACTGGTGATGGAGCCTAATATGCCCAAATGTCGTGGATTTATTTTGTTGTTCTCGTTGATAACCGTGGTCTTAGTATCGTTAACCGGGTGCACAACTTACACTTGGCCGGATGGGTCGCAAGAGACTGTACTGGGAGTGCCCCCAGAAGAAGAAAACCGGCGTTATGAAGAGCAGCGCGCCGACGGAGTACGCTATCGCTTACCAGGTAAAATACCTGATGAGCAAACGGAATGATCTTCTTCGATCAGGCTTCTCTTTAAACGGCACCATTAAACTTTATGTCGTTTTGTCGATGCCGTTGCTTGAGCGGTCATCGGATCTTCTGGCCAGGGGTGTTTAGGATAGCGGCCACGCATCTCTTTACGCACCTCTGGGTAGCCATTCACCCAAAAACTACGTAAATCCTGAGTCACTTGAAGCGGCCTTTTGGCTGGTGAAAGCAGATGAATGACAACAGGCATATGACCGTCCGCAACGGTGGGGGTATCCTGCCAACCAAACGCTTCCTGTAACTTCAGAGCAAGCACTGGCGGTCTTCCTGTTAGGCAAGGCTCATAATCAACCGATGCTTGATTACCACTAGGAGCCATTATTGACGGCGGTGTTAAACGTTCAAAATGGCTTTGCTCGTCCCAACTAAGCGTTGCCATTAAGTAGCTATGGAATGGCATTTTTTCTAGCTGGCTGAAGCGTGTTATACCCGTCATGTAAGGTGCCAGCCATACATCCAAACTGTCCAATAGCGCGCTCTCTGACCAGTCAGGCCATACGTCAGAATAAAGGCTCGCCACTAGCGCCATTCGCCCCCGTAACTGCTTAACCTTGCCATTAAAAAGCGCCGCAGGTCGTTGTTTCAATGCACTCAGCAATGCTTGCTGGACGGCCTCTCTAGATAACTCCGCTAAGGGCCGACGTGCCAATACAAGTTCACCATGGCGCTGAACAGCTTCACCAAGAAGCTTTCCTTGGGCATCTGACCAAGTAACACGCTCCTCCCACTGTTGAGTTTCAGGGTAAAGGTCAATAAGCGCTGTCTGCATAATCGGTTCTGCCAGGTAAATTGCCGCCTCACTACTGGCACTCTCTACGCTAACGGCGACGATAAATGCTTCATTCGCCAGGAGGTGGCTAGCGGAGAGCGTGGCGGTTTTGCCATTGGCAAGCTTGAACCGACCTGGACTGATGAATTGACCAACACGATCCGGGTAAGCTATCGCCAGCAGGCAGCTAAGCGGCTCAAGCGGTAGCTTATCTGGCAGCTTGAGGCTAGCCATATCCATAAGACGCTGAGTTTCTCGTTGCCATTGAGGAAACCGCCTGGATTGGCCGAGCCGCTGAGCCAGCGCATCTCTTAGCGAGCCACTGACACGCTCTCTGCCCTCTAACAGAGCTGCTAAAGCACAGGCAAGCGGTACTGCATTCAATGACGCTGCTTTTGACAGCATGACCGCTAAACGTGGCTCAAGCGGCCAGCGCGCACTTTGTTTACCTAAGGGTGTTAATAATCCCACTGTATCAAGAATGCCAAGCTGACGGAGCAAAGCCTGACTACTTTGCCATGCACCGTTAGGCGGTGGCGTCATCCAAACTAACTCTTCTGGCGAACGTGCTCCCCATCTGGCGACTTCCAGCGCTAGCCTTGATAAATCAGCTTGGGCTATCTCGGGTTCACCGTAAGCAACCATTGGCTGCTCTTGAGACCACAACCGATAACACGTGCCCGGCTGTTGCCGCCCTGCACGTCCGCGACGTTGATCAGCGCTGGCACGATTGACGCGCCGGGTAGTTAGTCGAGTAAGCCCTGTTTGCGGCTGAAACAACGGTACTCGCTCCAAGCCCGCGTCAATGACCACATTAACGCCATCAACAGTCACGCTGGATTCCGCAATGGCCGTCGCGACAATCACTCGCTGGCGTGTTTCATGTAGCCTCAATGCAGCTTGCTGCGCTTCGATGGACATGCCGCCATGCAATGCGCGCACCTCAACATCAAAGGCACTATTTTCCAGCATTTGTACTAGCCGGGTTATCTCTGCTACCCCTGGTAAAATCACCAGCACGTCGCGACTATCAACATTCGCCAAGGCCTCGGTTACCACTCGGTAAGCAGCGGCATCTAGCGTCTCATCGCCCCCCAAAGGGCGGTGATATGTGTCGATTGGGAATTCGCGACCTGTGCTTTCAATCACGCATGTATCGCGACCCAATACGTTTGTTAGCGCGGCAACATCTAACGTCGCAGACATCACCACCAGTCGTAAGTCATCGCGAACGCTTTGCTGAATGTCCAGCGATAGCGCCAGCCCAAGATCTGCTTCTATGCTGCGCTCATGAAACTCATCGAAGATGATACCGGCGACTCCTTCGAGCAACGGATCATCTTGCAGCATACGCGTCAGGACGCCCTGAGTGAGCACCTCCAAACGAGTATCCGAGCTCACTTTACTGTCCCCGCGCATACGATAGCCAACTGTCTTACCGATAGGCTCATTAAGCTGCGCGGCCATAAAGCTTGCCGCCAAACGAGCAGCTACCCGTCGAGGCTCTAGCAACAGTATCTTCTGGCCCTGCGCCCATTGACTGTTTAGCAAGGTCAGCGGGACTCTGGTTGTCTTACCCGCCCCCGGCTGAGCGACCAAGATAAGTCGGTTATGTTCAGAGAGAGCCGTCTGAATCGGCTTGAGGTGCTGCTCAATTGGAAGCGTAGACATCGCCAATAGGGGCATAGTAGCTAAACTGATGAGTCGTTTGATAAATGCGACGTTGAAATACCGCATCCTTTCAAAATCACATGCTCAAGGAAACGGCAAATAGACTCGAAATCCGTTTCGCTAAGCCCCTCAGTCCCTAAAATCCCCGTTACCTGCGCACTGTATTCCGTGTAGTGTTGGGTGGACGACCAAATCAAGAATATAAGCCAGCGCGGATCGACATCATCCATTTTTCCTAGCTGAGACCACTGATGGATAATTTCTGCACGAGAAGCTACCCACTCTTTCAACTCCCCAGAGAGGTAATGACTCAAGAAAGGCGCACCTGCCAAAATCTCGGCGGCAAATAACTTTGAACCTTCGGGGTAGCGCTGGCCCAGCATCATCTTGGTACGTATAAAATCGCTTAACACCTTAGCTGGGTCACTTTCAGGTGTGATGTCTTCAAGTACCGCATTCCAGCGGTTCATCATTCGATTAAGCAGTCGAACATAAAGCAGCTGCTTACTACCCATGTAATAGAGAATATTCGCTTTAGGAAGACCTGCTATATCGGCGATTGCCTGAAGGCTGGCACCACGATAACCATGTTGAGAAAACACCTGCTCAGCAGCGCTCAGGATGGTCTGTTCAATGCGATCTCTGCTGGCATTTTCATGGTTAGCGGTATCCGCTGTCATTGATTAAGCTCCTTTAATAAGCGCTTTGGATAGGCACCAGTGGTCAGCCCATGGGACCTATCAGATTAAATTGGTTTATCGACGCCTGCCGTGCAAGTGCACAGACAGCGGCGCTAGCAACAAATTCTTGCAAGGTGCGCTTTTTTGTCTCAAGCTAAACAATATTGACCGATCGGTCAGAACAATCATAACGGAGTTTGGCATGGCTACGATTGAGTTCCTGCTCAACGGCACCCCCAAGCAGTGTCATGTACCCCCTGACACCAGCATTCTAACGCTGTTGCGCGATCATTTGGGCTTCACTGGCACAAAAGAGGGCTGCGCATCGGGTGATTGTGGCGCTTGTACAGTCGCAATCAGCAATCCAGGCAATATGCAAAGCCGCTTTTTAAGCGTCAACGCGTGCATTACCCCGGCTCACCAACTTCACGGTCGGCATGTCATTACCGTCGAAGGGCTCGCGACTGAGGGCAACTTGCACCCAGCTCAACGCGCAATGATCGAGTGCCATGGCAGCCAGTGCGGATTTTGCACACCTGGGATTGTCATGTCATTGTTCACCTTGCATACCCACCAGCAGCAGCGCCCCTCGCCTCTTACACCAGACACACTGGAAGCCGCACTAGGTGGAAATTTATGCCGCTGCACGGGATACCGTCCTATTCGTGACGCCGCCTTGAGCATGCAAGATTTCTCTTGGGAAGCACCTCAGTGGTTCGATGCGTCGCAGCCAGCCAGCCAGCCGCTTCCTGTGTCAGAGTCAACCGAACAGAGCGAACCACGCTTCATACAACCAACTACCTTGGCTGAGTTGACCGACGCACGATATCGCTATCCTGATGCACGCCTTGTGGCTGGCGCAACAGATCTGTGGTTGGAAAACACTCAGCGCCTCACCGCGTTGAATCAGCTTATCGATATCACTCGTGTGGCTGAATTAGGCCAAATTGAAGAGGCGACATTCCAAGCTCAACCAGGTTGGTGGATAGGCGCTGGGGTTACGTACACGCAGCTTGAGCCGTTATTTAACCGTCACTTTCCTGCGTTTGCACACCTCCTTCACAGGCTCGGCTCCCAACAAGTTCGTAACCGAGGAACGCTCGGCGGCAACATCGCCAACGCTTCGCCAATTGGGGATACGCCACCGGTGCTACTGGCGCTCAATGCCTGGGTAGAACTTACCAGCCATGTCGGTACTCGCCAGCTGTTGCTAAGTGATTTTTTTATCGACTATAAAAAAACCGCACTGGCTGCTGATGAAGTCATCAGTCGTATTTTTATACCTCAACTGGCTGAATCAGCCACACTCAGGGTTTGGAAGCTTTCTAAACGGCGCGAGGATGACATAACGGCGGTATTAGGTGCGTTTTGCTACCGTGTTAATCAAGGTGTGATGGAGGATGTTCGCATTGCCTTTGGCGGTATGGCTGCCACTCCCAAGCGAGCGAGTCAAACAGAAGTTGCGCTAGAGGGCCAGCCCGTCTCCAAAGCTAGCTTTCAAACAGCCCAGCAAGCCCTTGCTGAAGAGTTTCAGCCAATGAGCGATGTACGGGGCAGCCAATACTACCGAGAACAAGCCGCACTTAACCTATTAGAACGCCTCTACTTATCGCTTTCGTCACCCAACCAGGAGGTGATGCTCCATGCGTACGCTCACTAAACTTGATGGCGACAGCAGCCGTGCTCGTCGAGAATTACATGACCACATCCAAGGGTCAGGCCCACTTGCCCGCCATACTGTCGATAGCCATGGTCAGCGCCAAGCAGGCACCGCCAGCTTCCATGAAAGCGCTGAAAAACACGTTACCGGCAAGGCCGCTTACATCGATGACCTCAAAGCACCAGCAGATGCCCTGCATGTAGCTCTGGGGCTGTCTCCTGCCGCACACGGCACGTTGACCACGCTTGATCTTGAAGCAGTTAAACAAGCGCCTGGGGTTGTCGATGTCATCACTTTTCACGACGTACCCGGTCATACGGATATCGGCCCGGTTTTCCCAGGCGACCCCATTTTTGTAGATCAAGAAATTAGCTACGCAGGCCAGTGTATTTTCGCCGTTGCCGCTACCTCGCTTCAGGCTGCTCGCCGAGCGGTAACGTTGGCCAAGTTAAGTATCGACGAACAACCGGCGAGCCTCGACCCGGTGGCTGCTGCTGAACGCAATGATGTGGTTCGCCCTACACATGTTCAGGAGCGTGGTGATTGGCAAACGGAACTGCGCCAAGCCGAGCAAACGATTGAAGGCGAGCTTTTCATCGGCGGGCAGGAACATTTCTACCTGGAGGGACAAGCATGCTTGGTTCTGCCCACTGAAGATGAAGGGGTCATTGTTCATACCTCTAACCAGCACCCTAGTGAGACCCAAAAGCTTGTCGCTGAAGTACTGGGCATTCCTTTTCATGCTGTCACCGTTGAAGTACGCCGAATGGGCGGTGGTTTTGGAGGCAAAGAAACTCAAGCATCCCCTTGGGCTTGTATGGCAGCTATTATTGCCCGCAGAACTGGCAAAGCCACACGTATACGCCTACCGCGCAGTGATGACATGCGCGCGACCGGTAAGCGACACCCATTTCATAATCGCTACCGACTAGCCATTAATCGGCAAGGCGTCATCCAAGGGGGAGACATAACAGTTATTGGTGACTGCGGCTATTCACCTGACCTTTCGGACGCCATTGTTGATCGTGCAATGTTCCATGCCGACAACGCCTACTCATTAGGCAATGCCCGCGTCACCGGCCATCGCGCTAAGACCCATACCGCTTCTAACACAGCTTTTCGCGGTTTCGGCGGCCCTCAGGGTATGATGATTATCGAAGCTGCAATGGATGATATCGCGCGCAAAGTCGGTGACGATCCTCTCATCATACGCAAACGAAACTTCTATCGCGACGGGCGCGACGTCACTCACTACGGCCAATCAGTGGATCAAAAACAGTTACTCCATACACTGGTAGACACACTGGAAACCAGTAGTGATTACTGGGGGCGCCGTGCGGCTATTAAGGCATTTAATAGCAACAGTCCCATTATTAAAAAAGGGCTCGCGCTAACGCCAGTAAAGTTTGGTATCTCATTTACCGCCCAGCACCTCAACCAGGCTGGTGCGCTGCTGCATGTGTATACCGATGGCAGCATCATGATCAATCACGGCGGCACCGAAATGGGGCAAGGGCTGCACACCAAGATTTGCCAAGTTGTGGCTCGCGAGCTTGGCTTGGATTTAGATAGCGTGCGGATTAGCGCAACTCGCACGGATAAAGTACCCAACACATCTCCTACCGCGGCCTCAAGCGGTGCCGACCTCAATGGTATGGCTGCGCGAGATGCCGCCAGTAAATTGCGCGCAAGATTATTCGACTTTGCTGCGGTGCATTTTGAGGGCGGCTTAGATCGAGAAGGCATGCGTCTGGAAAATGGCATGCTGATTGCTGGTATTGGAGAAAGCGAGCGTCGCATCCCTTGGGGAGAGCTTGTCCAAACAGCCTACCTCAATCGTATCTCACTTTCAGAAAAAGGCTTTTATGCGACACCATTGATTCATTACAACCGTACAACGGGCCAAGGCCGCCCTTTTTATTATTACGCGTTTGGAGCAGCTGTCGCCGAAGTGAGTGTTGACACCCTGAGCGGCGAATATTTAGTCAACCGCGTTGACGTACTGCATGACGTTGGCAATTCGCTAAACCCTGCCATTGATATTGGCCAAGTAGAAGGTGGCTTTATCCAGGGAATGGGCTGGCTAACCAGTGAAGAGCTTAAGTGGAACGATAGCGGTGCGCTGGTTAGCGACGGACCTGCAACCTATAAAATACCCACGTTTGGCGATCTTCCCGCGATTTTTAACGTTGAACTATTGGAAGGCCACCCAAACTCCATGGCAAGCCTATATCGCTCTAAAGCCGTTGGTGAGCCGCCGTTTATGCTTGGTATCTGTGTCTGGTCTGCACTACGTGATGCGCTTTCAAGCTTAACCGATTACCAACAGTCTCCCCATCTCGACACTCCCGCCACTCCTGAAAGAGTGATGCTCGCTGCAAACGCAATTAGAGAAAAAGCACTATGACACGGCCCCCAGCAGAAACTTGGCACGCGGCACTCGATCGCTTGCAGCGTAGCGGTGTTCCCCACGTATTGGCTACTCAGGTAACTAGCGCGGGCTCAACTCCGCGTGAACCCGGCGCGCGTATGGTGATCACTCAAGAGGCGATCTATGACACGCTAGGTGGCGGTACTTTCGAGTGGCAAACTATCCACGCTGCGCGGGACTTTTTACAGCAAGGCCGCGCGGGCTTTCACTTAGAGGCATTCTCGCTAGGTGGGCGCAGCGGCCAGTGCTGTGGCGGCTACGTCAATGTGCTGCTGGAAATGTTTCCTGGTGCCGCTATCAGTATCGCTTTATTTGGTGCCGGTCATGTCGGGCGAGAAATCGTATCGCTTAGCGAACCGCTACCCTGGCAAATACACTGGTTTGATAGCCGAACCGATGTATTTAACGAACACGACCAGCAGCAATCGCGACTCAGTTGCCATAAGCTGAGCAGTGCACAGGAGGCAACTTCAGCCCTACCCCCCGGGTGTCACGCACTGGTATTAACCCACAACCATGATGAAGATTATGCGCTTATTACCGCTTTACTACAGCGCCATGACATCGCCTCAATAGGACTAATCGGCTCTGATAGCAAATGGGCAAGCTTCCGAGGACGGCTGCAGCGCGAAGGCTATACCACTGAGCAAATAGAGCGTGTACGCAGCCCCATTGGCTGTATTCATAACACTAAACTTAGCAATAAAACCCCCTATGCGATTGCGTTGACAGTGGTAACCGAGCTGCTTTGGCTAACGGACAAGCCAGCCTCACTAGACATGCGCGGCCTTGAGCCGAATGCAATTCGTGCACTTGTTGACGATACAAAAACGACTCAGAGTTAATATGAATTCCTCAATCGATACGCTCATTCGCGCTGAAATTGTCAGTTTTGCACGCGACCCAGGTAATGACGACCTACCTCAACCAGGTAGCCTAGAGCATTATGGCGACGGGTTACTTTGGCTAAAGGGCAGTCACATACAGGCTGTCGGCCACTATGGTGATCTCGCTGATCAACTGCCAAGTGACGCCCATGTTATTGATTATCGTGGCAAGTTGATTATGCCCGGTTTTATCGATACTCACGTTCACTATGTTCAGCTAGACATCATGGCTTCCTACGGTCGCCAGCTACTTGATTGGCTAAATGACTATACGTTTCCTGAAGAGTGCCGTTTTGCCAATCATGCGCATGCAGAAGCGCTATCGAACGCTTTTCTAGATGAAATGCTTCGCGCGGGAACGACAACAGCCCAAGTATTTGGCTCAAGTCATCCTGGTTCAGTGGATGCGTTCTTCACCGCCTGCCAAAAACGTCAGCTACGCATGCTGGTTGGTAAAGTATTAATGGATCGCAACGCGCCTGACGCATTAATGGATGGTGTGTCAGGAATTGCAGACAGTGAGCGACTTATTCAAGACTGGCATGGCAATGGCCGACTAGGTTATAGCGTCACGCCACGTTTTGCGCCCACCTCCACCAAAATGCAAATGGATGCTGCCGGCGCCCTCTTACGCAATGACTCTAGCTTGTGGCTACAAACTCATTTGGCCGAAAACAGTGGGGAATTAGACTGGGTAGCCGAACTATTTCCTGGTAGCCGCGACTACTTAGCCGTTTATGAGGATGCGGGATTAGTCGGCCCCCGCAGTACCTTCGCACACGGTATTCATTTGGATAACGATATGCGTCAACGCTTGGCGGATCGAGGCGCTAATATTGCCTTTTGTCCAAGCTCCAACCTTTTCTTAGGCAGCGGATTATTTGACCGAGAGGCAGCTAAACAGACCGGCATGGCATTTACCTATGCTAGCGATATCGGCGCAGGCACCGATTTATCAGGGTTTGGTACGCTTAAAGCCGCCTATCAAGTGGGCCAACTAAGAGGACAGCCTCTCACCGCATGGCAAGGTTTTTACGGTTTAACCCATGGCAATGCAAAAGCGCTCTCCTTAGATACCCATATCGGTCAGCTCGCTCCCACTTATGAAGCAGACTTTGTCGTGATTGATCCTCATGCGACATCGCTGTTGAAGCGCCGTATCCAACACAGCACAACGCTCGGCGAGCGTTTATTTGCGCTGATGATGCTCGCTGATGATCGCGCTATCTATGAAACTTGGGCCGCTGGCGAATGCCAGCACCAACGGGATTAATTTTCAACGTTAACTCGTCATTCCCGCAGGCCCTAGCCCTTGTCATTCCCACAGGAATCCATGTTGGGCTAGGGCTTCAGGGCTGCTGCAGGCCAAGTTGGATTCCCGATCCCCCCACTCGGGAATGACGTGCGGTGTGGCCGCTTTGTGACAGGGGGCTAGGTGACAGGGGGCTAGGGAGTGCTTTTTCTTCCGCG
>NZ_BJUL01000018.1 GCF_007989605.1 Vreelandella venusta | reverse complement strand
CGCGGAAGAAAAAAACACTCCCTAGCCCCCTGTCACAAAGCGGCCACACCGCACGTCATCCCCGAGCCACCACACCGTCATTACCGAGTGGGGTGACCGGGAATCCAACTTGGCCTGCAGCAGCGCAGCCCGAAACCCCAGCTTCAGCTGACGCTGGGGTTTTTTGTTAGGCGCAGATAATGTTTTAAGCGCATCAATCAGATGAATAATCGCTGATTATCTCGCTACTTAGAAAGCATTTACAAGAAAGTGCTATGATGCATCGATTAGCGGGGGCATTTTATTCTGAATAGATGTTCACCTATGACATGAAATTACTTTCGAGGTGAAAGGGTGAGTGAAACAGTACCCACATCGTGGCTTGTCTATTGCCGCCCAGGGTTTGAAAGCGACGCACTAGCTGAAATGCAACACCACGCCAAACAGCACCAGGTGAGTTGCGAGCCTGCACAAGGCGAAGGTTGGGTGAGTTTAACGCGCTTAGATAAAGAGCCGATTAATGATTTGCACCGTAAAGCGGCATTTAAGCAACTTATTTTTGCTCGCCAAAGTCTAGCTGCTCTGCCTGCGCTCACGCTGTCCCGGGACGATAGGCTTACGGCTATTCTTGATCAGATAAAGTCAAGTCGCTGGAGTTTTGAAGAAATTTGGCACGAAACGCCAGATACCAATGATGGCAAAGCATTGGCAGGCTTAATTAAAGCACTAACTAAGCCATTGCAGAGTATGCTAAAAAAACGCGGCGCATTGCGCGGTAAAGCCGGTGCACGTCGTTTACATATTTTCTGGACGGATGGTGATCGCGTTCAGTTGGGTATGAGCTTTCCTGACAATCGAAGTGAGCTACTTAATGGGATACGCCGCTTACGTTTCCCATCCCGCGCACCAAGCCGATCAACGCTAAAGTTAGAAGAAGCATGGCATGAGTTTATTCCACGAGAAGAGTGGGGGACACGGCTTGCGGATCATATGCAGGCAGCGGATTTAGGGGCCGCTCCTGGTGGTTGGACTTGGCAGTTAGTCCAGCGTGGTATGTATGTTTATGCCATTGATAATGGGCCAATGGACAAGCAGCTAATGGCGACAGGGCAGATAGATCACCTAAAAGAGGATGGCTTTACTTGGGAGCCGCCGCAACGAATGGATTGGCTAGTGTGTGATATCGTCGATAAGCCTGTGCGCGTATTAGCGATGGTGGAAAGATGGTTAACTCGGAAATGGTGTCGAGAGGCAATTTTTAATTTAAAACTGCCTATGAAGAAACGCTGGGACGAGGTCAACCGCTGTATTAACACTTTGGAAGAGGCGTTGGAAATGGCTGGGGTGAGCGCTAATATTACATGTCGCCACCTCTACCATGATCGGGAAGAAGTGACGGTTCATGTAAGGCTCGCTCACTAATTTAAAGGTAGGCAGAGTCGCGTAAGGGGCTAATAGCCTGGCTCGTATACGCGGATAGTTTCGTCTTCTGTTAATAGAGGTAGAATGCTCTGCATGGCCACTGTACGTGCTTCACTTGAGTGCCACTCTTTCCAAGCGCGAAGATCGCGCCATTTGGTAATCATCAGGCGGCGATCTGTGTGGCCAAGTTCGACGAGTGTTTCTCCACCGACAAATCCGCGTACGCCAAGCGAAACGCGCATTGCTTCGCGCGCAGCCAGTTCATATTCTTCTTCCAGGCCAGGCATAATGCGCCGTTCAATGATTACTTTGATCATGCTGTCTGTTTCCTAAACGAGATTGTAGATGACTGATAATACGTATGACCCAAGTGCCTTTGATGCATCGTTAGACACAACGGGTTTGTATTGCCCTGAACCTATTATGCTAATGCATAACAAGGTGCGTGATATGACGCCAGGGCAGGTGTTGAAGGTGATAGCGACAGATCCCGCAACGACTCGCGATGTGCCAAAATTTTGTCAATTTTTGGGGCACCAGCTACTGCTGCAAGAAGAGTCTGATGCCCATTATGTGTATCTTATTCGCCTAGCGTAAGGCTTCTGCAGTTATGCGGGGCTAGCCATTAGTATCGGCTTTAGGGTTTGGCTAGCCTCGTGAGTGCTTATGCAAGATCACCCCTCTTTATTTGGAACAACCATCATCGCCAAAGCTTCCAGTGTCGCAGGGTCTTCATCCATTATGCGGTTGGCGATATGGCGTTGAAAAAAGTAAACCGTGCGATGGCGGGAGTGGGCATCGTAAAGGCACTTATCACCCAGTAGAATGGGGGACGTTGTGGCTTGCTGTTCATCGGCAAGAACTGCTTCAACACTCCCATCGCTATACAGACGCCATCCATAGACTTGCTTCATATTCCAAGGGGCGTCGGGATGATTCATGCATAAAGCATGAGTGCCAAGGGTATCCGGAAGCTGTTGAATCAGCGTCACCTCTCCTGAAGCTTCATACTCGAAGTAACTGGCTGAGGCCATTAGCTCGTCGTATTTATGATCAGGAGGAAGGGCGAAAATTTCTTCAGTTTCTGGATCGCGGTAGCCAATAAACTGGCCATTTTCATGGCTGTCGAGTTCATGACAAGCAGCGAGCTTTTCCATCCATGGCACAAGGCCAATGATGTTACCGTTCTCTTGCAGCCCCCAGGCCAAAATAGGTAGGCCGTAATACGTGTCGGGACTCGCAGCGAGCTGGTAGACCATCTCTAACCCATCTAGCTCAGGGGCTAGGCGGATCAAGCATTTTTGCGCCTGCTGACGCTGACGCACGGTTTCCAGGTCGATGACCTGGGCAGAGCGGGGTGACAGGGATGCGCCCATAATGTCCCTCCTTGTGCTGCGTGGTCACGACATCGATAAACAGCGTATGCTGCTTACCACTTAGTTCACCAATAGCACAGGTTGCCAAGAAGGTTAAGGGGGTTTGTGATTTTTAATTATCGGAGCAGCTAGTAAATTGGTCTCGCAGCGCGTGGTGTTGTGCTTTTACTTGTTGGAGCCGCTGCCAGGGAGCCTGAGGATTGTTCAGTGATAACCAAGTGTCCTGATAGTTTTTAACCGCTTCAGGTGGCGTTATTTGCTGGGCATTAATTAGTCGGTTAATTGCTGTAAGCCACTTGAGGGAGATTTGTTCAACTTGATTTAAGCCCGCTAGAAAACCATCTTGCAGGCATTCACTAGTCGTTAAGCGTGCTGACTCAAGTGCTACGTTTGCCTCGGCTAAGCGTTGCTGGGCAAGCAATAATGTGCGTAAAATTTCTGCTGTTAAAGGCCTCTCTTGCAGTGCTTTAAGGTGGTTTTCAAGTGTTGAAGAGTCCTGTTGCCATGTTTGGCTAAATTGGTGTGTCACCATTTGTTCAAGGTAATCAACGGCAGCCAGTTGATTGTCAATATTAAGTAGTTCAGCACTGTTTAGAGGGGCGCTTGCTCGGGAAAAGCTTTTTTCCCACTCTTCAGAATCAAAAATGGCATTCCAACTGACAGCCGGTAGCTGTTCTGTCTTGAGCTCAGTTAGTTCAGCCAATCGCGCTTTATTGTCATCACTTAAGCCGTCAGGAACATCACTATTCCAGCAGGCACTTAGGCGCTGCCAGAGCGCGCGTTCGTAAAGCCAGTGCTGGCTAGGGGGAGCAACACGCCCCAGCTGATTGTTCCGCGCTGCAATGAGCGATGTTATCTGACACTCACGTAACGCATAGATATTGAGCATACCCTCTCGGGTTTCAGGAATAGTGAATAGTCGTTCTCGACGCTCGGGAAACTTACCAATATTAGGTGGAGGGTGACGTTCAATATCGGCAATTGCAAGGTCGCTAGTGAGCTGTTGGTGATACTCTACCCAGGGCTGTTCGGCACCATTATCTCCGCAGCCCGCTAGTGCCAGGCTGACACTGGTCGTCAGCCATAATATAGGTTGAGGGTAGAGCGCCATTGGTTACTCCTGTTGGCTAATCCATTTTAACCGCCAAGCAAGTAATAGTGCGGCTGTGCTGAGTCCTGCAATCAGGCCCATCCAGTAACCATGCACTCCCAGTGGGCCAGACATACCACCTAGACCGTGAGTTCCTAGCCAGTGGCCACCGCCTAAACCGACAATCCAGTAAGAAAGTACGGTAATGACCATCACGATACGGGTGTCTTTATAACCTCGTAATGCACCTGCTAAGTTGACTTGAAGTGAGTCCGATAGCTGGAAAATGACTGCCAGGGATATGATGGTGAGCGCCAAAGCCTGGATGTCGGCATTGGAGGTGTACAACGCAATCACCGGCACTGCTGTAAACCAAAGTAATGTACTGTTGATGACGGCCACAATGACACTGATCACAATACCGTTCCAAGCAACAGTGCGCGCCATAGCAGAGCGTTGTTGGCCTAATGTATTACCAACACGTACGGTAAGTGCCATGCTCAATGACATCGGCAGCATAAAGAGAATAGACGTGAAGCTTAAGGCAATTTGGTGAGCTCCGACTGTGACCTCTCCGAAACTGGCAATAAACAAGGCTATCAGGGTAAATAACGTCACTTCCACGAAAATCGCCACACCGATGGGCATACCCACTACGATAAGCTCGCGGATGCCCGACAGTGTTGGTGGGGTTAGCGTTTGCCAAATCGAGACGCTTTGATAGGCGTGTCCTTTGCGGGTATAGAGAGCCATTGCAACGGCCATTGTCCACATCGAGAGTGCTGTGGCGATGCCGCAGCCGAATGCGCCTAGTGCCGGTAGCTGTTGCAGAGCGCTGGGTAACCCATCACCCAATAGGTTAACTAGGCCATCGCCGCCATAGATAAGTAAATAGTTACTGGGAATATTAACGATTAGTCCCACTAAACTAATCCATAACGCGGGGCGAGTGTGATTCATGCCATCTGAAAAGGCTCTAAGTGCCTGAAATAAGGCGATCCCGGGCATGCCGAAGGCAACCGCGGAAAGGTAGGCAGCAGACTCTCTTGCAACCGCTGGAGGCACCCTCATAAGTTCGAAGATAGGTGTCACGACTGTCCACAGCAATACAGCGGCAGTGAACCCGAGTACTAATGCGACCCATAGTGCCTGGTGAACCGCAGGGCGAATATCACTGTTTCGCTTGCCACCCAAAAGGTGTGCCACGATAGGCGTAAGGCCCATTAATGTACCGGTCATAAATAGCATCAGTGGCATCCACAGGCTTGAGCCAACCGAAACGGCAGCTAAGTCGGTGGCGTTATGCCTGCCGGTCATCATGACGTCGACCACACTCATACCCGCCTGTGCGAGTTGAGCACCACAGATGGGGAGCGCTAACGCTACCAACGTGCGTGTTTCTGGCCAATAGATGGATTTTATATTGCTAGTAAAGCCGCCCACGGTATGTTTCCTGTTTAGCAAAGTGACCCAACAAAAGCCGGTAGAGTAGCAGGAGTTACTAGGATCACGGTAGCTGTCTAATGATTTGCCATCTCTTTATCATCTGGATAAGGCGCGGGTATACTTTACGAAATGAACGACGACGTAGGTATATAGTGACTCAAGAGCAGGAGCGTTGGACGCTTCACGACATAACGACGCTGTTTGATGGTGTGTTTCTAGCACGTTATCAGACGCGCTTAATCAAAGGTGGCGATGAACCCCTATATCGCCCAGCTACATCTGAAACACCTTATCATCAGGTGATTTTTGCGCGCGGCTTTTTTGCTAGTGCACTGCACGAGATCAGCCACTGGTGCATCGCAGGAGAGAAGCGTCGGCAGCTGGAAGATTACGGGTACTGGTACTTGCCTGATGGGCGCGACGCCCAGCAGCAGCACGCCTTCGAACAGGCGGAGATTGCCCCGCAGGCGCTGGAAAAGCTGTTTACCCATGCCTGCGGACGCACATTCCACGTTAGTGTCGATAATTTAGGTGGGGACGTTGAGGTTGATCGAGCCGCGTTTGCTGACAAAGTAGACGCTAGAGCGGCACGCTATTTAGCAGAGGGGCTGCCATTGCGTGCCAACGCTTTCTTGATCGCATTGACACGCTATTATCAGCATCAAGATACCTTGGCGCGGGCCATTAACCAGGGGCAGCGAGAACTTGACGTGGCGCTGGTCGCGTCGGCTTAGTCTTTCTCGGTAAGCTGCTTGTGAAGCGTGAGCATTACTTCAATTTCGTGCTCGGGCCGCATCGGTTCGAGCCCCATGTCGTTAAAAATTTCGCTGCGTAAACGGTGCCAATCTCGCGCGCTAATCGCCTCATAAAGCACCTGTGCAGGCGCTAATTCAACAAAAGGATCCAAACCGTAGGTGTCAAAGAGTCGAGCCAGCGCTGCTTCATCCTCACCGTTATCGCTGGTGTACAGCGTAGCTGAGAAGTGATCGGTCTCTAGTTCACGTATGACATCCAAAGGGCTGACGCCGAGGCTTTCTAGCTCTTCAATGCTATAAGATCCCATCACGTTTGTGTCTTCACTGATCCAGCTATCGTCAGGCTGAATGAGTGTCTGCTTTATACGTCCATCAGGTAGAGACCAAGCAATAGCCAGCGGCAAGCCGTTATCTTCGCCCGTCTCAATGGCAATAAACCCTGGGTAATCAGCCACGCTTTGCTCCTTTTAAGCTTCCGTATCGAGGCGGAAAAAATGCTGGGCAGTGCGGGTTGTTGCGTTCCCCAGCTCGGTTTCGGTCACGTCATGCCATTGGGCAATCTCTCTTACAATCCATGGTAGCAAGGCTGGCTCGTGACGGCGTCCTTTTAGTTTGGCAGGAAGATTACGAGGCAGCAGGTAAGGACAGTCAGTCTCTACCATTAACCTGTCTAACGGAATATCTTTCACTATTGAGCGAAGGTGATGACCTCTGCGCTCATCACAAATCCAGCCAGTTAAACCAATATGAAGGTCTAAATCGAGATAGCCGTGCAACGTATCTCGATCAGCGGTGAAGCAGTGAATAACAGCTTGGCTGATGTCGTCTCGCCAGCTATGCAGCATTTCACGCATTCGTTGCCCTGCGTCGCGTTCGTGCAAAAATAGCGGTAAGCCACTTTCAGCAGCGAGCGCCAACTGAGCTTCAAACGCTAGCTCTTGCTCGTGAGGCGTTGAAAAATTGCGATTAAAGTCCAGTCCACACTCGCCCACGGCAACCACTTCAGGTTTTTGATGAAGCGTTTTTAACTGACGTGCCACGTCACTGCTCCACCCGCTAGCATCGTGTGGGTGAACCCCGGCAGTGGCATATATGCCTGGGGTCTGTTTAGCCAGTTCTACGGCTTGCTCGGCGTGTTCAATATCAGTACCCGTCACTATTAAGGTAGCTACATTGGCCGCTTTCGCCCGCGCAATGACATCCGCTAAATCACGCTGAAAACTTTCGTGAGTCAGGTTAGCGCCGATATCCACCAAGGGGGCATTAGAACGAAACTGCAGCGCCTCGGGTAAAAAGCTATCCACATCACTTGTCGCCAAGCGTCACACTCCCAGTGTCAGTTAAGTATTCGATGGCAGCTAGCAAGCGTTGACTATTTAGCCAGCTGAAAAACGTTATTGTAGCGCTGGAGAGTAACAACGACTAATGGTCTATCCCGAATGGATATCTTATTCGAATGGCACGAATTGCAAAAAAACTGGCTCGATAGGTAAACAGTAAAGCGGTTTTTACTTTTAACATGAGGATGAAGCATGAAATAAATCGGGCTTAAGGCTCTTTTAATAACAACAATAGATAGGTAAAAAGCATGCATCTATCACGTCATTGCGCTATTTCTGCGCTATCGGCTGCCGTCATTACAGCTAGCTATGCTCCCAGCGTGGCCGCCAATGAAGGTATTTCAGATAATGAAATCCGTATTGGTTATCTAGCTGATATGTCAGGTGTTTATCGTGATCCAATAGGCCCGTTAGGACAAGATGCCATTGAGATGGCAATTGAGGATATTGGTGGCAGTGTACATGGTGCCCAAATCGTCGTCTTTAGTGCCGATGATCGTAATAGCCCTGATGTTGGCTCAAGCGTAGTGCGCGAATGGATTGATGAACGCAATGTCGATATGGTCACTGGCCTAGTGGCTTCATCGGTTACATTAGCAGCCGTAGGCTTGCTAGAAGAGGCGGATAAACTTGGCTTAGTGAACGGTGCTGTTTCTTCCAGTGTCACTAACGAGCACTGCTCTCCCAACCATATTCACTGGGTTTACGATACCTGGGCGATGTCTAACGGTACGGCAAAGGCAATTACCCAAGAAGGCTATAAAAACTGGTATTTACTCAGTGCCGACTATTCGTTTGGTCATGCGCTTGAAGCAGATGTAGAGCGGGTGGTCACTGAGAATGGTGGAACGATAGTAGGTAGCGCACGACACCCCTTTCCGAACAGTGACTTTTCCTCTTTTATGCTGCAGGCCCAGGCATCGGGCGCTGATGTAATTGCCCTCAATAATGCTGGTGGTGACACCATTAATGCGGTGCAAACGGCAGGCGAATTTGGCATTACTCAAGCCGGACAGATTCTAGCTGGCATGGTGCTGTTC
This sequence comes from Vreelandella venusta, assembly GCF_007989605.1. Taxonomy (GTDB): domain Bacteria; phylum Pseudomonadota; class Gammaproteobacteria; order Pseudomonadales; family Halomonadaceae; genus Vreelandella; species Vreelandella venusta. Next base: position 63,464 of record NZ_BJUL01000018.1, on the reverse strand, counting down.
AGTACTGATATACGCAGCATTGGATTGGAGAGCGCTCAAGGGCTGCAGTTCACTAAAGCATGGTATTACGACCTAACTGATGAAACGCGTGCCTGGGCAGAGCGTTTTCGTGAGCGCACCGGCAGCATGCCGACCATGGTGCACGCAGGGCTCTATTCCAGCACCCGCCACTATTTAGAAGCCATTGAGGCAGCGGGAACAGACGACACGCAAACCGTGCGTCAGCAGATGGCCGATACCCCTATTAACGATATTTTTGCAACGAACGGCTACATTCGTGAAGACGGCCGTATGGTCCATGACATGTATCTCGTTGAAGTGAAAACACCGGAAGAGTCAGCCGATGAGGATGACCTTTTCAGAGTTGTGCGCACGATTCCCGCCGAGGAAGCATTCCGGCCACTTTCTGAAAGCATTTGCCCACTCGTCAGCAATTCGTAAAACGCTGAAGCCCTAACAACACATAACAATAAGGATTTGGCATGCAACAGACACCTTTAATTCACCGTAATACGATTGGCGCTGCGCTAAACCGCAGCGCTCGCAAATATTCTCAGCAGCTCGCATTAACGTTTGGTGAGCGAGTGTGGAGCTATCAGTCGCTTAACGATGCCGCTAACAGTGTAGCCAGTGGCTTGTTAGAGGCCGGTCTTTCTCCTGGGGATCGGTTGGCGGTATACGGTAAAAACTCAGATGCCTATGTTATTGCCTGGCTTGCTGCCACTAAGGCAGGCTTAGTACATGTGCCGATTAACTTTGCGCTAAGTAGTGATGAACTGCGCTATATCCTTGAGCAGTCTGGGGCGAAAGGATTGCTAAGCGATAGTTCGTTAGCTGACAAAGTGCAGCAGGCAGCCCAAGGGTTAGCATTAACGGTCAATGGAACACTGCATGCTGATCAACAAGGTAAACCGTTAGATCGGTTTGATGTCTTGGCTTATGCGCAAACCTCGCTATCAACAAGTGAGCCAACGGTCGCCGTAGAGGGAAGCAGTCTGGCGCAGCTGCTTTATACCTCTGGCACAACCGCAGCGCCTAAAGCGGCAATGATGACCCACCAAGCGCTGATGGCGGAATATATGGCCTGCATGGTGGAGTTGGATATTAAGGGGAGTGACGCCATGTTGGCCGCTCTTCCGCTTTACCACTCCGCACAAATGCATGTTTTTTTAATGCCGGCTTTACTCCTTGGCGCCCCCATTCATTTGCTTGAAGCACCGCTACCGGATAGCTGCTTGGCGGCGATTGCCGAAAAAAATGTCGTATCTTTTTTTGCGCCGCCCACTGTGTGGATCAGCTTACTGCGCCACCCAGACTTTGATCAGTTCGATTTAACGACACTCAAGAAAGCGTACTACGGCGCCTCGATCATGCCGGTGCCTGTGCTGGAAGAGATGCAGCAGCGTTTCTCTGGCGTTGGTTTATATAACTGCTATGGGCAGAGTGAAATTGCCCCCTTGGCAACGGTGTTACGTCCAGAAGAGCACACTGAGCGTCCTGCGTCGGCGGGGCGGCCGATACTTACAGTGGAAACGCGCATTGTGGATTTGGAAATGAACGACGTTGCCCCCGGTGAGCATGGCGAGATTGTCCATCGTTCGCCGCAGTTAATGACGGGCTACTGGGATAAGCCGGAGATGACCGCTGAGTCTTTCCAAGGTGGCTGGTTTCACTCTGGTGATGTGGGCTACTTCGATGAAGCAGGCTACTTATATGTCGTGGACCGGATTAAAGACGTTATCAATACGGGGGGCGTGCTGGTTGCCAGCCGTGAGGTGGAAGAGGCGCTGTTTAAGCACTCGGCCATTTCGGAAGTAGCGGTGGTAGGGCTGCCTGACGAAAAGTGGATTGAAGCGATAACCGCCGTCGTTGTGGTGAAAGAGGGGCAAGTGGTTAGCGAGGATGAGCTCATCCAACATGTTAAAAGCTTGATTGCCCCCTACAAAGTTCCTAAGCGTGTGGTGTTTGCAGAGGCTCTGCCAAAAAGCACCGCAGGTAAAATTCTTAAACGTCACCTGCGCAAAGACCTAAAGGAGTGAGCATGGACGAGCAAACACAAGCGCTGTTTCATGACATGATCAGCCGCTGCTTAGCTCAGGAAGTGGCGCCTTTCTATGACCAGTGGGAAGCGGATGGTGAAATACCACGCTCTTTATGGCTAGCGCTGGGTGCTGCTGGTCTATTGGGGATTGATCTTGACGAGACCTATGGCGGCTCAGGTGCCGATATTGCTATCACCCAACTAGTACTGGAGGAGATGTCTCGACAAGGATTTGGTGGGCTAGCCAGCGCTTATAATATTCACGCCAATATCGTGATGCCTTACCTGCAAAACTTAGCCACTGATGAACAGCGCGAAACCTGGCTACCCCGCATGGCCAGTGGGGAGTGGTTGGGGGCGATTGCCATGAGTGAGCCACACGCTGGCAGCGATCTGGCGGCGATGAAAACCCGCGCGACCAAAACAGCTGACGGGTGGACGCTTAACGGCAGCAAACTATTTATTACCAATGGCCAAGTGGCCGATCTCGTTATTGTCTGTGCAAAAACAGACCCCAGTGCAGGTGCAAAAGGGGTCTCGCTGTTTTTGGTCGATACGTCACTTGCCGGTTTTTCCCGTGGCAAGCCGATTAAGAAAATTGGCCAGCACGCCAGCGATACGGCAGAACTAGCATTTGACCAACTGCAACTGCCTAACAGTGCCTTATTAGGGGAAGAGGGCGCTGGGTTTCGCTACCTAATGCAAGAGTTGCCCCGGGAGCGCTTAGGCGTAGGCGCGCAAGCGCTTGGCGCGGTAGAGGGCGCGTTGGCATTAACGCTTGATTACGTTACCCAGCGCCACGCGTTTGGTCAGCGCGTGGCCGACTTTCAAAATACCCGCTTTACGCTGGCTGAGATCAAGGCACAGCTTGATGTCGCGCGAGCTTACTTCGATCAGTGCGTAAATAAGTACCGCCACGGCACGATGACCAGTACCGAGGCTGCAATACTCAAATTACAGCTTAGCGAGCTGCAGTGTCGTGCTGTTGATCGATGCCTTCAGCTGTTTGGTGGCTATGGTTACACCCACGAATATCCCATTTCACGCTTCTATTTAGACGCGCGGGTGCAAACTATTTACGCCGGTAGTTCTGAGATTATGAAAGAGGTGGTCGCACGCTCGCTGTTGGGCAAAGTGGCTTAAGTGCTTTTCTTAAGTACTTTTTTTAAGTGCTTTTCTTAAGTGCTTTTCTTAAGTGCTTTTCTTAAGTGCTTTGCTTAAGCCCTTTTCTTAAGTCCTTTTCCGCTGTGCGTCATTACTAAGGAGAGATTATGCAACTGGATAGCGTTGTTATTGTAAGCGGTGCTCGCACCGCTATTGGCGGGTTTGGTGGGTCACTTTCATCTTGCGCGCCCCATGAGTTAGGCACTATCACTGCTCAGGAAGCACTTCGCCGTGCGGGCCTTACTGGTGCCGACATCGATCACTCTGTGTATGGCCATATTATTACCACTGGCCCGGAGGATGCCTACCTTGCCCGTCATATCGCGTTGAGTGCGGGTGTGCCAAAAGAAGCCGGTGCCTTTAATGTTAACCGGTTATGTGGTTCCGGTGTGCAGGCCGTGATATCCGCCGCACAGCAAATCGCTCTGGGCGACAGCCGCTTAGCATTGGCAGGTGGGGCTGAGTCGATGTCGCGAGGTGCTTATCTATTGCCATCTCAAGCACGCAACGGCATACGCCTAGGCGATGCCAATATCCAGGACCTTACCCTCGGCATTCTTAGTGACCCATTTGGCAGCGGACATATGGGAATGACTGCTGAAAATATCGCCAAGCAGTATGGCTTTAGCCGCGAGCAGCTCGATCAGTTTGCGGTGGATAGCCATCGTAAGGCGGCAAAAGCCATTGCAGAAGGGCGTTTTGACGCACAAATCGTGCCTGTTGAGGTGACAAAAGGAAAACAGACGGTTTCCTTTGCCCGTGATGAGCATGTGCGAGAAGGCGTTGAGTTAAGCGATTTAGCACGGCTTAAACCGGCTTTTAAAAAAGAGGGAGTAGTTACGGCAGGCAATGCCTCTGGGATCAACGATGGCGCGGCGACCTTGGTGCTGGCGCATGCTGATGAAGCGCAACGGCGCAATTTAACGGTTAGGGCGCGGCTGCGTGTGGCAACCACCGCCGGTGTGGAACCTTCGGTAATGGGGTTAGGGCCAATCCCTGCGGTGAAACGCTGTCTCCAGCAGGCAGGGCTGACGATTAATGACATTGATGTGATTGAGTCCAATGAAGCGTTCGCGGCACAAGCGATGGCGGTTGCCGATACGCTGGGCTTCCCAGTGGAGAAACTAAACCCGAATGGCGGTGCAGTGGCGCTCGGCCACCCAGTCGGCGCGACCGGTGCCATCTTGATTCTAAAAGCCTTGCACGAATTGGAACGACGTCAGGGCCGCTATGCTTTGATCACGCTATGTATCGGCGGTGGGCAGGGCATTGCGCTGTTAATCGAGCGCGAATAACAAACGGTTTTCCAATCACAATCGACAGGTGTGTTTTATGTCTACGATAACGCCAAAAATACTTCCCTCTACGCCGTCTGCGACTAGCTCGCCGCTGTTAATTAGCGACTTACTTGAGTCCGGCGTTCGAATGGCGGGGAACAACCAGATTGTTTATCGAGACCAGAGCCGTCATGACTATCAACGTTTTCGTGAGCGGGTACACCAGCTTGCCCATACGCTAACAGCACAGGGCGTCCAGGCGGGGGATGTGGTGGCGGTGTTAGACTGGGATAGCCATCGCTATTTAGAGTGCTTTTTTGCCATTCCCATGATTGGTGCCGTGCTACACACCGTTAATGTACGTTTGGCGCCCGAGCAAATTCACTACACGATGGAGCACGCTGAAGACGTCTTTGTGCTGGTACATGAGGATTTTGTACCATTATTGGAGCCGCTGGCTGATCAACTACCTAATATACGCGGTTACCTACTTTGCCAAGAAGCGGCGAGTCAAGGAATACAAAACGCAGTCAGCACGTCGCTGCCATTAGTGGGTGAGTTTGAGGCGTTGTTAAGTGAGCAGCCAACTCATTATGAGTTCCCTATTTTTGATGAAAATGCAGTGGCTACGCTGTTCTACACCACGGGTACCACCGGCAATCCGAAAGGGGTGTTTTTTACCCACCGTCAATTAGTTCTGCACACACTAGGTGAAGCCAGTACCTTCCAAGCACCGGGTTTTGAGCTGCTCAACCGCGACAAGGTATACATGCCCATCACGCCGATGTTCCATGTGCATGCCTGGGGCGTGCCTTACACTGCCACGTTGATGGGAGCGACCCAGGTGTACCCTGGCCGCTATGAGCCGGAAATGTTGGTCAAACTGTTGGTGAACGAAAAGGTCGATTTCTCCCACTGCGTGCCAACGCTGTTAAATATGGTGGTTAGCGCTGACGCTATCGCATCGAAAAAAATTGATTTAACCGGCTGGAAGGTGCTCGTCGGCGGCAGTGCGCTAACCCAAGCCCTGGCTAGCCGTGCTTGGTCACTCGGCATTGATACACGAAGTGCCTACGGCATGTCAGAAACCTGCCCGCTGCTAACCGCTGATATTTTACCTCAGGATATTGCTGAGGCTGATTTTGAAACGCAGCTTCCCTGGCGGTGTAAAGCTGGTTTATCCGTGCCCCTAGTGAAATTACAGGTGGTTGATGCCAATGGAGAACCGTTACCCCATGATGGCGTCAGTGTCGGTGAAGTGCGTGCCCAGGCACCCTGGTTAACCCAGGCGTACTACAAAGAAGAGAAACGCAGTGAAGAGCTTTGGCGGGATGGATGGCTGCATACCGGTGATGTTGGCTCGATTGATAAGCATGGTTTCTTAGCCATTAGCGACCGTATTAAAGATGTCATCAAAACCGGTGGCGAGTGGCTCTCTTCACTTGAGCTGGAAAGCTATATCAGCCAGTGCCCTGGGGTCGCTGAGGTGGCGGTGATTGGCGTTGTGGATGATAAATGGGGGGAGCGTCCAGCAGCACTTGTGGTACCCAGCGATGTCAACAACCCGCCCACGGCAGAAGAAGTACAGGCGTTTATGGAGCAGTTCGTCGAGCAGGGCAGCATCAATCGCTGGGGTATTCCATCGCTGATTCGTTTCGTAGATGAAATTCCTAAAACCAGTGTGGGTAAGCTGGATAAAAAGCGCATTCGTACTGAGATATAAACGTTAGCGTTTTATGCCCGCCGTTTGCGCCTTGCGGTAAGCGGCGGGTGAATTCCCCGTCCACTGTTTAAACGCTCGGCTAAGACAAGCCAAGTCTTCAAATCCTAGTTTTTCTGCAATGGCTGTTAGTGGCTGTGTGCTGCGAGTGAGTGCTTGAATAGCATAGTCGCGACGGTATTCGTCTTTAACCGCCTGGAAATGGGTACCTTCAAGTTTCAGGTGCCTTGAGAGTGTCCGCACGGACATATGTAACGCGTCTGCCACATGCTGAACCGTACACGAGGTGGGTAAGTGACGGCTAAGATGTTCGCGAACGCGGTGCGTAATCAAACGATCTTCAAAAGAGACGTAGAACCAGTCGGCCGGTGCGCGTTGTAGAAATGCGCCAAGATGTTGTTTCGTTTGGCGTATGGGGTGGTTTAGAAACACCTTATCAAAGTAAACAGCTGTTTGCGGTTGATCAAATTTTAGCTTGCCGGGGTAGAAGTAGAGATAGTCAGCGCTATGAGCGGGCTGGGCGTAGCCGCACTCCATCAGGATAGGTGGAATTTTGCGTGCGATCATCCAGGAGGCGATACCGTGAAACAGTTTCAACATCAATTCATGGATCAATATACGGCTGCCATGCAGCGGTGCGCGTTCTTCAAGCGCCATGCGGGCAAACTCGCCTTCAATAGTAAAGTCGTAGCCGAAATCATCTAAGAGAATCCGGAAAAACTGCGTATAGCGATGAAGCGCAACATGCAGCGTAGGTGCATCTAGCAAGCTCAAGCACAGCAGCTTTAGTGTTCCACAGCGTAGCGGCCTGGAGAAAAAGCAGGGTGTTTCATCATCTAGCTCAAGGGCAAGGAGGCGGTAAAGCTCGGCAAACTGTTCAACAGTGACTCGTCCGTTTGGTGCGCTGAGTAGAAAAGGGGAAATTCCAGCAAGCTCCAGATAGCGGACAGGGGAGTGCTCAGTGGCGGGTAAGCCACACAACAGTTCGTTCACAAAGTGCATTGAGACGGTAACGGTCACGATGTCAGCCCTAAACGAGTAGCTTGACGCTACCTTGTTATTATCACGTGATGGTGGGACGTTAGCACGATGTGTCGTTTGGCTCTATAAGGGCTCTCCTTAACGCGAGCGCATGCGTTACACTGTGCGGCTCATGATGAAGGAGGACACTGCGTGACCTTGTTACGACTCGAACAGCTGCAACTCGCTTACGGCACCCAAGTACTGCTTAACCGCGCCGACCTAACGGTTGAAAAAGGCGAGCGGCTGGCGCTGGTCGGGCGCAACGGCACCGGTAAATCAACGCTATTAAAACTAGTCGCGGGCGATATTCATGCCGATGACGGTTCGATTTGGCGTGCGCCGGGCTTGAAGATCGGCGTATTGTCCCAGGAGCTACCTGAGTCCTCAGGTATGACGATTTTTGACATGGTTGCTCAGGGGCTGCCGGAAGCGGGGGAGCTGCTTTCTGAATACCAGCATTTAATCAATGATCCCGACCCCGACATGAGCCGCATGGCCAAGCTGCAAACTCGCATAGAGGCTATCGACGGCTGGTCTTTCCATCAGAACATTGACGTTGTACTCACCCGCTTAGGATTACCTCCTGAAGCTGAAATGAGTGCGCTTTCCGGTGGCTGGCGCCGCCGTGTTGCGTTGGCGCGCGCCTTGGTTTCCGAGCCAGATTTACTGCTTCTTGACGAGCCTACCAACCATCTCGACCTAGACACGATTGCTTGGTTGGAAGAGCAACTGCTAGCTTTCAACGGCGCGGTATTACTGATTACCCACGACCGTGCCTTTCTATCTAAGCTGGCCACCTCCATCCTTGAACTAGATCGCGGCAAGCTTGGCCGTTATCCCGGCAACTATGCCGAGTATCAAGAGCGTAAGCAGCACGAGCTAGAAGTCGAAGCGCGAGAAAACGCGCTTTTCGATAAAAAACTGGCCCAAGAAGAAGTCTGGATTCGTCAAGGCGTCAAAGCGCGGCGTACACGCAACGAGGGGCGTGTGCGGGAGCTTGAGCAGATGCGCTTGGAGCGTAGCCAGCGACGTGAGCGTCAGGGGACTGCCAATCTCACTGTCGACAGTGGCGAGCGTACCGGTAAGCGGGTAGTCGAGCTGAAAGGCGTAACACAGCGCTTTGGTAATGATGTCATTCTGCGTGACGTGAATCTTGAAGTGATGCGTGGCGACCGTATAGGTTTCCTTGGTCGCAACGGTGCAGGTAAAACAACGCTGCTGAAAATCTTGCTCGGCGAGCTTACTCCAACAGAAGGTAGCGTTCAGCTGGGGACCAATTTAAAGGTCGCTTACTTCGATCAGTTGCGTGCCGGTTTAGAGCTGGAAAAAACCGTCTACGACAACGTCGCCCAAGGCAGCGATCGGGTAACCGTTGGCGGAAAAGATCGCCACGTAATGAGCTACCTTCAGGACTTTCTATTCACACCTGACCGCGTTCGGCAGCCGGTAAAAGCCCTTTCCGGCGGCGAATCCAACCGCCTGTTGCTAGCCAAGTTGTTTACTCAGCCTGCCAACGTATTGGTGTTGGATGAGCCTACCAACGACCTGGATATGGAAACCCTGGAGTTGCTTGAAGAGCTGCTACTGGACTTTGATGGCACGCTGCTCCTGGTCTCCCACGACCGGACATTTATGGATAACGTCGTGACCAGCATGCTGGCCTTTGAGGGCGAGGGGGTTGTGCGTGAATACGTAGGTGGTTACACAGATTGGATTCGCCAAGGCGGCAAATTACCACCTGCTCCGTGGGAGGGCGCTGCCCGTCAGAACACCGAGCCGACCAGCGCTGTCATTGAAAAAGCGCCAGAGAAGCCGGTTGCCGAGCCTGTTAAAAAAACCGTTAAGCTGTCTTACAAAGTGCAGCGGGAGTTAGATGCGTTACCTGCGGAGATTGAGCGTCTTGAGGGTGAAGTAGAGGCATTAGAGCAAGAAATTGGCGACCCCGCTTTCTATCAGCAAGAAGCCAGTACTATCACTGCTAAGCTGCAAACGTTAGAGAACGTACAGCAAGCACTTGAAACGGCCATGGAGCGTTGGATGGAGCTTGAGGCGATGGCCAGCGGTGACTGATATGAGTATTGAATGAGTCAAGGCACCCAGTGGGTGCCTTTCTATACGAATTACTCGTCGCTCTCTTCACCTTTTTTGCCGACCCGAACGGCCAAAACGTCGCACTGTGCACCGTGCAGTACACCGGTAGACGTGGAACCTAGCAGCAGGGCAAAGCCATGGCGCCCATGCGAGCCAACAACGATTAGATCGACGTTGTGCTCTTCTGCAAAGCGATGAATTTCAGTGTCCGGCATGCCGACGACGACATGTTGGTCAGCGGGCTCGACGTGAGGAGCGGCAATTTCAGCCAGCCGCTTCTTCGCATGATCATCCAACTGGTCTTGAATGCTGGTGAGATCCATCGGAATGTCACCACCGTAAGCGAAGCCCAGTGGCTCAAGGGTGTGCATGATTGAAATCTTAGCGTCGTTGTTGCGAGCAGCAATCGCGACTGCGCGCTCTAAGATTTTATGGGAGTCCTTAGTTAAATCAACGGCTACTAAAATGTGGTGATAGCTCATGGCTTATCTCCTTCGTGATAATTAACAAAGAGAACGCGTTGTTAGATGACCTTTACTTTAGGCTTCAAGTGCCATCTTAACAACGATCTATGTCATGCTTTTTTAAGTTAATTCGCTAGTATGACCAATTTTTAACATCAATGCTGATGGCCAGTATTTGCGACGAGGGGAAGTGATTAGATGGAGTGGCTTATTGTTATTTTTATATCGCTGTTTGTTATCGCGCCGGTAATGTGGCTTAAGCCCAGCCCGCGGCAGAAGCGCCATATGGCGCTGCGTTTGAATGCCGCCAAGAAGCATGGGGTAGTGATCAAGATGGAGAAGCCCCCGTTGCACAACTTTCGAGGCACGATGCCCGCTTATCGGTGGTATTTTCCCCATCACGCGCCAGGGCCTGATTTTGTGTTAGTGCGTGAATCGAACGCAAGTGAAGCGCTGGAGCTTTATCATGCTGGGTGGCGTTGGCGCATTGCACCGTTACGGCCATTGCCTGAAATGGCAAGCGCTACTTTGAAAACCCTGCTAGAGCGCCTTCCACAAGATGCTTTGGTGGTTGAGTCGAACGCGACGGCGTTAACACTATGGTGGTGGGAGTCACAGACTGCGGAGCGTTTTGCTATCTATGGAGAAGATTTTCAGACGCTAAGAAAGGCGCTTAGCGGATTGTCAGACCGCCCTGCTGCAAAGCCGCTAAACGGGGCTGGCGAAACAGCAGGGCAGTAATACATGTCTTACGCCGTGGGACTGTCTTGGTCTCTTAACTGGATCGCCATACCATTGGCTTCTATTAGCGCTAGCCACTTGTCTAATTGATCTAGATCGCTCTCACTGAGGCCAGCCAGCATCTCTTTGCGTGCCTCTTGGACGACACTGTCGATTTGTTCAAGTAGCGGCATTGCCGCTGGCGTCAGATAGAGTCGTTTGCTGCGCCGATCATTATCGCAGGCTCGCCGCTCAACCAGTCCCTGCTCCTCAAGTTGTCCGAGGGTTCTAACTAATGAGGGCGCTTCTACGCCAATCACCCTTGCTAGATCACACTGAGGGTTGCCTTCACCTAACTTCCATAAATGGTAAAGCGTCACCCAGCGTGTTTGTGTTAACCCCAAGGGCGCCAGCCTTCGATCAAGAATAGAGCGCCACAAGTGGGGCAGACGTGCAATGCGAAAACCAATTGTTGAAGCCATAGTAAACAGCTACCGAAAAATGTAAGTAGGCGAATTGTCATAAGCTGCGCCGCTGAATGCAAGGCGTTATGTTATTCGTCCGTTGGCCGATCGTTGTCAGAATTGGTATTTCCGGGGATAAAACGCCGCAAATTTAGCGCACTCAAGCCGCTAGGTTGGATTTTGCTATCCGCTATCGTGGCTTTTTCCAAATCTTCCGAAACAGTAAACCGGATCAGTCCCAGCCGTTGTCCGCTAGCGGTCATAATGTCGATACGCCACTCTCCCGACGGTGCTTCTGGGAAATTTTGCTTATGGCTCCAAGCCCGATAGCCCTGTTCCCGTCCACCGTTGATAGCAAGTTCTACTTCATCTAACAATTCGCCGTTGTGGTGCCATGCATGATGAATCGTCTCACTTAATCCACGCGGCGCTCGAATGGCGGTGTAAACGTAAAGGCCTTTAGAGCGAATTGCGTCTGGCGTAAGCGCCATTGTTCCCTGCGGTTCGCGGCTCTGAATATCTAGCGCTGGAGAAAGTGCGCTGTTTGTCATCCATAAGCTGGCGGGAGGCACCCATATTTTGCCGAGCCAAGCCATATAGGCTAATGCGATAGTGAGCACAAAGAGCCCACACCAGCGCGTTAACGAACGTTTTTTAAGTAAGTGCCAAAAACTGGGCAGTGCTACCAAGATGGTGATCACTAGCGCAAGGATTAAGCTTTGGCCAGTCGTCAGCTGCAGCATGATCGGCAGAATAACCAGTACCACTAAAAAAACACATTGGGCATGAAAGATAAAATAGAGGCTTCGCCAACGCCCTGCGAGCTTGTAATAGAGCGGATCTATGATCGACAGTATTGCCATTGCGATCACTAGCAGCGCAAACAGTGTCTGTCCGCTATTCCACACGGTTGTAACCAGGATAAACGGCAACGTAAAGAAAAGTGTTTCCTGGTGAATCATTTGGGCGATAAAGGTAGTAACGCCGCGGGGTAAGGTGGGGTGGCCGCGCTTAGCAAGCCAGCGCCCGATGAGACTCTCGGAAAGCAGTAGCAGCCAGGCAAAAAGAAGCCCCAGCGCTAATACCACTCCTAGCCACTGTTGGCGGTCCACCAGAAAGAAACTACCCAGCCCAGCGCCAAACGCGATGGGTGGCCACAGCCAGCTCCAGGGTTTTAAGCGTTCGACGGTGCGTTCAACCCGTGTTTGTAGTGCCGCTATACGGGCGGGAGTAAAGAAACTACCCATGGCGTTGTTGGCTCATAAATGAAAACTGCATGATCGTTGGATTCGTTGGCAAAGTCGATGCGTTCCCTATTGTGTCTATTAAAAGCGCAAAAAATGTGCGCCTGCTGTAAGTTGATTTGTGTAAGTGCACTTGAGAGATAAGCGCATTAGCCAAAAGTCAGGGCTTGACGTTCCTCATTATCTCAACCAAGCTTACGCAATCAAACGACCGTATGAAATGCGTGGCAGGTCCGATTAATGGTGCCAGCCCGAACTTGTGGAGAGAGCGCGGATGATCTATCAAGGCAATGCCATCACGGTGGAGCGTCGTGACACCCAAGGTGGCAATGACATCGCTAAGCTCACTTTCGATCTGAAAGATGAGTCCGTTAATAAGCTGTCTAGCGCTGTTGTGGCAGAGCTGGGTGAGGCAGTTAAAGCGCTTCAAGCTGAAAGCGGCCTGCAGGGGCTGATGATTAGCAGTGGCAAAGATGCGTTTATTGTCGGCGCTGACATCACCGAATTTCACAGCCTTTTTGATAAAGGCGAAGAGTATCTCGTCGAGATGAACCTTAAGGTTCACGACATCTTCAATGCGATTGAAGACCTGCCTTTTCCAACCGTGACGGCCATTAATGGCTTGGCTCTTGGCGGCGGCTGCGAAGTACTGTTGACGACTGACTTCCGAGTAATGAGTGAGAAAGCCAAAATTGGCTTGCCCGAAACCAAGCTAGGCATTCTGCCCGGTTGGGGGGGATGTGTACGTTTACCCCGCCTGATTGGTGCGGATAACGCTATTGAGTGGATTGCTGGCGGTACTGAAAACCGTGCTAACGCAGCGCTTAAAGTTGGCGCGGTCGACGCTGTCGTTACTCACGAGCTACTTGAAGAAGCCGCGCTGGACATTCTGGATCGTGCCAATGCCGGTGATTTAGATTACCAGGCGCGCCGTGAAGAGAAGAAAGCTCCGCTGAATCTTAATGCCATTGAGCAAATGATGGCGTTTGAAACTGCCAAAGGGTATGTCGCTGGCAAGGCTGGCCCTCACTATCCCGCGCCAGTAGCGTCGATTAAAGTGATTCAGAAAGGCGCTGGCGAGACCCGTGCCCGCGCCCAGGCGATTGAAGCAAAAGCGTTTGCCAAGCTAGCACTCAGTAGCGTTGCCTTTAACTTGGTTGGCTTGTTCCTTAACGATCAAGTTGTGAAGAAAAAAGGTAGCAAATACGAGAAGCAGTCGCAGCCAGTTAAGCAGACCGCTGTGCTGGGTGCTGGCATTATGGGCGGTGGTATCGCCTATCAGAGCGCCAGCAAAGGCACGCCCATCATAATGAAAGATATTAATGATGAGGCGATTGAGCTGGGTCTGAAAGAGGCGCGTAAGCTATTTGCTAAGCAGGTAGAGCGTAAAAAGCTGACGACTGAGCAGATGGCTGAAAAGCTGACCAACATTCGCCCCACGCTTTCTTACGGTGATTTCGGCAATGTTGATCTAGTGGTTGAAGCTGTGGTTGAAAATCCCAAGGTCAAGGACGCCGTGTTGACCGAAGTGGAAGGCATGGTGAGCGAAAACACCATCCTGACTTCTAACACCTCGACGATTTCTATCAATCGCCTGGCCAAAAACCTTAAGCGTCCAGAAAACTTCTGCGGCATGCACTTTTTTAACCCTGTGCACCGTATGCCGCTGGTGGAAGTTATTCGTGGCGAGAAGACGTCAGATGCGGCGGTGGCCGCAACAGTTGCCTACGCTCGTGCAATGGGCAAAACCCCGATTGTTGTGAATGACTGCCCCGGCTTTTTGGTCAACCGCGTACTGTTCCCATATTTCGGTGGCTTTAGCTTCCTGGTAGAGCAGGGCGCTGATTTCCAACGCGTTGACAAAGTGATGGAAAAATTTGGCTGGCCCATGGGCCCTGCTTATCTGCTGGACGTAGTAGGGCTTGATACGGCGGTACACGCTAACGAAGTGATGGCAGAAGGTTTCCCTGATCGCATGGCGCGTGACGGCAAAACCGCAATTCAGGTGATGTACGACAATAAGCGTCTGGGCCAGAAGAACGACAAAGGCTTCTATGCCTATGAAGAAGATAAGAAAGGCAAACCTAAGAAAGTGACCGACGAACAAGCCTACGCGCTGGTGAAAGACGTCGTGAAAGAGCAGAAAGAGTTTTCTGATGAAGACATTATTGCTCGCATGATGGTACCGCTGTGTCTGGAAACTGTTCGTTGCCTTGAAGATGGCATCGTGGAAACTCCCGCTGAAGCCGATATGGCATTAATCTACGGCATCGGTTTCCCTCCCTTCCGCGGTGGCGCACTGCGCTACATTGACGCGATGGGTGTTGCCGAATTCGTCAAGCTGGCCGAAAACCTTGCAGAAGAGTTAGGCCCGCTTTACGCGCCCACTGAGAAGCTGCGTCAGATGGCGCAAAATAACCAGCAATTTTATGCTGGCTCTCAGGCCTAACCACCACGCAAAGGAGATATAAGATGAGTTTGAATCCAAGAGATATCGTGGTGGTTGACGGTGTACGTACCGCCATGGCGAAAGCTAAAAATGGTGCATTCCGCAATGTGCGCGCCGAGAATCTGTCAGCAGCCGTCATGCAGGCACTGTTTGATCGTAACGCCAATTTAGACCCGTCCGAAGTGGACGATGTGATCTGGGGCTGTGTTAACCAGACGCTTGAGCAATCCATGAATATTGCGCGTAATGCGGCAATCATGACCGGTATTCCGCGCTCGGTGCCTGCGCAAACGGTTAACCGTCTGTGTGGCTCCTCGATGACGGCACTGCATATTGCGGCGGCCAATATTAAAGCAGGCATGGGCGACTTTTACGTGATCGGTGGCGTAGAGCACATGGAGCACGTGCCCATGGCTCACGGTGTTGATGTGAACCCCGCTGCCAGTAAATACGCCGCAAAAGCCGCCATGATGATGGGGTTGACCGCTGAGTTGTTGGGCAAAATGCACGGTATTTCTCGTGAAGACCAGGATAAGTTTGGCGTGCGTTCTCACCAGCGTGCCCAGGCCGCCATGGAAAAAGGCTACTTCGATAACGAAATCATTGGTGTTGAAGGTCACGACCAGCGCGGTTTTAAAATTCTGGTCAAGAACGATGAAGTGATTCGACCTGAGGCGAGTATCGAGTCAATGGCTAGCCTCAAGCCGGTATTTGATCCTCGCAATGGTACCGTTACTGCAGGCACGTCATCTGCACTGTCGGTAGGGGCTTCGGCAATGGCTGTTATGAGCTACGAGCGCGCTCAGGCGCTGGGGCTTGAGCCGATTGCAAAAGTGCTTTCAACCGGTGTTGCAGGCTGTGATGCCTCTATCATGGGTTACGGCCCAGTGCCTGCGTCTAAAAAAGCGCTGAAAGCCGCTGGCTTGTCGGCAGCCGATATTCAAACGGTTGAGCTTAACGAAGCGTTCGCTGCACAAGGTCTGCCCGTGTTGAAAGATCTAGGCTTCCTGGATGCCATGGATGAAAAAGTAAACCTCAATGGTGGTGCCATCGCACTAGGCCACCCGCTAGGCTGCTCGGGTTCGCGTATCTGTACGACGCTACTTAACGTTATGCAGCAGCGTGATACTACCCTCGGCCTTGCCACTATGTGTATCGGCATGGGGCAAGGGGTTGCGACCGTGTTTGAACGACTCAAATAAACACAGCGTTTACCCACACAACGGCACCCATGCGGTGCCGTTTTTGCGTTTATAGCGGCCTTAAAATAAACCGTTATCCAGTCCCGCTGCCATGTAGAGGCCTAGTTCTTCGACTTGGTCGGCAAAAGTGTCCTGCCATTGACCACGTAACGTGAGTGGTTCCTGAACCCAACGCCAACGTAGCCCTGTCACAATGCTTTCGACTGCCCGCCGGGTGCCGGTGCCGTCGTGCCCTGCGCGAATATAGAGTGCGCATGGAAGCCCTTGTTTCTCTTCCAATATGCTGTAGTAACTGCGATCAAAAAAATCCTTAAGTGCACCGCTCATGTAGCCCAGGTTTTCTGTTGTGCCCAGCAAAATGCCATCGCAGGCGCGAATATCATCAGGGCCAGCCTCGAAAGGCGTTTTTACTATGCAGGCCACCTGCTCAACAACGTTTTGGCTTGCGCCCCGCTGGGCGGCATCACGCAGAGTGCGTGTATTAACGGATGGCGCATGGGCAACGATCAATAGCTGTTTCATTGGAGTGCCCCCGTGAACTGGAAATTTGCGTAGTAAGCGCAAAGTGTCACACTGCTAAGTATGACCACGATGAGAGCCTATATGCCTGACAATGACTCTATCAATGTTTTCTACGATGCCGTTTGCCCTACTTGTCGGAAGGATCGACGTCTGTTTGAAAGTTGGGCAGGTAAGCATGGTAACGGGATTAGCTGGTGTGATGTGACTGAGCATCAGCAGCAATTGCGTGACAAAGGAGTCGCACCAGATGCTGCTTTACGCTCGCTGCATATCGAAAAAGCTGATGGCACGCTTATCGAAGGTATTGATGCCTACCGTTTGCTGATGATGCGTATTCCTCTGCTTGTGCCAATCGCATGGCTTATTGGTCTGCCAGGGATCAAAACAGCGTTACGCTGGTATTATGATCGCTGGGTGAGAAAACGCCTAAAGCAGGAAGGGCGTTGGTATGAATAAGTATGGATATTGATATAGGGAATGTGTCATGAAGCAGTGTCCTCTATGGTTAGTGCCAGCCTTTGCAGTGTTTACTATGTTAGCGGGATGCGCTGGGCAGCCAGCTTCCTCTCAGGCACCGGATGCCGTGGCACAGAAGGTGTCGCCTGACGTGGCGCAGGTATCTTCAGGAGCGGCGCAGCCAGGCTACGTAACTAACCGACAGGTAACCGACAGGTAACCGACTGGGTGCCGCCGCTGTTAACCAGCCCTGAAGAGAAGGCGGCCTACTATGTCAGCCGGTTGGCAGATAGGCGCTTTGTCTCGCAGTACGGCGGACAAGACAATCCCCGAACTTGGTATATCGCGGCAGAGCGGTTGGGCGAAATTGGCTTGCCCGCCGTACCTTTGCTGTTTGCACGTCTCAATACAGCCGATGACTATGAGTTGATGTTAGCCCTATATGCGCTTCAGCTTGCCACCCAAGATCCGCTATTAATGGCAAGAACTCGAGGTGACTATATACAGTTACCCACCGTGTTAGATGTGACGGCAAATGCTGAAAATGTGCGCATCGCACGTCACTGGTGGCAGCAGCATTCGGCACAGCTAGGTGGGTAATAACGCTGTATTGATAGCACAAGTTAACGTGCCCAACTGGAGTATTGTGCTCAAGCCGTGTAGGCTCCATCGCTTTCTAAGTTCTGTGTCTGACTAAGTTCTGTGTGTGACTAAGTCCTGTGTATTAGCCTGATGCGTTGGAGCCTATCATGAGTGATCTACCCAATTGTCCTGCCTGTGCCTCTGAATTTACCTACGATGATGGTATTCAGTATGTCTGCCCGGAATGCGGCAACGAATGGTCAAAAGTAGCAGAAGAGGGCACTGAAGCAGCTGGCTCGGGTATTCGTGATGCTAACGGCAATATGCTGGCAGATGGTGACAGCGTTACTGTTATAAAAGACCTCAAGGTCAAAGGCAGTTCGCTGGTGGTTAAGGTAGGCACTAAAGTTAAAAATATCCGTTTAGTCGATGGTGATCACGATATTGATTGTAAAGTCGATGGTATTGGGCCCATGAAGCTTAAGTCCGAGTTCGTCAAAAAAGCATAGTGCTCAAAGGCAGTGGCTCAAAGGTATAGCACCCTCACCACCAAGTAGTGTTCTGTTAAAAGCCTGCGAAATCATCGCAGGTTTTTTTGTTTGGCCCATCGATAGTTTTTTCAAATGATAATGATTGTTGTTTTTGATGCTATCAGAGCCGAACGTGCTGTTATTTTGCACAAATTGATAACGATTTTGCTCTAGGGCTTCACATCAAATTTATACAGGACTAAAATGGTACCCATTAACGGGTAAGCCAACTGTAACTGCGAATAGGAGTCAACATGCTCAAGCTTTCTCGGCTGACAGACTATGCCGCTGTCGTGATGGCGCAAATTGCTCGCCATCCACAGGCGTCGCATGCGGCGGCTGATTTAGCAGATGCAGTACAGTTACCTCATCCAACTGTTAGTAAGACGCTCAAGATGTTGGTGAAAGCCGGTCTTCTGGAGTCACAGCGCGGTGTCCAGGGTGGTTATCGACTGGCGCGACCAGCGTCGCATATTACGGCTGCCGATATTATTGCTGCAATTGAAGGGCCGGTGGCAATGACCGAGTGTAGCCAAGCGGAGGGTGAGTGCGATCTGGCTGCTACCTGCGGTGTCGCTGATAACTGGCAGCGAGTCTCACTGGCGATTCGTACGTTACTGGAAAGCGTTACGCTGGCGCACCTAGCCGATACGACGCCAATCAAGCTACCCGTACAGTTACCGATTCAAAGCATTAGCCTGGCATCTGCTTAGGCAGTGCAACATAGACTAACTCTATTGACGGCGAGCTAGGCTCGCCACCCAACTGCCCGGAGGGTATCACCATGGCAAGCGAAGAAATGGAACAGTTGGTTCGTCGCGAATACAAAGATGGTTTTATAACCGATATTGAAAGCGACACCCTGCCACCTGGCCTTGATGAAAACACCATTGCCTTTATCTCTAATAAGAAAGGCGAGCCGGAATGGATGCTGGAGTGGCGCCTAGATGCTTATCGTCAGTGGTTGAAAATGAAAGAGCCGTCCTGGGCGCATCTTGATTATCCGCCCATTGACTATCAATCGATCTCTTATTTCAGTGCGCCCAAGCGCCCGGAAGATCGCCCTCAGAGCCTGGATGAAGTTGATCCTAAGCTTCTCGAAACATATGAAAAGCTTGGTATTCCTTTGCATGAGCGTGCAGCGCTTGCTGGCGTGGCCGTCGATGCCGTATTCGACTCTGTTTCCGTGGCAACCACGTTTAAAAAACAGCTCGGCGAAGCGGGCGTTATTTTCTGCTCGATTTCTGAAGCTATTCGCGATTACCCAGATCTTATCAAACAGTATCTCGGTACGGTCGTTCCGGTAGCTGATAACTATTTTGCCGCACTGAACTCGGCTGTATTTACCGATGGGTCGTTTGTGTTTGTTCCTGAAGGCGTAACGTGCCCGATGGAACTGTCGACCTACTTCCGGATTAACGCGGCCAATACCGGCCAGTTCGAGCGCACCCTGATTATCTGTGAGAGCCGTGCTCAGGTGTCTTACTTGGAAGGCTGTACGGCGCCAATGCGTGATGAAAACCAGCTGCACGCAGCAGTCGTAGAGCTCGTTGCGCTGGATGATGCTTACATTAAGTATTCCACCGTTCAGAACTGGTATCCCGGTGATGAAGACGGTAAAGGCGGAATTTATAACTTCGTTACCAAACGTGGTGATTGTCGCGGTGAACGTTCGCGCATCAGTTGGACACAGGTCGAAACCGGTTCAGCGATCACCTGGAAATATCCTTCTTGTGTTTTGCGTGGCAAAGACAGTATCGGTGAGTTCTACTCTGTGGCGGTGACTAACGGCCGTCAGCAAGCGGATACTGGCACCAAAATGATTCATATTGGCGAAGGCACCCGCTCCTATATCGTTGCCAAAGGTATTTCGGCAGGTAAGAGCGATCAATCTTATCGTGGCTTAGTCAAAATTGGCCCTCGTGCCAAAGGGGCACGTAATTTCACTCAGTGTGATTCGTTGTTAATTGGCGATAAGTGTGGTGCGCACACATTCCCTTACCAAGAAATTGGTAACAGTACAGCGACGATTGAGCACGAAGCCACCACGTCTAAGATTGGCGAAGATCAGCTGTTCTACTGCCAAAGCCGTGGAATTTCTGAAGAAGATGCGGTCAGCATGATTGTTAACGGCTTCTGTAAAGACGTTTTCCAAGAGCTGCCGATGGAGTTCGCGGTAGAAGCCGAAGCGCTTCTAAGTGTCACGCTTGAAGGTGCAGTGGGTTAACCACTTCAGCCCCGACTTATTTTACCGGAGACGCGCAAGCGTCCCGCAAGAATTCAAAAGGTTATGACTATGTTGCAAGTTAAAGATTTACACGTCACCGTCGACGGCAAAGAAATTTTGAAAGGTTTAACGCTCACCATCAATGCCGGTGAAGTACATGCCATTATGGGCCCGAACGGCGCGGGTAAATCCACCTTGTCGGCAGTTATTGCCGGTAAAGACGGCTACGAAGTGACCCAGGGTAGCATTACCTTTGAGGGGCAGGACGTGCTGGAAATGGAAATTGAAGAGCGTGCTCAAGCGGGCTTGCTATTAGGTTTCCAATACCCAGTGGAAATTCCAGGGGTGAAAAATATCTATCTGCTCAAGTCGGCGCTTAATGCACAGCGTGCCGCACGTGGTGAAGCAGAAATGCCCGCTCCTGAGTTTATGAAGCTCGTCAAAGAGAAGCTGGGCTTTATGAAGATGGATGCCAGTTTCCTACAGCGTGCCGTCAATGAAGGTTTCTCTGGCGGTGAGAAAAAGCGCAACGAAATTCTTCAGATGCTAGTGCTTCAGCCAAAGCTTGCCATGCTTGATGAAATTGACTCTGGTCTCGATATTGACGCGATGAAAGTCGTTGCCGATGGCGTTAACAGTCTGCGGGCTGAAGAACGCGCTATTTTGCTGGTCACTCACTATCAGCGTCTGCTTGACTATATCGTACCGGATAAAGTGCACGTGTTAGTCGACGGTCGTATTGTGAAGAGCGGCGACGCTGAGCTTGCTAAAGAGCTGGAAGCCAACGGCTATGAAGGCATTGAGGAGTCTGTGGCATGAGCGATACGCAAACGTTTTTGGACACGCTGAAAGCGCGTAGCCAACAGCGCGGAGTTGAGCCAACCTGGATCGCGGCTCGCCGCCAAGCGGGAGCTGCCCGCTTTGAAGCCATGGGATTTCCTACTCGCCGCGATGAAGAGTGGAAATATACTGACGTTCGCACGATAGCCCAGGGTAACTTTGCGCTGGCTGAGACTGCAGATTTTTCCCAGGCACAAGCAGCTGCGCTTACCTTGCCGTTGGATGCGTACCGACTGACCTTTGTGGATGGCATTTTCTCAGCCGCATTGTCGGACTTAGAAGCGCTGCCGAGTAGCGTTCAGGTAATGCCGCTCTCTAAGGCTCTGGCTGATAACCATGAGGCTGTGGGTGGGCCGCTGGGTCGCTTAACGGGAGTAGACTTCTCTCCGTTCGCAGCGTTGAACACCGCGTTTATGGAAGAGGGTGCGGTAGTACGCATTGCGCCGGGTACCGTGGTGGAAAAGCCCATCTTGCTGCAATTTTTGTCCCGTGCGGGCACGCCAGTAATGAGCCATCCGCGCATTTTGGTTGAAGCAGCAGGGCGCAGTGAAGCAACGTTAATTGAGCACTATATCGGTGAAGCCGATGCGGCCAACTTCACCAACGTGGTTGCAGAGCTGATGCTTGATCGCGGTGCGATTTTGAATCACTACAAATTGCAAGAAGCGCCCTTGGGTGATCTGCATGTTGCCAGTATTCATGTTGAACAGAGCCGAGATAGCCGCTACAGCTCCTACAATCTGAATTTGGGCGGTGCGCTGGTGCGCAACGACCTGATTAGTGATTTAAACGGCCAAGGCGCAGAAACCAACTTCTATGGTCTGTTCTTTGGTCAAGGCCGCCAGCACGTGGATAACCACACCAAGGTTAATCACAATGCGCCGCTGACGTTCTCGAACGAGAACTACAAAGGCATTTTGGATGACCGTGCCCATGGCGTGTTTAACGGTAAAGTGTACGTCAAGCGCGATAGCCAGAAGATCGAAGGTTTCCAAAGTAACCAAAACTTATTGCTTTCCGATCGCGCGCAGATTGATGCCAAGCCTGAGCTTGAAATTTATGCTGATGACGTGAAGTGCTCTCATGGCACCACCACGGGGCAGTTGGATGAAGACGCGATCTACGCGTTGCGTACCCGCGGTATCGACAAAGCGACAGCGCGAGGTTTGTTAACGCTTGCATTTGCTGGCGAGGTGCTTGAACAGGTCGCGCTAGATGTGATTGCTGAACGAGTAGAGTTAGCGGTAGCAGGCAAGTTGCCGGAGCGCTTTAACCTTGCTGGATTGGTAGAAGCAGCGGCTGCGCTCAACGACTAACGCACTCAACGACTAGCCAAGGAGTCATCGATGCCCCATAGCGTGATTGAGAAACCTACCGTGATTGCCCCTGCGGCCTTTGATGTTGAGGCGCTGCGCAACGATTTTCCGATACTAAACCGGGAAGTACATGGCAAGCCGTTGGTATACCTAGATAATGCCGCGACAAGTCAAACGCCCCAGCAGGTCATTGACGTATTTAGCGACTATTACTCGCGCTATAACGCCAATATCCATCGGGGGCTGCACACTTTGTCAGATGAGGCGACAGCAGCGTTTGAAGCCACACGGCATCGTGTTAAGGCGTTTCTCAATGCGGAAGATGCGCGCCAGATTATCTTTACTCGGGGCACGACTGAAGCGCTCAATCTAGTGGTGCAAAGTTGGGGACGCTCCCAGCTTGCTGCGGGTGATGAAGTGCTAATTTCAATGCTGGAGCATCACTCCAACATTGTTCCTTGGCAGCTATTGGCGGCTGAAATCGGCTTTACCATTAAGGTCATTCCCGTTGAGGCGAATGGGGCGCTAGATATGGCAGCGTACCGCGCGCTGCTCAATGAGCGCACTAAACTTGTGGCCGTCAATCATGTCTCTAATGCGTTGGGTACCATTAATCCAGTAAAAGAGATGGCCACGCTTGCTCATCAGCACGGTGCGCTTATTCTGGTGGATGGTGCTCAGGCTACGCCGCATCAGCAGGTTGATGTTCAGGATATTGATGCTGATTTCTATGCGTTTTCTGGGCATAAGATTTATGGCCCTACTGGGGTTGGCGTGCTGTACGGTAAGCAGACCTTATTAGAAGCGATGCCGCCTTGGCAGGGTGGCGGCGAGATGATTAAAACGGTCTCTTTTGACGCCGGCACCACCTTTGCAGAACTCCCGCATAAGTTCGAGGCTGGTACTCCCGCCATTGCGGAGGTGATTGCCTTGGG
Organism: Vreelandella venusta; assembly: GCF_007989605.1. Taxonomy (GTDB): domain Bacteria; phylum Pseudomonadota; class Gammaproteobacteria; order Pseudomonadales; family Halomonadaceae; genus Vreelandella; species Vreelandella venusta. Next base: position 40,197 of record NZ_BJUL01000018.1, on the reverse strand, counting down.
ACGCGCTATTGAGTGGTTAGATAGCGTGGGCGTGGAGGCGATTGGCGCTTGGGAGGCCGTGCTGCTGGAACATACCACTGCAGCGGTAAATCAAATAGATGGTTTGCGCATTCTTGGCACCGCGCCGCATAAAGCTGGCGTGCTGTCGTTCGTGGTCGAAGGCGCCCACTCCCAGGACATTGGGCTGTTGATTGATCAGCTAGGCGTCGCTATTCGTACCGGGCATCACTGCGCGCAACCATTACTACATCACTTTGGCGTAGATGCCACGTGTCGTGCATCATTTGCGGCGTATAATACGCTTCAAGAGATAGATACGTTTGTTGCAGCGCTAAAGCGTGTGATTGGAATGGTGCGTTAAAAGCCGTCATTTAAGGACCGTTATGGATATTGAGCAAGTGGCCAGCCTTGAACGTGGTCAAAAACTGCCGCTTCAGCGAGATGTTGACGCCATTGCTATTCCGTTTGGCAAAACGGAGACACTGGCTGAGGACAGTGTCGTCAGCGTGATGCAAGCGAAGGGCAGCTCGGTAAGTGTTGGCTTTGAAGGACGGCTTTATCTGATTGAAGGGCGTAATTTGGATGCGTTAGGGCTCGAGCCATTGCCGCGTCCAACACTGCCTGAAAGCGCCAGTGATGAAGAAATTGAACAGTTTGTCTGGGAGCAGCTGCGCACCTGCTTTGATCCCGAAATACCGGTTAATATTGTTGATCTAGGACTGGTCTATGGCTGCCGTCTTGAGCGTTTGATCAGTGGCGAGCGGATGGTCACTATTCGTATGACGCTTACTGCACCAGGCTGTGGAATGGGCGATGTCATTGCGGCGGACGCACGCAATAAAATCCTAGGTGCACCTCAGATTAACAAGGTACATACTGAAATTGTCTTCAGCCCGCCCTGGAGTCGTGACATGATGAGCGATGAAGCCAAGCTTGAGCTCGGCATGTTTTAACCCCTGGTGGGGAGCTGGATGCACAGCCTGCTATCGCGGTACATAAAACGTTTTTTGATGTCGCTAGGAGCACTTATGCTGCTGGCGACATTGCTGTTTATAGTTGGTAATTTTTGGGTGGTTGCTAGCACGGCACGCTATATTGATGACAGCTTGGCGGAGTGCCGCTCAACCGATGTGGCGATCGTGTTTGGTACCTCTAATTGGACACGCAGCGGCTTTCGCAATCCTCATTTTAGCGCTCGTATGCGAACCTCTGCGCGCCTGATTGCCGATCAGCGGGTAAGTCATTTACTAATCTCTGGGGATAATCGTACTCAAGCCTATAACGAGCCTCGCGCTATGTGGCGTGATCTTTATCGTCGCGGTGTGCCAGCAGACCAGCTCACCATGGACTTTGCTGGGTTCAGTACCTATGACACGCTTGCGCGAGCAAGAGATGTCTTCCAGTTAGATCAGGCACTGTTGGTTACCCAGAGTTGGCATCTTCCTCGGGCGGTTTTTATTGGGCGCGCATTAGGAATGGATGTTACTGGCTGTGTCGCGGAAGAGGAATCTGTTGCTGGGGAGTGGCGGTTGAAAATTCGCGAATGGGTGGCGCGGGTCGCTACCTTAGGTGATCTATATATTTGGGGAAGAGAGCCTCACTTTCTAGGCTCTCCAGAACCTATCGAATTAAACGCCAGTAGCAACGTCGACGAAGTGTCTCGCCTTCCTATTGGCCTTGATATTTACCACTACCTTGTGGGGTCGGCGAAGACATCACATGTGCAGGCGGTGAGTGGTCAATAGGTTAGCGATACGTTTTGCGCTTTTGTAAGTTATACAATTCGCGTATTAACTTGCGGCAACCTTGCATGCACTCATCCACTACCGGCTCAATAGGATCGGGCAGGGGGTGGGTGAATAGCGTTGAAAGGGCCTGCATCAGTACACGCTCTTGTTCCAACAGCTCATTGATTAATACCTGACTATCGTTGCCCACAAAGCTTTTTAAACGACTCCATAGCCATAAAAAGTCATCACGCTCAACGTCAGCATCTCGAGGCAGCATTTTTAAGTGCGCACGGGCCAGTTCCTGAAGTTTACGCATCTGATTTAACCGCTCGGTATAGTGCGGCTTCAGTGCATCACGCAGCGTGGGTCTCAGGCGTTCAATATTATCCTGGAAATAATCAATGCTATCGGCCAGCGCTTCCAGCACGCTGTCCATCGCCACTTGGCGATTGTCGAGAAACATGAGCGTCTACCTCCTTCGGTGACGCAGATTGTGGGGGTGGCAGCGCTAATTTGCCACCCCTAATACGGATTATTTTTGCATTCAGCCTTAGCCTTTAGGCTTGGGTGGCGTTTTACGCACTGGCATGGCATTTTTTTCGATGTGTTCGATGATCATGCTGGCGATATCTTTACCTGTTGCATTCTCAATGCCCTGTAAGCCAGGTGATGAGTTGACCTCCATAATCACCGGTCCATGGTTAGAGCGCAATAGGTCGACACCTGCAACGCGCAGCCCCATCGCCTTTGCCGCGCGAATGGCCGTTGAGCGCTCTTCGGGGGTAATGCGGATGACGCTGGCGGTGCCCCCACGGTGCAGATTTGAACGGAATTCACCTTCGGCGGCCTGGCGCTTCATCGACGCAACCACTTTATCGCCAATCACCAGACAGCGAATATCGGCACCGCGTGCCTCTTTAATGTACTCCTGCACCATGATGTTGGTTTTCATGCCCATAAACGCTTGAATAACCGACTCGGCTGCTTGGTTCGTTTCAGCAAGTACAACACCGATACCTTGCGTTCCTTCCAGCAGCTTGATGACCAGCGGAGCACCTTTGACCATGGTAATCAGGTCAGGAATGTCATCAGGCGAGTGGGCGAACCCCGTGATGGGAAGGCCCAACCCCTTTCTAGAGAGCAGCTGTAGCGAGCGCAGCTTGTCCCGTGAACGAGTGATGGCAACTGAATCGTTTATAACGTAGGTGCCCATCATTTCAAATTGGCGCAGTACGGCGCAGCCGTAAAAGGTAACCGATGCCCCTATGCGAGGAATAACGGCATCGAAGGGCTCGATTTCAGCGCCTTTATAATGAATCGACGGATGGTGGGAGGCGATGCTCATATAGCAGCGCAGCGTGTCGACCACGCGAGCGGTGTGCCCACGCTGCTCGGCGGCCTCAATAAGGCGGCGAGTAGAATATAGATTGCGATTGCGCGAAAGCAGGGCAATATGCATGCAGGGCTCCGGGGCCAAAAGATATGGCTAATAAGTAAGTTTAAGGCTCGCCGTGCAAAAATGCAGCACCAGGGGCGATAAGCAAGCGTCGCATAGCGCGGCGCCCAAGCAGCATGGGATGGCGCATATTGCTACGGTCAGTCAGGGTTAGTTCAACCGGAAAATTTAGTTCACCCAATTGCATCGGGGTGCGAATCACATAGCGCCACTCGCTGTGCCCATTAGAACTGGTAACGCGCCGCCGGTCGTGCAAGTGGAGTTGGTAACGGTGGGCAGGCGTTTGCGGGCCACCGCTATGGGTAATAAAACTTACCCACAGCTGCCCATCCTCGTCTTCATGAGTGTCAATCTCTTCGGCATGCAAAGCAGAGGTGCGCGCGCCAGTATCGGCTTTGCAGCAAAGGTGAAGCCCTAACTCAGGTAACGTCACCATTTCACGGCGGCCGATGACTGCTTTGGCCTGATAGGGTAATTCCTTCACGGCTTACTCCTGGCAAATGAAGGTTTGTCATCAATAAATGCGTCGTTCTAGCGTCTCATAAATAAATAGCTAGCTTCTAGCTTGGTTAATCAACGCACTTAGCCGTCGCTGAATCGCAGAATCAGACGGCGCGTCGCGTAGTGTCAGCATAACCAATAGGCGAAGTCTAGGTATCAGTGCAAGATCACGTACGACGGCATTAAAGTTAGTGCGTTTGTCTTCTGCTAAACGCTGTAACAGCAACGGTAAACGTTCAGCGTCTTCTAACAATAGCCATCCGCGGCCAGCGATGGCTGCGATAATATCTGGACCGCCGGCAGCGGGGTCATTCAACAGGCTTGAGTACCATTGGCCAACATCTGCTGATGGAGTGCAGCCCACGGCGCGCACGCAGGCGCACAGGGTTTCTACGTCTCCATCAATGGCTGCCTGCTCTCCACGCGCCCGTAATGCACTTACCAGCGGCTCTGCAAGAGGTCTATGCTCAAGGCAATAGCACAGCGAGTGAGTGACACTAGTGGGCAACTGGGGAAGGCGCAGCGCAAGCGCTTCTGATGTGGATAAATCGAGGCGTACCACATAATCAGCGATGCCTTGTAGCCCTAGTGCTTGCCAGTCAATGGTCTGCTGACCACTTAGATAGGCCTCGACAGGCTCTAAGTGTTGGCTAGCAGCAAGTTCTAATGCATAAGTGGCCTGAGCATTAAGCATTGCTTGAAAAGTAATATCCGGCGAAAAAGCGAGCGGATTATCCTTCATTAGATGATCCACGTCTGCAGTTTCCGCTTGGCCTAGCGGTTTATTTTCTATCTGCACAGCATTTCGCCCAAGGGTCTCGAGCAAGCGATTAATAAAACCGTCTCGTTGGGCGGGGGAGAGCTTGCCTTGCTCGTCTAGCGGCAGCGCCAAAAACCAGATGGCTGGTTCAGGCATGTCACCCATACGAAATACTACGCCAAGACGAGCCTGCTGCTGCCAGGGTTCTGGCCAGGCTATCTCGCCGTTTTCAAATGCTCGCAGCGTTTCTCGTGGGCAGTCTGTTACTCGTCGTCCCATATGGTAGAGAGAAACGTCCGCGCCGCTTCGGGTAAAAAACTCATCAAGTGTCTGGATTGGTTGCATGACATCCTTCCGCATTTCAAGCCTGCACTCTACCTTGCTGATGTGTCACTGTCAGCCGCAAACGCTGATTAATCCGTGCTTTATTATCAACGTGGTTAAAAATTGCACAACTTGGTGTAACCCGCATGAGAGTAACAGTAGCGACATCTTTCCATAGTTTATCCACAGCCTCTTGCAGGTTTTCTGTGAATCTGTGAATAAGGCACAAATTCCTGCCTGACGGTTGGCAACTTACTCACAGTGCTGGGATAATAAAGGTTCATAGATTTAAATGGAAAAGGTGCTTATGAGCGTCCATCAACAGCTTCAAACCGCGCTTCTTGAGCTTGAAGCCACTATGAAGGCCGCTAACTTATGGCGCATGCCAACGCCTGATATTTCGGCATTTAACAGCCAGCAACCCTTCTGTATCGACACGATGTCGCTGCCTCAGTGGATTCGATTTGTTTTTATCGCTCGACTAAATGCACTGATTGATGCCCAGGCTGCCATGCCTGCCAAGTGCGATGTGGCGCCGGCAGTGGCTGCCTACCTGATGCAGGAAAAGGTTCGTGCCAGCGACCAGCTACTGGTTGTTCGAGCTGTTGAAAAGATAGATCGGCTAGTGACTGAAAGCTAGGTCGCGCTAATGCGAGGAGCTGAAGCCTAGTGTGGTGAAGGTATCAGCAAAGACAATGCCCAGCACCCTAAGAGCGGTACTGGGCATTTTCATGCGACTATGCAACTAGCACGGCGCAACTAGCACAGCTGTTTGCGCCGCCGTAATAGTGTTAGAAGCGGTAACTCAAGCCTGCCATAACCACCAACGGATCAATCTCTACCGTGCCTGCCGCGGCGCCGTTAACGGTCGCGTCAGTATCGATGTCGATATACCACGCTGCTGCGTTAAGTGCCCAGTTCTCATCGATTAGCAAATCGATACCCACTTGAGCAGCGGCACCCCAAGAGTCGTCCAGCTCAAGTTCGCCTATGGCTAGCTCTTCGTCGGAGAAAAAGGTGTAGTTAATACCCGCGCCGACATAAGGCTGTACACGCGCATCCGTTCCACCTAGTGGGTAGTACTGGAGCGTTAGAGTTGGCGGAAGGTGTTTGGTAGAGGCAAGATTATCCCCATTCAGAGCAATGTCATGCTCAAACGGTAGAGCTGCCAGTAGCTCGACGCCCATTTTGTCGTGGAAGCGGTAGCCCAGGGTAAATGCGAAATCGGTTTTGTCTTGAACATCAACCGCGAACGCACCTCCGGCTAATGAACCGTTGTCGCTTTTGGGCTCCACTTTGGCAACACCCACGCGAGTGAAGAAATCGCCAGCGCCGTAAGCTAAAACTTGGCCGCTTGCCATCAATGTGGCTGCTGCAAGTCCAGTGGTAAGCAGTGTTGAAAGAGAGTTATGGCGCATAGCATCGCTCCTGACCATTGATGTGAGTCTTCGCAGTAGTGGTTAACGTGAACCGTTGTTCGGCGTGATCGCGAACCATGTAAAGAGTGTATCGAGGAGAGGAGGGCAGGTTATTGACCTGGGGCAAAGAGTGGAACTCCGCCGCTAAATAATGGGGTTAAAAAGAGCCTATCAGAAGTGAAAAAGGCCTTCCCATGGTATGGGAAGGCCTCGATGATCAGCTTAATTGTTTAATTAAGCTGAGCGTGTCATTGACGCTCGTCTAGCGGTCAATATGCTGATATTCACCCGCATCGGCAGTAATGCTGCTAACCACCAAGATGGCAATAAAGGCAGCGATGAAGCCTGGGATGATCTCGTACACGCCGGGGCCACCCATAAATTCTCCGTTCCAGCCTAATGCAATCCAAATCATGACAGTTGCAGCGCCCACTACCATACCGGCAATGGCGCCAGCTCCGTTCGTGCGAGACCACATCAGCGACAGAATGATCAGCGGGCCAAATGCTGCGCCAAAGCCAGCCCAGGCGTTACTGACGAGCCCAAGAACTTGGGAGTCCGGATTTGATGCAATTACAGCGGCTACCAAGCCAACCAGTACGACACAGATTCGGCCCACTGTTACGCACTCTTTATCGGTGGCTTCTTTTCTTAGGAACAGACGATAGAAGTCCTCGGTCAGTGAAGACGATGATACTAACAACTGGCTGGAAATGGTGCTCATAATCGCAGCAAGCAGTGCCGCATAGAGGAAGCCGGTGACCAGCGGGTGGAAGAGTAGATTCGCCAGAATGATGAAGATCGTTTCGGGGTCCTCGATATCCATGCCATTGCGAATTGCATAGGCCCGGCCAAATAAACCAAGAGAGACTGCGCCAATCAGGGAGATAAGCATCCAGCTCATGCCGATGTTACGGGCAGTAGGAACATCCTTCAGCGTCCGGATGGCCATAAAGCGTACAATGATGTGGGGTTGACCAAAATAGCCTAGCCCCCAGGTTACCGCAGAGAGCCAGCCAATAAAGGTCAGCCCTGACGTCCAGGATAGCAGGGTGGGGTCAACTTCATTGAGCGTCTGTGATGCTTGGGAGAACCCGCCGCCGCCTTCGCCAAATAGCACCACTGCAGGCATGATTACTAGCGCTAGCATCATGATACAGCCTTGCACGAAGTCGGTCATACTCACGGCCAGGAAGCCGCCAACAACGGTGTAGACAAGTACCACGCCAAGTGTAATGAGAATGCCGATCGCGTAGTCGCTCATGCCGCCGATGTTAAAAATACCGGCAAACGCGCTCTCAAACAGTTTGCCCCCAGCGACGAGGCCTGAGGCCGTGTAAACCGCGAAAAAGATGACGATAACGATCGCGGACACCGTGCGCAGTGAAAGCGCACGTGTCGGAAATCGGTTGGCCAAAAAGGCTGGAATGGTAATCGCATTGCCGTAGTGAACGGTCTGTTCACGCAGTCGGGGGGCGACCAGGGTCCAGTTGAAGAACGCACCCACCAAAAGGCCAATGCCGATCCAAGCCGATCCCAAGCCGGACACAAACATGGCGCCGGGCAACCCAAGCAGCAGCCAGCCGCTCATGTCCGAAGCGCCAGCCGACAGCGCGGCTACTTGTGGACTGAGGCCACGTCCCCCCAGCATGTAATCTTCTGATGAAGATGTCGCTTTGCGCATGGCATAGATGCCGATGGCGATCATGAGCGCAAAGTAGGCAAAAAGACTAATCCAAACACCGATAGCCATGAAAGTTCTCCAATTTGTCAGGACGGAGCTAGCTCCGACAGGTTAGCGCGCTTGCCGTGCAGAACCGCTAGTAGCACGCATGTTTAACTCCGCTTCTTATTCGTGTAGCAAGGCGCTACCGCTTGGTCCTCGATATTTCTTGCTAGGGAAGCGCCTGTACTGGCGCCTCCCGGCAACACGAGGTTATTGTCGTCTAAGTTTAGTTGAGAAGGTTGACGCCGACAAAGCCAGCGAGCCTATTCGGCCGTTGCCAGCAAGCTGGCGTTGCCACCCGCTGCGGTCGTATCGATGCACAGATGACGTTCCACCACGTAGCGATCTGGTGAAATGGTCTGAGTCTCGAGCGGCACAATGGCACCGTCGCGCTTAGCGAGTGCTATCCGCAGTTCATGCGTCCAATCACTTTTGCCAGCCGCGGCGACGGCGGCAATCCCTTGAACCTCGCTTAGTGTATCTGGCGTGATGCTACCGTCGAGTCCAATCACTGGTGCGCCAGCATCGACCAGCGGCTGGACGGCTTGCACTGCGCCTGGTGCGATCACGACTGCCGTACAGCCCGCGCCAAGCGCCTGTACTGCTTGGGCAGCGGCGATATCCAGCGTTGGTCCAAGGCAGAGCACCGCTCCTTTGGGGTACATCGCCAAGCGGTTGCTTTCCCCTGTTGGTCCTGGAAGCGTCTGCGGTGTCATATCGAGAGCTGCTGTCTCGTTAAGGGCCTTGCGGATCACGCCGCCCTTGCCGGAGAGTGCCTTGCGGAGTACTTCGATCCGATTAGGCCGTACCGCCCAGTTGCGCGCGTCTAACCCATCTAAGGCCGATTGGAGGTCGCTGAGTGAGAGGGTCTTGCCCTCCGGAGCCTCGTGGTGCTCGGCGGTGGCAGTGCGGCGGAAGCGCGTGACATAGAGCGGGCCGCCAGCCTTGGGCCCGGTGCCTGAAAGGCCTTCACCGCCGAATGGTTGGGAGCCGACAATGGCGCCGATTTGGTTGCGGTTAACATAAACGTTGCCGACATGGATGCGCTCGACGATTTGCTGCACACGATCATCGATGCGGGTATGTAGGCCAAAGGTCAATCCGTAGCCTTTGCCATTGATGTCGTCGACCACGTTGTCGATGTCTCGCGCCTTGAAAGTCGCCACGTGTAGAACCGGGCCGAATATCTCGCGTTCGAGATCTGCGATGCCCCCAACCTCAATGACCGCGGGGGTCACGAAGGTGCCGGTCTGCGGTGCGGACAGTTTCTTCAGCACCTTGCCTGTCTTCTCGTGAGCTGCGATGTAATCGCTGATCTCGGCTTGGGCGTCGGCGTCGATCACTGGTGAGACGTCGGTGTCAGTATTCCAAGGGTCACCGATGGTGAGCGAGTCCATGGCGCCATCAAGCATGTTGAGCAACCGGTCGCGCGCCTCTTCCTGGACATACAGCATGCGCAGTGCTGAACAACGCTGCCCAGCCGATTGGAAGGAGGAGATTAAGATATCGCGGACTGCCTGTTCGGTCAGCGCCGTAGAGTCCACGATCATCGAATTGAGGCCGCCGGTTTCGGCAACCAGTATCGCATCGGGTCCTGCGTTCTGCGCTAGAGCTTTGTGGATAATCTGAGCCACTGGGGTCGAACCCGTGAAACAGACACCAGCGATACGCGGATCGCTAGTCAGTGGGCCACCCACCGTGGGTCCATCGCCAGGCAGCAGTTGAAGTGCCGCTTCTGGCAGGCCAGCCTCGCGCATTAATTCGACGGCACGAGCGGCGATCAACGGTGTTTGCTCGGCGGGCTTGGCAAGCACCGCGTTGCCAGCCACCAAGGCTGCAGCAATCTGCCCGGTGGTAATGGCCAGCGGGAAGTTCCAAGGGCTGATGCAGACGAAGATGCCACGGGCGCTGCCGGGTTCTTCTGCTTCTAGCCGTTCGCCCTCATTGGCGTAGTAGCGCAGGAAGTCAACCGCTTCGCGCACTTCAGCGATGCCATCAAACATCATCTTGCCGGCTTCGCGGGTGGTGATGACGGTCAGCTCAGCGATATGTTCTTCATAGAGATCGGCGGTACGACGGAGCACTTCGGCACGCTCGGCCACAGGACGTGCTGACCACTCGCGGAAACCCTGCTCTGCAGCGTCGAGCGCAGCGGCTACCTCTTCTGGGGTGGCCTCATGCACCTTGCCGATAATACGCGACCCGTCGGCGGGAGAAACTGCATCGCGAGCCGGGCCTTGGGGAGCAGGGCTTCCCACTAACATCGGGCCTGCTGTCCAGGTCTTGTCGGCAAAGGCTTCCCGTGCATTAAGCAGCGGCAGGATTGAAGCGGGTTCATTGATACGATAACCCTTGGAGTTCTTGCGATCTGGCGCAAACAGCTCACCTGGCTGGCGGATCAACGGACTTGAGATGGCGTCGCCAAGCTGTTTAAACCCTTCAACTGGATCTCTTGATACCTCGCTGGGGGGAATTGAGCTATCGACTACTTGGTTAACGAACGAGGAGTTCGCGCCATTCTCTAGTAGGCGACGCACCAAGTAGGCCAGCAGGTCGCGGTGAGCACCAACCGGAGCGTAGATGCGGCAGTGCGTGCCCTCTGCCTCCTTGACGATGTGGTGCAGCGATTCGCCCATGCCGTGCAGGCGCTGAAACTCGTAGCTGTCCTTGTCATCGCCTGCCATGGCCACGACGGCGGCGCAGGTATGGGCGTTGTGTGTGGCGAACTGAGGATAGATGCGGTCGCGACGGTCGAGCAGCATCTGGGCGCAGGCCATGTAACTGACATCAGTGTTGACCTTGCGGGTGAAGACCGGGAAGGTTTTAACACCCATTTCCTGGGACAGCTTGATCTCGGTATCCCAGTAGGCACCCTTGACCAAGCGCACCATGATCTTGCGGTTGAACCGCTCGGCAAGTTCGTAAAGTGTTTCTATCACTGGCGCTGCGCGGCGCCCGTAGGCTTGTACAACGACCCCGAAACCATCCCATCCATCTAGGCTGGGATCGGACATCAATGCCTCGATCACATCGAGCGATAGATCCAGTCGATCCTGCTCTTCTGCGTCAATATTGAAACCGATATTGGCTTTGGCCGCTTGTTTGACCAGTTCCAACGCACGGGGTACAAGCTCTGCCATTACCGTGTCACGGTGGGTGTATTCATAACGCGGATGCAGGGCTGATAGTTTTACCGATATACCGGGACTGCCACGGACATCGCCTTTGGCCTGTTCGGCGATTGCGGTGATCGCCTTGGCATAGGCCTGGTGGTAGCGAACGGCATCCTCATCTGTGCGAGCCGCCTCGCCAAGCATGTCGTAGGAATACGTATAGCCCTGTTTCTCAAGCTCGCGGGCATTTTTCATGCCTTCTTCGATGGTCTGGCCGAGTACGAACTGGCGACCGAGAATCTTCATCGACTGACCAACCGCCTTACGCACTACCGGCTCGCCCATGCGGCGTACTAGGCCGCGTAGCGCCCGGGTTGGGCCCTTGGGGTCTTCTTCCAGCACTTTACCAGTTAGCAAAAGTGCCCAGGTCGAGGCATTAACCATCGATGAGGACGATTTTCCCAGGTGTGCGCCCCAGTCGGATGGCTCGATTTTATCGTGGATCAAGTCGTCGATGGTTTCCGCATCAGGCACGCGCAGCAGGGCTTCAGCCAGACACATCAGGCCGACGCCCTCGGTGGTGGAAAGGCCGTACTCAGCGAGGAACGCTTCCATCATCGAGGGCGATCTCTCTTTGCGAACGCGCTGTACGTAGTTGGCTCCGGCGGCGGCAACTTGGCGTCGGTCATCCTCTGACAGCTTGATACGTTCGATCAGCTCATGCAGCACTGCCGCTTCATCGGCGTCATAGTTGCTGCGGATACGTGAGCGTAGATCACTCACGTCGCTATGCGAATTGAAGTTAGCTTTGTTCATGATGGGGTTCTCCTTGCAAGTCGACACATCAGCATTGCTGAGCTGTTCACTTATCGCCAAGCGCCAGAAGCGACGCGTTACCACCCAGCGCGGCAGTGCTGTTGGTGATTGTTTATTCAGTCACAAAACGCTTTAGGTAGTGTGGGCCAGCGTTGAGAGCCTTGATTCACTGACAAAGGCATCCTCATCGACAAGATAGTGATCACTGATACGCTCCATAAGCGTATCAAGATCAGTTTGCCAAATGGCAGGGTCACGCATTTTCTTGGCATTGAGCATTGAGGCCCCCATAAGTCTAAACAGAAAGCGAAAAGCTGGATCAAATAACCGAAATAAAGCGATGGTAGGGCACTGCGCCCAAGGTAACGGTCGAATGTAGAGCGAGCTGCCATTAGGTGTATGTCGTTTTCATGGCAAAACGTGTCAAATTCTCGGTAAGAAACGCTTTTTAAGACTTTAGTTTAGTCTCTAAACGGCTGCCAGCACGCAAAAGCACGTGTTATGTGCCCAAGCTAACTGCTTTGCCATCAGCGAGATGAGAGTGCGCTAGTCTTAACGCTTGCCCCTGAAGACGTCGCGGAAGATGCTAATGAGGTTGCACAAGATATTGAGGAAGGCGTTAACTGGTTTGCTGAATCGAGCGGCGTATTGGTTGCGCCTACTCCTTGGCGTAACTGGCGGGGTGATAAACCGTAATTACGCCGAAAAGCATGCGAAAGAGCGCTCTGATTCGCAAAGCCTGTTTGGATAGCTATGTCAGTAAGTGGTAGACGGCTTTGCAATACAAGTTGGCGAGCCGCATGTAGGCGTTGGCGTCGCACATACTGCCAGGGCGACAGGCCTGTCTGGACGCGAAAGCGTTCAGAAAAGTGTGCCTCACTAAGGCAAGCCAATTTTGCTAAATCAGCGACTCTCAGTTCATCGGCTAAGTGACGGCGAATAAATCGATCTATTTGATCGAGATTGAGCCGCCGTTGTGATGCGCTCTCTGGTGCACCCAGGCGCGCTTTTAATGAACCTAACAACGTGGCAGCAAGCCGATCCTGCTGAAAAGACATTGCCAACGTGTCAAAACCTTGGGCAAGCTCGCTTTCTACGAAAGCAAGGTAATGGCGTAATGGGTTGTCGAGTGCAAAAAAGCGCGGTGCATCAAACAGTGCTACCAGCTCACGATGTTCACCCGTTAAGGCAGGTGCATCTTCAGGCAGGTCCAGTATCAGTTGACGATTATAGCCGCTACCGGAATAGAAGTGCTCGTGATTAGCGGGAACAATGCAGCCTGAAAACGCGTTTATCCGGCCGCCGAGGCCTTCGATTTCAAATTCTGAAGAGCCGCATAACGTAATGACGATTTGGTGAAAATCGTGGGAGTGGTGTTTTGTGGCACTTTCTAAAGGGATTTGACGAATAGTACTCGGCATGGGGTCTCCTCGGCACGGCTGGCCGGTTACTGCTGGCGCAGCGCTGTGTGTGCCGCTAAATGATCACGTAATGCTTTCAGTTCCGCGTAACCCTCTTGGTTAAGTAACGGCTTGCTTCGAGCAATTTGCCAATGGCGACCGTGGATGTCCATTAAATGTGATGCACGGCGGCGGACACTCTCCAGATACTCATCGTGGCGAATGGGGTAGCCAATGATCGCATTCCACTCTGTTTCGCTGATGCTGCTTTCCAGCGCTTTGTCGAACAAATTGATCAGATCGTTAGGCTCAGTGCGATAGCGTGGCGTACCTACGGTCATTAATATTACCAGTACACCACCTATTACCAGCAAACAGACGCCAAACACTAATAGGTACAGCGCCATACTCCACTCCCTGCAAAATCGGTATCAGCATTCGTTTAACAATCCACAACAGTATACGCCTGCTGCTCGTTAAGACGAAAATTTTGCAGTTTTGCGAACTTTTCCTCAGCAAGGTGTCAGAGTGTGTACAGGCAACATCGCGATAGCAGTCGTTAAGAGTGTTGTTCTGGCTATTGTTTTCGATCCCTTGCTTCCGCTGCTCATCAAGCAGCGGTTTTTTTTGCTTATCAGTCGGCCGTTTTGTGGCTATGAACGATGGTTTGATTGGCTGGAAGTCGCTAGCTTGGCGAATAGGTCGTGCCAGTGAATAGGTCGTGACAGTGAATAGTTAATGTCGGCGAATGGTTAGCAGCGCCATTAAGATGTCACGGCGCGTCACAATCCCTACTAAGCGTTGTTGCTCCACAACGGGATAAACCTTTGGTTTTGCTCCGAGCATTTCCTGCGCTAGGTCGGTGATGCTTTTATTGGGCGTTGTGGTGAGCACGTCTCGACGCATTAGCTCACGTACTAGCGGCGCTTCATCATCATGGTAGATGCTGTCTAATACGCGTCCCATCACATCTTGTTCGGATATAAAGCCAATCAACCGATCAGACTCATCTACCACAGGAGCGCCTGGTAGGCGATGCAATGCCAAACCTTGAGCTAAGTTGGTGATCGAGGTTTGGCCAGTGACGCGGTAGCAGTCCCGTGACATGACATCGCGTACGGTATCGGGGGTTCTTTTATTCATCTTGACACTCCTTGACGCAATACGCGCAGTTTCACTCTTAAAGAGAATAGGTCAATAACCGCTTGCGGCATGCAGGCCATGAATCACAAGAGCCATCAATCACAAGAGCTATGAGCCACGAGACCTATAATTCTATTAATGTAGAAGATTTAACTCACCCTGCGTTGTCCTTATTATTGTTACATTCAACGCTTTGCTTCATTCCAGAAGCTGCAAGGAGCCATTATGGACGCACGTGAATATCTCAATCGCAAGGGCGTAGGCATAGAGAGGGACCCTGAGCGGCCCAACACATTAGAAGAAAAAGCGTGGGAGAGAGCTCGTGGGTCAGGTAGCCAGCGTCCAAAATCCGGTACACCACATGATTGGGAAGACTGGGAGCGCTATCACGACGATTTGGCAGACGGTGCGGAAACGCTAGAGCAGAAAATTGATAAACAGGCTCACCAAAAAGCACTAGCTAAGGAAAAACAGCAAGCTAAGCAAGCGCAAGCGGCGGTAGAGCACTTTACGCCTACCGCGCCAACCAGCGAGACTGATAGTGCGCTTAAGCATCAAACCCCATCACCCATTGCTTCTGAAGGCGTGCCAGCATCGCCTCAACCGACATCGGTTCTGTTCGCCTACCGCGCGTTAGCCGTTTTGCTACCGCCTTTGGCCGTTGGGTTAACAGAGGGCGGGACAAAACGTGTTGCCCTTAGTGTTGTGTTGACGTTGTTGGGCTGGCTTCCTGGCGTAGTGCATGCGTTTATATGGTTAAAAAAGCACTAAGCTAGCGATTCTTCGTCTAGCCCATTGGCAGTTGTTGTGAAGCGCGTATAATTCCAGTCAACTTTTCTTTTGGGTGGGGTTTACTATGGGCTACCTTGTTGGCGTGACGGCGTTGTGGGCGTTCTCATTCTCGTTGATTGGTGTATATCTGGCAGGCCAAGTCGATAGCTACTTTGCGGTGCTTGTACGGGTAACGCTCGCTATGCTGGTGTTCCTGCCATTTTTACGGCCCAGTTTGCTGCGTGGAAAACAGCGTTTAGCGTTAATGGCACTGGGTGCGGTGCAGCTAGGCGTCATGTATACCTTCTTCTATCACTCGTTTTTGCTGCTATCGGTTCCTGAAGTTCTGTTATTCACGATTTTCACGCCAGTTTATATTGCGCTTCTAGATGACCTAATGTTTAAGCGCTTCACGCCTATTTATCTAGTGACTGCACTATTGGCGGTAATCGGGGCCGGCGTGATTCGTTACGATGGTATCGATAGCGGGTTCTGGCTGGGCTTTTTGGTAGTCCAGGGAGCCAATCTTTGTTTTGCGTTAGGTCAGGTTGGCTATCGTCGTCTCGCGGCTGATTTGCCGCCTACCTTGGCGTGGCATAACGTGTTTGGCTGGTTCTTTATTGGTGCAATGCTAGTAGCACTCCCAGCCTTTTTGCTGTTTGGTAATACTGCAGCTCTGCCCAGTACACCGGTGCAGTGGAGCGTATTGGCATGGCTTGGGTTAGTCGCTTCTGGCGTCGGCTATTTCGCTTGGAACCAAGGGGCCACCAAGGTCGATGCAGGAACGCTGGCAGTAATGAACAATGCGCTGGTGCCCGCTGGCTTAGTGGTTAATTTGATGATTTGGAATCGGGATGCAGATATAGGCAAGCTCCTATTGGGCGCTGCTATCATGGCTGCTTCTCTGTGGTTAAATCACTGGTGGTTGCAGCGCCGTCGCGTTATACCGGTCTAACTAGTTCAAGCGATTGTTTTTGCCCAGAGTAGCCAGCGGTTTTGCGTCGCGCTGGGCAATTTGCTCGACACCCTCATACTCTCCATAATGTGGGCTGATGCCAGCGAGAGTTGTCCATGTCTAACACCCCATCGTCAGGTTTAGCACCCTTGAGCCATGCCGAGCGCACGCAGCCTTCAGAAGATGCGCCACTTAAAAAAGCGACTTCCTTTAAAACAATCGGCTTAATCGGTCGTTTAGGCAGCGACAAAGTGGTCGATTCGCTTAAGCGGTTGGTCAGCTATCTAGTTGCCCACGACTATAAAGTTCTGATTGAAGACCGCACAGCAACGGCTCTACCGAACCATGGACTGCCTGAAGCTAGCCGACGCATGCTGGGGGAACTGTGCGATTTGGTTATTGTTGTGGGGGGGGATGGTAGCCTGCTTGGGGCTGCTCGTACGC
Organism: Vreelandella venusta; assembly: GCF_007989605.1. Taxonomy (GTDB): domain Bacteria; phylum Pseudomonadota; class Gammaproteobacteria; order Pseudomonadales; family Halomonadaceae; genus Vreelandella; species Vreelandella venusta. Next base: position 23,640 of record NZ_BJUL01000018.1, on the reverse strand, counting down.
TATGTCTTAGCGGTACATTGATGTTAGGTGTGAACCGGGGGCGGCTAGGCTTTTTAACGGATATTTCCCCTGATGAGCTAGAAAGCCGGGTTGGCGAAGTGCTGGCGGGAGAGTTTGAAGTTGAAGAGCGGTTCTTGCTAGATGCCGTGTTGTACCGAAACGGTAAAGCGGTGGGTAGTGGTGCTGCGCTCAATGAAGTGGTGGTTCATCCCGGTAAAGCGGTGCGCATGATTGAGTTCGAACTGTTTATTGATGGACAGTTTGTGTATAGCCAACGTAGTGATGGCTTAATTATTGCCACGCCCACCGGTTCAACTGCCTATGCACTTTCTGGCGGCGGGCCAATCATGCACCCCAAGCTGGATGTGGTGACGTTGGTGCCTATGTTCCCCCATACGCTGTCGAGTCGTCCTATTGTGATTGACGCTGCCAGTGAAATCCGTGTCCACATTGGTGAAACCAATCAGACCTATCCCCATATCAGCTGCGACGGGCAAACTCGTGCCGTGGCAAAACCTGACGATGTGCTCGTTATCCAACGAAAACCAGAGCGCGTTCAGCTCGTGCATCCTATTGGGCATAACTTCTATGAAGTGTTGCGCAGTAAACTCGGCTGGAGCCATCGGCTAGGGGATTGATATGGAGGGTTACGATTTAATCGGAGATGTACATGGCTGTGGCGCAACACTGGCAGCGTTATTAGAGCGACTTGGCTATCATCAGCGGGGTGGGGTGTATCGTCATCCACGCCGAAAAGTGATTTTTTTAGGCGATTTAATTGATCGTGGTCCGCGTATTCGTCTAGCGGTTACCATCGCTCGCCGGATGGTTGAAGAGGGCGAAGCATATATTGTTATGGGTAACCATGAATACAATGCCCTGGCCTATACGCATCCTGCGCCCCCTGGGAGCAACAAACGCTGGCTGCGCGAACATACGCCGCGCCATAACCGTATTATTGAAGACACGTTGGCCCAGTACCGCGATTATACCAATGAGTGGGAAGACACCTTGGCGTGGTTTAAGACGATTCCGCTATGTCTTGAACTGGATGGGATTCGTGTGGTGCATGCCTGCTGGGATGACGAGTTAATTCGACAGCTTAAACAGCGCGCCCCCAACGCCTGCATGGACAACCACTTTCTGGTTGAGTCCACGGACCCCTCAACACAAGCCTTTCGTATACTTGATCGTCTAACCCGTGGGCCTCATATACCGTTACCCAAGGGCATTGCGATACACTCAGGCGATGGCTTTACTAGGCAGAGTTTTCGTGCGCACTTTTGGTCAGCAAACCCTCAACAGTGGGGGGACGTGGTATTTCAACCAGATAACCTTCCTGGCGATCTAGAGACCAGGGCGCTGACCGATACTGAACGACAGCGCCTTAGTTATTATGGCCCTGAACAGCCACCTTTATTTATCGGCCATTACTGGTGCGAAGGTATTCCCGCCTTACCAGCACACAATATTGCCTGCTTGGATTATAGTGCGGTGAAATTTGGCCGTTTAGTGGCTTATCGCTGGAGCGGAGAAACACGCCTAAATGCCGATCATTTTGTATGGATACAAGTGCCAAGAGAGGAGCGTGCACTGCCTAAACCGTGGGAAATAGATTTTGATTAATAGCGATATTGTTAATCTTTACACTCGGTTACATATTTTTTTCAAAATAGCTGAACTAACGGTGTTGTCGGTTATCAGAGTAAGTGTTCCCTTGAATGATCCCTTGCTTTTTGATCCGGCGGCCCCCTCCGCCGGATTTTTTTCGTCTATCCGTTGGTGACGCGGCGTGACGTTGCGCCGATTCTTATTGGTTGAAAGGAACTGCCATGCATCCAGTAATGCTTTTACCCACGGGCGCGGACACAAAAGAGCTGCGTAAAGCGCTATGGCACTACCGTATTGGTCATCGTATAACCGATGAAGCAGATGGCCAGCTGCTATGGGTTGCCGACCCGCGTCAGCATGATGAAATGAGATCGTTGGTTAGCCGCTGGGAGCGAGGCGAGCCGCTAATTACCGAGACTGTTCGACCCCACCACCGAAGCGGGATGAATCGCTTGGTGCCGGTGTTGCGCCAAGTGCCGGTTACAGCGCTAATCATTGGTATTAGCCTATTAGTTTTTGCCCTAACAGGGGTATTTGGCGACTTACTGATTGTAGGGCTGACCATCGTGCCGGTGGGCGTTTCAGGCGGGCAGCTCGTATATGGCAGCCTTAGTGACACTGTTATGTCTGGCCAAGTATGGCGTTTACTGTCGCCTGCGTTTTTACACTTTGGTTGGATGCATTTGATCTTCAACCTGATGTGGGTATGGTACTTCGGGCGTCAAATCGAGCAGCTCCAGGGTAGCCGTACCATGCTGCTACTGCTTGTGGTTGCCGGTATTGGCGCTAACATTGCGCAATATGTCACTGGCACCGTGCTGTTTGGCGGTATGTCGGGTGTGGTTTATGCCTTGCTGGCTCATGTGTGGCTGATGTCCTATCGTGCCCCGCAATGCGGATTCTTCGTCCCCCAGATGCTGGTCGTCTTCATGCTGGGCTGGATGGTGTTCACCATGACCGATATTGCCGGTAGCGTGGGGTTTGGCAATGTAGCGAATGAAGCACACTTGGGCGGGTTGCTCGTGGGGCTGGTTACAGGCTGGTATTATTCATCTAAACGAAGCAAACATTAAAGGTGCCTACGATGAGTGACATGACCTTCGATAAAATGATTAACCAAATGACGCCTGCTATTTACGAAAGCCTTAAGCAGGCAGTTGCGTTGCGCAAATGGCCCGATGGCCGGTATTTAACGCCAGAACAGACCGAGTTGTGCCTGGAGGCGGTAATGCGTTTTGAGGTGGAGAATAACGTTCCTGAAGAGAGCCGTGTTGGTTATCTGGAGCAGCGTACCTGTGGTGCTGGTGCGACCGGTGCCGGTGTTTCCCCAGAAATGGCAGGCCTTGCCCGGGATGCCACGCGTGACTGATGATCTGTTTGCCTCGGTAGCATCGCCGGTGCAAGGATGTTTGCAGAAAATGGCGGCTGACTTACCAAGCCGCCAAGATGGTCAGGTGGTGTATCACCTTCGTGCGGGCGACCATCGAATGCCACTCAATGAGCGTATTGGCTCATCGATGCGTCTTACCTGGAGCGGCGCGATTGCTTGCACCCACTGCGGGCGGGCAACCAAAAAAAGTTTTGCTCAAGGCTACTGTTACCCCTGCTTTAAGCGCTTAGCCCAGTGTGATACCTGCATCATGAAACCTGAGACTTGCCACTATCATCAGGGCACCTGCCGAGACCCCGAGTGGGGTGAAAAGCACTGCTTCCAGCCACACGTAGTCTACTTAGCCAACTCATCCGGTTTGAAGGTAGGTATCACCCGCAAAACGCAAATGCCGACCCGCTGGCTGGACCAAGGTGCCATACAGGCGCTGCCTATTCTTGAGGTAAACACCCGGCAACAGTCTGGTTTTGTCGAAATGCTCTTTAAAGAGCAGGTGGCAGACCGAACTAATTGGCGCGCCATGCTTAAAGGCGAAGTGAAGCCACTGGATTTGTGCGCAGAGCGTGACCGTCTTTTTCACCTGCTAGCCGATGGGTTAGGGCAGTTACGTGATATGCACGGCGAGGATGCCATTCGCACGCTGGATGAAACGCCATTGAACTTCCATTATCCCGTGGCGACTTTTCCAACTAAAGTCACGTCCCATAACTTTGATAAGCAGCCGCTGATTGAAGGTACTCTTCAAGGTGTAAAAGGGCAGTACCTGATCTTTGATACCGGGGTTATTAACCTGCGTAAATTCACCGGTTACGAAATTGCTGTCTCGTCGTCGCCGCCTAACTAGCCATCATTAATGTTAGTGCTCGCCATGGCAGTAAGCTCGCTCAGCGTGCCGCTTAATGCTGAGTGATTAGGATAGCCCAAACGGCGGGCGGGCAGTTCTCGTTCAGTGCTTAGGGAAGCCGTAAATGAGTAAACAGGCTTTGCATAGCCGGTGACAGTGATGCTTCATCGCGATAGCACAAGCACAGTTGCCGTTTGGCCCACGGGTCGTTTAGGTTTACAGCGCTAAGGTCGTAACGCCGTAGCCATTGTTGCGCAATGCCTTTAGGAATAATGGCGATGCCTACTTGGTGGGCTACTAAGTTGCACAGCTCACCAAACCCTTTCATGCGTATCCGTAGGGTTAATGAAGCCCCAAGCTGGCGAGCCTGCTCTTCGATTTGAGTTTGCAAGGCACTTTCCTCGCTCAATCCAACCATTGGCAGCCCGACAACTTCGTGAAAACTAATCCATGATTGGCTAGATAGTGGATGCTCCTTGGCCACCACAACGACTAAATGGTCAGGCGCCAGAATGTCGCGTTTTAAGCCCTCTGCGTTAGCCACATCGGTGATGATTCCCCCCTCAATAATGCCGGCTTGGATTGACTGAATGATCGCTAGACTGGTTCGCTCCTTAACGTCCATATGCAGCGAAGGGTGGGCCTGTAACCAGGGCGCGAGCTTGCCAGGTAAAAACGAGGCAAGTGCAGCCGTATTGGCATGCAGTCTTAGCGTTCCTGACAGCCCCTCAGCAAATGCCTTAAGCTCACCACGCATTTTTTTATGCTGCAGTAACATTTGCCGAGCGTGGTGGGCTAGGGCTTCTCCGGCCTCTGTTGGCATGACACCGCGAGGATGGCGTTCAAGCAGTTTGATTTCAACATCGGCCTCAATACGGCGCAGGCGTTCACTGGCAGAACCCAAGGCTAGGTGAGCATTCATGGCCCCTTGAGTGATGCTACCTGCTTCAACAATGCACAGAAAAAGATGAAGGTCTGATAAATCCAAGCGCATAAAAGCTCCTATTGCACCCTAAGGCTGAGCCGAAGCCTGAGAGGAAAATACCTGATTGTGGCGGGGCTCCCGCCGCGCTTCAATGTCGCCATGACAAACGATATTGCTACGCTAATTTGGTTGTTGGGCGCATTCCTGCTGGCAGGCTTGGTCAAAGGGGTAACCGGAATGGGGTTGCCTACCGTTGCTATGGCTCTGCTGGGGGCACTTTACTCACCCGTTGTTGCCGCTGCGTTATTGATAGTTCCTTCATTAATTACCAATGTCTGGCAGTTCTTGAAGGGCGGTTATCGCTGGCACGTGCTAAGCCGCTTTTCCAGCATGATGCTTGGTATTCCCGTGGGGGCCTTTTTGGGGGCGCCGCTATTGAGCCAGCTAGATGCAGACTGGGCAGCGTTTAGTCTGGGGAGCGCCTTAATGCTCTATTCCATATACTCTTTTTGGGCACCTGCTATTAATATTTTGCCCAAACATGAGTCCTGGTTGTCACCCATTATCGGCCTTTTGACCGGATGGATTACAGGCGCAACAGGTGTGTTTGTACTTCCTGCTGTGCCTTATTTGCAAGCGCTTGGGATAGCCAGGAACGAACTGATCCAAGCATTGGGACTCTCGTTTACGGTTTCTACCCTGGCGCTACTCAGCAGCCTAGCGCTGCAACACTCTTTGGAAACCGTGCACCTGGCACTTTCGCTGTACGCGGTACTGCCTGCATTAGCCGGTATGTGGTTGGGGGGCTTGATTAGAAGCCGTATATCGACAGGGCAGTTTCGTGGTTGGTTTTTGCTAACCTTGTCGCTGCTGGCCGTAGACCTGATGTCACGTCCCTTTCGCTAAGTACTTGTGCGTCAGCAATAGCCAAGTGCCACCTTTAGCCGTTCCGCATGAGCAGCAACCCAGCTAGGATCTATCGCCCCCCAGTCACGTATCTGGTAGTGGCCAATATTATGCCGCTCACCTTCGCCTTTCTCGAATACGCACTCGATATCCAGCTCCGCAAGTGAGGCGATAGTATCCTGCGCGGTACGCCGAGGCATACCGGTGGCCTCGATTAACGCTGGTACGCTTGCGACGCCATGGTCAATTAAATGCGCGACATACAAGCGGCGGTAAAAACTTGATTTGGTCTTGCTCAAAGCAACAGTCATGCATTGTCCTGTGGGAAATCAAAAGTGTTGTAGAATAATGCAAGCAGCATAACGTAACTTTAAGGTTTATAGAGTCATGGTTAACGATAACGTGATGCATCGTAACGTGGCTGCATCTTCGAGTGAGCTTAGTAAAGCACTTGCTAATGCTATCAGTGCACTGCGCACTACCCAATTTACGTCCGCTTTTATCAAGCTGCTAAATCGGTTAGTCGCCTTCGACTGCGCTGTAATTATCGGTTACCGGCCCGGTAAGCATCCTATTTATTTATTCGATTCTTTGCATCAGCAGCGAGAGCTTCTGTTCCAGCGCTACTTAATGGATGCCTACCAGGATGACCCGTTTTTGTTACTGCTTGCCCAGCACCAACAAGAGGGAGTGTTTACACCAAAAGATACTCGCTCATTTAGTGACAAAAATGCCTATTACCAACAAGATTTTTACCAGCAAACAGGCTGGCGAGATGAATTGTGTATAACGTTGCGCCTAAGTGAAGCCCGTTGGATTGTCGTATATCTGGGAAAGCTAGAGGGTCACGCTGTACAGCAGGCGCGCTTTGCTGACGTCGAGCTTAATCAGATAGCTGGCTACCTGAGCGTACTTTCTGCGCTTTGCCAGCAGCACTGGAATACTCCTTTCCACTTGGCTAGTGCGACAGTGAATTGTGATATCGCGGCAATGCTGCGCCAATCTGTTGGTAGCTTTGGGAAAACGCTATTAACAGTAAGGGAGCAACAGGTTGCTGCATTGTTGGTACAGGGAATGGATAGCCAGGAAATTGCTGAATACTTAGCCATCGGCCACGGTACGGTAAAGAATCACCGTAAACGCATTTATGCCCAGTTGGGCGTTGTCTCACTGAGTGAGCTATTCAGCCTGTTTCTAAATCATGTTGTAGCGGCGTCGGCTAGGCCCTGATCGCTGCGGGGCAATGCCTTTGTCTCTATTGTCGCTATTTATCCCTATCGGGATATCGTTCTTTACCGAGGTGCGCCTTAGCCTAATGCTATTAATTAACTGCAAAAGGGCAGCATCATGGACGCGACGGCATTATTGCAGGACCTGCAGCAACGTGGGCTGATTGCGCAGTCAACGCATGAACAGCAGGCGCTTAACGAGCTACTCAGTACCCCGCAAACCATCTATTGTGGCTTCGACCCGACAGCGGGCAGTCTACACATTGGGCATCTAGTGCCACTTTTGATGCTTAAGCGCTTTCAAGATGCTGGGCATCATGGTGTTGCCTTGGTTGGCGGTGCGACAGGCATGATTGGTGACCCTAGTTTCAAAGCCACCGAGCGATCGCTCAACTCTGCTGACACTGTTAAAGGCTGGGGGAAGTCGCTAAAAGAGCAGATCTACTGGCTGATGGCTGCGCACTTAGAGGCGCCATTTAAGGTAGTCAATAATGCAGATTGGATGAACGAAATTAATGTGATTGAGTTCTTCCGTGATGTGGGCAAGCACTTCTCCGTAAATGCTATGGTTAATCGGGAATCGGTCAAGCAGCGGCTAGAGCGCCCCGATCAGGGAATGTCGTTCACCGAGTTTAGCTACGCACTACTGCAATCCTACGACTTTGCCTATTTAAACCGCACGCTGCGTTGCACTATACAGATTGGCGGTAACGATCAGTGGGGCAATATTGTCAGCGGTATTGATTTAACCCGCCGTCTTAATGGTGAGCAGGTCATGGGGATGACGCTGCCCCTTATTACCAAGTCAGACGGTGCTAAGTTTGGCAAAACCGAAAGTGGCACTGTATGGCTCGATCCAGAGCAAACGTCGCCCTATAACTTCTACCAGTTTTGGCTAAACACGGATGATAGCGATGTCTACCGGTTTTTACGCTACTACACCTTTATTAGCTGCAATGAGATTGACGAGATTGAAGCCAATGATCGAGCCGTGGCAGGTAAGCCCCAGGCACAAAAGGTACTGGCGGAAACTGTCACGCGTTTCGTGCATGGAAGTGAAGGGCTAAAGACTGCACAGCGTATTTCCCAAGCGCTCTTCAGCGGCAACGTAGCTACGCTAACGCAGCATGAACTTGAACAACTAGCGTTAGATGGTTTGCCATGTATTCAGGTATCGCCAGAAGAGTCGTTAGACAGCGTACTGGTTAAAGGTGGTTTAGTTGGCTCTAAACGCCAAGCCCGTGAGCTGATTGAGCAGGGGGCAGTACGTCTCAACGGCGAACGGGCCGTGCAATCCCGCTTGGAGGAAAGCTTCGCGTTATTTGATACCTATTGGGTCGTACAAAAAGGCAAAAAGCACTTCTGTCTGTTTAAGCGCGCACGCTAATAGAATAAATCTCCTTGCGCCCGTGGTGGTCTAAAGTCGTGGGTGTTCAGGCCCTGTTCGGTGCGTGGCTGCATGTTCCACTTGCGGCTGGCGCGATTAAAGCGTTGGGCAATCAAGTCGGCAAAGACGCCTTCACCACGGAAGCGTTTACCAAATTGTGCATCGTAGTGTTGGCCGCTTCGGCATTGGCGAATCAGGCTCATTACCTTAGTGGCTCGCTCCGGGTAGTGGGCTTGTAGCCATGCTTCAAACATCGGTGCGACTTCATGGGGTAGGCGCAGCAGCATCCACGTTGCTGTGCGCGCGCCTGCACGGCTGGCTGCTTCTAGAATACGTTCAATTTCGTGATCAGTAAGGCCAGGAATAATCGGTGAGACCAGCGTACTCACTGGAATGCCTGCGGTGTTGAGCTCGCGGATCACTTTTAAGCGCGCCTGAGGCGAGGCCGCCCGGGGTTCCAAGGTACGCTTTAGATTGGCATCCAGACTTGTCAGGCTAACAAACACCCGTACTAAGCGATGCTCGGCCATTGCTGCGAGCAGGTCTAAATCCCGCAGTATTAGCGTACTTTTAGTCACCAGGGTGACCGGGTGCCTGCATGCTAGTAGCAGCTCTAATAAACGACGAGTTGTTTGGTATTTTGCTTCCAATGGCTGGTAACAGTCGGTGTTGCCGGAAAGGTTGATAGGACGACAGACATAATGGGGATGGCTAAGCTCGTCTGTTAAGTGCTCAACTAAGCCTGTGCGGGCGATTAATTTAGTTTCAAAATCGAGCCCCGGTGACAAATCCCAGTAGGCGTGGGAAGGGCGAGCGTAGCAGTAAATGCAGCCGTGTTACTCTAAAAGACACAACGTCTTTTGAGGCTGGTCAGATGCCACGGAAATGCTACCCCTACATTCGTTTCTCATCGAAAAAGCAGGAGCTTGGCACCTCATACGCACCGGATCACCATCTGATACAGAATCCGAGCTATGCAAAGTAGTGAGTATCGCCATAAACCATGCAATACACAAAAGTCATGTATTGCATGGTCTTTTAGACTTTTAGCTAAGAAAATCCATCAGCTCTCCATCTGAAAATAATCTAACACCAGTTGCATCAGCCAATTCACCTGCCGAGTTAGTAAATCCAGAGTTAGAAATCACAAAGGCCAAATCCGCACCATAGTATTTTTTAGCAGAAAACGCTTCTTGAACGGCGCTATTCCCAACCTTCGCAGCATGATATTTTGTTTGAACGACAATCGTCATTTGAGATTTTGATAGCAGAATATCTGCACCTTGGTCGCCAGATGCCTTGGTTAGTGTGGCATGCCAAGCCGTATCGGCATTAATTTGGCTGGCAAGTTTCGCCTCATATTCTGCCCCAGACATATCAATATCTGACGGAACAAAATCAGCTCTCTTGAACTCAATGAAAAAATCTAAGGTTTTTAATGTTGCACGAACAACATCGTCCTTATTCATTGCATTCCAGGCAAAGTGATTCATCCGAGCTGTATCGAAATGTTCGAAGACATCATCACCTACGCTGTCAAGCAAACCAGCGGTAAACGGTTCGATTTTCTCTTTATAATATTTGCCAAGGTAGTTTAACCAATCCTTGTGAACAGTGTCGCCAAACTCATCCTTGCGTATCGCCCTATCCTTTTTTGTCAAAAGAATTGGAAGATGTTCTTCAAATTTTGGAGAAATGGTTTTCAGAAATACGGAGTGTATTCCAACATGCTTCAAAAAATCATCTTCCAGTTGCATCAGCGATAAGACCATATCGTCAGCAGAGAAATCTGCGCCTCTACAAAATCCAAATGTCCAAGCCGCAGAATTAAATTCTTGAATTTTGTTTATAACATGCATTCTCGGCCCAAAGCTCGACATAGGTATCGAACCGCCCATGACAAGCCTTTCAAGCTCTTTCTGCATTTCAGACATTTTCGTTCCTTGATGGTGGTCAGTAAATTACACAATGATCCTCAGTCATCTATACGAAAGCAAGAGGTTGAGCTTCGCAAAATGGCCTTGTGTCTTATAGCGTGACATAGGCAGCCATGCTCGCAGCCGCGAAATGGATTGAGTGAGCGGTCAAAGGGTAAATCTGGTGAACGGTTCCAGGAAAGCGCGCTTTTGCTGGGTTCCTCGCGTACCTCCGTTGCAAGCGAAGTAGAGGCCTCCTCATGCCACCAGCCATCATCCTCTACCACGCTGCAGGTTGGTGCGAAGCGGTTATGCGGATCGTAGGTCGCACCGCGCCCTTTATATACAGTAGTGCTGGAAGGGGAATAAGCCATTAGTTGCCACCTCTGCACGGACTAGAATTGCCATATATGTTTTTATATACAGTATATGGCGTTTAGCTCTAGGTGCAAGGTACAGCTTGGTGAGTTAGCGAAACCAACTGGGCACCTGATTGGGTGTTTGCAGCGCTGGCGTTGAGTTTAAACCTAAGCACAACCTCGGTTAACCGTTCAGCTTCATGCTCTAACTGAGTGGCGGAGGTGCTGGCTTGCTCCACCATGGCGGCATTCTGCTGAGTCGTCTGCTCCATTTCGCTAATAGCACTATTGACTTCGTTGATGCCAACACGTTGCTCCTCGCTAGCGACTGCGATCTCATCCATTAAAGTGGTAACACGCTTAACGGATTCCATAATGGCGACCATTGACTCACTGGCTAAATCCGCGTGTTGAGTACCTGATTCTATCTGGCTTACTGACGTTGCAATCAGTTGACGAATATCCGCTGCGGCATCCGCGCTGCGTGTTGCCAGCAAGCGAACCTCACTGGCGACCACGGCAAACCCTCGACCATGTTCACCTGCTCGGGCTGCTTCAACGGATGCATTGAGCGCCAAAATATTGGTCTGAAAGGCGATTGAGTCAATTAAGCCAATAATGTCGGTAATCTGTTGCGAGCTATGACGTATCTCATGCATTTTACTCACCACATGAGTCACGACATCGCCACCTTGCTGTGCATTATGCGCAGCTTCTTGAGCAACGCGGCTAGCTTGCGCTGCGTTATTACTGTTACGTTCCATAGTGGCCGTCATTTCTTCAATACTGGAGGCAGTTTGTGTTAATGAAGCGGACTGACGCTCGGTTCGCGAGGCGAGATCTTGGTTGCCCAACGCAATTTCTCGTGCGCCTGCAAAAACCTCTTCACTGCTATGACGCACGGTTGCCACCGTTTCCAACAAATCTTTTTGCATGTTGCGTAGCGAGTTGAAGAGAATGCCGATTTCATTTCGGCCATGCACCTCAATTTCTCTAGAAAGATCACCTTTAGCAATATATTGAAAGTGCTCGTTGATGCGCTGCGTTGGGCGAATTAAGTTGACGCTCACGCCCCAGTAGACAATGGCAGTAATGATTAACGCGATGATGAATACACTGACAATAGCGGAATTAGCTAAGTTGACCACTGAAGAGAAGTTATCCAAGCGCTGATTACCTTCGTCTTCTACCGTATGAAAAAAATTAACCGCATCTTGATAAAATGTGTCATAGGCAGCATGGGTGCTATTGCGCAGGCGTTGGTAGTCAGCAGTGTTCCCTTGATAAAGCGAATCAAGTTGAGGAAGTAGCTGGTGACTCATCATGTTATTGAAGCTACTCTCTATTTCACGAACGAAGTGCTCATGAGACGGGTTGAATGGTAAAGCAAGAAATTCAGTGAACACATTGTCTGCGTTTTCAAGCAAATGACGCATTTCATCCGCTCGTTGGCGTCTTTCAACGGCAGTAAGAGAAGGGGGTGCCTCTAGCAGCTCTTCGTACAGACGGCCCATTTGTAAACGTACATTTTGTAGCGACGAATTGGTTCTGTTCAGTGTCGATTGTTGATTGACGTTAACGTTGGTAAATTGCTCGATACTTTCCTGGCTATGATTGACCGCGTAGAGGCCAGTGCCACTCAGCAGCAGCAGTAATGTCAGAAAAGCGCATAAAACGAGTGACCAGCTCATTCTCATTGTTAGATTGTTTAAGCGGTGCATGTGTCACTCCAATCGTCTCATTATTATGTTCTGCATAGAGAAATAGAACTGCCGGGCTAACGGCAGTTCTAAAGCGTCGTGCATGTTTTAAATGATGCTTTTATTGCTAATTAATAAATCATTATTCGGCATGAACGCTACGTTGACTAAGGTTATCGCCTTGGTTATGGGCTTCGTCCTTAGTGTCTTTATCTTCGTTAGCAATTTTTTCTCTCTCTTTAGCCTCATCGGTAAGAGATTTTTTGGGTAGGACGATATTCAGCGTGAAAGCTGTAATAGCGGCTACAACAATGGGGGCACCACCTATCAAGTCTCTTAATACTGCAGGAAACTGCTCAATAGCGGATGGCTCAGCAGCGATACCCAGGCTAAGTGCTAGAGCAAGGCCGACGATGGTCATATTACGTGCGGACATCTCATCTTTAACCAGTAACTGGATGCCAGTCATGGTAATCATGCCAAACACAGTAATTGTTGCACCACCTAAAACGGGGTAAGGAATCGTCGTGATTATTGCGCCGAATTTCGGACTGAGACCCGCCAGAATCATAAAAATACCTGCCAGTGCCAGCACGTATCGGCTAATTACCTTGGTCATGGCTACGATGCCAACATTCTGGCTGAACGTGGAGGTGGGCAGGGCACCGAAGAAAGAGCTGACGGTAGTGGTTAAACCATTGCCGAGCAGGCCACCGGTAAGTTCTTTTGTTTTTAGCTCACGGTTCATGCCGCCAACGGTTGTGGCAGATAAATCCCCAATAGTTTGCACGGAGTTGATAACACAAATAACCACCATTGAAGCAATGGCCGCGGTGTGAAACTCCATCTCAAACGGCATTAGTTTAGGAACGGCTACCCAGGATGCATTGGCGACGTTGTCGAAACTAACCAAGCCCAGCGATAGGGAGAGTAAATAGCCCACCACAATACCGACAATAATGGCTGAGAGCTTAATCACTCCTTTACCAAATTGGGCAGCAATTAAGACAGTGAGCAACGTAACGACAGCGACCATCCAATTGATTGGGTCACCAAAATTGGCCGCATTGACGTTTCCACTGCCTGCCATATAACGGATAGCGATGTCATATAGCGACAGACCGATCACCAACACCACGGTTCCTGCCACGACAGGGGGGAACAAGTGGCGAATGTATTGGATGAAATAACCCACCACGACCATAGTCATACCGCCAATCAACTGGGCGCCGAGTATGCCTTCAATTCCATATTGAGCGCCAACTGCTACAAGCGTTGGTACGTAGGCAAAGCCGACGCCAAAAATGGCAGGTAAGCGCGCTCCGAACTTCCACACGCCATATAGATGAAACACAGTGCAAACACCTGATGCCAGCACAGCAATCTGAATAAGCAGAAGCTTTTCTTCAACGCTCGCGCCGACGACCCCAGCAACGATAATAGGAGGAGTTATCACGCCAGCAATCATGGCGAGTAGGTGCTGAAGAGAAAGTGGCAGTACCTTTAGGAATTTAGGTTTTCCATAAAAATCAAAGAGGGAGGTGCTCTTTCCATCTATTCGCGTTCGCTCTTCAGACGAGGATGTGGCGTCACTCATGAAGGACTCTCCTTTGTTGTTGTATTCAATGATTTGAAATTATTGTTCATTTTTAAAGTTAATACTGTACACAAAAAATCTGCTGAAAATAAATAATTTCGCCCTGTTTATGCTCATCTATTTGGCTAATAGCGCTTCTTGCTGCGACAAATAGCATGATGTTTGCACAGCGACGCCTATCAATTTTCTTGTTCAAGTTTTTGATTTTTAATTTATTTTTGGGACCTGCCACCAGGGCTAGGCTTGTGCTTAGATGCCTGGTCGTCGCCTAGGCAAGAAAATTTGAACAGCTAGAGTTGCGTCAAAATTGTGGTGCTCGATGAGGTGCATAGCGCTGCCAAATAAAAATGTATACAAAAATACTTTGAAATGTGTCGATTTTTTATATAGAAATGTAGTCATTGGGTTTTGAGCTGTGGCGTGTCTCATCCGCTGTTGAGCTGCTGATGGTTAGCAATACATAGGAAAAAGACATAGTAGTGGCTCTAATTACATTAATAAAATATTGGAGAAACCAATGGGTTACGTAACAACTCATGTTCTGGATACTGCGCAAGGATGCCCAGGCGAGGGGGTCAAAATTGATCTGTACCGTGTCGTTAACGGTGAGCGCAGCTTCCTCAAAACGGTAACCACCAATGATGATGGCCGCTGTGACCATCCCATATTAGATGGCGACGAGCTACAAGAAGGGGAGTACGAGTTGACGTTTCATGCAGGCGACTACTTCGCCAGTCAGGCTGGTCGAGTTGCCAATAATAACGGGCCTGCGTTCTTAAATGTGATACCGCTTCGCTTCGGGGTCAATGACGCCACACAGCACTATCACGTGCCATTGCTGCTATCGCCCTATGCCTACTCAACGTATCGCGGCAGCTAAAGAGGCTTAACCAATCGTCCTACTAAAAATAGCCCTGATAAAAAACATAATGCTGCCGACTAACAATAAACAAATGAGGCGAGGAAGCCGATATGCTGTCCTACTTAATTGATTTTTCTAACTTTATGCTTCGCTGGCTACACGTTATTGCCGCGATTGCCTGGATTGGTGAGTCTATCTACTTTGTTATGCTAGATAATGGCTTGAAATCCCCCAAAGATGAAAATTGCCGTAAAAAAGGCGTATTTGGTGAAATGTGGGCCGTGCATGGCGGCGGTTTCTACCATAATCAGAAATATGCTACCAGCCCGGAAAAGCTGCCTGATGACCTCCACTGGTCTTTCTGGAAGGCTTATACCACTTGGTTGTCTGGCTTCGCTCTATTCATCATTTTGTACATGTTTAATCCTGGCTTTTACTTGGTTAACCCCAATAGTAGCTGGGAGTGGGCTGCCAATATGACCGGCTGGCAGGCCAACGTTTTAGCGCTGACCTTCTTGTTGCTGGGGTGGGTGGTCTATAACGAAATGTGTAAACGCATCAGCCCCAACATGGAGCGCGATGGCCTATTAAGTATTGGTGTTGCGATCATGATGGTAGTCGTCGCGTATCTGAGTACTCACATGTTCTCAGGTCGTGCCGCATTTCTATTGACCGGGGCTGTTATGGCAACAGCGATGTCTGCCAACGTGTTCTTCTGGATCATTCCTGGGCAGCGCCGCATTGTTAAGGCAATGAAAGCTGGCGAAACGCCAAATCCGTTAGACGGCAAACGTGGTAAGCAACGCTCGGTACACAATACGTACTTTACGTTACCCGTTGTCTTATTAATGATCAGTAACCACTACTCCTTTGCATACTCTCACGCTTATGCATGGGTCATCATGGCATTGCTGATTTTTGCGGGTGCCTTAATTCGTCAGTATTTCGTGTTGATGCATGCTGGCAAAATACGGCCTGGTTACCCTGCCGCAGGCGTTGCCTTGATTATGGTGGCGTTTTGGATAGGGATGCCAGCTAACCAGCAAGCTAATGCTAGTGCAGAGAGTGGTCCAGATATTACTGATGTGCAGGCGGTTGTTGAGCAGCGCTGCGTTGCGTGCCATTCCCAAACGCCAACACAACCTGGTTTTTCTGCTCCTCCTGCGGGCTTTGCCTACGATAACCTTGAGCAAATTTTGCATCACAAAGAGAGCATTCAGCAGGTCGTAGCCAGTGGATACATGCCTCTCGGCAACATGACCAGTATGACAGATGAAGAGCGCGCCTTGATTGGAGAGTGGTCTGAGTAACTAGCTCGCTCGTTGTGAGGTCAGTAGCTAGCACTTTCTAGCGCTCTAGCGGTGTTAGCTACTGTATTAGCTGAGTTCCTTAACGCATGCTTTAAATCATGAATGGCAATCGGCCAGTAGTAGGTTTGTGCAGGCGTTGGGGGTTTTACGTTATCTCGATAATACAAATAACGAAGTGAGTTAACCCGCCATGAGTGATAAGGAAAAAAAGCATTTAATTCCCGCGCTTGAAAGAGGGCTGACGATTTTAATGGAACTCAATCGTCATCATCGTGAAATGAGTTTTGCTGAGATCGTCAAACGCGTTGGCTATCCCCAGTCGACGTCATATCGCGCAGTACAGACCTTAGAGCATATGGGGTTTCTGCGCCATCACCCGGTCACTGGGCTGTATTCGCTGGGTGTTAACGTGCTAAAGCTGGGCTTTGAATATGTGGCCTCATTAGATGTTGTTCAGGTAGGCCACCCCGTCATTGAGTCGCTATGCGAGCAAACCGGCTGCTCAAGCCATATTGCGGTTCGCGATGGAAGGGATGCCGTTTATGTGGCACGTGTGGGCGCCACTAACGCCACAATTCGTCGCGTTAGCGTTGGAACAAGAATTCCACTGCACTGCACGTCACTAGGGCGACTACTGCTGACAGACCTATCAAAAGAGGAATTTGAATCGCTCTATCCTGACGATCAACTGCTTAATAAAGAGCTTGGCGCCCCCATTCGGCGGGATGTGCTGTGGGATCTAGTTCAGGAAGACCGTCAGCGTGGTTATGTCATTGCCGACTCTTACTATCACTTTGGAATTTCGTCGATTGCCTACCCGCTCTACAACCATGATGGGGTAGTGGAGGGCGTCGTTAGTATCATGGTGCCGGTACATGAGTTTGCCGAAGATGAGCGAGCCAAGTTGCAAACGCTGGTGCAAGAAGCCGCGAGAACAATCTCCGATATGCTCGGGCACGATCAAGTCCTTGCGAAACGCGATGGCTAGATGTTGCAGATGGCAATAGCGCTCTGCACGCGGGGGTAAATCTACACAATGTCTACCAAGGTATGGACTGGATGCAAAAGCACCGGTCCCGTTGGCATGCCTGTTTTACCACTGCTAGGCGTGTTTCGTTAGTCACTCGTGTGCTCCCATGTGCGTGTTTTTACTTAATTTAATTCATGTTAGGCATTTGATTTTAAATGCTTTTTGTTGATTCTGATGAATTTAGTGGAAATATTTTCCATTAAATATTGACAGTGTGCCGGATGGCGCATACTTTGAATATTGTCTCGTATACAAAATTAAATACAAAAATGAATACTAAGTGTATTCACTCTTCGAGGAGAAGTTGTGATGGCTAAAATGACAGCTGCAGAAGCCGCCATTCACGTCCTGAAAAATGAAGGTGTTGATGTTGCCTTTGGCGTGCCAGGTGCTGCGATCAACCCTTTCTACGCTGCGATGCGTAAAGTAGGGGGCGTAGATCACGTGTTAGCACGCCACGTGGAAGGCGCCTCACACATGGCGGAAGGGTATACCCGCACAACCGCTGGCAACATTGGTGTGTGTATCGGTACTTCTGGCCCCGCAGGCACGGATATGATTACGGGTCTGTATTCAGCCAGTGCTGATTCAATTCCGATTCTATGTATCACTGGCCAAGCACCTCGCTCCAAGATGCATAAAGAAGACTTCCAGGCCGTCGATATTCAGACGATTGCTGGTCCGGTGACCAAGTGGTCCGTCACGGTGATGGAACCTGCACAGGTACCGCGCGCGTTCCAGAAAGCCTTCCAGCTTATGCGTTCTAGCCGTCCAGGGCCGGTATTGATCGATCTTCCCATCGATGTACAGATGAGCGAGATCGAGTTTGACCCAGACACCTATGAATCACTTCCGGCTTATAAACCCTCAGCAACCCGTGCCCAAATTGAAAAGGCACTGACGCTGCTCAACGAAGCCGATAAGCCGCTGATCGTGGCCGGTGGCGGTATCATCAATGCCGATGCTGCTGAGCAATTAGTTGAATTTGCTGAGCTAACCGGCGTGCCGGTGATCCCGACGCTAATGGGCTGGGGAACGATCCCTGATGACCACCCATTGATGGCAGGCATGGTGGGGCTGCAAACGTCGCACCGGTACGGCAATGCGACCATGTTGGCCTCTGACTTTGTCATGGGGATTGGTAATCGTTGGGCAAACCGACACACTGGCAATGTTGAAACGTATACAAAAGATAGAAAGTTTGTTCATGTTGATATCGAGCCTACGCAAATAGGTCGTATTTTTGGACCTGACTACGGCATCGTTTCTGACGCAAAGCTTGCCCTGGACCTGTTTATCGACGTCGCGCGTGAAATGAAGGCCAGCGGACAGCTTAAAAACCGTAGTGCCTGGGCCGAAGAGTGTCAGGAGCGTAAGCGCACGCTACTGCGCAAAACGCACTTCGATAATGTGCCGGTGAAACCGCAGCGTGTTTACGAAGAAATGAACAAGGTTTTTGGCAAAAATGCGCGCTATATCAGCACCATCGGTTTGTCGCAGATTGCCGGCGCTCAGTTCCTGCATGTGTACAAGCCTCGTCACTGGATTAACTGTGGTCAAGCTGGGCCACTAGGCTGGACAGTGCCTGCTGCACTGGGTGTTTGCCGTGCCGATCCTGATGCTGAAGTGGTTGCGCTGTCAGGCGATTACGACTTCCAGTTCATGGTCGAAGAGCTGGCGGTTGGGGCACAGTTTAACTTGCCGTATATCCACGTGCTGGTGAACAACTCTTATCTCGGTTTGATTCGCCAGGCCCAGCGTGGCTTCGATATGGATTATTGTGTCCAGCTGTCGTTCAAAAACATCAACTACACCGACGAAGAAGCGGCGCTCGCTGAGTACGGCGTAGATCACGTGTCGGTTGCTGAAGGCCTTGGCTGTAAAGCGCTGCGTGTCACTACACCCGATGAGATTGCGCCTGCGTTAGAAAAAGCGCGTGAGCTAATGCGCCAATACCGTGTGCCGGTCGTAGTGGAAATCATTCTAGAGCGGGTTACCAATATCTCGATGGGCACTGACCTTGATGGGGTTAATGAGTTCGAAGCGTTAGCTGAAAACCTAACCGATGCACCGAGCTCTATCGCCAGCCTGACGTAAGGCACCAAGGTGCTTCCAGGCAAGTCGCTGAAGTCGTTATTAAGACGCTAAAACGTTAGGAGAACACTATGGCTAAGTTTGCCGCGAATCTCAGTATGCTGTTCACTGAAGTCGATTTTCTTGATCGCTTTGAGGCTGCCGCAAAGGCGGGCTTTAAAGGGGTTGAGTACCTTTTTCCCTATGACTATGCGGCAGCTGACATCAAGCAGCGCTTGGATGCGAATGGCCTAACCCAAGTACTGCACAACTTACCTGCGGGAGATTGGGGAGCTGGTGAGCGAGGCATTGCTTGTCACCCCGACCGGGTAGAAGAGTTTCGTGCCGGTGTGGATAAAGCGATCGACTATGCCACTACGCTTGAGTGCAAGCAGGTGAACTGCCTTGCGGGTATTCAGCCTGAGGGCGTTAGTGATGCGGAGGCTCACCGTACTTTGGTTGAGAACCTTCGCTACGCTGCCGAAAAGCTCAAAGCAGCCGGTATTTTGCTGCTTGCAGAGCCTATTAACACCCGTGATATTCCAGGCTTTTTCCTTAATCGCACCGAGCAGGCGTTGGCACTTTTTGACGAAGTCGGCAGCGATAACTTAAAGCTCCAGTATGACATCTACCACATGCAAATCATGGAGGGTGATCTTGCGCCCACTATTGAAAAGCATTTTGCACGTATCGCTCACGTGCAGTTGGCGGACAACCCGGGGCGCCATGAGCCAGGAACGGGTGAGATCAATTATCCCTTCTTATTTAGCCACCTGCAGCAGCTTGGCTATGACGGCTGGATCGGCTGCGAGTACAAGCCCAAGACCACGACGGTAGAAGGTTTAGGTTGGTTAGATAAAACGCGTTAACCCCGTATGACTTAAATCAGGCAAGTGAATGCTTGGTTGTTAAGGGCCGGTCGTTAAAGGCCGGTCGTTAAGGGCGCTAATTCACGAAATTTAAATCATTTAGAAACAATAGGTTGGTTTCTAAAAGACGCGAATGGAGAACAATTATGAGTAAGATTGGTTTTATTGGCTTAGGCATTATGGGTCGTCCTATGGCGGGGCACCTGCTCGACGCTGGTCACTCGTTGGTGACTGTTAAACGCGGTACTTTGGATGCTGCGCTTGCCGAAAAAGGCATGAGTGAAGTCGCTTCACCCAAAGCGGTGGCTGAGGCATCTGACGTCATTATCACCATGGTGCCCGACACGCCCGATGTCGAAAGCGTGTTATTTGGTGAGGGTGGCGTGATTGAAGGCCTGAAGCCCGGCACCCTAGTGATTGATATGAGCTCCATTGCTCCAATGCAGACCCAGGCATTTGCCAAGCGCATTACCGATGCGGGCGGAGAGTTTGTCGATGCGCCGGTTTCTGGTGGTGAAGGTGGTGCAATTAACGCTGCACTTACCATCATGGTGGGCGCAACAACGGAAGGGTTTGAGCGCGCCAAGCCATATCTGGACGTTGTTGGGAAGACGATTACCCACATCGGCGGTCATGGTGCAGGTCAGACGTGTAAAGTGGCCAACCAGATTGTGGTGGCGCTAACCATTGAAGCGGTGGCAGAAGGGTTGTTATTTGCCTCTAAAGCGGGTGCTGATGTCGCTAAAGTGCGTGAATCACTGATGGGCGGTTTAGCTCAATCGAAAATCCTTGATGTTCATGGCGAGCGCATGATCAAGCGCACCTTTGAGCCTGGATTCCGCGTTCGTCTGCACCAGAAAGATCTCAACTTGGCGTTAGAAGGTGCCAGGACGTTAAATCTGTCATTGCCAGGCACCGCCAATGCACAGCAGTTGTTCCAAGCATGTGTCGCCAACGGGGGCCAGGATTGGGATCACGCGGGTATTGTGCGCGCTTTAGAGAAGCTGGCAGACCATGAGGTAGGCCAATAACGCGCCTTTGTCAGGCAGGCCAGCGCCTGTTGGCCTGCCATTAAGCTCTTTTTTAAGCATTAAGTTCTTTTTACTAAGCTTTCCAAGCGCTGTGT
Organism: Vreelandella venusta; assembly: GCF_007989605.1. Taxonomy (GTDB): domain Bacteria; phylum Pseudomonadota; class Gammaproteobacteria; order Pseudomonadales; family Halomonadaceae; genus Vreelandella; species Vreelandella venusta. Next base: position 2,506 of record NZ_BJUL01000018.1, on the reverse strand, counting down.
TTTTGTTCTTTTCTAAGCTCCTTTCTGAGCCCTTTTCCTGATCCCTGCCCGAGGAGTCTTTTGATGAATTCCCTTGTTCGCCTGGCGCCTTTTACCAGTGAAGAGGCGACCCGCCAGTGGCTGATTCAACTGGCCGAAACGGCCATTGCTGCGGTACATCCTGATAGCTTATTAACTGCCCAGTTGCCTGAAAAACCGCCAGGCCGAACTGTCGTTGTGGGCGCGGGTAAGGCCGCCGCCTCCATGGCGCGTGCATTAGAGTTGGCGTGGGAAAAACGCGCTCGTGAGTCAGGCGAAGAGGTCGACTTAACAGGCGTAGTAGTGACCCGTTATCAGCATGGGGCAGCCTGTCGCTATATCGATGTACTGGAAGCCTCTCATCCAATGCCTGATGCGCTGGGTGAGCAAGCCGCTAAGCGCATGCTTGATGAAGTAAAAGGCCTGGGTGAAGACGATCAAGTGATCGCACTTATCTCCGGCGGCGGCTCCGCGTTAATGACCCTGCCGGCGGACGGCATTTCGTTAGCAGATAAACAGGCTCTGAATAAGGCGCTGCTTTGCTGCGGTGCACCGATCCGTGAAATCAACACCGTAAGACGCCATTTGTCTGCAATTAAAGGCGGGCGGTTGGCCACTGCAGCGCATCCTGCTCAAGTGGTGACACTACTTATTTCGGATGTTCCTGGTGACGTGCCTTCCTTAATTGCCTCAGGCCCGACGCTGCCGGATAACACAACGTCGTTAGATGCATTGGCAATTTTAAACCGCCATGAGATTGAGGTGCCTGAGCATGTGCAGCGCCATTTAATGGCCGATCATCGTGCGCCTCAGACCTGGAACCAAGGATTTGCACGGGACAAATCGACTATCCTAGCCCGCGCGCGCGACGCACTGAAGGCCGCCCAGCTCAGTGCCGAAGAGAGTGGCCTAGAGGTAAGAGTGTTAGGTGATGATCTTGAGGGAGAAGCGAGAGATTTAGGTATTGCCCAAGGACGTATGGCGTGCAAGTTGCAATCTGAAATTACTCGTCCGCTGCTGGTACTGTCAGGTGGCGAAACCAGCGTTACCGTGCGTGGTAATGGTCGAGGAGGGCGCAACGTTGAGTACCTGCTGGGGCTTTTTGATACGCTAAAAGGGTGTGATGGCATTTATGCGATTGCGATTGATACCGATGGAATTGATGGCTCTGAAGATAACGCAGGCGCGTTAATTGGGCCTGAATGCTGGCAGCGGGCGAAGGCATTAACGCTTTCTGCACAGGATTATCTTGCTCGTAACGACGCGTACAGTTTCTTTGACGCTTTAGATGACCTTGTGGTGACGGGGCCAACCCGAACCAATGTTAACGATTTCCGGGCGATTCTTATTCTACCCAACCCGTCGTAAGGCTGTGGTTGTGCCCGAATATCGACCCGATTACCCGTTAAGACATTGTTTTGCGTGGTTCTGAGTGGTTGTCTGAGGGGTAAACATGATAAGTTTCGTCGAGGTTCATTAGAGAGTTAAGCCATGACCCTCGGCTGGCACAAGAAAGGTTTTACCAAAACGAAAGAAGGCCGCGTTAGCGATCAAGATATTGTTGAACACATCCGGTCTGCGGTACTGATGCAGCGACTGGCACCGAATACAAAACTGCCTGAAGTCACCATCGGCGATGTATTTGGAGTCAGCCGTTCAGTGGTGCGTAAAGCGTTAACACGGCTTGATGCAGAACATGTTATCGACCAACGACCAAATCAGGTCGCCCGCGTCAGAGCGCCTTCGATTGACGAAACGCGAGAGACGTTTTCCGCGCGTAGGTTAGTGGAAGGTGAGATTGTCTCGCTGTTGGCGGGTAAGCTGGATGTGGTGACTTACAAAGCGTTAGAGAAGCAGGTCGCCCTCGAAAAGCAGGCTTTTGAAAACAGTGACGAACCGTCACGCATCGAACACTCCCTCAATATTCATCATCTCCTTGCCCAGCATGCCCCGAATCGTATTTTGGGCGCGATGCTGACCGATCTCGTCTTGCGAACGTCAATTGTCATTGCTCTTTATAAGCGTCCAGGCTTGTCTTCTTGCTACTTGGAAGGCGACCATGCCAACTTGCTTGGGCACTTGGCGAGTGGTGATGCGCAGGCGGCTAAGCAGGCGATATACACGCATCTTAATAGCTTAGAGTCTTTGCTGGTGCTGTCGTCTCAAGAGCCGGAAAACGACGATTTGATGACTATTCTAGGCGGTAAATCCGTTAGGGCGTGATTCGCTAGCACTAGGTTTTCGTTAGCCCCGGGTTTTCGCTAATTACAGTTTTTCGCTAACAATAGATTTCAATGCCTCAAACAGATGTCTCAAAAAAGCGGCGCCCTACTGGGCGCCGCTGGTGGCTTACGCTGAGACGATTACAGCAGCAATCGACGTATATCCGTCAGCACATCGGTCAGGAAGGCCGTAAAGCGGGCGGCATCCGCACCATTAATTGCCCGGTGATCGTAGGAGAGCGAGAGCGGCATCATTAAGCGCGGTT
>NZ_BJUL01000017.1 GCF_007989605.1 Vreelandella venusta | reverse complement strand
GCTGCCGTCTTGGCAAGTAGTTTTTTGAGAAAATGCGAATAAACTTTAACTTCTAGGCTTGGCCTTGCGCATAACGGCCAAGACGGGCCCTGAGCACACATAAGTACCAAAAAGCAGTAGCAGCATGACAGACGGTTCCACTGAGATCATGACGAACCCTAGCACCACCGCTAACAGCACAACAAAAGGTACAGGCTTTTTAAAATCGAGGTCTTTGAAGCTGTAATAACGGATATTGCTAACCATAAGCACCCCCGCCGCCCCTACTACAAACAGCATAAGCAGCTTAAAACCTACCGCATCTGCATCAAAACTATGGAAGGTCCATACACTTGCAGCCACTAAAGCGGCAGCGGATGGGCTTGGTAAGCCGATAAACCATTTCTTATCAACACTACCAATCTGTACATTAAAGCGCGCCAGGCGCAGTGCAGCACAAGCCACATAAAGAAATGCTACGACCCAACCCGTTTTACCGATGTCTTGTAAAATCCAGGTAAAAGCCACCAATGCAGGCGCCATACCGAACGAGATCATGTCGGAAAGGCTATCGTACTCGGCGCCAAACTCGCTTTGAGTATTGGTCATCCGGGCAACACGGCCATCAAGCCCATCAAGCACCATGGCGATAAAAATTGCCACTGCTGCCGAAGTGAATTCTCCGTTAATCCCCGCCACCACCGCGAAGAACCCTGAAAACAGCGCAGACGTAGTAAACAAGTTAGGTAATAAGTAAATGCCTTTTCGGCGAATCTTCTTACCGTCTTCAACCGCTTCTTCAACCACCTCGGTTTCGCGCAAAAAAACGCTAGCAAGATCTTCATTGCTTATGTCGCCATGACTTACGCTGCCATTACTCAGCTTTTCATGACTAGCGTCTTCTTGCTCTCCAGTGCCACTCTCTTCTATTTTCTGGCCTTCTTGGGGCACTGACTGTGGGGCCTGTTTACGCTCTTGATCGCGAGCATCCTGGGTCATAAATATCATCCGTTTGAAGTGAAGTCACAAGAACAGTGATCCCTTTTCATTCTACACGGTGACGCTAACTCAGCCAGTCAATTGCAGCATGCGACGCCAAACGACTCGGGGCGCAACAATGTGCGCCCCGAGACTTTCACTAGCGTACTAACACGCTAACCGCTTAGTTTTTCGATTTATCAACCAACTGGTTGGCAGCGATCCACGGCATCATGCCACGTAGCTTAGCACCTACTTGCTCAATTTCGTGTTCAGCATTCAAGCGACGACGTGCCGTCATCGACGGGTAGTTGGTGTTGCCTTCCTGGATGAACATTTTGGCATACTCACCCGTTTGGATACGCTTGAGTGCATTGCGCATTGCAGCACGAGACTCATCGTTAATCACTTCAGGGCCAGTCACATACTCACCGTACTCCGCATTGTTGGAGATGGAGTAGTTCATGTTGGCGATGCCGCCTTCGTACATCAGGTCAACAATCAGCTTAAGCTCATGCAGACACTCGAAGTAAGCCATTTCTGGCGCATAGCCTGCTTCAGTCAGCGTTTCAAAGCCAGCTTTAACCAGCTCAACTGCGCCGCCACACAGAACTGCTTGCTCGCCAAACAGATCCGTTTCGGTCTCATCTTTGAAGGTAGTTTCGATGATACCGCTACGGCCGCCACCGACGCCTGCCGCGTAGGAAAGCGCCAATTCTTTGGCATTACCAGATGCATCCTGGTGGATAGCGATCAGGTCAGGAATGCCGCCACCTTTAACAAACTCAGAACGAACCGTGTGACCTGGCGCTTTCGGCGCGATCATGATGACATCTAGATCTTTGCGCGGCTCGATTTGGTTGTAGTGGATGTTAAAGCCATGAGCGAAGGCCAAGGTCGCGCCCTCTTTCAAGTTCGGCTCTACTTCTTGCTCATAGATCGCTTTTTGATTCTCATCCGGCGCCAGAATCATGACAACGTCTGCGGTTTTGCACGCTTCTGGAACGCTTGCCACTTTCAGGCCTGCGGCTTCTGCTTTGGCGGCAGAGGAAGAACCTTTGCGCAGAGCAACTGTGACGTCGACGCCAGACTCTTTCAAGTTATTCGCATGGGCATGGCCTTGCGAACCATAACCAACAATAGTGACTTTCTTAGCCTGAATGAGGGACAGGTCACAATCTTTATCGTAATAAACGTGCATGGCGAGACTCCAGAAGTCGATGAAACCAAAAGTTTTTATTGCGTATATGTCAGCGTTGATGGCCACCCGTGCCGTCTTTTGCAGCACTGGGCTTTGGCATTGAGATCACTCTACGCCACCGCCACCATTGCGTAAAACGCTATATTTGCAACATACTATTTCTAATTATGAAACACCGATCTTAACAGTGGGCTTACTATGGATTTCCGCTTATTAAAGCATGTGGTAACACTGGCCGAGACGCTGCACTTTGGCCGCGCCAGCGAGCTTTGTCATATCAGCCCCTCCACCCTAAGCCGCTCAATCCAGCAGGTTGAAAGCGAGCTAGGCACGCAACTATTTGAGCGCGACAATCGCCATGTCACGCTAACCCCTCAAGGCTTAGCGTTTCAGCACTATGCAAAAGAGACCTTAGAGCAATGGGAAATGCAGAAGCGAACACTGGCCGCCACGGTGGCACAGCTGAGTGGCGAAATAAGCATTTACTGCTCGGTAACCGCCAGCTATAGCTTTCTCTACGAGCTCCTGAGTGATGTGCGTACTCGACACCCCGGTATCGAATTAAAGCTGCATACCGGCGACCCCGCGGATGCCATGTCGCGGGTACTGGAAGGCGCAGACGATATGGCCATCACCCCCCGGCCGCGGATTCCCCCCAGCGCCCTGGCGTTTAAATCACTTACCCGCTCGCCGCTGCTGTTTATTGCACCGACAGAAGCCCACGACTGGCTGCCAAGCCAGCCGGAAAGCTCAACAGCCGAGCAGTGGCGTGATGTCCCGATGATTCTTTCAGAGGCCGGGCTTTCAAGGGAGTACGCCAACACGTGGTTTAAAGCGATGGGCATTACGCCACGCATTTATGCCCAAGTCGCTGGGCACGAAGCGATTGTCAGCATGGTAGGGCTGGGGTTTGGCGTGGGAGTGGTACCCAAAATCGTGCTAGATAACAGCCCGCTGTCCGAACGTGTGCAAGTACTCAACGTAAAACCCGAGCTACCCCACTACGATGTCGGAGTTTGCGTGCTTAACCGACGCCTCAAAAATCCGATGATTGACGCGTTTTGGGCGACTGTGACGCCAGGTTAACGTGTGCTTAAAGGATACAAAAAAAGCCGCCCTGATAAGGACGGCTTTGCCAACGACTGATTCAGCTAGCATGTTGCGTTTACAACGATAGAACTTTATCGCCGCGAGCAATACCGGACACCCCGGTACGCGCCACTTCGAGAATGCCTACTGGCGCCATGGCCTGTAGGAAGGCATCCAGCTTAGCGGCGTCACCGGTAATCTGAACGGTATAAAGGCTTGGTGTTACGTCGACGATCTGCGCCCGGAAAATATCCACCGTACGCTTCACTTCATCGCGGGCAGCACCTAACGCTTTTACTTTAACCAGCATCAGCTCACGCTCAATGTGGTTACCTTCCGTCAGGTCGACCAGCTTCACCACATCAATCAGCTTATTAAGATGCTTGGTGATTTGCTCAATCACTCGGTCATCACCCACGGTGGTCACCGTCAGGCGTGACAGCGACGGGTCTTCGGTCGGTGCAACGTTCAGCGTTTCAATGTTGAAGTTACGCTGGGAGAACAGCCCGACCACACGTGACAGCGCACCCGGTTCGTTTTCCATCAGAATCGAGATGATATGACGCATCAGGTACGCTCCGTTTTAGACAGCAGCATGTCACGCATGGCACCCAGCGGTACCTGCATCGGATAGACGTGCTCAAAGGGATCAACCTTCACATCCAGGAACACTAGCTCATGCTTGTCAGCAAAGGCGCGCTCTAGCGCCGGTTCCAACTCATCAAGTGTGTTCACGGTGATTGCGGTAAATCCGTAAGCCTCAATTAGCATGTGGAAGTCTGGCAGCGACTCCATATAGGAGTGCGCATGACGGGACTTGTAGTTCAAATCCTGCCACTGCCTAACCATGCCCAGCGATGCATTGTTGAGGTTTACAATTTTGACGCCCACGCCGTACTGCTTACAGGTAGAAAGCTCCTGCATCATCATCTGGAAGCTGCCTTCCCCTGTGACACACACAACGTCGTCATCAGGGAAGTTCTGCTTGATACCCATGGCAGCCGGGAAGCCAAAGCCCATGGTGCCCAAACCACCCGACGTGATCAGACGGTTAGGCTTATCAAACTTGTAGTACTGAGCAGCAAACATCTGGTGCTGGCCAACATCCGTCGTCACATAGGCTTCACCGCGAGTAACACGGCATAGCGCTTCGATAACTTCCTGTGGCTTCAACACTTCGCCTGGCTTAGAAGGCTCGTATAGCTTGCCTTCACGCTCGGCGCGCCAGCCGTCAATCTTTTGCCACCACTCGGCTAGCGCTTCAGGCTGCGAAATTGACTGCCCCTGAACCAGGCTGATCATTTCATTAATGACGCTAGACGCTGGCCCAACGATGGGCACATCTGCACGTACGGTTTTAGATACCGAGCTTGGGTCCACATCCACGTGAATGATTTTTGCCGTGGGGCAAAACTTCGACGTGTTGTTGGTCACTCGGTCATCAAAACGCGCGCCAATAGCGATAATTAAATCCGCATGGTGCATGGCCATATTGGACTCATACGAGCCGTGCATCCCCAACCAGCCCAGGCACTGCCGATCACTTTGCGGGTAGGCGCCGATGCCCATCAACGTTGTGGTAATGGGGAAGCCGAGCTGTTTGACCAAATCGGTCAACCCTTCGCTTGCCTTGCCAGTTACCACGCCACCGCCGGTATAGAACACCGGGCGCTTGGCTTTCAGCATCATCTCAACGGCTTTTTTAATTTGACCGGTATGCCCCCGGGTAACCGGGTTATAGGAGCGCATCTTGACCTTTTTCGGGTAGACGTACTCATAGCGCTCGGTCGGTGCCGTCATATCTTTAGGGATATCGACCACGACCGGACCCGGGCGACCAGTCGCCGCAAGATAGAAGGCTTTTTTCAGCACTTCTGGAATTTCAGACGGATGCCGAATTGAGAAGCTGTGCTTCACGATGGGGCGAGTTACACCCACAATATCGGTTTCCTGGAAGGCATCGTCACCAATCAGGTGGCTCATGACCTGACCGCACAGCACGACCATTGGAATCGAATCCATATAGGCAGTCGCAATGCCGGTAACCGCATTGGTAGCACCAGGACCCGAGGTGACTAGCACCACGCCTGGCTTACCCGCCGCACGGGCATAGCCATCTGCTGCGTGAGTTGCAGCCTGTTCGTGACGCACGAGAATGTGCTTCACCTTGTCCTGGCGGAACAGCGCATCGTAAATGTGCAGCGCCGCGCCGCCGGGATAACCATAAATGTACTCAACGCCCTCATCCTGCAAGAAGCGGGCGATCATATCTGCGCCGGAAAGCAGTTCCACTGTGTTTCTCCCCTGGAGGTCTCGAGTGCGATCCGCAGGACATCCTGCGGTGTCGAGTGCGGCGGTATGCCGCTGCCGGCCCATGCCGGCACCTGATGCCAAACCCTGGCATATGGCCCGGTTAGGGCCTGCACTCTCATCGGAAGCACCGGTATATCATCAAATACGCCAGTAGCTACCTTACACGACGGTTTGCCGTGTCGGGGCGTTGGCCAGGTCGGACGGTTAGCCCAAGCCCGGAAGTCCTTCGGCGGGTAAAGGCTTTCGCCTACCCTTCGCGCGGGGATTAGGGGTTGCCCGTTGGTTCCGCGCCCGCAAATCAGGAACACACAAGATTCCATTAGCGCCCTCAGCCTGTCAACCTCCGATCAGGACAAACGCAACAAACGTCGCAGTTAGCCATTAAAAAAGCCCCGCTAGCAGAGCTAACGAGGCTTTTGCCATATTTCATTGCGCAGGCTTGCTGAGGATCACTGCGCAGACGCGTTGAGAACGTAGGCGTTTTAATTACCCACCTTACTCAAATACCAGCTTGCCTTCACTCGCACTGATATGAATAGTGTCGCCAGGGGCGTACTTGCCCGCCAGCAGGTCTTGAGCCAATGGGTTCTCGATGCGGCTTTGGATCGCCCGCTTCAGCGGCCTTGCGCCATACACCGGGTCGAAACCGACCACCGCCAGCTGAGCCATGGCGTCATCGCTAATTTCCAGGCTCAGGTCATGCTCAGCCAAGCGAGCTTTCAAACGCGCTAACTGAATACCGGCAATCGCCTGAATTTGCTCTTGGCCAAGGGCGTGGAACACCACCACCTCATCAATGCGGTTAATCAATTCAGGGCGGAAATGGTTACCCACCACTTCCATCACTGCATTTTTCATGACTTCGTAGTCGCTATCATCTCCCCCCATGCGCTGGATGATGTCCGAGCCCATGTTAGAAGTCATCACGATTACCGTGTTACGGAAATCGACTGTGCGACCTTGCCCATCAGTTAGACGACCATCCTCCAGCACTTGCAGCAGGATATTGAACACATCCGGATGCGCCTTTTCCACTTCGTCTAGTAACAGCACCGAGTAGGGCTTACGACGCACCGCCTCAGTTAAGTAACCACCCTCTTCATAACCTACATAGCCAGGAGGCGCACCAATCAAGCGAGCCACGGAGTGCTTCTCCATAAACTCCGACATGTCGATACGCACCATCGCCTCTTCAGTATCGAACAAGAAGTTAGCCAGCGACTTACATAGCTCTGTTTTACCCACCCCGGTTGGGCCGAGGAACAGGAACGAGCCGTTGGGTCGATTGGGGTCAGACAGCCCTGCCCGCGAGCGGCGAACGGCGTTAGCCACGGCCTCTACCGCTTCATGCTGGCCAATCACTCGCTCATGTAGCGCTTCTTCCATACGCAGCAGCTTGTCCCGCTCGCCTTCCAGCATTTTGGAGACCGGTATGCCTGTCCAGCGAGAAACCACCTCGGCAATCTCTTCTTCGGTAACGTTTGAGCGCAGCAGCTGGTGGCTGGCAATATCAGCTTCGCCTTCACCCGCTTCGCTGATTTTCTTCTCAAGCGCCGGAATTTTGCCGTACTGAATCTCGGACATACGCCCCAGATCGCCCTGGCGACGCGCTTGTTCAAGGTCAATGCGCGCCTGCTCAAGCTCTGCTTTAAATTGGGCTGCGCCTTGAATACTGGCTTTTTCAGCTTTCCAGATTTCATCCAAGTCAGCGTATTCGCGCTCCAGCTCATGAATCTGGTTGTTCAGCGCCTCAAGGCGTTTCTTAGTGGCCTCATCGGTCTCTTTCTTAAGCGCTTCGCGCTCCATTTTCAGCTGGATTAGGCGACGATCCAGCCTATCCATCTCTTCAGGCTTAGAGTCCAGCTCCATGCGGATACGTGACGCTGCCTCATCAATCAGGTCAATGGCTTTGTCGGGCAACTGCCTATCAGTGATATAGCGGGTAGAGAGCTTAGCCGCGGCGATAATCGCCGAGTCGGTAATATCCACGCCGTGGTGGACTTCATAGCGCTCTTTTAAGCCACGTAGAATAGCCACCGTGTCCTCTTCAGAGGGCTCATCGACCAACACCTTCTGGAAGCGACGTTCCAGCGCGGCGTCTTTTTCAATGTATTTGCGGTACTCATCCAGGGTGGTCGCGCCCACACAGTGCAGCTCGCCACGCGCCAGCGCAGGCTTAAGCATGTTGCCTGCATCCATCGCACCTTCAGCCTTACCTGCGCCCACCATGGTGTGCAGCTCATCAATAAACAGGATGACCCGGCCTTCTTCCTGGGAAAGCTCTTTGAGCACCGCTTTCAGACGCTCTTCAAATTCACCACGGAATTTGGCACCCGCCAGCAGCGAGCCCATATCCAAGGAAAGGACACGCTTCTCTTTCAAGCCTTCAGGCACTTCGCCATTCACAATGCGCTGGGCCAGCCCTTCGACAATGGCGGTTTTACCCACCCCTGGCTCACCGATCAGTACCGGATTATTTTTGGTACGACGCTGCAGCACCTGAATCGTGCGGCGAATTTCATCATCACGGCCAATTACGGGGTCCAGCTTGCCGTCTAAGGCACGCTGGGTTAGGTCCATGGTGTATTTGCTAAGTGCTTCACGCTGATCTTCGGCATTCGGGTCGTCGACCTTAGCACCACCGCGTAAACTATTGATTGCGGCTTCCAAGGCTTTGCGGCTGAGCCCTGCCTCTTTCATCAGTTTGGTGATCGCACCGTTCATTTCCAGTGCAGCCAGAAGTACTAATTCACTGGCAATGAACTGGTCGCCACGCTTCTGCGCTTCCCGGTCAGTTAGATTGAATAATTTAATGAAGTCGCGGGATGGCTGAACGTCACCGTCGAATTGGCTTACCTTAGGTAAGTCATCTAGCTGTTTCTGCAAACCGTCGCGCAGGCGCGAGCTGCTGCCCCCAGCTTTTTCAACCAGGGCTTTGATGCCAGTGTCTTTGGTATCGAGTAACGCAAGCACTAAGTGCGCGGGATCAAGCTGGTTATGGCCGTGCCCTACCGCAAGGGATTGTGCTTCAGAAATAGCGGCCTGTAATTTGGCAGTAAATTTATCGAATCGCATGGAGTTCCTCCTGGGGAAACCGTGCGTTTGGACCCACGGTGCTTCCCAATAACTTGTCTTTAATATGCTAGAAACGTTGACGTACTAAAAACGTTTAGCTTGACAAGTTTAATGGAGTCAGTTCCACGTATTTCAAGAGCTGTGCCTAACAAGCTCGAAGGAATAGTGCTGCTTAATTGATCCAGATCACACTTGCCATGCGCCCAGTGTTGCCATTGTCTCGGCGGTAGGAGTAAAAACGCGACTCGCAGGCAGTGCAGAAGTGGCCACCACTGATGTGATGGATCCCTAGCGCTTCTAAACGAAAGCGCGCTAAGCGATAAAGATCTGCCATATAGTGGCCAAGACGATAGGGGCTATGGTCAAACGCTTCGGCGGTCTCCGGGTGTACCGCAACAAAGGCCCCATACACTTCTGGCCCCACCTCAAATTGAGCATTTGAGATCGCCGGCCCTAGCCAAACCAAAATATCATCTGGATCGCAGTTCATGGCCGCCACGGTCGCTTCCAACACGCCACCCGCCAGCCCGCGCCAGCCCGCATGGGCAATGGCTACCTGAGTCCCTTGGCGATTGCAGAACATCACCGGCAAGCAGTCTGCGGTTAACACCACACAGGCATAGTCGTTGCTGCTGGCAACCGAGGCGTCTGCTTCCGGTGTATCGTCTTGATACTCCTGCTGAACACGTGCGCCATGGGTTTGATTAAGCCACAGCAGCGGTCGATCATCGCCAACTTCTTTATGCAACAAGCGCCGGCATAGCGCGACATGATCAGCATTATCGCCGACGTGGCTCGCTGGATTGAAAGCGGCAAAATCATCCTGGCTCGGCCCTGTTTCCCGAGTAGTCACAAACGCCCGCACATTAGCGGGGGCTGGCCAATCAGGTAACAGCAGCGTGGGCTTTAGATCAATCGCATCGCTCATCTCATGGTCTCACTATCTTCGCGCAGGTAATCCAACAGCATCAGTAGATCATCAGGTAAGTCGGCATGAAAAGTAAGCGTTTCACCACTCACCGGATGCACAAAACTGAGCTTTCGAGCATGCAGCGCCTGACGCGGAAATTCACGCAAAATCTCTTTTAGCGGCGCCGCAGCGCCCGGCGGCAGCTTAGCACGGCCACTATAGAGCGGATCGCCAATCAAGGGGTAGCGGGCATGTGCCATATGAACGCGAATTTGGTGGGTACGCCCGGTTTCCAGCTGGCAACGCACATGGGTATGCGCGCGAAAGCGCTCAACTACCCGAAAGTGAGTCACTGCCGGTTTCCCAGAAGCCGTGACCGCTTGGCGCTTGCGGTCTTTTGGGTGTCGGCCAATGGGCGCGTCGATAGTGCTGCCCGACACGGGCTTGCCAATCACCACGGCATCATATTGGCGAGAAACGCTGCGCGCCTGCAACTGCTCAACCAGCGTCGTTTGTGCGGGCAATGTTTTTGCCACCATCATTAGACCAGTAGTGTCTTTATCCAGACGATGGACTATGCCCGCCCGGGGCACTTCTGCCAGTGCAGGATGATGATGGAGCAACGCATTCAACAACGTGCCATCAGGATTGCCCGCGGCGGGATGAACCACCATGCCAGCGGCCTTATTGATGACCATCACCGCGTCGTCTTCATAAACGATATCAAGCGGAATATCTTGGGGCTCAAAACGAGTATCGTCTTCAATAGTCGCTTTTAGCGCTAATGTTTCGTGGCCGTGCAGCTTGGCCTTCGGTTTTACTTTAGCGCCGTCGACAGTGAGCTCACCGGCGTTGATCCACGCTTTCAAACGCTCGCGGGAATAATCGCTGAACAACTCAGCGGCGGCCTGGTCTAAACGCGCGCCAGCTAATGTCGCGGGTACTCGCTGCGTGGCTTCAACAATACGAGACATGAACAACCTCTTTAAGACGCAAACAACCGCGGCTACCCTATAATGCTTTTAACTCTTCACATGGCATTAGAGTGTCGCTAAGCCTGCGTTTTGCGTCTAGGTGATTTATAGTGGGCGAACTGCGACCTATTCTACCATTTCTACTTATGGCCATCGTCGCTTTTCGGTGATTGAGGCTTGTTTGCAACGAGGATGATGATGCGCGCTTTTTCCGCTGCCAACCGCTTTGGCGTTCTAGCCTTAAGCCTTGCCCTTTTGGCAGGCTGTGCCAGTAACGACACCACACCTGAAGAAGAGGATGAATTCTCAGGTGTGCAAGAACGTGAGCTCTATGAACTTGCCCGCACAGCGCTGGATAGCAACCGTTTCCCAATTGCCATTGAGCGACTGGAAGCGCTTGATACCCGCTACCCATTTGGCCCCCATGCCGAACAAGCTCAGCTTGAGCTAATTTACGCTTACTACGAAAACAGCAACTGGGAAGAGGCACGCGCCGCTGCCAGCCGCTTTATTCGCTTGCACCCTGACCACCCTCAAGTGGATTACGCCTACTACTTGCGCGGCCTTTCGGCTTGGCAGGCAGGGCGATTTAGCCTTGAACGCTTGCGCCTGATTGATATTTCTAAGCGTGACTTAGGTGCTTCACGGGATGCTTACAACGACTTCCGCGAATTAATTCAGCGCTTCCCTCAAAGCGAATATGCCCCGGATGCCCAGCAACGCATTGTGTATCTGCGTGAATTGCTGGCACGTCATGAACTGCACGTTGCCGATTACTACTTGCGTCGCGGTGCCTTCCTGGCCGCCGTTGAACGAGGTCGCTGGGTGATTGAAAACTATCCGGAGTCCAACGCAACGCGTGACGCGCTGGCAACCATGGTAGAAGGCTATCAAGGACTTGGCATGGACGACCGCGCCAACGAAGTGCTTGCCGTACTGCGCGAAAATGCGCCAAACCATGAGCAGCTTAGCAATGGTCGTTTCAAGCCTAAGCACTTATGAATAAGCGCCTGTAAAATAACGCCTGGTCCGATGACCGCATAGGATGGATTAGTCAGGTGTACAACGCCCTAAATCATGCTGAAGCACGATTTAGGGCGTTTTTGATGCTTAATCGCCAGGCTGCCAACCATTAACAATCGGGTAGCGCCGGTCGCGCCCAAACCCTCTGGGCGTCACCCGCACTCCGACCGGGGCTTGACGGCGCTTATATTCGCAGCGATCAACAAGCTTCACTACTTTATAAACATCTTCCTCATCAAACCCAGCGGCAATAATGGCCTCAGCACTCATATCGCCTTCAATGTAGCTCACCAGAATGGCATCTAGCACGTCGTAATCAGGCAATGAGTCACTGTCTTGCTGGTCGGGCGCCAGCTCCGCACTGGGCGGGCGCTCAATCACTCGCTCTGGAATAGCGGGCGACTGGGTATTACGCCAGCGGGCTAAGCGATACACCCAGGTTTTATAGACATCTTTGATGGCGTTATAGCCGCCCACCATATCGCCATAAAGCGTGGCGTAACCCACAGCCATTTCACTTTTATTGCCGGTCGTAAGCACCATCAGGCCTTTCTTATTGGAGATCGCCATCAGCAGAACGCCGCGACAGCGCGACTGCAGGTTCTCTTCAGTGGTATCCCGCTCGGCGCCAGCGAAACTTTCTGCCAGCGTGCCCATAAACGCGTCGACCATCGGCTCGATGGGCATTACGTCATAATGAACGCCCAGCATGTCAGCCTGTTCGGCAGCGTCCTGCTTCGAGATATCCGCCGTATAGTGGTAAGGCATCATCACTGCTTGCACACGCTGAGGGCCCAGCGCATCGACGGCAATCGCTAAGGAAAGAGCGGAATCGATACCACCGGAAAGCCCCAGAACAACGCCTTGAAAACCGCTTTTGTTGACGTAGTCACGCAGCCCTGTCACCAAGGCACAGTAAAGGCTCTCTTCAGGCTCAACCTCTGGCTCAATTTCACCCGCCTGGGGTTCCCAGGTATTAGCGCTCGTTTGCAGCAGCTGAACGGGCATTAAGCCTGCTTGCCAAGAAGGCGCCAGCACTTTGAGTTCGCCCTGGGCATCTACACAGCTAGAACCGCCGTCGAAAACCAGCTCATCCTGACCGCCGATAGTGTTCACATACACAATCGGGCGGTTGACATCCTGGGCACGCTGCTCTAACAAGCGCAAGCGCTCGCTAGGCTTATCCTGATGATAAGGCGAGGCGTTTAAGCTGATCAGCACTTCTGCACCGGCTTCACGGGCAGCATTGACCGGAGTGCCTTCCCAAAGGTCTTCACAAATCAGCAGCCCTAGCTTGGCACCTTTGTGCTCGTAAACCAGCGGTTCGGTACCAGGCGTAAAGTAACGCTGCTCATCAAACACCTGATAGTTCGGCAGTGCCTGCTTAGCATACTCCGCTTCCCATTGGCCGTTATACAGCACACCCGCCAGGTTATACCGCTTGCCTTCACGGACGCCTGGGTAGCCAATAATCACCAGCACATCGCGGGCGATTTTTTCTGCCATTTTCGCCCGTGCTTCACGCAAGCGAGCTTCCATCGATGGGCGAAGTAGCAGATCTTCCGGCGGATAACCGGACAAGAAAAGCTCTGGGAAGACAACAATATCCGCCCCATGCTCGATCCTCGCTTCGCGCACCGCTTCAATGGCGCGTGCAGCATTGCCGGGAATATCTCCCACTAGAGGGTCGAGTTGGGCCATTACCAGCGTTAAGTCTTGCATGGGCGTTAAAATCTCTTGAGAATCTTTAGAACACGTTGCCGCTCACCTTAGTACATTGTCCCGCAAGGACTGCCAACTGGCAAAGGTTAGCCGGCGCTCATGTTACTCTAGCTATTATTACATCCCACCATGGGAGTCATAGAGGATGAACCTTTTGATCATTCGGCTGATTATTTTTGCCGTGCTGTTCTATGTGGGCCTGAAACTTTATGGTCTCTACCGAGAGCGCAAACTTTCCCACCAACAGAGCGAACCCAAACGCCATGAAGGCGGACAAATGGTGCGCTGCCGCTGGTGCGATGTCCACGTTCCGGAAGAAGAAGCCTTACGCGATAGCGAACAGTGGTTTTGCTCAAGCGCTCATCGGGATCGTTTTTTGCAAGAGCAACAAGATAAGCAGAACCGCGATTGAAATCGCTAACGATAGACAGCGTCAGCCGTAAGCTATGCCAAATCCGTGATTAATCGATCTGCTGTCGGCTGAAAAGGCGCTGGGTCGATAAGTGGCTCACGCCCTAATAGCAGATCAACCAACACATGAGTAGACGCAGGTGCCAGCACTAACCCATTGCGGTAATGGCCCGCATTGACGTACATATCAGACCACCCCGGCAGCGCCCCAATAAATGGAATGCCGTCCGGTGAGCCGGGGCGCAACCCTGCCCAATGGTAAGCAACCGGATAATCTGATAACCCAGGCACAATGCTTTCAGCGGTCTGTTTGAGTGATGCCAGAGCTTCACTATCGGTCGTTTTATCAAACCCCGCTTCTTCTAAGGTTGAGCCTACCAACAGCAACCCATCACTACGCGGGATAATATAGCGGCCATCCTTCAATACCACGCGCTGCACTAACCCTGGCGGCGCTTGATAAGCAATCATTTGGCCTTTGACGGGGCGTACCGGCAGGCGAACCGTTAAGCTTTCTAACAGTCTGGCTGTCCAGGCGCCGCCACATACCACCACTTTTTCAGCGCGCAGCTCCCCTTGCGCAGTCGCAACGCCCAACACCTGTCGATCACGCGTTATAAAACGGCTTACCTCACAGCCTTCATTAACCACAACGTTCGGCATTGCCAGCAGCCGAGCGCGCAACGCCTGCCCCAGGCGTGGGTTACGCACACTGCCAAGTGTCGGCATCCACAGCGCACTCTCCTGCGCTGATGCCACCATGGGCTCCTTCTGACGAACAAACTCAGCGCTAACACGCTCCAGCGGCTTGGCTAAACCTCTCGCCCAACCAAGCGCAGTGTCTGCATCGTCAACGTTGAGATAGAGCAGCCCTTTTTGGCGATATTCAGGGTCAATGCCGGTTTCTTCCAACAAGCGTAGCGACAGCGTGGGATACACGCCCTCTGACCAGCGCGAAAGCTGCGAGATTGGCGGCGCATACCGCCATGGGTAAAGCGGCGAGACAATGCCGCCACCGGCCCAGGAAGACTCCTGTCCGCAAATGCCGCGCTCCACTAAAGTAACCTGTTGGCCAGCATCTGCTAGCTGCAGTGCCGTCATCATACCGATCACGCCACCGCCAATAATTAAGAAATTGCTCACAACGTTTGTCCGCTTTGGCTTACATAAAAAACGATCACCGCGAGGTAGGCTGTAGAAAAACACACGCCTGGAGCCACCATGTCAGCTAACAATAACGGCGTTCCACACACGCGTATCCAAGGCTTTACCCTGATCGAACTTATTATTGCTCTTCTGCTTATTTCAGCCTTAGCCGCCTGGGGAGTGCCAAATTTTCAAGCACTTGGCCGAAACACAGCCGTTACCGCCGATATTAACAGATTGCAGTCCGCCTTTTCGCTGGCTCGTAATACAGCGATTACACAGCGTGAAACGGCCACGGTTTGTCCAACCAATCAGCAAAGAAACAGCTGCACCAGTGACTGGAGTAACGCGCTACTGGTCATCAAGGGGGACGCGATAAATCAAATAACCAACAGCGACATTATTCGCGTCTTTCCTAAGGAGCAGGCAACTACCATCACTTATAACCGTAACAAGCGGCGTGTGAGCTATAGCACGCTTGGCCATGCAAATGGCTTCAACGGACGTTTTTATATATGTGCGGCAAGCGCTCCAGGAAAAGTGCTCGTGCTCAGTCGACTGGGTCGCCTGCGCATCGATGAAACGCCCGCCGATTGTTGATCGCGGCAGGCGTTAAACCACGACTAACTCAGGCGATGCCATCCAGATAGCGCTCAGCATCTAGCGCTGCCATGCAACCACTGCCTGCAGAGGTAATCGCCTGACGATAAATATGATCCATCACATCACCACAGGCAAAGACGCCTGGCACGCTGGTAGCGGTAGCATTGCCTTCAAGGCCCGATTGCACCTTGATATAGCCGCCATTCATGTCCAGCTGGCCCTCAAAAATCCCCGTATTAGGGCTATGACCGATAGCGATGAACAGCCCAGGCGCTTGAATCTCTTTGGTAGAACCATCTTTAGTCGACTTAACACGCACGCCAGTTACACCAGAGTTATCGCCCAGCACCTCGTCCACTTCGTAGAACCACTCAAGGGCAATTTTGCCTGCTTCGACTTTTTCGAACAGCTTGTCCTGGAGGATTTTCTCGGCGCGCAGCGTATCGCGACGATGCACCAACGTAACCTTAGAGGCGATATTTGAGAGATACAGCGCCTCCTCAACGGCAGTATTACCGCCTCCCACCACAATTACTTCTTGGTTACGATAAAAGAAGCCATCGCAGGTAGCGCAAGCAGACACTCCTTGGCCCATAAATTGCTGCTCGGTTGGCAAGCCTAGATAACGTGCGCTGGCACCGGTGGCAATAATCAGCGCATCACAAGTGTAAATTCCGCTATCCCCTTTTAAGGTATACGGCTTCTCACCTAAGCTGACCTCATTGATATGGTCGAACAACACTTCCGTATTAAAACGCTCAGCGTGCTGCTTCATACGCTCCATCAACTCTGGTCCCTGAACACCTTGTGCGTCGCCGGGCCAGTTATCGACATCGGTTGTGGTGGTCAATTGGCCACCTGCCTGCAAGCCGGTAATCAGCAATGGCTTTAAGTTAGCACGGGCGGCGTACACCGCTGCCGTATACCCTGCAGGGCCGGAACCAAGAATAATTAAACGTTCATGACGCGTTTCCATGACACCACCTTTGTCACAATTGAGCAGATATCGTTTGCAAGAGAGTCTGCCTGAAATGGCGTCAAGTACAAGCAATTACAAGGGTTAGCTTTCGCTATTAGGCGAAGACACCTTGAAAGCCGGGGGTGAAACACCCATGTGCTATTAACAAGATAAGCCATACTGGGGATAAGCCACATTAAAGCAAAGCAGTGACCGTCGCGCCTAAGCATTGCGATCAATTAATTGCGATCAGCAATTCGCTAAAGGCCAAGCAATCAAAGGAGAGACCAATGGGCAAGATACCCGATACGCTCACCACGCTAGAAGTAGGCAACCAGCAGTATCAATACTACAGCCTGCCAAAAGCCGCCGACGCACTCGGCAACATTGACCGACTACCCAAAACGCTCAAAATTCTGCTCGAAAACCAACTGCGCTTTGGCGATGACGAAAGTGTCGATCAAGAGGATGTTCAGGCGCTAGTGGACTGGCAAAAAGAGGGCAAATCAAGCCGTGAAATAGGTTACCGCCCCGCCCGTGTTCTCATGCAAGATTTCACCGGCGTGCCTGGGGTTGTAGATCTTGCCTCTATGCGCGCTGCCGTTGAGAAACTCGGCGAAGATCCCGCTCGCATTAACCCGCTTTCTCCTGTTGATCTGGTTATTGATCACTCGGTGATGGTCGATAAATTCGGCAATGCTACTGCGTTTCAAGAAAACGTCGATATCGAAATGCAGCGCAACCGTGAGCGCTACGAGTTTCTGCGCTGGGGCCAACAAGCGTTCGATAACTTTAGCGTTGTTCCGCCCGGCACCGGCATCTGCCACCAGGTTAACCTCGAGTACCTGGGTCGCGCAGTGTGGACAAAAGAGCAGGATGGCCAGACGTTTGCCTACCCCGACACCTTAGTCGGCACCGACTCCCACACCACTATGATCAACGGCCTGGGCGTACTTGGCTGGGGCGTCGGCGGTATCGAAGCCGAAGCCGCCATGCTTGGCCAGCCGGTCTCAATGCTGATTCCGGAGGTTATTGGCTTCAAGCTTAGCGGCAAGCTGCGCGAAGGCATTACCGCCACCGATTTAGTACTCACCGTTACTGAAATGCTGCGTAAAAAAGGCGTGGTAGGTAAGTTTGTTGAATTCTACGGTGACGGCCTTAAAGATTTGCCGCTGGCTGACCGTGCCACTATTGCCAATATGGCGCCGGAATATGGCGCGACCTGTGGCTTTTTCCCAGTCGACGACGAAACGCTTAACTACATGCGTCTTACTGGCCGCGAAGATGGCCAAATTGCGTTGGTTGAGGCCTATAGCAAGGCACAGGGGTTATGGCGCGAGCCGGGGGATGAACCAATCTTCACCGACTCTCTCAGCCTCAACATGGACGAGGTAGAAGCGAGTCTTGCTGGTCCGAAGCGCCCCCAAGACCGTGTGGCGCTAAAAGACATGGCCGCCGCCTTTGACAAGTTCATGCAAGAGGACACTAGCGCAGACACAACCGCAAAAGGAAAGCTCTCCTCGGAAGGCGGCCAAACGGCGGTGGGGGCTGAGCGCAGCTTTAAACATGACACCAGCCAAGCCGTTAAACTTAACGACAAGGATTTCAACCTCGATCCAGGTGCCGTGGTAATTGCCGCTATCACCTCATGTACCAACACCTCCAACCCCAGCGTCATGATGGCCGCCGGACTGCTAGCACGTAATGCACGCCAAAAGGGACTCACTACCAAGCCTTGGGTTAAAACCTCGCTAGCCCCCGGTTCCAAAGTAGTAACCGACTACTTAGCAGCCGCGAACTTAAGCGATGACCTGAATGCGCTGGGCTTTAACTTAGTCGGTTATGGTTGTACGACGTGTATCGGTAACTCCGGCCCGCTGCCCGATGAGATCGAGAAAGCGATCAGCAGCGGCGACCTTGCCGTGGCATCGGTGCTTTCAGGTAACCGCAACTTTGAAGGCCGCGTTCATCCGCTAGTCAAAACAAACTGGCTAGCCTCACCGCCCTTGGTGGTCGCCTATGCGTTAGCCGGCAATGTACAGTGCAACTTAACGTCCGACCCACTTGGCCAGGACGATGACGGCAACCCGGTTTATCTCAAAGACATCTGGCCTTCTCAAGCAGATATCGCCAGTGCGGTTGAACAGGTCAACACCGAGATGTTCCGCAAAGAGTATGGAGCAGTATTTGAAGGCGACGATACCTGGAAAGCCATCAACGTTCCTGAAAGCAAAGTTTACCAGTGGCCTGAATCGACCTACATTCAACATCCTCCGTTTTTCGAAGGCATGGAGCGTGAGCCGGATGCCATTGAGGATGTTGAAAACGCCCGTGTGCTAGCCCTGTTAGGCGACTCGGTGACGACCGACCATATCTCCCCGGCGGGCTCTATCAAGCCCGACAGCCCTGCGGGTCGTTACCTGCAAGAGCACGGCGTTAAGCCCGTCGACTTCAACTCCTACGGCTCACGTCGAGGTAACCATGAAGTGATGATGCGCGGCACATTTGCCAACGTGCGCATTAAAAACGAAATGCTGGATGGGGTTGTCGGTGGCGAGACCCGCCACGTTCCCAGCGGCGAGCAAATGGCGATTTACGATGCCGCCATGAAATATAAGGAGGAAGGTACCCCCTTAGTGGTGATTGCCGGTAAAGAGTATGGCACCGGCTCTTCACGGGACTGGGCCGCAAAAGGCACCCGCTTATTGGGTGTGCGCGCGGTTATTGCCGAGTCCTATGAACGTATACACCGCTCAAACCTAATTGGCATGGGCGTGGTACCGCTGCAGTTCCCTGAAGGTGAAAGCCGTGCAACGCTGGGTTTGACCGGTGATGAAGAGATATCAATTGCTGGCTTAAGCGATTTAAGCCCAGGCGGCAGCGTGAAAGTCGTCATCAAAAATGATGCTGGCGAGCGCACCGTTGATGCCAAGTGCCGAATTGATACCGTCAATGAGCTGGCTTACTACCGCCACGGTGGTATCCTTCACTACGTGTTGCGCAAAATGATCGGCGCAGCCTAAAGGTAAAACCTACCAATGCTTGCATAGCCCCCACCATGGTGGGGGCTTTTTTTACGCTCTGGTTTGGCTTCTCGTTTGTAAGCTTAGAAGGCTCTGCGGCGATAAGCACGATACTCAGGCGACCAGCACGCTCTCTCGATACGCTCACGTAGTTCGGTACCGCTTGTTTTAAGCGCCACGCCGTTTTGTTGCGCCTGGGCAGCTACTTCAAAAGCAATCGATTTACTAATATCGCGAATCCGCGATAGCGGCGGTAGCAGTGCGCCCTTGCCCTCCTTAACCAGCGGCGCTTCACGCGCCAGTGCCCGAGAGGCGCTCATCAACATTTCATCTGTCACGCGATTAGCGTTCGCGGCAATCACACCTAGCCCGATACCGGGGAAAATATAGGCATTGTTGCACTGGGCAATTGGATAGGTACGGCCGTTATACACCACCGGAGCAAAAGGGCTGCCAGTCGCGACTAGCGCTTGGCCGTCAGTCCAGCGAATCACATCTTCGGGTACTGCTTCTGCCTGAGAGGTAGGGTTAGATAGCGGCATAATCACCGGATGTTCGCAGCCCGCGTGCATGGTGCGCACCACTTGTTCGGTAAAAATACCGCGCTTGCCGCACACACCAATCAATATCGTTGGTTTCATTTGGGCAATGGTCTCTTCAAGCCCCTGACCATTCCAGTTAGCCACCAGCTCAGAATCGTGGGCCAAGCGGCGCTGGAAATCCCGCTGCCAAGGCTGATCCGTGGTCATCAACCCATCTCGATCAACAATAAATATTCGCGACCGTGCTTCGCTTTCAGTCAGCCCCTCTGCCTGCATGGCCACGACCACCTGCTCAGCAATACCACAGCCTGCCGAACCACCACCAACAAACACTACGCGCTGCTGGGCAATCGTTTCATCGCGAGCCTGGCACGCCGCCATTAAGGTGCCCACCACCACTGATGCGGTTCCTTGCACATCGTCATTAAAGCAGCACAAATCGTCACGGTAGCGCTCTAAGAGTGGCACCGCATTGGCCTGGGCAAAGTCTTCGAACTGCAGCAGAACGTTCGGCCAGCGACGTTTTACAGCGGCAATAAATTCCCCCATAAACGCATCGTACTCTTCCTGGCTAACCCGCTCATGGCGCCAGCCCATGTACATAGGGTCTTCCAGCAATGCCTGATTATTAGTGCCCACATCAATCATAATCGGCAACGTGTAGGCGGGGCTAATACCACCACAAGCGGTATAAAGTGCCAGCTTACCGATGGGAATACCCATCCCACCAATTCCCTGGTCACCCAGCCCTAGAATCCGCTCACCATCGGTGACAACAATCACCTTAACGTTATCTTTGGTGGCACTGCGCAGGATATCGTCCATATGCTCGCGATCCGGATAGCTGATGAACAGCCCCCGGTGATTGCGATAAATATTAGAGAACTCCTGACATGCCTGCCCGACCGTAGGGGTATAAATAATCGGTAGCATCTCTTCCAGATGCTGAGAAACCAAGCGAAAGTACAGCGTTTCGTTGTCATCTTGGATGGCACGCAAATGAATGTGCTTCTCTAAATCACTATGACACTGCTGATACTGGCGATAAGCCCTCGATAACTGCTCGTCAATGGTCTCTACTTTTTGCGGTAACAAACCAATCAGGTTAAACGCTAGCCGCTCCTCTTGAGTAAACGCGCTGCCTTTGTTCAATAGCGGCATTTCAAGCAAAGAAGGACCGGCGTAAGGAATGTACAGGGGGCGTTTACTCTTCGTAGACATAGGCACTCTCTTTTTATGTCGATTGCTATTGCAATGCAGCAACGCTGGGCGTTGGCGGCGTTTATCCGTAATGTAACACGCTAATACGACAAAGGTGGGAGGGACATAAGCAATGGCAATAAAAAAACGCCTTGGTAGCTACCAAGGCGCTCATAAAAAGCCTTAAAACTGATCAACTACTAGCAGCTTTTAGCAACAGGCTGGCGACCTTCAACACCGCTAAAAAAGAACGGCCGCAGCTTAACGCCCACCATGTTGCCGGCGAACGCCGCAACCATCCATATCCAGCCATGCAAGCTGCCAGAGGCAATGCCGCTGAAGTAAGCGCCAATATTGCAACCAAATGCCAGCCGCGCGCCATACCCCAGCATAACGCCACCAATAACAGCCGCTAATAAGGATTTAAACGGAATGCGGAAGTTGGGAGCAAAGCGCCCAGCAAGGCTCGCTGCGGCAAGCGCACCCAACATGATGCCAACGTTCATCACCGTCGTGATGTCACTCCATACACTCGCCTCTAATGCCGCCGCATTACCGGGCGCTTGCCAATAGCCCCACTGACTGACATCACCACCAACGAGCTCAAACCCTTTCGCCCCCCACAGCGCGAACGCAGAGGTAATACCCCAAGGGCGACCAGCAAGGGCCAATGTTGCGAAATTAAGTAGCGCTAGCGCCACTGCGCCAGCCATCAACGGCCACGGCCCCGTTAACCAGCGCTGACTGCCAGGCTTATCGACCAGCGGTGCCTGCTCCAAGTGGCCATGGCGACGCTTTTCCATAATCACAGTAAACGCAGTAATCGCTGCAAACAGCACCAAGCTAATCGCGATACCACCGCCAGCACCTGCCACATTCACCAGCGACACAGGCTGAAACGCGGGCAGGCTCTGCCACCACGTAAAATGCGCCGAACCAATCACCGACCCGACAATAAAGAACAGCAGCGTGATTAACATTCGTGCATTACCACCACCTGCAGTAAACAGTGTGCCCGACGCACATCCGCCACCTAACTGCATGCCTACACCAAAGATAAACGCCCCCACCACAACCGAAATACCAATCGGCGCAACAAAACCACTCACGCTAGTGCCAAACAGCGAACCAGCGCTTAACGCCGGAAAAAACAGCACCACCGCAATCGCCAACATCACCATTTGGGCACGCAAACCTCGACCCCGCCGCTCGGTGATAAATACCCGCCAAGCAGCGGTAAAGCCAAATGCCGCGTGATACAGCACCAGCCCAAGCAAGCCGCCAACAATCATTAAGAGACCAATATTGGCGCCAAACACGACACCGATAATCACCGCGCCCAGCACAATGGCTGCCGCTGAGAGTAATGGCACCCGGTTCTGACTAGGTGCCACTGCAGAAATCGTCGACATAGCTCACCTTCTAACAACGCCAAAAGCGCCTGTTAGAAACAGGCGCTTGGCTGAGTTGGACAATAATGAGAAGCCTAACGCTGGCTTTAGATCGCTGGAAATTCTTTATTCAGCAGTGCATATGCTTTTTAAGAATATTAAACAAAGCGTCCTAAACCTACTACGGAACGTAAGCGATCCATGGTGACGGCGGCTTCTTCTCTGGCGCGATCAGCACCTTTTTGCAGCACCGCTTCAATATGCGCGGGGTCTTCCATAAGCGCGATGTAACGCTCGCGGGGGGCAGTTAAGTGCGCATTCAAGTAATCAAATACCTGGTTCTTAGCGTCGCCCCAGCCAATACCTGCCACGTACTGCTCGCGTAGTGCAGCGGCTTCCTCATTGCTGGCAAACGCTGAGAATATCTGGAACAGCGTGCAGGTGTCTGGGTCTTTGGGCTCACCGGGTTCCAGTGAGTTAGTTTTGATTTTGCGCACCAGCTTCTGCAGTTTTTTCTCGCTAGAGAAAAGCGGGATCGTATTGTTATAGCTTTTGGACATTTTACGACCGTCCAAGCCCTTCAACACTTCGCCTTTTTCATCCACAACGGCTTCAGGCAGAGCGAAATACTGGCCTTTAAACATGTGGTTGAAACGTCCGCCGATATCACGCGCCATTTCAATGTGCTGAATTTGGTCGCGCCCTACCGGCACTTTATTGGCATTAAACATTAAGATGTCGGCGGCCATTAACACCGGGTAGCCGAACAACCCCATGGTGACGCCTTTATCAGGGTCTTGGTCACCGGCTTCTTCATTGTCAGCGACTGCCGCTTTGTATGCGTGGGCGCGGTTCATCAGCCCCTTGGCGCACACACAAGAAAGCATCCACATTAATTCGGGAATTTCAGCGATATCCGACTGACGATAAAAAATGGCGTTATCGGTATCTAGCCCTAGCGCAAGCCACGTGGCGGCAATTTCCAGACGCGACTCTTGCACACGCTTCGGATCTTGGCATTTGATCAGCGCGTGATAGTCAGCAAGAAAGTAAAACGACTGTACATTGGGGTCTTGGCTTGCCTCAATGGCAGGCTTAATAGCCCCGACATAGTTACCAAGGTGTGGCGTTCCGGTCGTGGTTATCCCGGTCAGCACGCGGGTTTTGGCTGTCTGACTCATAATGTGGATCCAGCTGGGTAAAGGTCAAAAAAAGGTAAGTCATTGTACACTTAATGCCAAACCACCGTCGCCTGTGTCTGATCCTCTCCTCCTTCTACTTTGATAAACACAGGTAGGCTCTGTGCTAGTAATGTTTCACTATCGGCATCGCTAATAACCGCACCTAACGCCACTACCCAAGGTTGGCCGTCACGCTCAATGGGCGTAAATAAACAGCTATTGTGTTCGCAGTCATCGCCCAGCAGCGTGGTCGACAGGTGTGCTACGACATCATCCCAATGGAGAGTTTGATCGCTATTGATTCTGAGCACGCTTTCTCCCCAGGTTAATTCACTAAATGATGCCACTGCTTGCGAGGCGGCTATTTCAGCGCGCATTTGCGCTAACGTCGATGCCCGGTAATTACTCGCTAAGCGTTCATCCACAAACGCAGATTGAACGCAGATAACGCCAATAATCAACGCGCTAGCTAGCAGCGCCATCACCACAACGAGCGCAGCGCCCTGCTCCTGCGGTCTAAGCTGCATATCGCCTCCTTGTGCACACTCCACACCGTTCATGGACTAGCCGAAAACGCAGACTGCAGAGCAGCCTCTCGATGGGTAACGTGGAAATCGATATTGGCCCCTTGCCGACCTAATGGCAGTGACACTACGCTAACCCCGTTGCTGGCGGGCGCTCCAAGCGGTTCGTCCCGCTCACAGCTAGCGCCAGCGTCATAATCAAAGGTGACCAGCGGCTGAGCCTCCTGCATATCCTGAACCGTGCAGCGACAGTCAGCTTCAATCACCACGCACTGCAGGCGAAAAAAAGGCGCTCCGTTTGAGTCGGTAGCGCCGTGTCTGCGTAGGGTGTCGGTAATTGATGTCGCCGCGTAAAGAAGCGCTTCCTGATGACGCCCCAATTGATCTACCTGCTTAAAGATATGAAAGGTGCTCAAGAAAAGCTGTCCAGCACCCAGAATCACCACCGTCCCAATGACCATGGCGACCAGTAGCTCTGTTAACGTAAAACCGCGCTGCACATCCATGGCAGGCCTACCTTTACGGCTGATTGGGAAGTTGGAACACGTAGTTGAAGATATCGTCGGACCCATTAGGCTCAGTCCGCAGGCGCACCACCACATCAAACCGGCAGCCTTGGCGCTCAATACGACTCTGTTGCCCCTGGGCATAGCCTAGCGCCGCTTGTTGGCCTGCAAACCAATGGCTATGCCATGCGGACTCAATGGTGGATAACAGAATCGTGTCACAGTCTTGGTGTGAGGAAAGCGCTGCCCATATCCGCTCTTGGGCATCTAGCGCAGCGACATTCGCTAGCGACTGCGTGTAGCCTGCACTAGCGCTTTGCAGTGCTGTTATCTGCATCGCGGCGACACCTATCAGTCCAAACGCTAAAATCACCAGCGCGATAAGCGCTTCAATTAGCGAAAAGCCGTTTTGCCTAACCATTTACCAGCACGCCTCAGGCAGGCGCTCACCTCGCGCATTAAATTGAATATCGCTGTGACAACCGTCAGTTTGTGATGTTGTCGCCGTCAGTAAAAACCCGCCATCGTCCTCACCGCCGTCATCGGCTGTAATCGTGTAGTTACCATCGGGAGAAGAGGGAGTAAAGGAGCAGTCGGCATACGTGTATTGGCGAGAGTAACAGCGCTCAAGCTCGGCGGCGGCCTGCAGCAAACCAGCATGGGCATCCGTGCGTAGCGAGCGCTCAACATAGCGGGTGTAATTGGGGTAGGCAATGCCCGCCAAAATGCTGATGATAGCGACGACAATCAGCATTTCAATGAGCGTAAAACCGTGCTGACGAGCTTCCTGGCGCCCAGCACGGTTAGCAAAAGGCAAAGGCACTGAACGCGCTCCTATATCAGTTAGCCCATACCCTGAGTATGTCGCAAACCGATATGCTTTGCATCAGTCGCTTACAATCACTTGCTCACGCAGCTCTTTCGGCATAGAAAAGGTAATATTCTCTTCGCGTCCCTGCAGCTCAACAGGCACCTCTGCACCAAAGGTCTGCAGCTTGTCGATAACACCTTTCACCAGCACTTCTGGCGCACTGGCTCCGGCAGTGACACCAATGCGGCTGACACCTTCCAGCCACGCTGGCGCAATTTGGTCGGCATTATCGATCAAATAGGCAGGCGTGCCCATCCGCTCGGAAAGCTCGCGCAGGCGATTAGAGTTGGAGCTATTGGGGCTGCCGACGACCAATACCAAGTCGCTATCTGCCGCTAGCTCACGCACCGCATCCTGGCGGTTTTGAGTGGCATAACAGATATCATCTTTGCGTGGCCCCTGAATCTCTGGGAACTTCTCTCGCAGCGCATCAATTACCTTAGCGGTGTCATCCATCGAAAGCGTGGTTTGGGTCACAAACGCCAGCGCTGACGGGTCGTTGACGGCTAACTTCGCCACGTCCTGCTCATCTTCGACCAGGTAAATCTGGCCACCGTGGGAAGTGTCATAACGCCCCATGGTGCCTTCGACTTCCGGATGGCCTTCGTGACCAATCAAAATGCACTCTTGGCCGCGCTTAGCATAACGCAACACTTCCAAATGCACTTTGGTGACCAATGGGCAGGTCGCATCGAAGACTTTGAGACCGCGCTGCTCGGCTTCTTGTTGCACGGCACGGGAGACACCGTGGGCCGAGAAAATCACGATCACGTCGTCAGGCACTTCATGCAGCTCTTCAACAAACACCGCGCCACGTTCACGCAATGTTTCCACCACAAAGCGGTTATGCACCACCTCGTGGCGCACGTAAATGGGCGGGCCGAAGACATCTAGCGCGCGGTTGACGATGTCGATCGCGCGATCCACGCCAGCACAAAAACCGCGCGGGTTCGCTAGCTTGATCTGTATTGGCTGAGAGGACTCTGATGACTGCATAAAAGCGCCTTGATGCAACTTGCATCGCCGGTTAAATGAAAACGAGTGCTTAAAATCAGTGTTTGGTGATGGGCGTTACGTTCAGCACATCGACTTCAAACGTCAACGTACGACCGGCTAGCGGATGGTTAAAATCCACTTCCACACGGTCGCCGTCTATGCTTTTGACCACGCCAGGCAGTTCCGTTCCCGCTTTATCAGCAAATGACATCACCATACCGACTTCAGGTGCTTCATCACCGAAATCGGCACGCTTCAGCGTTTGAATATTTTGCGGATTATGCTGCCCAAAGGAGTGCTCAGGCGTGATTTGAAACGACCCGCTCTGGCCTGCGGCCATGCCTTTAATCGGGTGCTCAAAGCCAGGTGGTAAGTTACCGTCGCCATACTGAAACGTCGCCGGGGCTTTCTCTTTGGTGGAATCGACTACCGTGCCATCCTCCAGCTTCAGCGTGAAGTGCAGGGTAATTTCCATACCATCGTCAATTAGGTAGTCCATGGTTCCTCACTCGTCACTCTATGGCTTTCAATCACGCTGCTGTAGCGCGGCTTTCTTACGACGTCGATCACCCATTATCGACTCCCAAATTAACCCCACCGCCCCCAGCGTAATGCCGATATCCGCCACATTAAAGGCGGGATAGTACCAACCAGCGGCATGGAACGATAAAAAGTCCACCACATAGCCATGTACTAAACGGTCATACAGATTACCCAGGGCACCGCCAATAATCAGCGGCAACGCCACGGCCAGCAGCTTTTCATCCGCCTTAACGCGGGAGAGCCAAACGGTTAAGCCAATGCTGGCTCCAATGGCAATCAGCGCAAAAAACCAGCGCTGCCAGCCGGGATGGTCCGCTAGAAAGCTGAACGCAGCGCCAGTATTGTGCAGCAGCGTTAGGTTGAAAAACGGCAGCACCTCAATGGGCTGGGCATAATTCAACAAATGGCTGGCGGTGTATTTGGTCAGCAAATCTAACACGATGATCGCCACCGCTAGCCACAGCCAGCGCAGCGGCCGCCGCATTGGCGGCCGCTGGTGTGGATCGTTGGTGGTTGACGCAGTGTTAGGCATAGTAACGAATCTCGCCGCTGCCCTCTGGAAGGTTACTGATACAGCGACCACACAGGTCGGCATGCTCAGCATGGGTGCCTACATCGGCACGATGGTGCCAGCAGCGCTCGCACTTCTGGTGCTCGCTTCCGCTAACCGCCACTTTCAAGCCTTCAAGCTCGGTGCTTTCTGCGTTGGCGGCATCCGCTAGCGGTGCTAGATGGACTTCACTGGTAAGCATCACGAAGCGCAGCTCGTCGCCCAATTTGGACAGCGTAGCGTTCAGTTCGTCGCTCACGTACAGCGTAACTTCCGCCGCCAAGCTGCCCTTGATGACTTTGGCATTACGGGCGTCTTCCAAGCACTTATTCACCGAGTGCTTCACTTCCAGCACTTGCTCCCAGAAGGCACGGCCCAGCTCAGCGCCGTCATCTAAGGTGCTAAGCCCGGTGTAGTAAGTTTCCAGCAGTACGCTGTCGCCACGCTGGCCAGGAATATGCTCGTAGATCTCCTCAGCGGTAAACGACAAGATCGGTGCAATCCAACGGCTCAGCGCTTCAACCACATGATAAAGCGCGGTTTGTGCGCTACGGCGGGCAAGTGAATCCGTTTGGGTGGTGTACTGGCGATCTTTAATGACATCCAGATAGAAGCCACCTAATTCCCGCGCGCAGAAACCGTGTACCTGCTGATACACATCAAGGAAGCGGTACTCTTCATAGGCTTTTTCGATACGCCCCTGCAGCTGTGCCGCACGGTCAACCACCCACTGATCCAGTGCCAGCATATCGCCAAAGGCCACCTGGTCGTTAGCCGGATCAAAACCATTCAAGTTAGAAAGCAAAAAGCGTGCAGTGTTGCGGATACGACGATACACATCGGCGGTACGCTTCAAGATTTCGTCGGACACCGCCATTTCACCGGAGTAGTCGGTAGACGCGACCCATAGACGCAAAATATCAGCGCCCAACTTATCCATCACACTTTGCGGCGCGACCACATTCCCCAGCGATTTGGACTGCTTACGGCCCTGTGAATCGACGGTAAAGCCATGGGTTAGCAGTTGACGATAGGGCGC
The DNA here is from genome assembly GCF_007989605.1 of Vreelandella venusta. GTDB lineage: Bacteria > Pseudomonadota > Gammaproteobacteria > Pseudomonadales > Halomonadaceae > Vreelandella > Vreelandella venusta. The sequence goes on along the minus strand of NZ_BJUL01000017.1, from coordinate 46,231 downwards.
ATGACCATCAATCGCCGAACCGGTCAGTAGCGACGAATGGAACCAGCCACGGTGCTGGTCCGAGCCTTCCAGGTACAAATCAGCACGCGGGCCGCTTTCATGACCATGAGGATGCGAGCCACGCAGCACATGACGATGCGTGGAGCCGGAGTCAAACCAGACATCCAATGTATCGGTGACTTTGTCGTACTCAGCAGCTTCGGCACCGAGCAGCTCAGCGGGATCGAGTTTAAACCACGCTTCGATACCCTCTTGCTCGACGCGCTTAGCCGCCTCTCCCATCAACTCAACCGTCTTGGGATGCAGTTCGCCGGTTTGCTTATGCAAGAAGAACGGAATCGGCACGCCCCAGTTACGCTGGCGAGAGATACACCAGTCCGGGCGATTAGCGATCATGCTATGCAGACGCGCCTTGCCCCACGCGGGGGTAAATTCGGTGGCTTCGATGCCTTCCAACGCCCGCTCGCGCAGCGTTTTGCCGTCTTTACCTTTGATATCCATGCCCACAAACCACTGGGCGGTGGCACGATAAATCACCGGGGACTTATGGCGCCAGCAGTGCATATAGCTGTGTTTGATAGGCGTGTGCGCCATTAGCGCATTAACCTCGCGCAACTTCTCAACGATATGCGGGTTGGCCTTCCAGATCATCTGGCCGCCGAAGAACGGCAGATCATCAGCATAGACACCGTTCCCCTGCACCGGGTTAAGCATGTCATCAAAGCTCATGTCATGCTCACGGCAGGTGATGAAGTCATCCATACCGTAAGAAGGCGCTGAGTGAACGATGCCCGTGCTGCCCACTTCAGACTCAACGTAATCTGCTAGGTAAACCGGCGAGAGGCGGTCATAGAACGGATGACGGAAATTGATCAGATCCAGCGCGGCACCTTGTGCGGTAGCAATTACGCTGCCCGTCAGCTCAAAGCGCTCCAAACAACTTTCTACCAGCTCTTCTGCGAGCAGTAGCAGGCGTTCGCCGGTATCCACAAGCGCATAGGTAAACTCAGGGTGAACGTTCAGCGCTTGGTTAGCGGGGATTGTCCAAGGCGTGGTGGTCCAGATCACCACCGCCGCCGGCTTGGGCAATTCGCTTAGGCCAAAGGCCGCCGCTAGCTTGTCGGCATCTTCTACCGGGAAAGCGACGTCGATAGCATCGGATTTTTTATCGGCATACTCAACTTCCGCCTCAGCCAAGGCCGAGCCACAATCAAAGCACCAGTTAACTGGTTTTAGGCCTTTGAACACATAGCCTGCATCTACCATCGCCGCCAAAGCACGGATTTCGCCTGCTTCATTAGCGTAATCCATCGTGCGATAGGGGTGGTCCCAGTCACCGATGACGCCCAGGCGAACGAAGTCAGCGAGCTGCGTTTCAATCTGCGCACCGGCATATTCACGGCACAGCTCGCGAGCTTTATCCGCGGCCAAATGTTTGCCGTGGGTGGTTTCTACTTTGTGCTCAATAGGCAGACCGTGGCAATCCCAGCCCGGCACGTAAGGGGCATCAAAGCCTGCCAGATTCTTCGACTTAACAATAATGTCTTTAAGGATTTTATTGAGAGCGTGACCAATATGGATACTGCCGTTGGCGTAGGGAGGGCCATCGTGCAGAACAAACAGCGGCGCACCCGCACGGGCATCGCGCAGGCGCTGGTATAGGTTCATATCCTGCCATTTAGAAACGCGCCCTGGCTCCTGCTTCGGCAGCATGCCGCGCATAGGAAAGTCGGTTTCTGGCAAGTTTAGCGTGTGCTTATAATCCATAGTCCGGTCAGCCGTCGTTAGCATCGGCGGCGTTATCCGCCGAAGAGAAATCAGAAGAAGCGGTCTCACGCCCAAGCGGGGCCGAGGCCAGCGGAAGAGAATTCATGCAGCCAGCACCCGCTGCTGCAAAGTAGCGGCGCGCTCTGGCTTGATCGTGTTCAATTTGCGTTTTTAGCGCATCAAAGTCGTCAAACTTCACTTCCCCGCGCAAACGCGCGCAGGGGTAAACCGTCAGCCGCTGACCATAGAGGTCGCCTGAAAAATCCAACAGATGAACTTCCAGCGTGGGGCGTTTAGATCCCACCGTTGGCCGAAAACCAACATTCGCCACGGCGGGATAGCGCTGACCATTAGCCAGCTCGGCCACCACAGCAAACACGCCGCGCAGCGTTAATGGCTGAGGCAACAGCGGCAGGTTAGCAGTGGGCACACCAATGGTGCGCCCTAGCTGCTGGTCGCGTACCACACGGCCATGCAGCGAATACGACCTGCCAAGCAGGCGTGCAGCGACCTCAAAGTTACCGCTGGCCAGCAAGGTACGCACGCGCGAACTGGATACCCGCTCGTCATCAACTTTAAAGGTGCGTGTGTGTTCAACGCCAAACCCTTCTACCTGCCCAACAGTTTCAAGCAAGGTGAAGTCACCACGGCGGTCGCAACCAAAGCGGAAGTCGTCGCCCACCACCAGATGCTGCACTCCCAAGCCCTCAATGAGCACTTGATCGATAAACTCGCGCCCAGTCAGGCTGCGCAAGGCATCGTTGAAAGGCAGGCACAGTACCTGTTCGGCACCATGGTCTCGTAGCAAGCGAACTTTTTCACGCAGGCGGGTAAGCCGCGGCGGTGCTTGATCACCGGCAAAAAACTCCCGCGGCTGAGGCTCAAACACCACCACGGTCAGCGGCACCTTCAAGCGCGCCGCATGCTCACGGCACTGCTGCAGGATCGCCTGATGGCCGCGATGCACACCATCAAAATTACCGATAGTGGCAACGCAGCCCCGATGAGCCGCTGTCAGATTGTGCAGACCTCGAATGACGTGCATGGCACCTCTTTTTTAAAGCCTTTTTAAAAAGCGTTTGCCGTCTAAAAGCGTTTGATTATAACCAACGCGCTGATCAGCTGCAGGGGAAGATTACGTTCACCCGGTTATCACCTTCTTTACCACCTTAACACTGCTTGTTTGCGCATCAGCTATTCATCTTAAAATGACGCAGCCGTAGGCCAAACGCGGCCAGCCAGGCAAAATAAAGCCCACCACCCAATACCACGAGTCCCGCTACCCAGCGAATGCGCTGCCACAGTGCAAAATCAAGCCACTCCTGCCAGTCGGGGGCAGCCAGATAAAGCGCAATACTCATCAACGCGCTACCGCCCACCAACTGTACTGCGTAGCGCCCCCAGCCCGGCTGAAAGACCAACACCTTCTGGCGGTAGAGCAGATACCCTAGCAGTCCAGCATTTAAAAACGCCGACAGCGCGGTCGCCAATGCCAAGCCTGCGTGAGCAAGCGGCCAAATTAACAGCAGGTTAAACACCATGTTAGCCACCATGGCGATAATGCCCACTTTGACCGGTGTTTTAGTATCCTGGCGGGCAAAGAACCCCGGTGCCAACACCTTGATCAGCATAAACGCCACCAATCCAAAGGCGTAAGCGCGTAGGCTCATGGCGGCCATTTGAATATCGGTATCGGTCATTGCCCCGTAGTAGAACAAGGTAATCAAAAACGGTTCTGCCAGCACGGCCAGTGCCAGCGCGGCCGGTACCCCCAGCAGTAGCACGACGCGAATGGCCCAGTCTAACATCGCAGAAAAGTGTTCGGTGGACTGCTCCGCATGGCGCTTGGAAAGTGCCGGCAGAATAATCGTGCCAATCGCTACACCGAAGACCCCAAGCGGAAGTTCGACCAACCTATCTGAGTAGTACAGCCAAGACACGCTGCCCGCCGTTAACAACGAGGCCAGCACCGTATCCAGCAGCAAGTTAATTTGCGAAACCGATACGCCAAACAGCGCGGGAGCCATGAGCTTCAGGATGCGCTTTACGCCTTCGTGGGCAAAATTTGGCCACGGGGTCGGCAGCAACCCAAGGCGCAGCAAAAACGGCACCTGAAATGCTAACTGGGCAGCACCCGCAATCAACACCCCCCAGGCCAGCGCCATGGCGGGTTCTTCCATTAACGGCATTAACAGTAGCGCCGCGCCAATCAGCGAAATATTCAGCAGCACGGGGGTGAACGCGGGCACCGCAAAGCGGTTCCAGGTATTCAGCACGCTTCCCGAAAAAGCGGTTAACGAAATCAGCAGCAAATAGGGAAACGTCAGGCGCAACATGTCAGCTGTCATGGCCAACTTTTCGGGGTCGCGCCCGAAGCCAGGGGCAAACACCCACACTAGCCACGGGGCCCCCAGCATCGCCAACGCGGTTATTAGCGCCAAAATAGCGGTCAGACTGCCCGCTACTGCGTTCAGCAGCTCGCGAATTTCCTGCTTACTGCGCTGGGTTGAGTACTCTGAAAGCACTGGCACAAAGGCTTGGTTAAACGCCCCTTCGGCAAACAAACGACGCAGAAAATTAGGAATTTTAAACGCAACGAAGAACGCATCCGAGCCATTGCCTGCCCCCAAGAAGGTGGCAACCACCACATCGCGCACCAACCCCATCACACGCGACAACATGGTCATGGCACTGACCACTAACCCAGAGCGCATCAACCCGCGGCGCGGGGGCGACATATTTGCTTGCGGTGGTGTGTTGGCGGTCATCACTCAATCCATAGCGACTAAAACAAGAGACCCAAAGTCGCCGCGGGCAACGCGACGTATAGACACAAAAAAACCGGCCGCAGCCGGTTTTTTTATGGCGCCTGCCGGCTTACGCCGCCAGAGCCTTAATGCGCTTGTTCAAGCGGCTTTTCAGACGTGCAGCTTTCTTCTTAGAAAGAACGTCTTTATCAGCGATGCGGTCGACAACCGGCTGCATTGCCCGGAACTCTTCCATCGCTTTGCCATGATCGCCGGTGCTGATCGCTTTGATCACACGCTTGATGTAGGTGCGGACCTTGCTGCGCTGGCTGGCTTTCAGGACGCGACGAGTCTCGGCCTGGCGGGCGCGCTTGCGTGCTTGCTTGCTGTTCGCCACAGGTATCTCCTTGGAGAATAAAGGTTGCCAATAAACGGCAACGGATTAACTATGTGATTGTCGGTCGGCTTTCGCCACTAGGTTTTCACCATGACACGACATTTCCGTCAGAATCTTTCCACAATAACCAATTGATTTGGAAGCAATTAAAACGCTGCCAAATGGTGTAACGAGCAGTTCAAAAGCTGCCCGCCCACGGGTCTTGTCTGAGAGGATGGCGTAGTCTATCACGCGTTAAGCGGGCTTGCCAGCGCTTGTCAATGCTTTTCCCGCACGGATCGCCACTCATCCGTTATGGCAATGCCTGCCCCGTTGGCGCCAAAATTTTGCGCAGAAAACGCCGTGTTCGCTCATCTTGAGGGTTGGTGAACAGCGCTTCGGGCGACCCTTGCTCGACAATTTGCCCTTCATCCATAAACACCACCCGGTCGGCGACGTCTCTGGCGAACTGCATTTCATGGGTCACCACAATCATGGTTTGCTGCTCGGCGGCGAGCTGTTTCATTAAGCTCAGCACCTCTTCCACCCATTGCGGATCCAGCGATGAGGTTGGCTCGTCAAATAGAATCACATCAGCATTCGCGGCCATCGCACGCCCAATGCCTACCCGCTGCTGCTGGCCACCGGAAAGCGATGCTGGGTACGCATCCGCCTTATCGGCCAAGCCAATGCGCTCTAAAATCTCCCTTGCCCGAGCGTGTGCCTGAGCCTTAGGCAGCTTATCCACGACAATCATGCCTTCGCTGATATTTTCTAACGCCGTCTTGTTGGCAAACAATCCATAGTTCTGAAATACAAAAGCGGTTCGTCGGCGTAGCGCCAGAATATCGGCACGACTAGCACGCCGGGCATCGACTCTTAAATCGCCTACCGTAATGTGCCCCGCCTCTGGGCGTTCTAGAAAGTTAATACAGCGCAGCAGGGTTGATTTTCCGGTACCCGAGGGACCAATAATGACGATGATTTCACCCTGTTCCAGGTGCAAATCAACGTCCGAAAATACTGGCTGCTGGCCAAAACGCTTACTGACAGATTCGAGGGTGATCATCGCTGGTACGCCTTATTCAGATACGTTTCCAGACGGCGCTGCCCCCAGGAAAGCACTTCCACCACCACCCAGTAAATAATCGCCACCAGCAGAAATGCTTCCAGGTAGAGAAAGCTGCCCGAGGCTTCTTTTTGGGTAGCGCCCATCATTTCGGTGACACCCAGGGTAAACGCCAGGGAAGTCGCTTTAATCATATCGATGAAGTAGTTCATCAGCGTTGGCGTTGCCACGCGGGTGGCTTGAGGCAGAATAATCCGCCGCATCAATTGAGACTGGGTCATACCGATGGACAGCGCTGCTTCGGTCTGGCTGCGGTCAATACCGACAATCGCCGCGCGAATGGATTCCGCCATGTAGGCCGAAAAGTGCAGCGTTAAGCCCAGCACTGCGGCCGTCACTCCGTTGATGGAAATCAGCGCGTTAATCAGCTGGGGTAAGCCGTAATAGAACAAAAATAGCTGTACTAACAGCGGCGTTCCACGAAAAAACGAGATAAACAGCATTGCCGCGCCGTTCAACACCGGCACTCGCGACACCCGGATGACCGCCAACAGGCAGGCAATGATCAGCGCCAACAGCATGGCGATGCTCGCCATTTGCAGCGTTAACGGTAAATAGCTCAGTAGGACCGGCAACAGGTCCCACATATACTCCACATTCAGCATGGTTATTCCAAGGTCAGTTTCGCAACGTCGCTATAAGCGAAACGGCCGTGGCAGTGCCACGGCCGCAATCAGTTGCTGGTCGTCTAAAGGTAAACGCCGCGATTATGGCTGGGTGATATCAGTATCGAACCATTTTTGCGATATTTCACCTAATGTACCGTTTTCACGCAGCTCTTCCAGGGCGGCATCTACGCGGTCACGCTGCGCACGGCCCTCTTCATCATCACGAAACGGCAGCGCGTTTTCTATGATGGTGAACGGCTGGCCGGCCAATGCAAGCGGCAAGCCGCGCTCGCTGATCACTTGGCTAGCGCTAACGCGATCCATCACAAATGCATCGATACGGCCAAGCGCCACATCCTGCTCGACGTTGGATTCGTAGGTACGGATATCGATCTCATCAGCATTAGGCTGTTCACGCAGCAACTGCTCATAGTTAGAGCCTAGATTGACCGCGACGCTTTTGCCGGATAAATCTTCAACCCCCTGAATAGTGTCATTACCTGCCCGTACAACAACCTGGGCACCATCGTAAACATACGGTGCGGTGAAGGCGTACTTCGCTTTGCGCTCATCGGTGATGGTAATTTGGTTAGCAATGGTATCAATGCGCCCCGATTCCAACATGCCCGCCAAGCCAGAGAAGCTTGCTGTCACGAATTCAATCTCATCGCCAGTCACATCACCCACGGCGTTCATGACATCCACTTCAAAGCCTTTAAGCTCATCACGCTCAACGTATGTAAAGGGGAAATACCCCCCAGACATGCCGACACGCAGCGTATCCGCGTAAGCAGCGGCAGACAGCACACCACTTACAACGCTAAGCGAAAGAACGGCAACGGCTTTTTTCCAACGGCTCACATTCGTCATCATATCTCCCTCTCAGTGGCACCGAGGCGCCCTGCTTTAAATGTGAGCACTGGTTGCGACGTTCGTCGAACATCGGCCAGTGCAATGAGGCCAAGATACCAGCAAAAAAGAAATAATAAACCTATTTTTTAGTTCTTTTTGGAATTTATGAGCAACCGGTGGTGCTATCGTGATGATAAAGGAAGCACTCTGCGTAATCGCCCAGCTAGCACTAAATCAAAAGAGAGACGCGCGCCCTCTAAAGCAGCGACCCAAAGCGCCTTAACTCACTCACTGACTCGGGAAGTCTTTGATTAAACAGCAAGTCTAGATATTCATTAATACTAAAAGGTGGTTTTTTTAGGCTTTTACGATGATTTTGAACGGCTTGGACAACATGCCCTGGGCTTAAAGCCAACATATCCGAAATGAATTCATCTGGATGTATTGCCCTGATATCGTATTGTGCTAAAGCATGATCAGGAAAATCCTTTAAGTTAAACGTAATGATAGCTTCTGCACCACTATGAATAGCACAGGCAAGCACATGACGGTCATCTGGATCGGGAAGCAATAACCCATCAATCAATGGCTCAAACCCTGATACCACCGCATCTCGTGTGTGCTTATCCATCAAGTCGCGAACACGCTCCAACTGCGCCCAAGTTAAATCGCTACGTTGCTCCAATAGATTGCGCATCCATTCGTCATGGATTAGTTGCGACCAGCGTGCTCGATAAAGATCCGTCATGGCCAAGTGAATCAAAAAACTTCTTAGCGGGGCTGGATAAAGCACACATGCATCGTATACGACAGTGTAGTAAGAACTCATCAATACCCCAGACCCAGCGACTGATCGAGCTCCGACAACTCCTCAAGTACTTGCAAACGTTTTTGATCTACGCTGGTTTTATAAGCCATCACATCGGTGTATTTGAGTTTTCGCCGATTTCCAGCACGATGATAAGGAATCCTTCCTTCATCCAGCACTTTAATTAATGTCGGTCGTGACATGTTGAGCACATCTGCCGCCTCCTGAGTTGTCATTTCAGCATGAACAGGAATTAGCTTTACCGTATTACCATCACCGAGCTCGGTCAAAATATCGATCAACAGGCGCAAAGCGCTCACAGGGACTTCAACTTGATGAATATGCCCATCTTTATCAGTAATAGCGACATGTTGTGTGGAAGCTCGCGTTTCAACATGTGCCGCAAGTTCACGACTGGAGAGCTTAGCCAGAGCAGCCTCTTCTTGGCTAGGTAGCAAATTAGACAACGATCCCATTTTTATCTCCTCAGGTGTCATATATACCATTATGCACCCAGAAAACAATTTATTCGAATTTTTCGAAATCGTGACTGGCTGTTATCTGTCATCTAAGAACTGAGGTAATCTCCCCATTGCAAAGTGAACGAGCAAGCGAGCAGCAATGGCGCCTCAGATAGCTAAACTTTGGCCTTACCAGAAATAACGGCTTTAAACCCTGCCTTGCTGATTGGCTGCTGATTGGCGTCAACCACCTTACCGCCTAAACGTGCCAATGATTTAGCAAGAGAAACCAGCCGCACAAGCTGGAGTTTGCTGGGTGAAAGGGAACGACTATTCTCATTCACCTTAATAGTGACGCCCTTAATTAAGTACTGGCTATTATCATCAGTAAACGAAGGAAGCTGCCCAGGAGGAAAGGCGTTTTCAACAACGATAGGGTTACGTGAAGACTCCCCCATCACCGTAAAAGATTTCGTACTAGGCTCATACACCGCTCCCGCAGATGCCAGCGCTACGCTTAAGCGCTCATTTAGCCCAGGAGAGGGAGTATCGAACAACACTTGAACGCCCCAAGAAGTGTTGCCCTCATTCGCCAGCGTGGGGATATCTTCCGCTTGCGTTTTAGCGCCCATCGACAGCTTTCTCGGCCGATTAGCAGGCTGGGAAGCGCCCCTAAACTCGCCGCTAAGAATTAAATACATAGCAACAAAGCCACAGGTCAGGCTAACCCACATCGTACCAATCGCCACCACTAGCGTGAGCGTATACGTATCCATACTATGTTTATTATCCTTACCCTATTGTTGCCAGCACGGCCAAAAGTTAACCGACCAAGTGGATTATGCTAGATAAGCGCGTCACCACAAGCCCCTCTTGGTCTATAGCACCTTTTGAAGCTACCCCAACATCGCTCGCGCATGCAACACACCGCCATGCCCGAACAACCCACCGCACCGTCATTCCCGAGCAACCCACTGCACCGTCATTCCCGAGTGGGGTTATCGGGAATCCATTTTGCCCTTTGCCCGATAATACTCCGCTGCCTGCTTCATCATGGATTCCCGCTAAGGACATGCGGGAATGACGGACCTAGGGCGTAACCTCTGTGAGTGGCGGGTGTCAGCTAGCCAACATCACTCGCGAATGCAACACACCGCCATGCCCTAGCAACCCATCACACCATCACTCCCGAGTAACCCACCGCACCGTCATTCCCGAGCAACCCACTGCACCGTCATTCCCGAGTGGGGTTATCGGGAATCCATTCTGACCTTTGCCCGATAAAACTCAGCTGCCTGCCTCCCCATGGATTCCCGCTAAGGGCATGTGGGAATGACGAACCTGGGGCGTAACCTCTGCAAGTGGCGGGTATCAACTACCCCAACATCGCTCGCGTATGCTCGCGCTGCTGCTTCACAGCGCCATCTAATATATCCAGTAGCTTTTCATAATCCTCCGGCATCTCCTTATCCATGCCGGTGTCTTCAAAGCGTTGTAGCATGGCTTGAGTGTCCGCTATAACGGTTTGCAGCTCGTCGATAACGTATTGTTGTTCTTCATTGGTCATGTTACCCCCAACAAAAAACCGGCCCCCATAGGGAGCCGGTTCATTTTGCACCTTAGCGATAGAGAAAACTCCCTATCAAAGCTAAGCCTCAGATTAACCCAGCAGAGAAAGAACGTTCTGCGGAATCTGGTTGGCCTGTGCCAGTACAGAAGTACCGGCCTGCTGCAGAATCTGTGACTTAGTCATGTTAGCCACTTCTACCGCGTAGTCTGCATCTTCAATACGCGAACGTGCCGCAGAGAGGTTGGTCTCATTGGTATTCAAGTTAGTGATGGCGGATTCGAAGCGGTTTTGGACGGCACCTAAGTCGGAGCGAAGAGTATCCACCATGCTTAATGCATCATCTAGCTGCTTCAGCGGGTCAGCAGTGCTACCATTTTGAAGGCTGGCAGCGCTCAGTTTAGCTCCATCAACAGTAAATGCTGCGGTAGCGGTTGAAGTATCAGCATCTTGCGGATCTAGAGCGACGTAGAATGTTTTAGCAGCACCATCAGCCGCAACATCCAACCCTTTATTGGCTAAGCTTTCGGAAGCAGCTTGGCCTGCAGCATCATTGGTCAAAGTGATGCTGACCTCCGCATACCAGTTGCCGTTACTATCCACTTTAGCATTTCCAGAAGTGTCAGCAATAGTAACACTACCGTTACCGCTTAATCCTAAAGAGGTCTGAAGGTCAGCGGAGAAGTTATTGATGCTAGTATCATTAACCGAAGTGGTGTCACCATACGCTGCTTGCATGGCTACAGTAGTGCCGCCAGTTTGATCTGTGAAGCCACCGGCAACATCAGGTCCGGATACGCTGTAAGTGCTCAAGCCCAAAGTAGTTGAGGTAATTTCTTTGAGGTTAACGGCGATCTGTTCACCATCATTTGCACCCACTTGAATATTGAGCGCTTGGTCATTTGCCAGTACCTTAACACCGTTAAAATCCGTTTGTTGTGAGATTCGGTTAATCTCACCCATACGCTGCCCAATTTCAGCTTGGATAGAGTCAAGGTCTTTCTGCGAGTTGGTACCGTTTTGCGCCTGAACGGTCAGCTCACGAACACGCTGCAGGTTGTCGTTCACCTGGTTCAGTGCGCCTTCAGCAGTCTGGGCAACAGAAATACCGTCGTTAGCGTTACGCTGCGCCTGAGACAGACCAGTAATCTGGCTGCTCATGCGGTTGGCGATGGCTTGGCCAGCTGCGTCGTCTTTAGCGCTATTGATACGCAGACCAGAGCTCAAACGCTCCATAGAGGTTTGCAGGGCACTTTGTGATTTGGACAGGTTGGACTGGCCAATCATGGAGGTAATGTTGGTATTGATCACTGACATGGTGTGATTCTCCTTGCATGAACACTGGCCGGAAGGCCTGCTATTCGGCCACTTTGTGCGCCGTTATTAGAATTAACGGCACGGCGAGAGGAATCTTTAGGGCGGTTAGTAAAAAAAGATGTAATGTTTGGTAACTGAAGCGGGAGGGAAGTAGCACTTTTAGGGAAGTTGAGGTTGATTCACTATCTTCGCAGCTGAGATCGCGAGCTAAAGCTCCCTCCTACAAAATATCTTGCCACTGTTCTGTTGTAGGAGGCCACTTCCAGTGGGCGATGGCGGCGTAGCCGCCCTTAGTTAGCGCAAGCATTCAAGCCTGAATCATCGTCAAAGTGTCGAACCAAAGCTAAAACTCACTTCCACAACGACTCCCCAACAGTGACACTGCATTAGATCGCGCGCTAAAGCGCCCTCCTACAATGTCACAGCGTTTAGGTCGCGAGCTGAAGTTGCCTCTCGCAATGGAAAAGCAGCGTTAAGATTATTTCTTACGGCCTAACTGACTATCCAGGGCGTCGAACTGCTGGGTGAGGTAACTGCTCATGCTGTTCATCTGGGCAATCATCGCATCCAGTTGGCCGAACTGGGTGCGGTAGCGAGAGATGGTGCCTTCAATGGTTTTTTCCATACGCTCGAAACGGTCGTCCAGGCTTTTTACACGGTTTTCCGCGCCGCTAATCGCCAGCTTGACCACGCCGTTGTTGCCCAGCACCTGTTCGATAGTGGTGTTTAGTCTACCCGCCATACCCTCCCCCTCGTTTTCACCGGCAAAAAAGGCATTGAGTGCCTGGGGATTATTAGCGATCAAGCCATCTAACGTCTCTTCATCGACCTTTAGCTTACCATCTCGTTGCAGAGTGATGCCTAGCTGGTTAAGGGTAGACAACTCACCGCCTTCTACCCCACCGGTTAATACACTGCGCAGCCGGGATTCGATGGTGCGCACGGTGTTATCGCCCAATAGCTCACCAGCGGTTTCGCTATCGCCGGTAAAGCGAGTGAGCTTGCCAATAGTGCCTTTTAAGTCATTAAACGCTTTTACAAAGCCATTAATCGCTTCGCGCTGCTTTAGCGTGTCGCGCTCAATATTAATGGTGCTGGAAGCCGTTTCGCCCTCGGCAATGTTGAGATCCGTAAGGTTGAGCGTTACGCCCTGAATCGCGCCTTCGATTTTATTGTCAGCACTGCTAATCGCAATGCCGTTTACCGTTAACGCGGCGTTTTCGCCAGGGCGCTTGGTGAGTGCATCTTCAGCAAAGGGGCCGGGCACTACAGCGCTATCAGCATCAACAAAGCTAAAACTTTCAATAGAAGCGTCTGCGCCAGTGGTTTTAGAACTCAGTGCCAGCCGGTAGCCCGTGCCATCGTTGATAATCGTGGCGTTAACACCAGATTCTTTATCAGCGTTAATGGCATCACGAATATCCGCAAGGCTACTGCCTTCTGCAATGTTGATAGCGACGCTCTCGCCATCGCAAAAGGTTAGCTGCAGCGCAGTTGCCCCTTGTAGATCCATGGCTGCGTCCCGCTCTCCCACGCGGTTTGAAGCTAGCGTGCCAGAGGTGGCCAATTGGCTGACCTCTACCCGGTAGCTGCCCGGCAGCGCATCAGCGGCGGCAGTCGCTTTAATAGCTTCTCCACCACCAGTGCCACGCACATTGGCTGAAAGGCTTTGGTAGAGCTTGGGGTCATTGATTTTGGCGACCGCGTCTTGAAACGCGTTCAGCGACGTTTGAAGTTGGCCAAAGGCAGAAATTTTCGCCTGCTGCTGCTTCTTTTGAAGCGTAATCGGCGCGAGTTTGCCTCGCTCAGCCGCTTGAAGCTGATCAAGCAAACCGGTGAGATCAAGGCCAGAACCAACGCCAAGAGAGGTTATCGTCGCCATGCGGGGGGTATTCCTCAGTGCAAAAGGCTAAACCACAAGACTCAGGCGCGCATGCACACGCCCGTTTATTTAATAGCACTGCTATCGGCAGAAAAGCGCACAACTTTAGCGCCTTTTCGCGCTTTCGCTGATTTTCATACTTTTTTACTAGAAATGAGAAACTTCTAATAAAAACGCCTGCAGGAAGCAGGCGTTAGCGTAGGCGTTCAACAACCATCCAATTACTTTAGCGGTTATTTACGCCCAAGCTGAGCGTCGAGGGCATCAAACTGCTGGGTTAGATAGCTGCTAGTTTGGTTCATCTGGGCAATCATGCTATCTAACTGGCCGAACTGGGTACGGTAACGAGAAATGGTCTGCTCAATGGTTTTTTCTGTGCGGGTGTAGCGCTCCACTAGGGACTCTACGCGATTTTCCGCCCCGGTAATAGCGCCTTTCACAGCCCCGTTAGTGCCCAACAACTGGTCTAGGCCTTGGTTTAACTGACCAGCCATACCTGCCTCGTCGGCGTCACCAGCAAAGAACACCGACAGCGCATCCTGGTTATTGACAATGGCGTTATCCAGTTCGCTTTCATCAATAGAAAGCGTGCCGTCCCGCTGTAGCGAAATACCAATATCACTAAGCACCGAGAACTCACCTTCGATACCGCCACTTAATATGCTGCGCATGCGTGATTCCACAGTGCGCACCGTATTATCACCGTTGAGCTCGCCAGCCACGCCGGTTTCCGCATTGTAACTGGTCAGCTCGCCGATGGTGCCCTTAAGCTCGTTATAGGCATCGACAAAGCCCGTAATTGCTTCACGAACAGCGCGTGTATTCTGCTCGACTTCCACGGTGCTATCGCCTTCCTCTTGCAGATTAAGCGTCACGCCTTGAATCGCTCCTTCAACCTGATTAGTGGGACTGGTGATAGCAATACCATTCACCGTTAACGCGGCATCGGTGCCTGCTTGCAGAGTGTTATCGGTGTCCGCAGCGAAGGGTTCGGTGCCTGAAAAGCTAAAGCCGGTAATAGAGGCGTCCGCACCGGTTTCGCTAGAACTAAGCGCCAGCCGGTAGTTGGTGCCGTCGTTCACAATAGTGGCGTTAACGCCTGAATCTTCACTGGCGTTAATCGCATCGCGAATATCTTCCAGACTACTATTCGCACCGATGGTGACCTCTTTACTGGACCCATCACCGAATGAGAAGGTCAGCGTTTGCTCAGCGGTCGTTAGCGACGCGTCCAGTTCAGCAACACCTTCAGAAGCCAGCGTGCCACGAGTAGCGAGTGTATTAACGGTGACATTGTAACTACCGGGCTGCGCTTCGCCGTCTGCCGTGGCAGTAATAGCATCGCCTCCTACATTCGTGGAAAGGCTTTCATACAGCGCACTGTCGTTTAACTCAGCGGCTGCAGTTTGAAATTTGGAAAGCGCACTTTGCAGCTGACCATAAGCAGAAATCTTGGTCTGCTGGGTTTCCAGTTGACGCTCTATAGGCTTCAACTTCCCTCGCTCAGCATCTTGCAATTGATCCAACAAGCCGTTGAGGTCGAGTCCTGAGCCAATACCGAGTGATGAAATGGAAGCCATAAGTTACTGCCCTTTTTTTAAATAACGCCCAACACGCTGGCGCTGCTCATACATAAGAATGTGATTTATATTTAATACTATCGGCCATTAAAGCTTAGACTTGAGCCTATTTGGCTTTTTTTACGTACTAAAAAGTAATGAATTGTAAAGAATGACGCTTACATAAAACTAAAAAGCCATAACGCCATCAATTTTAATTAATACTTTTTGCTTTTCCCCTAGCGGCTTACATGCTGAATTATCTAGATGACAGAAATGTGTCAGAAAAAGGTCGGTGGTGGCTTTGACATCAACCCATCATAGACCTTGGTCTAATACTCGCATTGCTTTATAATGCGCTGCAACAAGCCCATTTTGGGGCTATTTGCAGGAGAACGACTTATGCCTTCCGAGGTGTCACACCCCGCATCCAGCGTAGCGTCTGCCGCTTATCATGTTCAGCGTAGCCTACGTCACTGCCTTTCTAGCGTTGCCGAGCTGCTTTATGATAACGGCCATGTGCTCGAAACCATTACCTTGCCACAGCGTGGCCTTGCCCGGCGTGAGCTAGCTCATTTGAAGGGGCAATGCCCTAGTTGGAAAACATGCCAACAGGTGCTCGAAGAGAGTGGTGCCGCTGAATTTAACGACTACGACCGTTTCGTACTGACGTCGATGGGACGGGAACTAATGTTTGATATGTTTGGCCAGGGCGCTGCCGACTGCGCGTAAATACAAAGCGCCCGCAGCCCCTTGAAAAAAGGGCTGCGGGCGTTTTTCTATTGGCGCGGTGTGCTTAACGCAGTCCAAGTAGCGATAGAATAAACAGCACAACAACGATTAGACCAATAATATAGATAATGTTACGCATAACGGCACTCCTTGCTTTTGCGTTTAAAGGCTTGCTTCAAAGAGAGCAACACCTTGGGATAACATTTCCAGCCTAGCAGTGATTGATAATGTTTGCGTAATTTACCCTCGGCGGGTATTAACTCACTCGCTTAAGAGACAGCCCGACGATTCGTCTCACTCCCCCTTATGCCCAAGACTCATGAGATACAGCGCTGCCGCCAGCGCCAGCACCGAAAGCGCGAGGTAGATGGCTTCCAGTGGCGTCGTGAAACGGATATCCACCACAGCGCGGAAAAACTCAATAATTACCGCCAAAATCACCACGCGGGCAATCTTGTCTTTGAGCTGATCCAGCGAGCCTACGTTAAACGGGTGTTTGGGATAGCGCACTTCCGCCTGATCGATTCGGGAAACAAACAGCCGATAGATACCCAGCCCAAAGATCAACAACACAATCGCTATTAAATAAACATCAACAGCAATGATGATGTCCGGCACCAGGGTATCGTGGATATCTTGAGAACTACCCACCAGATAGTAACGCAGTACGTCGCCCACCACGGTTAAGATATCCAGCGTACCCACAATAAACAGCATCAGTGAGCCCAATAGGCTCGGCACTACCGCCAGCATTACTAGAAAGCGAGAATTCCACAGCAGCGTTTCAATCCGCCGCTCCCAGGGGGATTGCTCACGGGGCGTTTTGGGCGCAGGCGGCAGTGCTGAATGTGGCGATGGCGAGTTCGATGATGACTCAGACGGCGCTGGATCAGACATGGTATGTGCTTGCTCCTTTAAACAGCCGCCAGCTCAGGCGGCATTAGGATGGTCGTAGGCGAATTTATAGCACGTTGATCAGCACAACCGTCAACGTCGCCCCGGTGAGTAGAAAACCCAGCGAGAGCATAATGCCATCTCGGGCAACTAAGCCTAAACCAAACAGGGTAAGCGCTAAGCCCGCGCCGTTGGCGCTAAACGGAATAAACTCCATCGGCGGCATGGCTAGGGCGATAAACAAGCACATCACGGCGGTAACTCGTATCCCGATATAGCCGGTCATCCACGCTAGACGCACACCCAGTAAACTATCCACCCATCTAGCGGGCTTCTTCATGTAGTGAATGGCTTTATCGAACTTGTTGCGGGAAAGCGAACGGCTTAATAACCATTTGGGCAGCCAGAACGTTTCTCTTCCCAGCAATAGTTGTACCGACGTGAGTAACACCAACGCCGCCATAAGCGTTGGCATGCCGGGGATATCACCAATAATAGGCGCAAGTGTAATTAGCCCAGCAAGCAACAAGAGAGGCCCAAATGAACGCCTGCCTACCGCGTGCACCACGTCGTCTACGCTTACCTTGGCTTTTTCACGCTCCATTCGCTCCATGGTATTAATCAGTTCGGTTAAGTTCGATGCATCCTGCATATCACTCATTGGTGTTTCTGCGCTCCAAGCCCTGTATCAATGGGTCGATTAATGGTTATGTCGACGGCAGGGGGTTTCTGCTGAGCCGGAAGGGAGCCGCTAGGCCTGGGGCGTGCTGGCAAGCTTGCTGCGAATAAAATCACTATGGCTAACGTGTAAAAGATCTGCCAGCCGCCGGATACGGTGCTCTTCAAGCGGGTCGATACTGCCGTCTGCCCAAGCAAGCTGCCACATTAACGTTACCAACTCGCAGCGCTGCTCATAGCCGTAGTGCTCTTTTATTAGGCTAACAAACTGATAATGATCGACGGCATCATCCACTTCTGTTTCCGCCAACGTCATTAATTCGTTAACATCGCTCTCACTTAAGTGATAACGACTGGTTAGCATCTGCTTCAGCGCGGCGCGTTCAGCATCGCTTTTATCGTAATCGGCGCGCATTACCTCACAGAGTAATGCCGCCGTTGCCAGCTCTAGCGTCAGAGTTTGATTATCACGCTGCTCAGGTTCTGCCAGCGCGCGTTGGAAGAAATTGCTAATGGCATCCAGCACGTTAAGCACTCCTGTTAATATACATGTCACATTTAATAAACATGCTACTTCGACTGGCGTTGCGGCATTTAGTGCCCTTTACACCTAAGCGCCCACCCGCTCCTCACTCCTCACTCCTCACTATTCACCTATCACTCCTCACTATTCACCTATCACTCCTTACGCTTCGCCAACTGCTCTTTTAGCTGCTTGGGCACTTGCTTAATAATCAGGCGATCCTGGTTTTCATCGTACTCAATGCTGGACCCGAGTAGGTGGGAGTCAAAACTGATCGATACGCCCCCAGCGCGTCCGGTAAATCGCCGGAACTGACTGATAGTACGCTTGTCCGGTGGAATCTCTGGAGAAAGGCCATAGTCAGCATTCCGGATATGGTCGTAAAACGCTTTGGGCTGCTTTTCGTCCACCAGCTCTGAAAGTTCTTCTAATGTCATTGGCTCGCCACGGCGCAGCTGCTCGTTGGCGTAGTCAACCAGGGTGTCAGTTTTTTCTCGGCTGGCTTCGTCGTCGTAGTCCTCTTTTTCGACGTAATCACTGAAGGCTTTCAACAGCGTGCGGGTTTCGGCGGGGGCATCAATGCCCTCTTCCATTCCCAACAGGGCTATCAAGCCATCGGCTAGCTTTTTGCCGCCGCGGTCTTTTAAAAACGACACATACTGTGTGCTTTCAGCGTCGCTCTGCCATTGGGTAAGGTTTATCCGTGCTGCCAAGGTGAGCTGGCTGGTATTAAGCTGCGCGGCAGGCACTGCTTGGTGCTCTGCGTTAATGCCAATACCTTCCCGCTGATGAACTAAGCCTAAAAATAGCGTCTCGGTATCGCCCTGGCGCAGATGTGCGAACACTAAGTAGCCGCTAACGGAGAGCTGCTCTTGTAGTGTTTTCGCCAAGCGCTCGGCAATCGCCATAGAAAGCTGGGTAAAATCTTGCTCTTCTGCCATATAGGCTTGCAGCCAAGCGACCAGCGGCCCAGCCTGCTCGCCCTGCTCGGCAAACCTTCCCCACCCTTTGGCTTTGGTGTTGTAGGTGTCATTTAGCGAATTTACCAGGCTTGCCATCACTGGATCATCGTTGGCCGCGGGTGTTGACGCAGGTGCCGCCGTGACGGTCAAACGTTCACCATCTAGTGATGGATCAAGGCGGTGCACAATACTTTGCAGTAGCGGCATAAGCGGGAGTTACCTTTTTATCAGAAGAACAGCTAAATAAGACATTGGCGCACTCAAGGCTTTAAGCGATAGCCAGTGCGAAAAATCCAGGCAATGGTGGCAAGGCTGGCTGCCAGGAAGAGCATGATCATTGCCACGCTAGCCGCTAAGCTAACATCGCCAATGCCGTAGAAGCTCCAACGGAATCCACTGACCAAGTAGACCACGGGGTTGGCTAACGTTACGGTTTGCCAAAACGGCGGCAGCATATCAATGGAGTAAAAACTGCCCCCCAAAAACGTTAGCGGAGTGATCACCAACAAAGGCACCAGCTGCAGCTTGTCGAAACCATCTGCCCAAATACCGATGATAAAGCCCAGCAGGCTGAAGGTGACGGCGGTCAGCACCAGGAAGGTCAGCATCCAAATCGGATGAGCAATTTCCAGCGGCACAAATAAGCTGGACGTTGCCAGGATGATCAGCCCCAAAATAATCGATTTCGAGGCAGCCGCGCCTACATAGCCCACCACCACTTCTAAATAAGAGATGGGCGCTGAGAGAATTTCATAAATGCTGCCGGAGAACTTCGGGAAGAAAATCCCAAACGAGGCATTAGAGACACTCTGAGTAAGTAGCATCAGCATAATCAGACCAGGCACAATAAAGGCCCCGTAGCTGACCCCGTTAATTTCGCTGATGCGTGAACCAATCGCCGCGCCAAACACCACAAAGTAAAGCGAGGTTGAAATCACTGGCGATACAATGCTTTGCAGCAAAGTACGGCGGGTGCGCGCCATTTCCGCCATATAAATGGCACGAACGGGGTAGAGATTCATGGGCGCTCCTTTACCAAATCGACGAAAATATCTTCCAACGAGCTTTGCCGGGTATGCAGATCTTTAAAGCCAATGCCCGCCCGCTCCAACTGGGTGAGCAGCGCAGAAATACCGCGCCCGTCCTCCTCCTGACGGCCATCGTAGGTGTACACCAATTCATAGCCATCGGCTGCCAGGCTCAACTCGTCTTGATCAAGAGATGCAGGCAGTGCGGAGAGCGGCGTGTGTAGCTGCAGCGTTAGCTGCTTGCTGCCAAGCTTTTTCATCAGCGCTGCTTTCTCTTCCACCAAGACAATCTCACCGCGATTAATAACGCCAATGCGGTCGGCCATTTCTTCGGCCTCTTCAATGTAATGGGTGGTGAGAATGATCGTGACACCATTATCCCGCAGCCCGCGTACCACTTCCCACATATCACGGCGTAGCTCGACGTCTACCCCTGCGGTGGGTTCATCTAGAAACAGAATGCGTGGTTCATGAGAGAGCGCTTTGGCGATCAATACGCGGCGCTTCATGCCACCGGAAAGGGTCATCAAGCGATTATTGCGTTTGTCCCACAAGGCCAGCGACTTAAGCACTTTCTCAATATGCGCAGGGTTAGGTGGCTTACCAAACAAACCACGGCTAAAGCTAACCGTGTTCCATACCGTTTCAAAGGCTTCGTTGGTCAGTTCTTGAGGCACAAGACCAATTCGTTCACGAGCCTGACGATAGTGGCTAACGCTATCATAGCCATCGACAATGACGTGGCCTTGGGTTGGGCTTACCAGCCCACATACCACGCTGATTAGCGTTGTTTTGCCCGCCCCGTTGGGGCCAAGCAGGGCAAAAATTTCGCCGCGCTGAATAGTTAAATCCACACGGCTAAGGGCTTGAAAGCCACCTTCGTAGGTTTTGTTCAAGCCTTCAATAGTAATAATGGGATCGTTCAAGGCGTGCTCCTCACACCGCGACAGCATTGCCGCGGTGCTTGACGGATGTTCGGCGCCATTAACTGCGGCTAGTGATTTCCAGCAGGTGGTAACCAAACTGGGTTTTGACCGGGCCGTGTACCTTATTCAGCTCACCGCTGAAAACGACCTTGTCAAATTCCGGTACCATTTGGCCGGGGCCAAAGCTACCCAGGTCACCGCCTTGACGGCCAGAAGGGCAGCTAGAGTGCTGCTTGGCCACTTCTGCGAAATCACGACCGTTTTCGATCTCTTGCTTCAGTGCGTTGCACTGCTCTTCGCTGCTTACCAAAATATGACGGGCGCTGGCACTTGCCATAACAAACTCCTTATTAAAAAGCCCCAAAGCGGCGTATCAGTTTATCATGCTGGTACGGCGTTAGGCGCTAGCGTTAGCTTGATTAAAGGTCAGCTAACGCACCACTAAAACGTAGCGCCTCCCCAACACTTGCCAAGGCGCGCTCATGGGCGCTTACCGAAAGCGGGCCTCGGCTACAAGTGACAATTACCCAAGGCCCCTGGACTGAAGAAAAGCGTGAGGCAATACCCGCATCGCAACTGCGACGGTGCTGGGTGCCGGTCTTATGGGCAAAATGAATGTCACTGCCCAATCCTTGTTTCAAGCGGCGCTCGCCAGAGGAAGTACGGCTCATTACCGCCAACAGCGTTTGGCGCTGCTCGCTATTCAAATCCGCCATACCCCCATGGTGAAGTGAGGCTAGCACATCGCCGAAGGCGCGCAGCGTGCCTACGTTCTCACCCGTAGCTTCATAGGCATCAAAGGCACTGTCATAGTCAGGTTGCGCGAAGGCATCTTGGCGCACGCTAAGTACACGGGCTAACGCCACCGGTCGCTGGCTAACACTGTGCTTGCGCAACGCCATAAAATCTAAACCACCTAAGCCTTGAGCTTCTGGATGAAGCTGGCCATACACCCCTTGGCGTACGCCAACGAGCTTGCTAATTGGCCCTATATGATCGGGCTTTCCTCCGCTCGCGGCCACCATCGACGTTACCCGTGTATTTACTGCCTCAAGCCCTACACGATCAATCAGCATATCGGAGGCAGTGTTATCGCTAACGGTGATCATCTGTTCCAACAAATAACGGATGGAAATAGGCGTACCTGGGTCATGCCAGTTAACCGGGCCTGCGCCGTCCACATAGTCGCTGCGTGCCAGGGTAATCCGCTCATCAAGAGCTAGCCTGCCAGCTTGATGCTCGGCCAACACTTGGGCAGCCACCGGTACCTTTATCAGCGATGCCAAATACCATGGTTCATCGGCTTTCCAGGCATAGGCTTCGCCACTGGCTAGATTCTGCACATACACGCCCAGCTGCCCACCAAATACCTCTTCGATGGCGGCCATGCGGGCGTTTAAGTCACCCTGCCAGCGACTCTGTTTATCAACTACATAATACCAATCTGCATGAACGGGCAGCGCTATTAACAGCGCGACTACCATCAGCCCACGCTGTATCCAGTGTCGCAAATCGTCAACTCCCGTTAGTTTGCTCGCGTTTAGCGATGAGCCGCCATCCAGCGGGTTAGCCAAATCCATAGCGCGGCGCCGAGTATTAACAAGCCACCAGCGCCTAGCGCCTGCGGGTAGCTGTAGGCCCCCTCGCCTTCCAATAAAAAGCGCAGTACCAGAAAAATCATCACGATATGGAAGATAAAGGCTTTGAGCGCATCACTACCAACTAGCGTGATCGGCAACAGTACTTTCGCAGCGGCTGCTCCACCCGCTAAGGCAAGCCCGAGCAGTACCAGCGCGCCACCCACGCTAAACAGCATAAAGTTTATCCCTGGCGGGTGTTTTCCCACATTACGAGCCACCGCCATCATCGCACCATGAACATCACCCCCGGCGATGGCGATGGCATAAAAAGCAGCGACCATCAGCGCCCCCGCCCCTATCAGCCAAAGAATTAAACGACGGCGTAAAGCGGCATCGAAATAGCAGCGTAGCAGTGCTTCGCCAACCAATAAGCCAGATAAAATTAACGGGGCACGGCTAAGCTGCCCCCAGGCATAGTGCTCTTCATGATCGACCAGAAATGCTTTTAAAAGGTCGTAGCCCCCAAAGGAAAACCCTTGTAGCCATGCAGAAAGTAGCGTTAATCCTGCAATGGTCGCCAAACGTCCCCAGAGGGGCATTCGCGCCCACAGCGGCAGTATCAGCGGTACCCATAGCAAGGCAATGGCATAAAAACCGAGAATCTCTACCCAGATAGCAAATCGACCGTAGAGCAGCGTGCTAACCATATCGCTAGGCGAGCTAAAGGGTAGCATTTCGATAATAATCAGCGCTTTATACCAAAACCAAACCTCAACGGCCCTTACCCACAGTTTCAACCGCCGTCGAGGCCAATCGTCACTTTGCGTGTAAGCAAGGAAGGCCACCGCCAGCGCAATGCCGAAAACTAAAATAAACAGCGAGGACGAGAACTTGGTCAAAAAGTGGATAGGCACCATGCCCCAGTCGGGCACATGGCGCATACCTACTAAACCGCTAACGGCATGACTGATAATCATCAGCCCAATGGCAATACCACGCGCGAGATCAATCGCCTCGATTCGTCCTTGCGCTTTAGGAAGCTGTGGAACCTCCTTCCAGTTCAACACGTCGGCAACGTCCTTGTGGCTGATGTTAGTAATAGAACTCTAACCATAGCCTATTCATTCCCGACACCCTATCCTTACGCCCTATCCTGACGACCTTTACGCCCTATGTGGCACCTTTTAACGCAAAAATGCCCCGCAACTGGCGGGGCATTTTCTGGTTCATCCGTGAACCTGGGTAGAAGTTAATCCGTTAGCAAGCAGGGTTTACCAACCGGAATCGTCTTCCTCTTCAGTTTCCCATGTGCCTTGCTCTTCTTCTTCCTCTTCGTACTCAGTGGTTACGCCTTCATTGGTAGCACCTTGCTCTTGCTCAGAGTCGAAGGAGTTGTAAGCGCCTTGCTCATCCTGGGTCGTTTCTTCCTGAGGAGCAGGCTCGTAATCATCGTTGCCTTCCATGCCAGCAAAGGCCAGCGGACTAGCGATTAAACCAAACGATACGCCTAAAATGCCAAGTTTCTTGAGAGATTCCTTTTTCATAGTCATGCCTCCTGGTATGGCTTCGCTTTCACTTTGGTTTTCGGTGACCAGAAAATTCGGTCATTTGAAAACCTTGGTTAGTGGCAAGAACGTCATGTCTTCCTAACATTCCGCTCTTGCCCAATACATTGCAGCCGCCATACCAAGCCATGCCAATAAAACAAAAAACACAATAAATACATAATCTTGAATATAAACAGTGCATGCCAACCTAAGGCTGCATCTATCTTTAATTAGCGATTTATTGTTTACCATTGGCACATGGGTCCTGTTGCATCATGTCAATTGGGTGTTAGGCAATTAATACCCCATCACTCGAGGCAGCCACGTGGCAAGGCCAGGTATCGCAATCAACAATAAAATCGTGGCCAGAATCGGTAACAGGAATGGCAACACCGCTTTGACCACCTGCCCATAGCGTAGTCGCGTAATGCCCACCATTAGAAACAACACCGTGCCAAAGGGTGGTGTGATAACCCCCACTGAAAGCGTAATGACCATCACAATGCCGAAATGGACAGGGTCTAACCCCGCGCTTAGCGCAGCAGGCACCACAATCGGAGTGAAGATCAGGATGCTCTCAATGACCGACATGAAACAGCCGATAAGCAGGAAGAACAGCGCAAAGCAGAGCAGCAACGCAATCGTCGGCATATCGATGCTGGCCACTTGTCCCGCCAACGCTTGCGGAATGCCCATGCGAACCAAAATCCAGCCATAAAAGCTGGATACCGCAATAATCAGCAGAATCACGGCGCTGAACATAAGGGTACGTTGGAAAGCATTAAACAAGTCGCGCAGGCTTAAGTCACGGTAGATCAGGCCGCCTAAAATAACCGCATAGAGCGAGGCAATGGCGCCGGCTTCTGTGGGCGTAAAGAAGCCCCCCCAAATACCACCGACAATAATAGTGGGCATCATCAAAGGCAGAATAGCGCGCTTGCCGGTTCGAACGACCTCGCAGGCATCAAACGGCGTAGGCTTAGGCATCACTACTTTGCCTGTTGCCCCGAGCACTACCGTCATCCCCATCAATAGTAATGCCATCAAAATACCGGGCAGCAGCCCCGCCATAAATAGCCCGCCGATACTCACGTTGGCCAACCAGCCATACACGACCAACGCAATACTGGGCGGTAGAATCGGCCCAATGACACTTGAGGCGGCGGTAATCCCAGTGGCATAACTCAAATCATAGCCACGCTCTTTCATGGCTTTAATTTCAATGCTCCCCAAACCCGCCGCGTCGGCCACGGCAGTACCCGACATAGTGGCAAAAATGGAGCTGGCCACTACGTTAGCGTGACCAAGACCGCCCTTGGTAAAACCGACTAATGCGGTGGCGAAGTCAAAAATACGCGTGGTTGTTGAGCCAATATTCATAATATTGGCCGCCAGAATAAACAGCGGAATGGCCAACAGGGTAAAGTTGTTGAGCGTTTGCACCATTCGCAGTGGCAGTAGCTCAACGGGCAACCCTCCGGTACCGGTGAATACCAAAGCGATAAATGAAGTCACACCGATGGCAACCACAACAGGCAACCCGATAGCCATTAGCACCAACAGGCCGCCAACGAAAATTAGTAATTCAGTCATGGTGCCGTCACCTCTTCTTCGCGGGGTGCTTCAAGCCACAAAACCGGGCCGCGCAGCGCTTTCCAAAAGGCGATGACCGCCATGCTTGCGAAGCTAAAGAAGATACCGTAGTAGAGGTAGCTGAAACTGATACTTAACGAAACGGTTTTATTGTTGGCGCTCATATCCGACATAATCCACGCGCCCCATGCCGCGAGGACAAAAAAGCCGCAAGAGATCAGCGAAGTAAGGCGATACTGTATATTCTTACCTAAGCTAGAGAGCTTGTGGCTGAACAGGTCAACCACTAAATGCTCACTGCGTACCCACGCAGAGATAGACCCAAAACCAATGGCATAGATGGCCAGCAGTGATGCGACTTCTTCTGTCCAGGGCATCCCCAGCCCAAGTACGTCACGGGCCACCACTGCAGACACAATGAGCAGTAATATCGCGGCCATTAACGCAACACCTATCCCATCACAAAGACGGGTGGTGTAACGCAACACATAAAAAGCGATTCTATCCGGCCCGTTTCTGGGCGGCATAGCTGAATCCACGGGAACGCTCCTGAGGCTTAATAAGGCTTAACTTAAATAGGTATCTTTTAAAACTACAACGACGGCCCGATAGGCCGCCGTTGTTCATTTAGCACAGGCAATTACTGACTTTCATTACCTAACGCATCTTCACGCACACCATCAGCCATATCGGCCATGACACGATCAATCGCAGGCAACGCTGCTTCGCGGAAAGGTGCCACATCCGGCTCAATGATGGTCATCCCTTCATCCTGCAGCGCTTTTAGATAGAACTCGTCAAGTTCACGCTCTTGCTCTGAACCGTATTGACGAGCTACGTCGATCGCCTCTTCGATCAATGCCTGATCATCGACTTCTAAGCCATCCCACCAGCGTGAACTGGCTATCCAGCTCCACGGAAACTGCACGTGGCTGGTCATAATGATGTGATCCTGAACTTCCCAAAGGCGGCGGGTATAGGGCGAGGAGAGCGAGTTTTCATGGCCATCGACTTGACCGGTTTGCATGGCCAAGTAAATTTCCGGCGCGGGAACGTTCACTACCTGGGCGCCGATCTCTTCCCACACCTTAAGCCACACGGGGAGCGATGGCAGACGCAAACGGAAGCCGTCTAAGTCCTCAGGGCTATTGATTGCCTTGTTGGCGGTCATATGGCGTGGGCCACGGTGCTGCAAACCAAAATACTTAAGCCCGCCTTGGTTCTCAGCCTGCTCGATCAATGCCTGGCCAGAAGGGCTTTCCATATAGGCGTCGACTTCGTCCCAGGTTGAAAAAACAAACGGCACGGTAATAGCGTCATACTCTGGCGCATACTGCTGGCGCCAGTTACCGCCTGTGATAGCGATCTGGGTCTGCCCTAAATTGAGCAGCTCCAGCACCGCGTTTTCACCACCGAGTGAGCCTGCTAGAAAAGGACGCACCTCAAAACGGCCCGGTGCCTGCTCTTCTAGGTACTCGGCAAAGCGCTCAACCGCTGCGCTTTCAGAGCCGCCTTCGCTCATGGTGTTGTTAACTTGAATTTCGATCGGATTTGCCAAGGCAAAGGGGGCCGCCGTTAGCATACCCAGGGTGGCCAGCGTGGTAAGCAATGTTGTCCGCATAGGATGACTCTCTACGGTTGTCGTTATTGGATGTGGTTATGGTTATTAAGCGTGATACCTATCACAGCATTTTTGCTGTTTGATTGATCTTGAAACAAGCAGCCAAGCGGCTCAAATCGACGTTCATGAAGGCTGACTTCGTCAAATACGATGGCTAGAAACGCCGCTTATAGCGCGCTTCACTACGCACCTTATTATTAGTGTACGACCAAAGATGAATATCTACTGCACCCTTAGGCTATCTCAATGGCGCTTGTCTGCTACTTTTTAGCAGTGGTTTTAACCGCTATGTTCGCCAGGAGCTTTCATCATGCACGAAGTCAAACCCGTCGTATTTATTACCGGCGCCACTTCTGGGATCGGCCTTGCTTGTGCCCACCGTTTTGCCCAAGCAGGCTGGTCACTGGTGTTAACAGGGCGGCGTCAAACTCGCTTAGAGGCGCTCTATCACTCACTGAAAAACAAAGTAGCTGTGCACACTGCCCAACTGGATGTCAGCAACCCACAAGACGTTGCCAACGTGGTTGCAGCGTTGCCAGAACGCTTTCAGCAGGTGTATACCCTGATCAATAATGCAGGGCTAGCGCTGGGTAAGGGACCAGCACAAAACGCAGAGCTGGATGACTGGCATCGCATGATTGATACCAACGTCAAAGGGGTAGTAACCGTTACGCGCCACCTATTGCCCAAACTCATCGCCGCTGGCCCTGGTTCAACGGTCATTAATCTGGGTTCTATCGCCGCTCATACGCCTTATCCAGGTGGGCATGTGTATGGCGCCACCAAAGCCTTTGTAGAACAGTTTAGCTATAACCTGCGCTGCGACGTTGGCCCCCAGGGCGTTAGAGTGACCGACCTCGCTCCAGGGATGACAGCGAGTGAGTTTACGTTGGTTCGGATGAAAGGTGACCACCAGGTAGCCGATAGCTACTACGCAGGAGCGCAACCGCTCCAGCCTGAGGATATAGCCGACCAAGCGTTCCATATAGCCTCACTTCCGCCGCATATCAATATCACGCGCTTAGAAGTGATGCCGCTTTGCCAGCAGTGGTCGGCCCCCACAATACTGCGAGATTAAGCAGCGACTTGATCAACCTTATAACGCTGAATGCTTTTCTGCGGTTAGAAGGTCCACCATGTGCCTTGCCGTGACAGGAAGTGTTGCGTAGCGGCGCACGCCAATCACAAGCTCCCGCTGGGCCCAGGCGTCGTTCAATGGGATGCTTTTAAGCTGCAGATCACCTAGCTCGCGGTAGATCGTTTGTTCTGGTAGCACGCCGACCCCCATACCATGGTGGATCATGCGGCAAATAGCATCAAAGCTACGTACTTGAATGCGCATTCGCAGCGCTTTCCCCGATAGGTTAGCCTGCTCAAACAATAGCGCTTGCAGTGAAGCATCTTGCTGCAAGCCGATGAAGTCGAAAGCCAGCGCTTCATTGAAGGCAATGCTACTTCGCTCCGCTAGAGGGTGTTTGTCAGGCGTGACTAGCACTAAGCGGTCACGCCGATACGGGATTATCTGTAAGTCTGGCGCAGCTACATGCCCAGCAAAAATGCCGATATCGGTTAAGCCGTCTCTCACGGCGGCAATAATTTCACTACTGACCCGCTCTTGCAGGTCGATTTTAATTTCAGGGTAGTGGCGAGAGAACGCGCTGAGATCTTGGGGAAGGAACGCGATGATTGCTGAGGTATTGGAATGGATACGCACATGCCCACGCACGCCTTCACCATATTCGCTAAGCTCTGCCTGTAAGCGTTCAACGTTGTCGAGTATGCGCCGCGCATGATGCAAAAATGCCTGCCCTGCCGGGGTTAGCTCCACGCCACGGGGCTTACGGTAAAGTAGCGTTGTCCCGACCAAGCTTTCAAGATCGCTCATTCGCTTGCTAACGGCGGCAAGGGCTAGGTGTTCGCGTTCGGCAGCCGCGGTCAGGCGGCCTTCGTCTGCAACAGAGATAAACAGCTTGAGCGTAAAAAAATCAAAGCGGCGCATCTCGGCAAACTCCTGAAAAGTAACCTGACTATGCTAGCGCATACCTTCGCCAGTCACGAAACCTTTGTTACCCATTGCCTAATTGTCGCACCTCAGCAGCTCACGCATGCTGGTAGGCAACAATATTAACGACACGACCAGGAGAGTCTTAATGCACGCTCCCGAAGCTCGCCAGCTTCCCTTAGAAGGCCTGAAAGTTCTTGAACTTGGGCAGCTCATTGCAGGCCCATTTGCGACCAAGCTGTTGGGCGAATTTGGTGCCGATGTGATTAAAGTTGAGCCGCCCGGCACTGGCGACCCCCTTCGCAAATGGCGAATGCTTGAGGAAGGCACCTCGCTTTGGTGGCACGTACAGAGCCGTAACAAGCGCTCGGTGGCGCTGGACTTGCGCAGTGAAGAGGGCCAAGCGCTGGTGCGCAAACTCGCTACCGAGGCTGATGTAGTGGTGGAGAACTTCCGCCCAGGCACATTAGATAACTGGGGGCTGGGCTGGCAAGCACTCTCAAAACTCAACCCACGGTTAATCATGGTGCATATTTCCGGCTACGGGCAAACAGGCCCTTACCGCGACAAGCCCGGCTTTGGTGTGGTGGGTGAAGCCATGGGTGGACTGCGTTATCTCACTGGTCAGCCGGGAGAGCCCTCTGTGCGCGTAGGCGTGAGCATTGGTGATTCGCTGTCCGCACTTTACGCTGTCATCGGCACCTTGCTGGCACTGCAAGAGCGTAATCGCAGCGGCCTGGGACAAGAGATCGACGTGGCGCTGTATGAGTCGGTATTTGCCATGATGGAGAGCCTGCTGCCGGAATTCGATGCCAGCGGCCAAGTGCGCGAACCTAGCGGCAGCGCCCTCCCCGGCATTACGCCTTCTAACGCTTACCGCTGCCAGGGCGGCGATTACGTACTGATTGCCGGTAACGGCGACAGCATTTTTAAACGCCTGATGGGCGTGATTGGCCGTGATGATCTGGCCAACGACCCCGCGCTAGCCCACAACGATGGCCGCAGCCAGCAGGCTGAAATGATCGACGCAGCGATTCAAGCGTGGTCTGAAGAGCGCCCAAGAGAGGCGATTCTTAAAGCGCTGGATGAGGCACGTGTGCCAGCAGGCTATCCGTACACCGCCGAAGATATTGCCTTTGACCCCCATTACTTGGCGCGGGAAATGATTCAAACCTTCACCCGTCCCAACGGCAAACCATTAAAAGTACCCGGTGTACTGCCCAAACTTAGCGCTACCCCAGGGCGACTCGGCGATGGCGGCCCGGCGCTTGGCCAGCATACCGATGATGTGCTGGATGAGCTGGGCATTGACCAGGAAACCCGCGCCAAACTGCGTCAAGCGGGCATTATTTAAGGAGAGCGCAATGCACAAGTCCACGAGTCAACCCATGCTCTGCCCCACAGCACCCTGTCCTACCAAAATAGAAATTAATGAAGTCGCCCCGCGTGACGGCCTGCAGATTGAAGCGCGCTTTGTACCCACAGACGATAAAATCCGCTGGATCGACGCACTCTCCACCACCGGCCTGCGGCGCATCGAGGCAACGTCGTTTACGTCCCCCAAAGCGATTCCTAACCTGCGCGATGCCGCTGAGGTTGTCACAGGTATTCAGCGTCGGGCAGGCGTCGATATCAGCGTATTAGTGCCTAACCTTAAGGGCATGGAGCGCGCGCTTGCCTGCCAGGTGGATGAGATTAATTTGGTGATGTCGGCAAGCGATAGCCATGGCTTGGCTAACCTGCGCATGACACCAGAGCAGTCGCTTGAGCAATTTGCTGCGATTGTGGAGGCCAGCCAAGGCAGCGGCGTATTTATCAACGCCTCGCTTTCGACCACCTTTGGCTGCCCGTTTGAAGGCGAGGTGCCTGAAACGCGGGTGCTTACGCTGGTGGAACAGCTGATCGCGCTGGGCATTCAGGGTGTCACGCTATGCGACACTACGGGCATGGCCAACCCAGCCCAGGTGAGGCGCCTGTGCGACGCCGTGCTTGAGCGATGGCCGGAAACGCCGTTCACCCTGCACTTTCACAACACGCGTGGCATGGGCTTAGCCAACGCGCTGGCGGCGTGGCAGGCGGGCATTAACCGCTTTGATGCGTCGTTAGGCGGGCTGGGGGGCTGCCCTTTTGCCCCAGGCGCTAGCGGTAATGTATGCACCGAAGACTTAGTGCATATGTTCGCTGCGATGGGGGTCGATACCGGCGTCGATTTAGATGCGCTGCTTGACGTTGCCGCTACCCTGCCGACACTTATCGGCCACGATGTGCCCGGGCAAGTGGTAAAAGCCGGGAAGTCATCCCGGCGTTATGCGATGCCCAAGCGTTAGTCTTACGCCGGCCCAATCACATGCTTCACTTCCAGGTAGGCACTTAGCCCCCAGGGGCCAAGTTCACGCCCAATACCGCTGCGCTTGAAGCCGCCCCAGGCGGTTTCAGGCAGCACCAGCTGCTCGCTGTTGTACCAAATGCTACCGGCTTTTAGCTGGCGACTAATACGCTTCGCCCGCTCAGGGTCACCGCTAATCACCGTCGCAGCTAATCCATAAGCGCTATCGTTGGCGAGCTTAATCGCCTCTGCTTCGCTGGTAACGCTGCGTGCGCAGAGCACCGGACCGAAAATCTCCTCTTGCCACAAGCGGCTTTCCAGCGGTACATCACGGTAAAGCGTCGGCGCTAAAAAGTAGCCCTGGGCGGGTAACGTGCGATGGGTAATATCGCGCACTGCCGTTAGGCCTTCTTGCACCGCCAAGTCTAAATAGCGCTGTACCGCATCGCGCTGCTTAGCGCTGGTCAGCGGCCCTAAGTCAGTGCCTTCCGCCAGTGGGTCGCCCAGGGTTAGCGCATCCATCCGCTCAGCCAGGGCGGTGTAGAGTGCTTCTGCCACGTTTTCATGTACCAGTAAACGCGAAGTCGCCGAACAGATTTGCCCGGCATTAAAGTAAATACCCGCCATTACCCAGTCGGCGGCTTGAGCGGGGTCGGCGTCTTCCATTACCAGAATCGGCGATTTTCCACCTAGCTCTAAAGAGACACTGGCGGTGCGAACGGCAGCCGTTTGCATGACCGTTTCGCCGACTCGGTTACTGCCCGTAAAGGAGATTTTATCTACACCTGGGTGATTGGTTAGCGGTGCGCCAATGCCCTCGCCGTCACCATTAAGCAGGTTCAGCACACCTGCTGGCAGGGCAATCTCCAGGGCAATTTCTGCCAGTGCTAACTCGGGGAGCGGCGTTACCTCTGACGGTTTGAGCACTGCGGTGCAGCCTGCCGCTAACGCAGGCGCCAGCTTCCAGGCGCTTGTCACCAGCGGAAAGTTCCAGGGAGCAATCAACCCCACAACGCCCACAGGGTCATGATACGTGCGCGCCTCGACGCCCTCCATTGCCACACGAACCAACTCACCTTGGCGAGCATCTAACGCCCTGGCCTGCTTGGCGTAATAACGATAACAGGCAATTGCGTCGTCCAGGTCAATGCCTGCTTCTGCCAACGGTTTACCGTTATTAGTGGCTGAAAGAGTGATTAGCGCTTCTCGACGGGCTTCCAACGCATCGGCAAAGCTATCTAGGTACTTTGCACGCGCAGCTCCACCCAACGCTTGCCAAGCAGGTTGTGCTTGCTGAGCAGCTTTAACGGCAGCGTCGACATCTGCCGCGTCCCCTGCCGTGACCTGGGCAATACGCGCTTCGCGATAAGGGTTCATCACATCGAGCATGCGTGTGCCTGCTGAGGCAACCCATTGGTTGTTAATGAACTGCTGATTGATAACTTGCTGGTCGAGTAACGGCATCTAGGTATCCTGGTCGGAAATTCGGCACGCACGCTGCCAAGCAGCCGCGTCTATTTCAATGAGTAACGGGCCATTTGAAACGCGCTTAGCGAGTGAGTTTGCAAGCTCCTCAGGGCTTTCAACCCGCTCGCTTGGGCAACCAAACCCTTCGGCCAAAGTAAGAAAGTTAGGGGCTTGAATATCCACGCCCAAACGGGCCACACCGTTGGCATCCATATAGCGGCGAATTTCTTCGTAGCCTGCGTTGTGCCACAGCACAATCACCACCGGCAGGCGTTCCTCCACCGCGGTAGCAAGCTCAGCAAGGGTGAACATCACCCCACCATCACCGACAAGCGCCACCACAGGTAGATCAGCGCGAGCTAACTGCGCCCCTAGCGCTGCCGGCAGCCCATAGCCCAAGGTGCCGTAGCCGGTAGAGGCATTGAAATAACGCCTTGGCGCTGGCTGGCTGACTAGGTGGTTGCCCGCATACACCGGTGCAGTGGAGTCACCCACCAAAATCGCCTCAGGCAGATGGTCAGCCAGGGTTTTATAAAGCGGCACGAAGTCGCTAAAAGCCGGATCGTTAACCAGGTTAAGTGCGCTCAACGTAGTGGCTGTTCGTTCAATACCGCGTTCAACACCGTGGCGCTGCAAAGGTTCGGGGAAATGAGCGAGTAGGAGCGCTAGGCTACGTCCGGCATCGCCCACTAAACCAAGCGTTGTATGCTGGTTGCGCACCAGTTGTTCAGGGTCGAGATCAATACGAATCAATTTGCCATTGAGGTGAAAGCCACCATCAAACACGACATCGTAGTCGGTCTCGCCAAGTTCGGTGCCCACCGCCAAAATCACATCGGCGTTAGCGGCCAGTTCACGCACCGCTGGCAGCGCTGCGTTAGCCCCCAAGTCTAACGGGTGGTCGCGACCCAGCAGCCCTTTAGCGTTGATAGTCGTCACCGCTGGGGCATCAAGCCTCTCTACCAATGCCCGCGCAGCCTCTGGCGCTGCCACACAGCCACCACCTAACAGCAGCAAAGGTTGCTTCGCGGCCTTTAACAAGCGGGCAGCTTCGGCAAGCCCATCCGGGTCAGGCGCTGCTCGGTAAAGCGATGGCACTGGCCAACTGGCCGGAGCCTTCACCGGCGCATTGAACAGATCAATCGGAATTTCAATATGCACCGGACCAGGGCGCGCACCATTGAAGATCGCAAAGGCGCGAGCCAGCACATCAGGCAACGTATTGGCATCTAATAGCGTGTGGCTAAAGCGTGACACGCCGCTGATCATCTGCTGCTGGCTGGGCAGCTCGTGCAGCCGACCTTGGCCCATGCCCAGCGTATCGCGGCGGTTAACGCTGGAGATCACCAGCATGGGGATAGAGTCTGCTAAGGCTTGGCCCATCGCAGTGGCAATATTGGTCATTCCCGGGCCAGTGATAATCAGACATACCCCAGGCTGACCGCTGGCGCGGGCATAGCCGTCGGCCATAAACCCGGCACCCTGCTCATGGCGCGGGGTTACGTGGCGCACATCGCTACCTTCAAGCCCTCGGTACAGCTCCACCGTGTGAACGCCAGGGATACCGAACAGAGTTTGAACTCCATAGGTTTCGCGCAGCAGGCGGATCAACAGCTCGGCACAGGTCGTCGTTGAGTGATTGCGCATGGCGTCAGCGTTCATGACAGGCCCCCTCAGAAGAAAAATGTATGGGCCATAAAGGCGATGATGGGCAGCGTAATGGCCGTGCGCAGTAAGAAAACGGCGGCTAACTCCCAGAGCTTGATAGGGATTTTTGATTTAAGTAGTAGCGCACCAATTTCCGACATATACACCAGCTGTGTCATGGACAAGCAAGCGATCACAAAGCGGGTCAGCTCGCTTTCAATATTCGTCGCCAGCACCGCTGGTAAGAACATATCGGCAAACCCGACCAGCGTCGCTGGCGCAGCCGCTTGTGCTTCAGGGATACGCAGCAACTCAAGCACTGGCACCATGGGGTAAGAGAGCCAGGTAAACAGCGGCGTAAACTCGGCTAAAATCAGCGCGACAGTGCCGATGGCAAATACCAAAGGCAGCAGTGTCAAAAAGATATCAACCACGTTGAGGAGTGCTAAACGCACCAGCTCTTTTGGCCCTGGCGCATCCGCTGCCCGGCGAGTTGCCTGGAGCAAGCTGTAACGAAACAGCCCTACATTTTCGGTGCGTTTCTCGCGTAACTGGCAGCCAACAGGTTCGTAGTAGTCGTTAGATTTGAGCGATAGAGGGGGAATCCGTGCCACGATAATGGCAGCAATCAACCCTGACATGACTACCGTAAAATAGAACTGTACGAAGAGATGATTGATATCAACAAAGTTCGTCACCAATAAACTAAACGCGATGGAAGCCACTGAAAAGTTAGTCGCAATGACCGATGCCTCGCGAGCATTGTAATACCCCTGCTCATACTGTTGGGCAGTGATCAATACACCCACGGTGCCTGACCCCATCCAAGAGGCCGTTGCATCGATAGCGCTGCGTCCTGGGAGATTAAAAATCTTCCGAAACGGCTTGCGCACCATGGTGCCGATAAATTCCATAAAGCCAAATTCGACTAGAAACGGTAGCAGAATCGCCGCAAAGAAGAAGAACGTCAGTAGCACCGGCGCTAAATCATTGAGCATTACGCCGCCAGTATACGATGCCGTCACAAATTCGGGGCCGACTTGGAAAAAGGTCATGACGACAAAAATGGCACCTAAGATGCGCATCACTACCCAAATAGTGTCGACGTCAAACATATCTTGAAAGTGACCATGTTGCGCCCAGTTGGGCTTTGCCACTTTAACGTAAAGCGTTATCACCACAGACAAACATAGGACTAGCATAGCAATGACAGGTAGCGCAGAGCCAAGCAGCGACTGCAACCCATCGGCCATCAGCCCCATGCCAATGTTAATCGTACCTCCCACTTGAAAAGGCACCAAAAACAATAGGATGCCAATTAAGGATGGGATCAAAAATTTCAGCAAATGAGCACGATGGATTGGAGTCGACGGCTCGGCGTCATCCAATTTTACTTGAGAGAAAGACATACGGTTCACCTGTTGGAAGTGATTATTGGAGGTGGGCTGGTGGCGTCCTGGCAGGCAATAAGCAACCTGCCATTTCTCTGACCATTAGCGCTTTGTCAGGTAAGCGCTTTTTATTTATTAGCTATTTCAGGACAGCTTAATCACTGTGTTTCACGCCCGGCAGCACACAGAGCATTTCGTACAGCAGTGTGGCGCCCATCAATGCGGTATTACCGCTGGGATCATAAGGAGGCGACACTTCCACTAGATCACAGCCGACGATGTTCAAGCCTGCCGCACCGCGGACAATTTCTAGCCCCTGGGCTGAGGTCAGTCCGCCCATCTCTACCGTTCCCGTCCCTGGTGCAACGGATGGGTCCAGGCCATCGATATCGAAGCTGATATAGACAGGCACATCGCCCATCTGCTCACGCACTTCTTTCATCAAGGGGGCAAGCGAGCGATGCCAGCACTCTTCAGCGGGAACAACACGGAAACCCTGGCTGCGGCACCAATCAAAATCTTCAGCCGCGTAACCGGTACCACGAAGACCGATTTGCACCACTTTGCCGTGGGCTAACAAGCCTTCTTCCTGGGCACGACGAAACGGCGTGCCATGGGCAATCGGCTCACCGAACATGTGCTCATTTACATCGGCATGGGCATCAATATGGATCAGCCCCACTGGCCCATGCTTTTTAGCAATGGCACGTAAAATGGGCAGTGTCAGGGTGTGTTCGCCACCCAGTGTTAGCGGAATGCAGTTGTGTTTAAGCACGTCATCATAAAAGGCCGTGATGATGTCGACGCTTTTGGGCAGGTGAAACGTGTTGATGGGCACGTCACCTATATCGGCCACTTGTAAACTTTCAAACGGGGCGGCGCGGGTCGCCATGTTATAGGGTCGAAGCATGCGAGATTCATCACGAATCTGACGTGGGCCAAGACGCGTACCAGGCCGGTTAGACGTACCAATATCCATTGGAATACCGATAAAAGCAGCGTCTAAGCCAGCAGCACTTTCCTGAGTGGGTAAACGCATCATAGTGGCTGGCCCACCAAAGCGCGGCATACTATTGCCCCCAAGCGGCTGGTTAAAATCAGACATACAGATCTCCTTGGCGTTGTTCGTGTTGTAGCGCTGAATAACAACTACATTGCACAGAACATGCCAAGTCTCTGAACGCCCTAACCATAGGGTTCCCAGTCATTAACGATGCAGTAATGAATCAAAATCACGTACACTCAAGTCATCTATGCATCATTGATGCAAAAATGAATCGCAAGTTACTCAAGAGACAAGCGCTGTGAGTGAAATCGATAAGTGCGTGCTAAAAACCATTGTCGAAACCGCCAACGATCATTTCTTCATCGTCAGCGGGGAGGGTCGAGTGCTTGATATCAGCCCCGGCGCTGAGGCTGTTTATGGCGCGCCCCGGGAAGAGTTGCTAGGTAGTAGCGTTTACCAGCTTCAGCAAGCAGGCATTTTGAAGCCATCCATCACCTTGGAAGTAATGCGCACCCACCAGCCGGCCCAACTGATGCAGGTAACCGGTACCGGGCGCCGTGTGATAGCTCAGGCCTACCCCGTCTTTGTGAATGGAAAGTTAGAGCGTGTTATCAGCCGCTCCAGAGACTTAACCGATTTGCAGCTCCTACAAGACGAATATGCACTACTCCAGAAACGCTTTAGTGAGCACTTAAAACGTAGCCAAGCAGCCCACGGTGCCGAGGAACAAGCGCTGGACGACGCGCTGGATAACTTACAGGTGAGAAGTCACGTTATGCGTGAAGTCGCCCTGCTTCTCAAACGGGTCGCCCCCTCGGACGCTAATGTATTGATGCTGGGAGAGTCGGGCGTGGGGAAAACCGCGTTTGCCAAACAGTTGCACCGTTGGAGCCAGCGCCATAACCATCCCTTTATTGAGGTTAACTGTGCGGCCATTCCCGAAAACTTATTTGAGTCTGAGATGTTTGGCTATCAGCCCGGCGCGTTCAGCGGCGCGGCTCGCCAAGGAAAAGCAGGCTTATTAGAGCAAGCGGAAGGTGGCACGCTGTTTCTCGATGAAATCGGTGAGCTCCCCTTATTAATGCAAACCAAACTATTAAAAGTCATCCAGGACGGCAGCCTTACCCGGTTAGGCGATACACGACCGCGCAAAGTGGACTTTCGCTTAGTTGTCGCCACGAATCAGAATCTAGCTAAACAAGTAGAAGCAGGCCTATTTCGCCTGGACCTTTACTACCGTCTCAACGTCATACCGGTCACGCTTCCTCCTTTACGCGACCGCCGAGAAGATATTCCGGACCTCGTGGAAGCCTGTTTGAAACGCCTTAACCAACGCTATGGGCGGCAAAAAATCCTGGGCAACCCAGTGTGGTCAACGTTAATGGGAAGCGACTGGCCAGGTAACGTCCGCGAGCTTGAAAACTGGTTGGAAAGAGCTTGGCTCTCCAGCCCAACGGATCAAATTGAAGCACCTAGCCTTCCTACGCAGCAGCCCCCTGCTAATCTGCCGCAAACGCCAACCTCTTCGCCAAGAGCCGCCTTAGCCCCCGAAGAAACCCTAAAGCAGTACCTAGCCAGACTAGAGCGCGAAACACTGGAAGCGTTGAGCAAAACGCTTCCCAGCACGTACGCCATCGCTGAACGGCTGGGGATTAGTCAATCCAGCGTGGTGCGCAGGCTGCAGCGTTATGGCATCAAAGTCACCAAGTGAATTTTCTGCTTGACACAACGGCTGTCATCAACCATCCATGTAAGTGTCATGCAACGGCAACACCTTCAACACAAGCTGAACCAATAACAACCAGCAGCCGGTGATGTGTGTGCTATGTCAAACCAATCGCGTATTCGCTTGGAACGCGTCACTAAACGTTGGGACGCGGCCACTGCCGTCGATGACATCTCCTTCGACGTCACGCCTGGGCAATTTGTCATTCTGCTCGGCCCTTCAGGCTGTGGTAAATCCACCACGCTGCGCATGATCGCAGGCCTGGAAGAGGCTAGCGACGGGCGTATTTATATCGGCGAGCGCGACGTTACCCGCCTGCCGCCCGGCGACCGTGGGCTGAGCATGGTGTTTCAGTCCTACGCGCTGTTTCCACATTTGAACGTTGCCGACAACATCGTTTTTGGCCTGCGCAGCCGCAAGGTACCCAAAGATGAGCAGCGCCAGCGACTAGCCAAGGTCGCCGAACTGGTTGATTTAACCGATTACCTAGACCGCAAACCTGCGCAACTTTCCGGCGGCCAACGCCAGCGGGTTGCTTTGGCGCGTTCAATTATCTCCGAACACCCGATCTGCCTGATGGATGAACCGCTATCCAATCTGGACGCTCGGCTGCGCAGCGACATGCGTAGGGAAATCAAAGCACTACACAGTCGCCTGACTATGACGGTGATTTACGTCACCCACGACCAAGTGGAAGCGATGAGCATGGGAGATCGTGTAATTCTGATGCAGCACGGCAAAATCGTCCAGGACGGCACCCCTGACGAGCTTTATAACCGCCCTGCTAGC
Organism: Vreelandella venusta; assembly: GCF_007989605.1. Lineage (GTDB taxonomy): Bacteria > Pseudomonadota > Gammaproteobacteria > Pseudomonadales > Halomonadaceae > Vreelandella > Vreelandella venusta. Next base: position 6,720 of record NZ_BJUL01000017.1, on the reverse strand, counting down.
GCTTTTGCCGCCAGTTTCATTGGCAGCCCTGCCATGAACCTGCTGCCCCTAGTGGCCGGTAAAAATGGCGCCGTTATCGAAGGCGAACCTAGTACCCCCGTAGCCCCCTTGGATGCCGCTGGTGGACACTTGGGCATCCGCCCGGAAGATCTCGAACTGCGTATCGCACCCGGTTCCGGCGTACCCGCTAACGTATTAAGTGAAGAGTATCTGGGAGCGGATACCATTGCTTATGTGGCAGTGGGGTCGCACACCCTACGCGTGCGGCTTAGCGGCAAGCAGGCGCTGGCAGGTCAGCCATGCAGCCTCTACTGGACGCCAGAGAATACACACCTTTTCGATGCCGAAGGTCTGCGGCGGGATGACCTGACGCCGCTCCCCTTACCTAGCTCATCGCGAAGCGTTCCTCGCCCACCGGCGGTGGGCTCTTTCCAACACTGACAGCAGTATTGACACTTGCGGAGTCTCTTATGCGTTTGCGTACCCCTTTTGCAATGACCGCCCTGGCAGCGGGCTTGTTAAGCGCCGCCCAGGTAAACGCGGATAGCGTCGATCTGACCATGTACTACCCGGTCGCAGTGGGCGGTGCACTCACCGACGTCGTTGATACGCTGGTGGCAGAGTTTGAAAGCGAGTACCCCGATATCAATGTGGAAGCGATTTACGCCGGTAACTACGACGACACCCGCGTGCGCGCTATGTCGGCAATGGAAGCGGGCGAAACGCCGCAGCTATCGGTCATGTTCTCCATTGATCTTTACGAGCTGATTGAGCAGAACGCCATCGTCGCTTTTGATGATCTAGTCGAAACCGCTGAAGAGCGCGAATGGCTCAATAGCTTCTACCCAGGGCTGATGGAAAATGGCCAGTTGGATGGCAAAACCTACGGCATCCCCTTCCAGCGCTCCACCATCGTACTGTTCTGGAACAAAGACGCCTTTGAAGCCGCTGGCCTAGACCCCGAAACACCCCCGGAAAACTGGCAAGAGATGGCCGAGATGGCCGCCACCGTGCGCGAAGCCTCCAATGGCGAGCAGTGGGGCGTGATGGTGCCATCGACCGGCTACCCCTACTGGATGTTCCAGGCCTTTGCCTTTCAGAACGGCCACCGGCTAATGAGCGAAGATGGCACCGAGGTCTACTTCGACGACCCCGCAGCGGTTGAAGCGCTAGAGTACTGGGTATCGCTAGCCACCGAGCACAATGCCATGCCCGACGGCACCATTGAGTGGGGCACCCTGCGCCAGAACTTCCTTGAACAGTCCACGGCAATGATGTGGCACACCACGGGCAACCTAACCGCCGTACGTAGCGAAGCCAATTTTGATTTTGGCGTCGCCATGCTGCCGATGAAAACCCAGCGCGGCAGCCCCACCGGCGGCGGTAACTTCTACATTTTTGAAGATACGACGGAAGAAGAGCAACGCGCGGCGATGACCTTTATTCGTTGGATGACGGCTCCCGAGCGAGCTGCCGCCTGGTCGATTGAGACTGGCTATATGGGCGTTAGCCCCGCTGCCTACGAAACCGACGCGCTACAAGGCTATGTAGAAGAGTTCCCACCTGCCGCGGTCGCCCGCGACCAGCTTGAACACGGCACGGCAGAGCTTTCCACTTACCAGGGTGGCCGCATTCGCCGCGCCTTGGATAACGCCGTGCAAGCAGCGCTGACCGGCCAAATGACAGCGCAAGAAGCGCTTAGCCAAGCGCAGCAAGAGGCCGATAGCGTGTTACGCCGCTACGCCCGCTAATCGTTAGCCATTTTACTGTTCGCCGGGGCATGCCCCGGCTTTTCCAACGTGCGGTACGTCTCTATGTCATTCACCAACCACCGCAAAATGCAGCTCTACGGTGCGCTTCTGCTACTGCCCGCTGCGGTACTGCTAACGACGTTTGCTTATTTACCGACCGTAACGACGCTTATTAACAGTCTGTTTTTACCCGGCTTTCGCGGTGCACCCACTGAATTCGTCGGCCTTGAAAATTATCAGGTGTTGTTCGATGACCCGACGTTTTGGAAAGTAGCGCGTAACAACTTAATCTACGCCGTCGGTACGATTCCTACGTCTATCGCGCTGGCCTTGGGTATGGCGCTATTCGTCAATGGCAAGCTTCGCGGGCGGGGCTTTGTGCGCATGGCCTACTTTACGCCGACGATTCTTCCCATGATCGCCGCGGCCAATATCTGGATGTTTTTCTACGCGCCGCAGATCGGCCTATTCAATAAACTGCTCGGTATGCTGGGCTTATCCGGAGTGAACTGGCTGGGTGATCCAAGCATTGCTTTAAGCTCGGTGATCGTGATGTCGGTGTGGAAAGAAGCCGGCTTTTTTATGATCTTCTACTTAGCGGCGCTCCAGAGTATGCCCCCCGAGTTAAAAGAGGCGGCTGATTTAGAAGGCACTAGCCGTTGGAGCTTTTTCTGGCGGGTGACATTTCCACTGTTGATGCCCACCACGCTGTTTGTGCTCATCAATGCGCTGATTAACTCGGTGCGGGTCGTGGATCACCTATTTATCTTGACCAAGGGTGGGCCCAACAACGCCACCAACCTGCTGCTCTACTACGTTTACGAGAATGCGTTCTCGTTCTTTGACCGCACCACGGCAGCTACCATTACGGTGGTGATTCTGCTGGTGCTCGCGGTAGTGGCGACGTTTAAGTTCACGATTTTAGATCGCAGGACGCACTATCAATGAATACGACCACTGCGCCCCGCTCCCGCTTCTTCTCAATTCCAGCGCTGGAAACCGTGGCCGCGTGGCTACTGGCGATTATTTGGATTTTTCCGCTGCTGTATGCTTTTTGGGCGGCCTTCCACCCCAGCGAGTTTATGGTCAACTTTGCGCTCTTCGCCCCGCTGACGTTGGAGAACTTCGCTAACGCTTGGTCTCAAGCGCCCTTTGCCCGCTACTACTTGAACACCTTTGCACTGGTGACAGGGGTGGTCATCGGTCAATTTGTGGTCTGCACCCTGGCGGCGTTTGCCTTTGCGCGCTTTCCGATTCCCGGCAAGAACGTTCTGTTTATGCTGGTGCTGATTCAGCTCTTTGTGTTCCCAGAAGTGCTGATTGTCGAAAACTACCGCATCGCCAGTGAGCTGGGGCTGATCAATACCATCACCGGGATTGGCTTACCTTACGTGGCCAGCGCCTTGGGTATTTTTCTGCTTCGCCAAACCTTTAAAACCATTCCAAGGGAGCTGGAAGATGCCGCCCGCATCGAAGGCTGCAACTGGTTGGAAATTCTCTGGAAGGTCTACGTACCGCTCGCTAAGCCCACCTACCTTGCTTACGGGCTGGTCTCGATTAGCCACCACTGGAATAACTTTATCTGGCCATTAGTGGTGACCAACTCAGTAGAGAGCCGCCCGCTAACGGTAGGATTAGGGGTGTTTTCCGCGCCCGAAACCGGCGTGAACTGGGCGACCGTTAGCGCGGCGACGCTGTTAAGCATCGCCCCACTACTGATTGCCTTTTTGCTCTTTCAACGCCAGTTCGTGCAATCGTTTTTACGGGCAGGAATTCGCTAAGACCGCTATCTTTCTGCATGCCCCTGGCAGTGATCGCCACGCGCTATCGCGGCGGCATCAAAGGTGCCAGTGTCTAGCACCCAGGCAGTGACCAGCTTGGCGGGAGTTACATCAAAGGCTGGGTTCCACACGGGAGCATTCTCGGGAGCCCAGACTGCATCGCCGAAAGCACCTGAAACACCACGAATTTCTGCCGCATCACGCTGTTCAATAGGAATATCGGCGCCAGTGACGCAGGCGGGATCTACCGTGGTGTAAGGGGCCACTACATAGAACGGCACCTGATGATAGTGAGCAATCACCGCCAGCATGTAAGTACCCACTTTGTTGGCGAAGTCACCGTTGGCGCAAATGCGGTCGGCACCGACCATGACCTTATCGACTTTCCCTGCGGCCATTAAGCTCGCGGCCATGCTGTCAGCAATCAATTGATAGAAGATACCTAAGTCGGCCATTTCCCAAGCGGTTAAACGGCCACCTTGCAGCAGCGGGCGGGTTTCATCCACATACACATGCAGCGTTACACCGCGCCGCTTGGCAACTGCGAGTGCGCCGATAGCGGTGCCAACGCCTGCGGTGGCCAGCGCCCCGGTATTGCAGTGGGTTAATATGCGGTCGCCTGATTGCAAAAGGTCAGCTCCCCGCTCGGCCATGCGCTGGCAAAGTGCGCGGTCTTCTGCAAACAATTCAGCGGCGCGCTCAGCCAGGGCGGCAGCCCCTTGCTCAAAGCAGGCTTCCATAGCATCCAGGCAATACATCAGGTTCACTGCGGTGGGTCGTGTAGCACGTAAGCGATCACTTACCAACTGCCAGTCACCTTGCGGATGACGCGCGGCAGTCTGCGCCAGTACAAAGGCCGCACTCAAACCAATCAGCGGCGCGCCGCGAATCGCTAGATTTTTCACCGCACGCTGCCACTCTTCTGGCGAGTCACAGCGCACCCACTGCTCCTTCTGAGGCAGTTGGGTTTGATCCAAATACTCAAGGTGGTCGGCGTAGACCCGTAAACTGCGTGACTGTAGATGTGGCATTGCTGGACTCCTTGAGCACTTGAACTTGACTAGCAGAACAACGGCGCGGCTTATCAGCCGCGAAGCTTATCATATAGAATGGCTGCTACTAGATGAGGCGACGCAGATCCTATGATGACGCTACAAACTGAACTGCTGGCCGCCATTTCATGGGCGGCGCAGCAAGGCTGGACACCCGCTACCGGCGGTAACTTTTCCGCCCGTACCGAGGCGGGCTATCTTGTCACCGCTTCTGGCCGGGATAAAACCCGCATTCAGGCCGATGACCTCTTGCTCTGCAACCTGGATGGCAAGGTGCTATCCGGTGATGGTAAACCTAGCGCAGAAAGTGATCTTCACGCTGCGCTTTACCGGTTAGACCCGACCATCAACTGCGTGCTGCATACCCATACCCTAGCCAGCACTGTGCTGTCACGGCGCTTTCCAAACGGCATTGAGCTAAGTGGCTTCGAGATGCAAAAAGCCCTGCAGGGCAACGTGACTCATGATGCCTCGGTTCTTTTACCTGTGGTACCAAATTCCCAAGATATGGACGAGCTAGCGGAGCATGTACGCAGCGGCTGGCCGATGCCCTGGGGCTTTTTGGTGACGGGGCACGGTATTTATGCCGTGGGCGATAGCATCGCTAGTTGCCGTCGGCACTTGGAAGCCATTGAATTTTTACTGTCCTGTGTACTTGAAGAGAGCCGGTGGTCTAAATGAGTAACCCTGCTGTTCGCGCCGTTGTCACCGATATCGAAGGCACCACCACGGATATTAACTTCGTCCATAAGGTGCTGTTTCCCTACGCTCAAGCCAAGCTGCCCGATTTTTTGCGGGCAAATGCTGACTCTCCAGAGGTTGCCGAGCAAATTAGCGCCGTACGCCGCGAAATGGGCGACGCTGATGCCACGCTGGAAGCAGTCATTGCGCAGTTGCTACATTGGATCGAGACTGATCAAAAAGTCACGCCGCTGAAAGCACTGCAAGGCATGGTGTGGGCCGATGGCTATCAGCGTGGCGATTTTAAAGGCCATTTGTATAGCGACGTCGCCCCGGTGCTGCGCCAGTGGCAGCAGGCAGGCAAAGCACTGTACGTGTATTCGTCAGGTTCCGTGCAGGCGCAAAAGCTGCTGTTTGGCTACAGCGATGAAGGCGATTTAACCCCCCTGTTTAGCGGCTACTTCGACACCCATATTGGCCATAAGCGCGAAGCCACAGCCTATCAGCGAATTATCGCTGAGCTTGACCTGCCGCCGGAAGCGGTGCTGTTCTTGTCGGACGTAGTCGAAGAGCTGGACGCAGCCAAGCAGGCGGGCATGCAAACCCTACAGTTAGTTCGCGAAGGCACCCAGGCAGGCAACACCCATGCTTGCGTTACCCGCTTTGATGAAATAACGCTTTAGGAAAGCCTAGAATGTCACAACTAAAAGTATTTGCTGATCAGAACCCCAATGACGCCCTGCTAGACATCACTGACGGCGAACAGATAACTGCGGAACTAAACAAGGTGGGGGTGTTGTTTGAGCGCTGGGCAACGCCGGGCGAGATTGCCGACGACGCCACCCAGGAAGATATTTTGGCGCTCTACCAAGACGATATCGACCGGGTAAAGGCCATCGGCGGCTATCAAACCGTCGATGTGCTGCACATGGTGCCCACGCACCCAGACAAAGACGCCATGCGCCAAAAGTTCTTAAACGAGCACCGTCATCACGAAGACGAAGTGCGCTTCTTCGTCAAGGGCCAGGGGCTTTTCTGCCTGCATATTGAAGACAAGGTGTATCAGGTACTGTGTACCCGCAATGACCTGATCAGCGTACCCGCGAACACGCCCCATTGGTTCGATATGGGCCCAGTGCCAGAATTCACTGCACTGCGCTTCTTCGATAACGTTGAAGGCTGGGTGCCCCACTGGACAGAGAGCGATATCGCCGGGAAGTTTGATCGCTTGGATCAGCTTTGATTAGTGAATAGTGAATCGGAAGTAGTGAATCGTGGGAGGCAGTTGTAGCGCGGCGTAAGCGTCAGCGCACCCGCGAAGCAACGCGCTAGCGGTGCCGAAGGTGGCACCGAGGCTGGATCAGGCGCGTAGGCATTACCCAGGCGGCTGGCGCCGCCGTCGCGGGTGCCTCATACACTCGTCCCTCGCGAGATTCGTTACACCGCGCTACTGGG
>NZ_BJUL01000016.1 GCF_007989605.1 Vreelandella venusta | reverse complement strand
CCCATGAATAGCTTTACAGCATTCAAAGCAAGGTGACAAGGTAACGAACAAAATGGAGCCGATAGTAGGTACACCCTGGCGAGTCATCTTGTCGATAGCATTACGCTCGGCATGGATCACTTCTGGATTGGTTTTTTTGCGAGTAAGGGTAACGTCCATAATGGCGTTGTACTCAGTAACCTCATCGGATTCACATTCATTAGCCATCCCCACAGGCATACCATTCCAGCCCACACTAATCATGCCGGTAGGCGTCACCACAATGGCACCGACTTTATGGCGGGTAGCAGCAGACTGATTAGCCGCAGCAAACGCCATATCCCAGTAGAGGCCGTGGTATTTCTCTTTATGGGGATCAATCATCGTGTAATCCGGTAAACAGGCCCCAGACAAGGCATTACGATGGTAGTGCAATAAACACTAGGAATGTGTTTACGGAGGCGGTAAGCAAGGCTATCTGCTTGACTGCGGGTGTACTGCTTCTGGGGTAGGTGAATGATAGGCATGGTTATTACTCTATTAACTCAAAAATCGTACGTCGTTTTATGTACCGCTCAATCTTTTCGGCTAAGCGTCTAAGGGGTACTAGATCGAAGGATTCCAGCTGGATGTAGGGGTGACAGGCGGGACAGCCATCGAAGCTTTCAATGTCTACTTTTGGCTCATTACGTGCCATCTGAAAGGCACGTTTTTCAGCGTCGTCCTGGCCAATGGCATCTTCCCCTATACGGGCGTAATCAATGCGGCACCGGTAAACCGTTTCTATAGGAGTGATCATAGGGGTTCCTTATGGGGTAGGGGCCGTACCATCTTGGTGACACGAAAGCGGCGACCATTAACGACGCGGCGGTGGGTAAGGCCATCCTTGCTACTCTCCATTAGTATCAAGTACTAACTGACCTGGTTTAATCATGCTGGCCAGTTCTTGTACGGATAAGGTGGCTGGTGTAGTGGTACCTGTTACAGGGTCATATCCTGTGATTAGAAGGCTGCCTATTAGTGTCTCAGGGAACCAGGAAGTCTGTGTAGCCAGTACATATCCATGCTCAATAACGTCTGCTTCAAGCGTCAGCACGGCTTCGTCATCAACCCAGCAAGCATGAATCTGATTAGGGTACCCTGCGCCGGTAAATAGCCGGCACTCCAGTAGTTCCTGCATTCGTGTAACACGGAGTACTTGGCCAGGGGGTAGCTCTACTTCTGTGATCAGTGGTTCGCCTCGGGAGATTAAAAGTGCTCGCATGGCCTACTCCTCTTCTTCATCTTCTACGTAGTCAAAGGCCACCTCTGTTCTGCCTACGTCATCGGAGACAACGCTAAACCGGCAGGGACAGGACTGGAGCCATTCATAAAATTCTTCACGGGTAGTGGGTTTCATGCCTTCTCCAAAGGGGGCATTGCTGCCCCCCTATTATTGCAATACTTAACGTCGCTGGAAGATGCGGTTTTCTAGGCCGGTAGAGCCACTGGCTTGATACGGGTAGAACACGACAGAACCATCGGAACCTAACTGGTCAGCCATACGCTCTTGGACTTCCAGGCGACGGTATTCCAGTAGCATAGGGTCAATGCCTTCGGAAATAATACGGTTCTGATCACTGATAGATTGTGCTTTCAGCAAGTCGATTTCCTGCTGCTTCTGGGCATTAGCCAGCTCAGCATCTTTGCGTTTGAGATCCGCTTCCTTTTCCGCCTCGATACGGAAAATATCCAGCTCACGTTGCTTGGTCAGATTGATGGCATCAACCATAACCTGCGGGTAATCAAACTGACCCAAGGTTACCGCCGTCACCTGTAAAGGCGTACTGGCGGCAGCTTGGCTAATGGCCGCTTCCAGCTCCTGAGTAATGCGGGAGAAGTTATGGTTAATGTCGTCAATTGCGTACTGGCTCACTACTTCACGCGCCTTGGAGCGCACAATAGTGCTCAGGTACGTGTCGTAAACCTTATCGAAGGACACCTCACCATCTGTCTGGCGGATATCGTCAAACATGGCGTTGATAGAGGCGTCGGAGCCACCGATACGGGCGCGTGTGATTACCTCAAACGCAAGATCCAGGCTATCCGAAGTCTTCATGCGGATGGTTTCTTTGCGGGAGTTGGTGCTGGTGTCGAGCAGGATCAACGATTCACGAAAGCCTATCCAGTGTTTACCTGGTTCAAGGATGGCATCTTGATAGCCGGCAGGAGACAAAATCTTGCCTTTGTAGCCAGGATCAACCGTTTGCGAACAGCCAGCCAAAAAGAGTGATGCAACGGCCAAGGCCAGTAGTGCTAGTTTTTTCATTGAGGTTTCTCAGTAAGGGATTCACGGAGAAGCTGGATTCGATCTGAATCCTTTGCCTTCTCATTTTCAAGCATCTCATCAAAGGAGATTCGGGGAGCCTGGGTAGAACGCTCAGGAAGGGGCTGTGAGGCCCGTTGCTGCATTTCCCACTCAAGGGTGCGCGCCTGTCGATCGGACTGCTTAGTAGCCCCGTTAAACTTGATAGGGCCGAACAAAATCAACAGGAACACTCCTAAGATAAGGATGGGTTCCCAAGCTTTCGCCTTACGGCGAGTGGCTACTAGATGGTATAAGTACATACCCAGTAGTAGGGCATACGCTGCCCAGGCAAGTAGGCGGATATCCAGTACCATTACTTGATACCCAAACGCTCGTTCAGGCGTGAAGTAGCCAAGACCGGCAGTTTTACTGCATGGGTGGGATCGGCAATATGGGCAGGCATGTAGGGCACCATTTCAGGCCAACCATCACGTAGCTGCTTAGTGGTATTAAACTGGGCAAGCAAGTCCGTGGTTTCACTTTGTAACTTAGATCGCTCAGTACTCCAGACTTCCCGCTCTTTACGCTTGAGCTTCATTTTCTGCATAGCAACGGACTCATCATCTAAAACGACGGTGATAGCGTGCCCTGCATGGAAGAAAGAAAAGTGACGGTATTTAATTCGATCATCTTCTTTAAGATTATGCTCTTTTACGTCATAACCAAAACCAAGGATTTTACTAACATCATGGAGACAAGATGAGTAAGTAGTAAATGACTCATCTGCAAGACTTATAGGGACGTTAACTAATCCTAGGGACTCTGCCATTTCATAAGGAATTTCGTATTGTGCGGTATTACGGGTATGGCCCTGTTTGTTTACAAACTGAACATTAATACTTGATTCGGTGCGGATGGCTTTTAAGTCATCATGCTCTAAGGCATTAAGGATTCGCTGAGTCGATTTGTAAACAGGATGCTTTTTAACTTCTTTCGCTACCAGTTTAAGCATCTCAACTTTATTAGGTAACGCAGGAGCAGGATTTTGTTTTTCCCATTCAGCCATAACGGCATTGATCATATCGTTACGGTGAGCCTGGGTAAGACGAACGGATTTTGGTTCCAGAACTTTATTTTGATTGGTTTTAAGTGTGGATACTTTAGACATGATAATTCCTAGGTAAGAGAGAAAGCACAGAAGCGGCGGAAGCCGCCTTTGTAGGGTTAGTTAAGCAGCTAGATTTTCTTGATAATGCTCAGAACAAAGCTGGAGTATTGTTTCGGTAGAGGCATCATTTGGGATAGTTATAGGGTCGGCCCAACTTGGCCAGAAGATGTCAATTTCAGCCCCCAGCTTCACGGTGTCATGCTGAATCTCAGGCAGTTCTTGCCACTGCATTTCTTTAATGAGGTGCTTATTGACGAAGGCGATAACCTTGAGATCGTCCCGAACCAGGAGGTAAATGGCATCGTGAATCAAGGCAATAGGCAGAATGTCATAGCGGAACTCACTGTCCCAGACCTTCTGCATAAAGGCATTAGCTGCACGATTATTAAGTAAGCCATAGGATTGGCCTAACGCATTACCTGCTGTCCTGGCTTCTGCTTCCGCCTGATACGGCGTCGAGCGTTGGCCACGGATAACCTGTGCCAATAAAGGCGTACGTACTCGTAGGCCGAACGCAACATCGACATAACCGTCCTTAGCTGCCTGATCCATCTTAGCTTTTACCCACGCATCCGAGACACAATAGAGTTCGTGGTACGCTGCTTCGACTTTCTTAGCGGTGGCCTCATCAAAACCAAGGTTTTTCATCAAGGTAATGTAGGTGCCTGCATAGGTTAGGGCGAAGGTGGGCGTTTTACTGAGTTGCCTGATATCAGGAAACTTTTTCTTAATGCTGTTGATGGAATCAACTGTGTTGATAATTCCTGGCAGACGATCAGGGAAGTACGAGAAGGCCCGCAGACAATGACCTTCGTAGCCATCGGTGTAAACCTTGAGCTTGTTGGGGTCTTTGGTGGTGAGGGCACTGATGTAATCTTCCAGGCTGTTAAAGTCAGCACCGCACATCAACCATCCCTTTGGTGCTCTAAAGCACTTCTTGATGATCTTGGCGTACTGACTGCCACTAGGGATTTGTTGTAGGTTAGGTTTACTGCTGCTCAGACGCCCCGATACGGTGCCTCCTAGGTTGAAGTTACCGTGGAGATAGGTAAGGCCATCTGCTTTAGGTAACGCTGCCTCAAAGGCCGGTATGAAGGCAGAAAGGATCTTGGTGACACCAATGTGACCAATTAACGCATCCAAGATATCCAGATAGGCCTGGTTCTGGGTATGGTTCTTTAGTTTCTCTAGGGTATCCCCACCGGTTGCCGGCTGCTTGCCGTCGGTCAGGTCGATCACCGGAAAACCAAGCTGCTCGTATAGGAGTATTTGCAGCTGGTTATTAGAGTTGGGGTTGAACTGAACCACAGGGAAATGCTGGCGCTCTTTCGGGAAGATCTTATCGGGATTTTTGGCTTTGGCTTTACGGGACTCATAATCCTTTTGCCATGCTATGTCCGTTAAGTGCTTCTCTAAGGCGGTAATAATAGGGTTATTGAGAAAGGTCTTGAGAAACCCTTGCTCAATACCTGTTAGCTCTGCCTTGGCTTTGGCCACATAGACCTGATCCAGCGGCATACCACATAGCTCCATTTGCGCAATCATCCTGACGCTGGGTAGCATCAAGGATTGGTAGATGGGGCCTTGGTCATCTGCCAGCATAGGCACGTAGTGCTTTTCGAACACAAAGTTAGTGCAGAGGGAATCGACTAAGTTGTATTCCAATAACTCCGGTAACGGAATTTTGCGAATATCCTTAATGTCTTCCTGTGCGTAGTTTCCTGCAAACTCGTGCGCTTGGTCTTTCAAACCAAGGGAATTACCGGCTGTAGAGTTGGTGGCCAGATAGGTGATGATCTTTGTGTCATCAAAGGCTTGGGTCATGATATCAAGACCAGTCAACATACCTTTGATATCCAGGAAATGTTCCATCCACAAATTGAAGATAATAGGCTTCAAGTCATAGTTGGCATTGTGCCAGCGGATACGGCCTTTATAGGCCACAAAGAAGTCACGAAGTAGGCGCCGTACTTCAAGGTTAGGGCGGTATTCACCGTACATCCCATTGACAGGCACACTGTATGGGTGGTAGTCACAGGCGAAGGCAATGCCTTCGTGCTTGCTCCAAGCAAAGCCAATAGTACCGATACCGGCTTTATCGAAGGCCAAGGAAAAGGCTTCGATATCACAGGAAATGGCAGGGTACTGGTGGAGACTGGCGAGCGCTACCTTAATATCAAATAGTGTGCTGGGGTAGTGTGCCTTATGAATGATGCCCTGACCTAACTCGGTATACTGCCCTACATGGGCATCTGAGAGGGTATCCAAGGTCATTTTTAGGCGGGGTTCCAGCGATGGGTCATACACCAATTGCTGGTAATTCATGCCTAAGACAATCTGCATGTGCTCATAGCCAGGAATGGCACAAGGCAGTACATAGCCATAATGCGGCTCAGCTTTTTTGGCTTTGGTCAGTACCTTGAAATATGCACTGTCAGTTACATACAGAAGCTTGGTACCTACTCCATCCAGTGCCGGCAATAACTGAGCCAGGTAGGACTTGATAAAACCGACAGGAGTCTTCCCCTTATCATCCACCTCCAGGCTCATAGCAATCACGTCATGGGGATCGACGTAAGGCATCCGGTTGAGGTAGTGCTGCTCTAACTTGTACGCCTGCATTATTGCAGGCTTAACCAGTAATGCGATGGGATAGCATTCGGATTGCTGGAAAATAATGTGACGCATAATAGCCCCTAATTGAGTAATAAATTGGTGACTAGTCGGCGCTTCATTAGCTCAATACTGTGGTGGTTGCGGGTACGCATCTCCTCAACGGTTTCAGGAGAGAGCTTGGTGGTTCTACAGGGGCAAGAGTCAATTAACTCTTTTAATGGCCGATGCATGGTTTCAGGGAGTACCCGTAGATAATCCTCCAAATCGTCGGAGCTATTAAGCACCTGATTAATGAAGCCCATGACATAAGGCACCTCGTGCATGTTTAACTCGTTAATCTCACGTAGGTATTGATCCATTTGTTCATGTAACTGAGGAACTAAACGGTTCATCCTACGAGGTAACTTCTCTTGGTCGTTCAGCTGGTAGACCTCATTACGGTAAATGAAACTACCATGGGAACTCGCCAAGATATTGGAGTTAGTAGCAATGATTGAGGAGAGTGTTTTTTGGTGCTTACGTAAGACTGGCTCATATAGGTATTCATAGAGCATATCTTTAATGTTCTGCTTCGTGCGTGGGTCGTACTTCAATTCTGGTTTCATGTAAGGACGCCTGTTAGATAAACTTTAAACCGTGCTCGGCTTACCCCTACGTACATCAGCCGTGCAATTGTCTCAGCGCATGTGCATTGGTTAATGTCGTCGAGGTCGATAAATACTTTATCGTAAGTACTTCCCTGGCTTTTATTTATTGTGCTAGCAAAGGTAGGGCGTAGATCAATCCACTCCTTTTCAATTTCAAAAACAGCAGCGGTATTGCCCGTATCAATTGCTTCCTCTAAGGCCCGCTTCTTTAGTTCTAAAGAGGCTGGCATAAAGAAGGAACATCCATAACCCGTTAAGGTTACGTGGTGACCAGGTGTGTCGTAAACACTATCAGGAGAGACAGAAGCAACCTGTACCATCGCATCCGTTTTAATATGCGATTTGCCTTTATTGATATAGCGATTACAGATGACGTAATCCCCTGGTTGTAGTTCACTGGTTCCTTTTAAGAGTTGTGTTATCCCTGCGTTATATTTCTGAACCTTTTTATTTGTCCAGGCAAGTACACGGGATTCCGACTGTTTCCAATTAGGACGAGTAAACTCAGTAACAATAGCGTCGTCAAAATCAATCCTATTAAGGTAGATAACATCTACCCCATTTGGTTTGAACTGCTCAAAGTATTGAGTATTTACGGCATTACGGAACATCGTACTTAATGCTTGGATCTGGTTAGTCGCATCCTGCCGAACCACCTGAGTAAGCTTTACCGTAGGATAGCCTTTTGTAAAGGCAGGTGCCTTCTGACTGTTCCTGTTTATTAGTTGAGCAGGGTCACCCATCAAAACAATTTTACATTTACGGGTTATTTTAAAGAGGAAGTCGATTAATACGTCATCCATGTAACTGGCCTCATCTATTAAAATAAGGCAGTTATCAACCGTATTATGTATGTCTGCTTGTATTAATTTATCTTGACGAGTGCGGCTACACCAGTGAAGACGTAAGCCCAATGCAGAGTAAATAGTACGTACAGGCTGTTTAAGGATGTTGCTTAACGCTTCTGCTGCTTTGTTAGTGGTGGCTGTAATAAGAACTTCTTGGAAGTCTTTAAAGCCAGGATTAATTAACTTAACCGTTTTGATGATTAAAGGTAATTCATCTAAAAAGGTATTTACCAGTGTACTTTTACCTGTACCACTGTACCCCTCAATCACCATAACCGGTTCGTTCGGATTAGACAGGAAAGAGATTAAACGTGCTTTCCCTGCCTGTTGATCAGGGGTCAGGGTAATAGGCATAGCTACTCCATATCGAAGTGAATCACCTTACCAAACGGTGCTTTGAAATTAGGGTTGTTATAGATCAACCAGAGGATGGGACATTTAGGTTTAGTGCCTTCCTGCGGGAAACGGAAATAACCATCAGAAAAGACAACCAACACTTTAGGGGTGTTGTCTTTTGCCCACTGCATAACCGGCTCAATAGACGTACCACCACGCCCCTTGAATTTCAGACGAGAAAGCTCAGCTAAGTTTTTAACTTCGTTTTCTGTCTGAATCTGACGATCAAAGGTCAGCATGGTGAGCTTTTCAGGCTTGGTATGTTTAATCACTCCAGCTACTTCGCCAATGATTCTGTCGAACTCTGCGTCAGTGACGGAGCCAGAAGAATCAGCAGCAATAGCCACATGGCCCATGGCTTCGCTGTAAAGCTTCGGCATACAGACATGGCGGTAGCGTCGGCTAATACGGCGATAGCTGTAATCCCCGCGTGAGAAGCCATTGAAATAACGTTTCAGTTGGTGCTTAAGGTTGAGCTTAGGGGCAAGGAGCTTGTTAATGTAAAACTCAATTTCCCCTGGAATGGTGCCAGGTTTATCCCCTGCAATACGGGATTGAATACTGGCTTGCAAGAGGATGTCAGCAATAGCTTCTGAGTGCTCAGTAGGGTCATCAGGCTCTTGGATATCCATAGGGAAATCTATGCATTCCTCTGGACGCAAGAGGTCATATACCTGCTCTGCACTCATCTCACGGTACTGACTATCCAGTAGCCCACCTTCGGGTAATTTGAATCCACGGTCGATAATGATCTGATTAATTACGTAGTCCGCCGCTTTATTCCAGCGGCGCGGATCACGCTCAGCAATACGTCCCATGTGATCAAAGACCACATGAAGGGTTTCATGGAGTACCAAGCCTACCCGCTGGTCTTCATTCTGCTTTTGCCAGAAGGCAGGGGAATACTTTACGAACTTGCCGTTGGTACAAGCAGTACCTACTGCATTATCAAAATAGTGAGAAAGGTTAAGGCAAACAGTGACGAAGAACGCCGTGTCAGGCGTATTCATCAGCTGTATTTTAGCTTTGCTCAGCTGCTTTTCTAACACGGCTAAATCGGTCATGGTTTATCCTTTAAGGGGTGATTAGTTTAACGGTACGGTAGCGTTGACCATATTCCACTTGGTTTGTCCAAGGGAGAATTGAGCGCTTTTGATCGCGGTTAAATATTAGTTCTTGAAGGGCGTGTAAATCAGAACCGCAATTAAGCAGTTCATCAATAAGTATCCTATCGTCCTCAGAGGATAACGCTTTAAATATGGGATCTCCGTTAGGCATAAAACGTAATATACGTCGCCCTTCTTTAATATGCCCCATTGACTCCCACTCTAAATTGTAAGCAATTCCATGTTCCTTTAGTTGCAAAAGGAAAGACGAACTATTAATAAGTGTGTCATCTACACCAAACTCATTTAAATAATATGTAGGCGAATTAGGGGTCTGTATAGATATTTCAGTTGTAAAGATATGATCGGTGTTAAGTATTTCTTTAACTTTAATAGCGTTTTCTTTTAGTACTAATAAGGTGAGAGGTGAAAACTTCATTTCTAGTTTCCTTGATGGGGGTTTATAAGCCTCTTGGTTAAATGAATTTTTCTATATTCTTCCTGGTTTTCCCATGAAGGTAACTCAATTGCTTTTTTATGGTTATTTATAAAAGCGGTTAATTCATCAGTCTTATCCGCTAAAGGAAGTAGATAAGATAATGGAATGTTTACTTCTTCCTTAAGAAGTTTAGTACGCCATAGTGTTCCATCTTTCTCATATCGGAAATGGTGAGAGGGTTCGCCTTCCTTATAATAAAGATCAAAAGGAATTGCCTTATCGAGGAGTAGATGGGTTGCTCTAGCTGCGTAGGATAGATATATAAGTTGCGTTAACGGCGTACCTTGTTTAGGAAGTAGAGGGGATATTTGAGGAAAGCGTAATTCAGGGATACAAATAACCTGATCAACCAAAGATGATGGAATAGTGAGTACAGTCATGAGTATTCCAATATGTTAAATCCTAAATTGGAAGTTACGTGGATTATGTTGCCAACGTTGTTTTGCAATAGCAAAGTCCCAATTCGTATTATTAAACTTACGAATCCCTTCCGCCTGTTCGCGTATATCTTCTAAATGCTCTTGGTGCATATATTCAAGTTTACGTGACCTGGCCTGCGGGGAGTTAGTTAATACATTAAGGAGGGCATCCAGTTCATCTACTGGATGAGGATCATAGGTGTTTACCCAGTTAGCTTCCTTGTCCTTTACTTGAATAGCACGGGCTGATTGGCAAAGTAATAAAGCAGTATAGGCAAATACAATAACGCCCATTAATTTACTGGTTTTATCCATGTCAGACATTAGTACAGCAAAGCAGGTATACATATAAAAGAGAACTAAAACAAGTTCCTCGCTGCCCGATTTAAACCGCCCGAATCGCTTAAAAGCTTTTGAGGCATCCAGTACTACTTCCATTACCCTCTTTATAGAGAAGTAAGCAAGAATGATTGGGAAAAAGAAAAAGATACTCATATACACAGCAAAAGAAATATTGCTACAAGAGGAATCTTCTTTAATACATATAACAGCGTGCATTACCACGAAAAGCAAACCTACTAATACCCAGGCAAGTATGTAGCCACTATAGGGTTCAATGAGTTCAGTCATGGTTATTTCCATTAAAGGTTAAATGCATGGGCCTCTAAGACGAGGCCCGTTAGCACCATTCCTATAGTGATTAGCATTACTGCTTTTAATAGGTCTGGCATGTAGGAATCCGTTCTTCGCGGGTAATCTTTTTTAATGCGTTATCAATCTGTAAATCAGAAAGATACGGATAAAGATTATCTTGTAACCAATTTAAACTTACCCGCCTTCTTAACAATGTACTTCGGATGTACTTGTCTTTAGCAGCGTCGGATACGTCAAGGGATTTGGCTTTATTAACCACATCACGAATTTCTGCTGAGGTAAGAGATTTAAACTGGCCGTGTAAATGACGGAAATGTTCTGCTTTAATTTTGAGGGCCATAATCAGAATAGGTCGTTAGCGTGATTGGATATCCAGTTAGTAACTACTGGTACATGCAAAAGATCTGGCTTACGGCGAACGATGGCACGTAGGCAGATAACCTGGAATTCCATAGGTAGGCGCTCGACATACTGAATGAGCGGATCAATGTTGTCCTTTGTAGCCGATGCACCAATGGAACCTGTCTGTGCAAATAATATGCTTGGTTCTGAAGGTACTTCTGCTGTTAGAGGAGATTTAGCAATCTCTGCTGCGGTGACTACTTTGGTAGCTATTTTGGTAAAGGCGTAAAACTCACGCGCAACACCATGTGATAGCGTTCCTGACAGTAACGGCAATAGGTCATCGGTGAAAGCATCACCATTCAGTAGCTTACTAGCGAACTCCCAGGTACGTGGACAAGCAAAGGTGTTGTCCATGTGATCTGGGTCAAACACATGCAGCATGGCTGGTTTGAATTCAATAAAGGAGGTAATACGGTAATCAATACCGGCACCATAGGCCCACTCAAGCCATGCTTTATGATCAACCAAAAGTTCCAGATGTAGCAGGCGTGATTGCAAGGCAGTGCCTAGTTCTTCGACCATGGCGCCATCGGTGATCAGGTTGCCGGCGGCGAGTTTCACACACTGCTTGTGCAACGGGTGTTGACCGACTTCGTGATCTAGGAGCAGCTTGTAGGCCGCACGCTGAATGGAGTCCGGTGCCTGGTTCAGTTCATCCAGAAACAGCAGCCAGCCGCTGTAGCCCTCGGGAACTTTATCGCCCACCAGCGGGAAGGTGTCCATCGGCGCGTAGTAAGCGCGACCGGTTTCGTCCTTTACCGCTGGAAAGCCGTTGAGGTCCGTCGGCTCACACTGGCTCAGGCGCAGGTCTATCAGCTTAAGGTTGAACTTCTCTGCCAAAGCTTTAACGATGGCTGACTTACCAATGCCCGGACTGCCTTTAAGCATGGCAGGGATTTGAGCACGTAATGCACGCTCCATTAAAGTAGTCGCGGCAACAGTATTAACAGCAAGAGTATTCTCAGACATATAGGGCTACCTTATGCAGCAAAAGTAAGGGTCTTTTGGAAAGTGGATTTTTTGGTTTGCTTTTCAGGTAAACCACCCAGAATGAAGTACTGGTGAATCAAGGTATTCACCATGCGGGCACCTAACGTGTTTTGTTCGTGGTGCTGGCGCAGGACACCCATGATGGTAGTAATGACAGTGCTACGGTCTACGTCAGGGAATAAGGCTAGGTAATTGGCCAACAGTGGTGAGCCAATCAAGATGGCTTCCAGGTCTTCCAGGGAAAGTTTCTCTAAAGCAAAGGCTAAGCCTACACGCCCTAGGAACTCGGTCTTAATACCGAACTCACGCAATCGGTCGAGGTCGATATTCTCCTCACCGTTAAAGGCGCCAGCAAAAACAAATAAAACGTTTTTAGTGCTCGCGCTAACGTATTTACCATAATCAGCAAATACACTGGCAGTATCAGATTCGAGTACTTTCAGAAACTCGTTCTGTACGCCATTGGTGGTTTCATGGGCTAACTCACAATTAGAGTTACCGCTGATAAACAGCTTATCGAACTCATCGACAAAGCAGATGGTAGGCTGGCCACCGGTATTAAACAGCGGTGTAAGGGCTTTGCTTAAGCTATTACCACTGGTTCCCTCTTTGGTTAACTGGGCCGCATTGATCTCAAACATGTTAAGGCCAAGGGCTTCGGAGAGCAGCGCCATGGTGTGACTTTTGCCACTACCACTAGGGCCGGTCAGTACAAAATGAGGGCGGATAGCTCCGTCTGATTTCTGAAAGATTTCAAGGATACGACGAAGATGGTTAAGGGTAGCGGCATTGGTAGACATAGGTTTCCTATCGGCGGAAAGGTACGACGTTAATGGGGAGGGCTGCTGCTGGAGGTGGACCAATAGGATCGTTAGCGACCTGCTTTGACACTTCCATCAGTAAGGTATTGTGGTAGCTCATAATGAGCGGGAAGATCCGCTTGGTTTGTTCTGTACCAAGCTCTTGTTCAATGTCAGATAGCGCCGTTACCAGACTGTCTTTAGTCGGGTAGAGGCTCATGTGACAGGCATGTAAGTCATGAGGCATGTTTCATTACCTGGGAAGCCATTGCTTCCTGCATGTGGTGAGCACCAATAATTTGGTAAAGGAAGGCTGAGAGCTTGTCGGCATCCATACCCATCATGTGTTTCACCACAGCATCAGGGTCGATAGGTTTAGCCAGTGCTCGTACCTTTTCAGGCGTGAGGTCGAGTTCTTTCATGACCTGGGCAACGCCCATTAACTTGGTGCGGTCTTGTTTGGTTAACAAAACGCCACGTTCTTTGAGGACGTTGTAAATGGTCTTACGGTGGACGCCAAAATGGTTAGCGATCCAGGATTGACTGACTGTCTTGCCGCCGGTGATGTAGTAGTGAACAACAGCATCTTTCTGAGCTTCGTTTAGGGCACCGACTAATTGCAATGATGACTGTTTCATCTGCTCTTGCTCCGTATAAAAAAAGTGAAGCACCCCATGTGGGATGCTTCTTTAAATTCATAGGAGCGGCGGAGCCGCCTTTTGTTAGCGCTCTTTTTGTGGGTAATCCCTATCATCTAGGGCATCTTCCAACCAAATAATGTGCTCTGGGTCAAGTAAGACAATCTGAAAGGCACCGTGAGCATCTTCGTGACTTAAGGCTAACCCATGTTTCTGGTAAACCTTTTTAATATCCTCAATAAACAAATCTATTTCAGGCACAGTTGCCTTGCGTTTTAACGATCTTACCCATCGTTCCATACGAAGATTCCTTGTTAGCTGCTGGGGTCAGTTAATACCATAGTTACATACGATGTGATCTGCTAGGTTCGGCATGAGCTTTGGATAAGTCCCTTGCTGTCCGTAGATCTGGCTAAAGACATCGCTAAGCATATCTGCATTGGCCATGTCCTTAAGTATGTCTCGATAGTGGCGACGTAGGTGGTTCATGTTGTTTGGGTGACACTTGAACTCATCATGTACCGATAGGATGGGGAACGGTGCGTGGGCTAGCATCTGCTGACAGATACGTGCCAGGTCACGTAGGTGGGCGCTGGTAAGGTTGTAGTAGCCTGAGTGGTCCAGATAATTGAGGATGCTGATATCAGGCATCTGGCTTTCGTTATAGCGATGAACCAGGGTCAGTGCTTCCCCTTCTAATGCAGGTACGTCAGCGTCTACTACACCCAACTCACGTTCGATAAGAATCTGCTCGATCACGCTATCCGCCGCTTCGATCAAGTCACGGTCATAGTTGCAACGACGAATCAGGGTACGTAGTAGGTAGGCATCAATAGAGTGGATCACGTTAGCTGCGTTGGCTACACCACTCTCTTGGCCTACGTTTTCGTACCACTCGTAGTCGAATTTCACACCACCTAGCTCATCCACTTCCAGGCGTTTCTCAATCTTCTCCATTACTTTTATGCGAGCACAGTGGTTGTCAGGTAGGCGCCATTCATGAGCCAAGGTGAATGGCTGCCAGGAGGCTAGCAGGGCGTCTAATAGTTTGCTGGGGCCAGGAGCCACGTTATTAACCGCCTTGTAGAAGCCTTCTAGCTCTGGGGTATCCTCACCGAAAATCTTCTTAGGCTGTTCCTTTGAGCCATATAGTGAGGTCATGACACCTTGCTTAATATCGTCACGATCTACTACAAACTGGTTACCCATGAGGTTACCCATTTCATTGGTGACCTCGGTATAAGCGTCAGAGCGTTGGTTCATCTCGATCAGGCCGGTAGCGGTAGCACTCTTAATGCAGCCGGTAAGTACCGACATAATTTGCATTCCGCTGCAAACTGCATCAAAACCTACCAGGTGGCCGGTGGCCTTACCCTGTTGGGCACCACGAATCGCTTGTACCGCTTTGATGTACAGCGGGCGAGTCTTCTTAGGGGCGTCTGCGGCCATCTCTTCTAAACGATCCAAGTGGATCTCTGCCCACTTAATGCGGGATTCGTACAGCTCTTTATCCAAACCGAAGTGGTTGGCCACGTCGATTAACAGGTACTGCCAGCCGCTGAACGTTTGTAGGTCAGTCATGGTGTTTCTCCAATAGGGTGGCCGTAACCGGAAGAGATTACTGGCTGATTAAAGCGATGGTTTTAAGCAAGGAAATACGCTGATCAAGGAAGGTACGCATGTGGTGGGAATGTTTAGTAGCACGAGTGCCGTGATAGTGGCGACAACTCTCTAACTGTTTAATGTCCCAGGAAAGTATTGCTTCGATGGGAATATGATCAGGGACTAACTCTTTACTAATGCGGTACCTCCAACGATTACGAAAAGGACTGAACTCTACCCCTAGCTCTCTTGGTTCCCAATCGTCAAGATCAGGCCTTGTCCACTCAGTCATTAGGGTCTCCCAGACAGTTCTGGAAGTCCTTAATCAATGCACCATTACATGCATGGGTGAAGCCTTGCGTTTGTAAGGCCTTACACCGTGCAATGGCCCACTCAAGACCAGGGCGTAGATCCGGCTCATCTTTAGGATTATCAAACTTCGCTATCACCTGTTTAACGTCACTGACGTACTTAGGCGGATAGAAGCACTCATCAAGTTCGTCAGCGTCCATCACCAGCTCGGTACCGGCATCCGTGAGAATAACGTAATTGGTACCGCCTGTGCGGTGGTCCTGCTCAAGGCCCACGATATGAGCATTACCCGTACGACGGCCATCACGGGTTGGTAGCTGGGCACCAAGCACGTATTCACCATCAGTACGCCCAATGGCCCATTCAGGAAGGTAGGAAGCTTCGTAGTCTGCTATCAAGGCTTCAATGCGTGCGTCTTCTGCTACGTTGAATCGCTCAATTTCCTCGGCATTGGGCTGCTGCATAGTAGCCCGGCCAGTAATCGTGCCATGGTTAATGAAAGCATCGTGTATCAGTCGAGCCTCTAATGTCCTAGGGGCATTGGATTGAATGGTAGGTCCTTTGGTACTAATACGACCGGTAACAGTGCCAGAGTAATTGATAGAGGACTCATGGTTATCCTGGTCTTTACGTTCAGTCATGGTTCATTCCTTTAGTTGGATGCCCAGCAACAAGGCTTCTGCTTTAAGTTGTTTGATGCGTTGGGTACGCCGTTCAATGATGATGCGGGCCATTTCATTCGACACAGAGGTATAGCTGCCTGTCTGTTTCTGTGCCCCTTTAATGGACTGCACATGCCCATTCATTTCTCCTTGGAGGACTCTATGGAGAGCACTGCGGGTATCTATGGTTTCAAAGTAATCCTGTGTTCTTCCTGATTTCGTAACGATATTGTGCAAGGTGGCACCTATAGGGATAGTCCTAAAAGTAACGCCTGTACTCGTATTTCACGGATACGTTGCTCATAGGCTTGGATTAAGGGTTGGGCTGCCTCTTGGTCTTGCCAACGGTGGTAAAGCGCAATCAACTCTTGAAACTTATAAAGGTCTTTACGTAGTTCGTGAATAGATGGTGACTGACGGGTGATCATTACTAACGAAGGTCGGTGGCGTTGAAGAAAGCACGGCGCATAGTTCTGTCGGCTATATCTTCTTCTTGAGGAGACTGACCATGTAGCGGATTCTGCATTACGCCATGTAACCACTGAACCTCTTCCGGAGTCAGCGACAAGATCACTTCAATTTTCTGTTCTACTTGCATGGTTAATCCTCCAATTGAATGCCTAGCAGTAAGGCGCGGGTACGTACATTGGCTACTTTAGTGGTGTATATCTCAATAAGGGCTTGCTGTTTATCAGGGTCGGGATTCATTACTGCACGTCGTAGCATCTCCCGATAATGCCGTAATTCGGCATCAAGTGATTTAAACCGTGGAGAGGTATTGCTCATGGACAAGGCACTCCCGTTACTAGCTCCTGTTCAGCCAGATCCACACAGGCCTTCTTGAAGGAAGTGCCCATCGTTGTAATGTGATACCCCTGGGCATAAATACGCCCACGCTTGTCTACCTTGTTAGTGAGGTAGAAACGGTTGCCTTGTTTAGCTAACAGGCTGTAAAGCTCATAGCCCTGTTCTTTATAACGATCCCATTGCTGGCGCTTCTTAGGATCAGCTAGGTCAAACGTAGCTTCTTCTTCCACACTGCTGATGAAGGCGGTGTTAAGGCATAAAGGGATAGCGTTTTGGGTGTTGATTACATCAAGGCTGATACATTCGTTATGGTGGTTGCCTTTACCCAGGATCAGGCTGTCGTTGTGGGTGAGGTACGCCGACTCGCTATTCTTGGTGAGCGTGCTTGGTTCACACACCATGGGCGGTAAGTAACGTGACTGACTGATATAGCCTTGTAGATCTTCGGGTACTGGCACTCGTGAATGAATCATAAGATTCACACGATCTTCTTCACGGGTAATGTCGAATACATCCGTTTCACATAGTACAGCCAATATTTCAGCAATAGTCAGGATGGCATCACCACGATCACTAAAGCCTAAGCGTCCAGCTAACTGGCCACTGACTGAGGTGAAGGGTTCAGGGATCTGACAGTAAATAGAGGCAATGAATACCTGACGTACTAGGTGATCCATATCCAGGCCATCTAATTGGGATAATCGAGCAGCCTTATTCTTTAGGTAGGTCTTATCGCTAGGCTCTACATCTGCCCGTTGAATACAGGCATTACGCCATTCTTGTAGGAGGTTAATGCCTTCCACTACCTTAGCTTCCATCACTGGTTCATCAGTGATTAGGGCTGCCAGGTAGGTATCAATGTGCTTACGGCTATACTTGTACTCATTACTGCGTTGCATATCTACGGGCAGCATTAAGGTAGCGGCGGTCATGGCTAATTACTCCGGTCGAGGTAGTGGGTTAAAGGTAAGGAACCGAGGCGCCTAATTTCTTTATCTAGCTGGTCTTGGTAGAAATCAATAAACAAATCATCCACGCATGAATGCGTGTAATCCCCAGCAATCAGAGCCTTGGTTTTCTGTTCCTTGATGCTTTGGATAGCCTGGTGTAACTGAGGGATATTCACTTACGTAAGGCAGGTGGCAGGTGAAGGCGACGCATTCGATCTTTTAAATAAGCCATGGTGGTATTGAAGTTGGTGGAATTACCTTTACCTGTCAGTAGGTTCTCCACTTCGAGTTGTCTCCACCGCTTTAATGTTTCTGCCGTTAGGGTAAGGTCACGTTCACGCTGGGTACGTTTCACTATTTAATGCTCCGGTAGGTGGGCGAGCTTACGTATGTAGTGGTTAAGTTTGTCGATATCACAGTGACCGAGCACATCGTCCCCTTGGTCTTCTTCATCAAACAGGGAACCGTCCAGTTCGTCCTGCTGGTTAATCGGGGCTATCTCAAACAAGCCTTTATCAGCACCGTAGGAGTACTCTCCATTGATAATGCTGAGGGCATAACCGTTGGTGAATTCCACACGTATCCGCCGCATAAAAGGAATACTTCTATTGGTAGTACGGGCAATCAAATGCTGAATATCTTTAGGTGCTGTAATAAGGTCTGTCATGATTATTTCTCCAGTAAGGTATTGCCAACGGCTTGCAAGGTAGGTAGGATGCGCTCTCTTTAAAATCCCAGCGGAGCGATCAACTAAGGTCTTTTAAATCTCTACTAAATTAATCCACTCATCTTTACTAATACTGTCTTCTATTAAAGATAGGTATTCTTCTTCCTCTAATAATTTAAGTAATTGTTCTTCTTCCTCTTTAGTTAAATCAATCATAGTAATACTCCAATAGAGTTAACGGCCCCCATTTGGGCCGCAACACTAAAATTAACTAAGGTCAACTGATATTATCGGAAGCAGGTAATTTCACGTTGTCGTCATACCAGTCCAGTACAGCTTGAATCTCCTCATCATCGTCTAGGCCGAAATCCCATTCCAAATCACGTCGCATTGACTTCACCTTCTTGTGGCTTGGGCATATCAATGATGAAGTCGAGTCCACCGTTATACGTGATAGCCGCAGGGCCTAACCCTTGGCATGGTGTACCTGGCTTGAAGTAAGGGATATTAATTTTCTGGTTCTCGAATTCCCCTAAATACGTACGATCATCCTCTGTCCATGAGGCTTCCAATTGATCAAGGTAAGCACGGAGCTTGGCTACAGTTAGATTGGTTTCAGTAATCTTGGCTTGATTAATAGCGCTCATCAGTACTTCTCCACTTGTACGTCTAGCCTTAGCGTATAAGCAATGTCGATCATGTGTTTGGTTCCCCTGCTCTTGCCATCCCAGAAGGCAATCAAGGCATGACTAATATCAGCCATGGCTTCATTGCGAATGTATCCTGCACGCTTACCGTACTGATCCCAGTCTGCCGGCATCTCAATACATTTCACGTTTTCACGGCGGCAGAACTCCCAAGCGAGTTTGTCAGCACCACGGGCCATACCACTGACGACGGTAATAGCACGATTAGGATGCTTGTCTGCAAAGTCAAAGATCACAGCAGATAGACGTTCGTAGTCGTTGAAATCACGCCCACCAGCTACGATTAGGTTCATTGGTTCAAGGACAGGCTTGGCTAATTCCTGCTTAGCCCATGCAGCAGCACGTTCAAGCGTATGCCCATGACAACGCTTAGGCGAACAGAAGCACACCAGATCCTTACCGTCTAACTCAGCAAGCTCGGTTAGCGTGACCTCACCTGATTTAATTTGCTGGTTCAGATGCTGCTCATAATCCTCACAGACTTTATCGCGGGTACCCTCCCCAAGCATTACAAAAGGATTGCCCCATTTACTGCCACGACCGATGTACACAGCACCTGCTGGAACGCCACTAACATGCTTATTAAGGACTGTCATAAGGTATAGGCTCTCTTCGTCTTACAGGCCCTTTTTGGGCGATTTAGAATATAGGGTAGAAGTCTGAACATACTTCTCCCACACATAGCCGAAGGCTGTCTGTAGGCGCACAAAAACCAACCCCACTCCACAAGGGAGTAGGGCAGTTAGTTAGGCGACTTCTGGCCAGCCAAAGAGATCAATCAGATCATCAGGATCTACGACAGATTCATAAATGGATAAGGCTTCTTCTTTGCTCGATGCAGGGTAGACCGCCTTACTATCGCGGTGACGAATACCCCATTGATCGGGTAGTAATTCACGCGACTGGCTTACTAATTCAATAGTGTCTGGGATTTGCTTAGAACGGATAACAGTAATCGTCATTTGATTAGTCTCTCGATTAAAGCGCCAGCTAACATAGCCAAGGCACCAAGTAAGAAGAATGACAGGGCAAAGCCTGACAGTTGGTAGATCACTTCAAGGTCTTGGCTTGGAGCCAATTGACCTGACCACAAGGCAAAATCTCTAAAGGGATTCATCGTACGTTCTCATAAAAAAGGCCCACACTCCCGAAGGAATGCAGGCCATTGAAGGACTGTTAAGTAGTTGGTTTAGAAGTCTAAATCATTACTCGCGTCGTCCTCGTTCCACGCTTGATAGTTGAGTTCAATGTTATCCATTAAGGCTTGGATACCCGCCTCTGGATCACTGTTTAAACGATCCATGATGGCTTTCTCGATTGGCTTGTCTGCACGTAATGCAATAGTTCCAAGCTTACGCTTACCACCACCTTTGGTAGGTACGTACACGTTGAGGAAACCAGATGCTTTAGTACGTCCATCATTGAATTGACGAACGTTAGAACCAGTGGCAACAGCAGCAGAGTTGTTAAGTTGGAAGCCCATGTTATTTCTCCATAAGTAAGTAAGAGGACTCCTGTACAACACGCACAGGATAACCATTACAACGCCGAAGGCGTCTTCAAGTGGGTACAGAACTAGCAGATAGGGTATACAGTAAATTAGGAAAAGTACTGTATATCTATACATGCATTGGGTGGGTAATCTAATGGTAAAGAAGTAGGCTGTCTACCCCTTCTAAGCAGACATAGACTGAGGTATAAGGCCTAGGTAAGCTTTAGGTTTCATAGAGATAAGCGATAACAACTAGTTAAACTGTGATTAACAGTAATTCAACGCTTATCCCTCTTACTTTCCCTAAAACTTTATTTGATCCAGATCAATATTCTCCTGATCAGTAAGCTCAGTAGGCTCATGCTTTGGTCTTACTTCATAGCTATGCGTTTCTAGCCATTGATCCATCTGACGGTCTAATTGAGTGATGATGCCGAAGGTAGCGAGGGTGAGTGTGGTAGCTAAGGCCATGATGTTTCTCCAAGTAATGACAACGGAAGTGTTGCCATCTCATAGCCGAAGGCTTAGTGGTCCTGTCTGTGTATTGGATACAGTAAGCATACTGTCTGGTGTGTTGTGTCATGTGTGAAAAGGAATACCTACCCCGAAGGGTAGGCATGGGATTACTCAGGTGATGGTAGTGATTGATGCTGCTGTTGTAGTACTGCTAGGCGCTGCTTGGACTTAAGGATCTCTTCGTCACGGAAGGCTGCTGACTTTACCTCGGCTACTTGAGCAACGTTGTTAAGAGAGTTAGCTGCAATCTCACCAGCTTGGAACAGAGTAGTAAGCATAGTGAATAAGGAAGCGATGGCTGCAAACATGAGGAGTACTCCAGTAATAAGATAGTAATGATGGTTGGTATACCACTCCAAAGCCGAAGGCTAATAAGGGTGGGGTACCCCTTAGTTTTTTATAGCCACGGTAGTACGGGGGGGTGCCTAATGTGTTGGGGATAGAGTAAGTAAGCACTTCACTTGTACCCAAATTATAAAAATTTTAAAAACCTGCAAAAGTTGAATCGTTAAGTTTCTCGGTTAAAGATTTACTAAGTCCATAAACTATCAGCATCTAATTGAGGATGCTTTTATGGCGAACACACACCGATGGCTAGATGAAGTTGTTTTAACTTCCTCGCCTATTATTAGTAGCAATGTCCTGCATCGAAGCATGCCCAACTGTAAGCAGGTTGAAGACTGGGCAGAAGTACTTAACCACCACATTAATAAAAGTGGTTTTGACTCAGATGAAGAAGTAGCACTGTTCTTAGCACAGGTAGGTCATGAATCTCTTGATCTAAATAAGCTGGCTGAGAACATGAATTATAAAAGCCAGCGTCTAGTTTCTTTATTTGGTCGCCATCGTATTAGTGTGGCCGATGCTGCTAAGTATGGACGCAGTTCTGGTACCAAAGCTAACCAGAAGATGATTGCCAATCTCCTGTACGGCGGGGAATGGGGGAGACGTAACTTAGGTAACACCCAACCCAATGATGGCTGGGATTACCGTGGTTCTGGGCCTATGCACCTTACTGGTCGTGCTAATTTTGATCGCTGTGGTGCGGCGTTAGGCTTACCTATCCTAGCTCAACCTGAATTAGTTCGTACCGATAAAGACGTAGCCACACAAACGGCCATTTGGTACTGGGAGACGCGGGTAACAGGTACCACGATTAAAACCACGACTAAACAGATTAATGGAGGGTACAACGGTATTGAGGATCGTAGTGCTCGGTTTACTCGAACGATTCAGGCACTAAAGGAGAACCAATAATATGACTCCTATGACGCCAGAACAGTTTAAGCAAGCCCTGCCTCCGACTATCCGTAAGAATGTTAATCAAGAAGTCGTGGATAAAGTTAATGCGGTACTGAGTGAGCCAGAACTTTATGAGCAGTACCGTGAAAACCTAATTAGCTACAGCCATGTAATGAAGGACGGTAAGTTTAAAATTACGTCTTATGTGGATGCAGTTAAATACATTAGCCACAAGCTAATGGGGCGTACCAACATTGATGCTTATAGCCGAACATTCCCCGATAAAATGGTGCGGTTTGCTAATCAAGGTGTAAGCCAAAAAGATATATCGGCGTACGTATCGGCCTATAACAAATCCAAACTGGTTAACCTTATTTATGAGCAGTCCTTGATTCCAAGTTGGGTACTGAATCAGGACATGTATCAGAAGGCCTTAAATATCCAGTTTGAATTGGCACAGACGGCGGCCAGTGAAAAGGTACGTAGTGACGCTGCTAATTCACTACTGACCCACCTTAAGAAACCAGAAACCCACAAGGTAGAACTGGATATTGGGGTGAAGGAAGACAGCAGTATTGCAGCATTACGGGAAGCCACTATGGCACTGGCCAAGCAATCCCGTATGGCCATTGAATCCGGTGCTATGGATGCCCAACAGGTAGCCCACGAGAAAGTAATTATTGATGGCGAAGCGGAGGTGAAGGATGGGCCTTAATGCCATTGCCGCCGCTATTGCCAAAGAAGCCGGCACCTTACGAGAACCTACCCCCTGGGAAACAGAGGAGGAACAGCCTAAAAAGGTCGAGGACTACTTGAAAGAGTTGTCCTATGAAATTCCCAAGGATTACATCCCTTCTGACTTTGCCCTGGAGTTCGTGACCTTTATCAAGCTGGTGAATGGGGCACAGGGTGAGGAACACAAGACGCCCCTTGTTCACTACTACATGCTGGACACCATTACCCATGGGGGTACTCGCATCATTAACCTCTGTCACCGAGGGATTGCGAAAACCACGGTAATGGGGGAATACCTATTTCTCTACATTGCGGTCTACGGTGAGATCCCTGGTTTCGGGGTGGTTGATCTTGCGCTGTATGTGTCGGACTCGATAGAAAACGGCGTCAAGAACATGCGTAAGAACTTGGAGTTCCGACGGGATAACTCGGACTTCCTAAAAGAGTACTTACCGGTTGCCAAGTTCACTGATATCCGCTGGGAGTTCCATAACGCTGACGGCAAAGTCTTTATCGTCAAGGGGTACGGCGCCAAGACGGGGGTACGTGGTGCCAAGGAAATGGGTAAGCGTCCTCAGTTAGCGGTACTCGATGACTTGATTAGTGATGAGGATGCACGCTCGACCACCGTTATTGCCGCGGTAGAAGACACGGTATACAAGGCAGTGGAATATGCCTTGCACCCTACCCGTAACATGATGATTTGGTCGGGTACCCCCTTTAATGCGAAAGACCCGCTGTATAAAGCAGTCGAGTCAGGTGCCTGGGCAGTTAACGTCTTTCCGGTGTGTGAGCGTTTCCCATGTAGCCGTGAGGAGTTTCGTGGTTCCTGGCCAGATCGTTTTACCTTTGAATACGTATCCGCGCAGTATGAGAAGGCCGTCAAGCTAGGCAAGGTAGATACCTTCAATCAGGAATTGATGCTACGGATCATGAGTGATGAAGATCGCTTGATTCAGGATCATGACATTGCCTGGTACAAGATTGATGGGGTACTCCGGTACCGCCAACGCTACAACTTCTATATCACCACTGACTTTGCCACCAGTGAAAAGCAGAAATCAGACTTCTCTGTTATCAGTGTCTGGGCTTATAACGCCGTGGGGGATTGGTTGTGGGTGGATGGTGTCTGTAAACGCCAAACCATGGATAAGAACATCAATGACTTATTCCGGATGGCTCAGCAATATCGACCACAGCAGGTAGGTATTGAAGTATCTGGCCAACAGGCAGGTTTTATTCCCTGGATTCAAGAACAAATGATGGAGCGGAATATCTGGTTTCCGCTGGCCAGTGAAGGCAATGACTTCAAGCCAGGTATTCGACCCAATACCAATAAGCTTCAACGCTTCAATACCGTGGTGCCCTGGTTCAAAGCACGCAAGATATTCTTCCCTATAGAGAAAAAGCGTACCCCTGAATTACGGGAAGCCATGGACGAATTGGAATTGGCGTCGCCTGGGGGATTCCGATCCAAGCATGATGACTTCATTGACTCCATATCTATGCTGGCTGCTTTAACGCCGTGGAAGCCCTCAGAAGATGCACCCATGAGCCAAGAAAGTAATGGCATGTGGGATATGGATGACGAGGATGAGCCTGAATCACGACTGAGTTCTTATATTGTTTAAGGAGGGGCTATGACCCTACAAGATGTATTTGACCACCTACAAGATGGTGAACTACGCCTATTGGCTATCGGTGAAGATGGGGATGTAGGCGACGTGGAAAGTAATCGACACCGATTAATTGGGCCGATTAATTTGGGACTGACAGCCTTACATAAACGTTTCTTCTTACGTCGGGGGGAGTTCCATATTCCCGTGACTACCGGAGAGGCCACGTACGTTGTTCAACGAAATGACCTGTTTAAGATTGAGCAGGTTTTTACCCCAGATGCCTGTGAATTGGGGATCAACGATGGAAAGCCCAATAGTATCCTGCTGGAGAGCTATAACACCCTACGTGTTCCCTTAGAGGTACGTATGCGAGCTGAGCAACTAACGGTCGTGTATCGGGCGGATCACCCTACTATCGACAAGGCAATGGGGATTAGTAACCCTGGTTCCGTACAGTTAAGTCTACCGGCCAGCCACATGGAAGCCTTACTGTACTTTGTGGCTAGTCGCTTGTTTAACCCGATGGGTGGCCATGTTGAACAGCACGAAGGAAACAACTACGCCAGGAAATTTGAAATGGCGTGCCGTGAGTTAGAAAACGGAGGATTACAGATGACCCAGAGCCTGGAGCAGACAAAGTTTGAACGCAATGGCTGGGTGTAGTCCCTAATTTAAGCTATGCTTCCACCGTTACCGATAAGGAGAAGGCTATGGGACGGTGGAGTTTATTACTTGGTTTGGTGGTACTGACAGGCTGTGCGTCGCCTTCTAAGCCCACCCCTATGCCTAAAGAGGATTACGTAAAACATGCAGGCGTCCTATACGGTTTAAGGCAGTGCGTACGCCAAGGGGATATTTCCCCTGAATTAGGTGCGCTAGGGCTTCGATACGCTCAAAGTAATATTGATACGTACTGGCATTCCCCAGAGGCGCTTAATAACGCTGTAGGGGACTATGAAAAAGCAGGTATTGTCATTACGCCCGAGAACTGTAATGAAGCAGCGACTATCATTGCAGGACAAAAACAACAAATCGACATCCATAATGCCCAGGTAGATCAGAATCGTCAGGACTTACAGAACTCCATAAACCAGATTAATAACAATCAACCGATCATCTGTAATACAGTCGGTAGTACCACCATGTGTCAGTAACTAAAAAGGCCCCGATTGGGGCCTTTCCCTTCTGTATTACCTCACGGTAAGCAAGAAGCCGCAGACGTTTCGTTTCGCTGCCACGAGATAGGGGCTAGACCTCAGCCCGATCACCTCCCTGGTTGGTGTCTGGTTCCACGATGTTGCGTTCTGCAAATACCTCGGCGCTGCAGTGGTATATATCCCCATCGTTGAGGTAGACCACATAGTCTCCTACCACCGGAGTCGTATAAGCCTTAAAGAGTACGTCCACCTCATCCACTCGGATGGCGTAGGTACAATCAGGTAATGCTTGGATTACATCATTAGCTTCAATCTTGTGGGCTAGGCGCGTGACTGGCTTGGATTCGTAAGTATTAAAACTCATAGGTTCACTATAGGTTGTGGCTGAGCAACAGCACGAATCAAGGCCATAAAGCCCTGCTCCACATTAGTACGACCAATAGAAAGCCAGCGTAACGCCTGAGCGTTATCAGTACGTGCTGCTTCTTCTGGTTCATAACCCGCCATAATCAACGCTGCTTTAACCTTATCGTGGTAGGCAAGGCACTGGGCTTCCAAGCGCTTACCTTCGTTCATTAGGTCGATCTCAGCTTGTGTGAGGTCACGGTACCCGCTGATTTTCGTATGCTGGTCTTTCATAGTCCGGTACTCCCTAAACCACCTTCACCACGCTCTGTGTCACCTAGTTCATCGACAACGTTAAACGTCACATCTGCCACCGGTACAATCAGTACTTGCAGTAGTCGATCACCGGCTTGCCATTCATGAGGTAAACCTAACTTGGTGTTTAATGTGGCTAACCACTCACCACGATAGTCACTGTCAATAACACCACAAGTGTTATGTAACTCCAGGCCTTTATTACTACCTACACCTGAACGCGGAAGAAGAAAGGCCACATGGTTTTCAGGTACTTCGGCAGAAAAACCTAACTTTACACGTACTGGGCTATCCGCAAATTCCTCGATATGACCAGATTCCGGCATATAAAGATCAAAAGCCCCTGCACCTGCTGTGGATTTAGTCGGGACTTTAAAGTTCTTATGCATTGGTTTGATATTCATTTTAAAGCGAGTCCTAAATGGTTTGATTAAGATGGGCGAAACCCAATATTCGAGGTAACCTTATATGGAAGATACCCCAATTAATGAACCAGTCGCCAAAAAAATGACAGACTGGAAAAAAGAACCTTCATTAATGGACTTAAAAAGTGACTTTACCGATGCTCGGTCAAATCACGATAGTCATATCACGAAGGTTAATACGTGGCAGGACAACTTACGGGTAACTGGTAAAGCCGTTCCTAATGTCCCTAAAGGCCAATCAAGGATTGTGCCTAAACTAATCCGTAAACAAGCAGAGTGGCGATACCCCTCATTAAGTTATCCCTTCTTAAGTACACCCGATATGTTTACGGTGGAACCTCGTACCTGGGAAGATAAGCTTTCTGCTATGCAAAATGCCTTACTGATTAACTACCAGTTCAGTACGATTATTGATCGCGTGTTATTTATTGATGAGTACGTACGTTCTGTTGTCGATGAGGGTACTGTCATCGTAAAAACAGGCTGGGAGTTTGAAGAAGAAACCTACACGGAAATGGTACCCGTACTGGAATTTACGCCTGACCTGGCTTTACAGCCGATGATGGATGAGTTGGATGCATTAGAGCAGGAAAACCCTGCAGGCTATAACTTCGAGGTAGCCGAAGAACTACGAGAGGCCCATGCTCTTTACAAGGAAACAGGAGTACCTTACGCGGTACAGATTCTGGAGTATGAAGAACAAGAATTGACCCGTACGATCAAAAATCACCCTACTGTTGAGGTGTGCGACATACGGGACGTACTGATTGATCCAACCTGTAAGGGCAAGTTAGATAAAGCAAATTTCATTATTCACTCGTTTCATTCCTCATTAGGGGAGTTAACCAAAGATGGCCGATATAAAAACCTGGATCAGATCGACATTGATAACAGCAGCATCTTGGGTGAACCCGATGAGGGTCCTGATAACACGACCAGCTTTAACCCCTCTGATAAAGCCCGTAAAAAGTTTACCGTTCATGAATATTGGGGATATTGGGATATTGACGGTAATAACCTTGTTAAGCCTATTGTCGCTGCTTGGGTGGGTAACACCTTAATCCGACTAGAAGAAAACCCTTTCCCTGATAAAAAACCCCCTTTCGTAACAGTACCTTATTTACCTATTAAGCGTAGTGTCTACGGTGAGCCTGATGGAGAGCTTCTGGAAGATAACCAGAAGATTATGGGGGCAGTCACACGCGGCATGCTGGATCTCATGGGTAAGTCAGCCAATGGCCAGACTGGTATGCGTAAAGACATGCTGGATCTTACCAATAAGCGTCGTTATGAGGCTGGCCAAGACTACGAATTCAACCAGGGGGTTGACCCGCGTGCGGGTATACACGCCCATGTGTACCCTGAAATTCCCCAATCTGCTCAATTCATGCTCCAGTTACAGAGTGTTGAAGCAGAATCCCTCACAGGTGTAAAAGCCTTCTCTAACGGTATTAGCGGAGATGCCCTTGGTTCTACAGCGACCGGTCAACGGGGTGCTATGGATGCTAGCTCCAAGAGGGAACTGGATATTCTGCGCCGTCTCACCAATGGTTTGGTACAGATAGGCCGTAAAATCATTTCAATGAACCAGGCATTCCTGGATGAGGAAGAAGTGGTACGGGTGACAAACGAACAGTTTGTACCTATTCGACGTGATGACTTGAAAGGCAACATTGACCTGCGCTTAACGGTATCGACTCAGGAAGAAGACAATGCCAAAGCACAGGAACTATCGTTCATGCTTCAAACCGTAGGGCCAAATGCCGATCCACAGATTACCTTCATGATCATGGCGGATATTGCGCGCCTTCGTAAGATGCCTGACTTGGCTAAGCGTCTGGAAGAATACGAACCACAACCTGATCCCGCACAGCAAGAGCTTCAAAAGTTAGAGATCGAGAAGCTTAAATCTGAAATCGAACTGAATTACGCGAAGATTCAACAGACCATGGCGGATTCTCAACAGCGTGTTGCTAAAGCCGATAATTTATCTGCTGATACTGATAAGAAGTCTCTCGACTTTGTTGAACAAGAGTCTGGGGTACAACAAGAACGGGAATTACAAAAAGTAGGTGAACAAGCACGCAGTCAAGCAGGATTAAAACTTATGGATCGTAGCTTCCAGTTAGAAGATGAGCGCAAAGAAAAACTGAAAGAACGATTAAAAGAAAAAAATGCAAAGGCTGCATAAGTGTATTAATGTCCAAAACACTTAAAGCTAATCCAAACAGTTAAACACTTTAGGAATTCACTATGACTGATCAAACTCAAGAAGCGATTGAAGAAATTAACATCAATATTAACGCCGCTAAAAAGTTTGTAGCGCGTGGTAAGTCACTTCAACGCTTATTGAAGAACCGCGACTTTAAAGACCTTATTAACGAAGGTTATTTTAAAGACGAAGCAGTCCGATTGGTTCATCTACGCAGCAACCCTGATTTTGCGGATGATGCGTCCCGTAAAATGATTGAAACGTCAATGGATGGCATTGCTTCATTATTGCAATATTGCCGTACCGTAGAGCACAACGCCATGCTAGCCGAAAAGGCTATCGAAGCAGACGAACAAGCCCGTGATGAACTGATGGGTGAGGATGTCGAGTAATGGATAACCTGCCTGTAGAGCCGAGTGCTCCGGTCACCGAAGACCAGCTTGTCAATATGAGCGACGAGCAAATCAATGAACTGGACTTCTCCTCTTTCGAGCAGGAAACCGCAGTGGCTTCTGAGGAAGCCCCTGTTGTTGAGGAGACTGATGATGAACTTACTAATCCAGTTGATCCTGAATTGGATGACGAGGCAGCTGAGGAAGATGACACTGGTGAAGACGTGTCTGCTGATTCTGCCGTGGAAGAAGATGCAGCCGATCCTGCAGCTGAGGCGCCTGACGAAGAAGCTACTGAGGCAGACCCTAAGCCAGATGATACCTCTGCCAGTGAAGTCGATTACAAGGCGGAATACGACAAGATTTTCGCGCCGTTCAATGCCAACGGTAAAGAAATCCGAGTTGATAACGCCGATGACGCTATCCGCTTAATGCAGATGGGCGCTAATTACGCAAAGAAGATGAGCGCCCTCAAGCCGAATTTGAAGATGCTTAAGATGTTGGAGAACAACCAACTCCTAAGTGAAGAAAAACTGAACTTTTATATTGACCTGGAAAAGAAAAACCCAGAAGCCATTAAAAAGTTCATTAAAGACAGTGGCGTTGATCCACTGGATTTAGACCTCGATGGTAAAAACGAATACACGCCTGGTAACCACGCTGTAGATGACCGTGCCGTGGATCTTGACTTGGTGCTTGATGAAATCAAGGACAGTCCAAGTTATTCCAAAACGCTGGGAATCGTCTCTAGTAAGTGGGACAGCGCGAGTAAGCAAACGATTTACGAACAACCTGAGTTATTGAAAGTAATCAACAGCCATGTAGATAACGGCGTGTATGACCTTATCAGTGCTGAGATTGAACGTGAACGTATGCTAGGTCGTTTAACCAATGTTTCTGACCTTGAT
Source organism: Vreelandella venusta (assembly GCF_007989605.1). GTDB lineage: Bacteria > Pseudomonadota > Gammaproteobacteria > Pseudomonadales > Halomonadaceae > Vreelandella > Vreelandella venusta. The sequence continues at coordinate 45,431 of NZ_BJUL01000016.1, read as the reverse complement.
GCATACCGCCAGGTAGGCGACACCATCCAAGCACGGGGTGGGTTTAACCATTTGTTTAAGGACAGTGCTCCCGCTGAACAAGCTAAACCACAAACCGTAGTGAAGAAGGCCGCACCCAAGGCCGCTGCTAAAAACCAGAAACTAAATGAACAGCGCCGAGCAGCAAGTCCGACTACTCGTTCCAGTACATCGAATGGCCCTTCTGCGGACTTTAACCCGCTGGCTCTTTCCGATGAAGAGTTCGAGAAACTAAATGGTTTACCTATCTAATTTAAGGAGGCGCTATGCCTACACCCGCTAATTCTGGTCAGCAGCAGTATAAAGATCCCGCAGGCGGTACTCCGTCTACGATTGGCAATCAGTTTAACGACTTCTATTACCAGAAGAAGGCGTTGATTGAAGCCCGTAAAGAGCAGTACTTCATGCAGCTGGCAGACCTTACCAATTTGCCGAAGCACATGGGTAAAACCATTAAGCGTTATCACTACCTGCCACTGTTGGATGACGCCAACATTAACGACCAGGGTATTGATGCGTCTGGTGCCACCATTTCTAACGGTAACCTGTACGGCTCCAGCAAGGATGTAGGCACGATCACATCTAAGCTGCCTGCTGTGTCCGAGACTGGTGGCCGTGTTAACCGCGTTGGCTTCAAACGCAAAGAAATCGAAGGCTCTATTGAGAAGTTTGGTTTCTTCGATGAGTACACCAAAGAGTCTCTGGACTTCGATACCGACTCTGAACTGCGTATGCACGTTAACCGTGAAATGCTGACCGGTGCTACCCAAATGACCGAAGCAGCGTTGCAGATTGATCTGCTTCACGGTGCTGGTGTTGTGCGTTATGCAGGCGAAGCTACTCAGGATACTGAACTGGATGGTACTGCAAAGATCACTTACGGCGATCTGATGCGTCTATCTATTGACCTGGATAACAACCGTACGCCGAAGCATACCAAGGTGATTACGGGTACGCGCATGACCGATACCAAGACCCTGCCTGCTGGCCGTGTCATGTACATTGGTTCTGAGCTACTGCCTATGATCCGTGGCATGAAAGACCTGCACGGTAACCCTGCGTTTATCGCGGTACAGCACTATGCTGCGGGCACAACTACCCTGACCGGCGAAGTCGGTTCTGTGGATCAGTTCCGTATCGTTGTGGTACCGGAGATGCTGCATTGGGCTGGCGCTGGCGCAGATGCGGCAGGGGATGCAGACCACTATGTAACAGGCAGCAAGTTTGACGTATTCCCTATGCTGGTTGTTGGTGATGGTTCCTTCACTACCATCGGTTTCCAGACTGATGGCAAGACCGTCAAATTCAAGATCACTCACAAAGCCCCAGGTGAAGCAACAGCTGACCGTAATGACCCGTACGGTGAAACTGGCTTCATGTCTATCAAGTGGTGGTACGGCTTCATGATGCTACGTCCTGAGCGACTAGCTGTCGCTAAGACCACTGCCATTCTGTAAGTAATCGGGGGCCAGCAATGGCCCCCATTATTGCAATATTGAATTACTGCATTACTTAACTAATGAATTAGGAACCTGCCATGACTGACCAAGTAACCGACACCGTTGTACAAGACGAACTCACTACTCTAAAAGCGCGTGCTGATCGGATGGGTATCTCCTATCACCCCAGTATTGGCGTAGAGAAGCTTCGTGAAAAAATCAATGAAGTAGTAGCTGCCCAAGACGAACCAGCAAAAGACGAAGCGCTAGCACCATCAGCGGAATCACCCAGTCAGCGCCGTAGTCGTATCCGCCAGGAAGCTACTAAGCTGGTGCGTATTCGCGTGACTTGCATGAACCCGATCAAGAAAGAATGGGAAGGCGAGATCTTTACGGTATCCAACGCAGTTGTGGGTACGTTGAAGAAGTATGTGCCGTTTAATGCGGACGAAGGTTGGCACGTTCCTCAGATGATCCTGAACCAGATCCAACAGCGTAAATGCCAGGTGTTCCATACCGTCCGTGACGAGCGTGGTAATAAGTCGCGTCAAGGTAAGCTGATCCGTGAGTTTGCTGTCGAAATCCTTGATCCCCTCAGCCCGAAAGAGCTGCAAGAACTGGCACAACGTCAAGCCATGGCTGCCGGCCAGTAACCCACGGACTGAGGTAGACCAATGACAGCCATTACAGTAACCGACCTCACAGAAGCATCGCTACAAGGTAGCGGTGTTTTTGACGAGTTAATGAAAGCTACCCGTACTCACTTAGAGCAAGAGTACCGGAGTGGCCGCATCAAAGGCACGGAGTATGCCACGGTCTACCTCGGTGCCATGCAATCTGTCATGTCCCAGTCGGTGCAATTCCTTTTAGAAAAGGATCGTGCATCGGCACAGGCTGCGTTAATCCAGGAGCAAGTTGAATCTGAGAAGCGCCAGCAATTACTTCTGGATCAGCAACTGACTAATGCTGTTAGCGAAAACGATGTTATTCGGGCGCAGGCGTTACAGGTAGCTGCACAGACAGACCTGACTGAACAACAGACAAATAACCTTGCTGCCGAAGCCTTAAACATACCGAAGCAGGGTGCGCTACTAGATGATCAGTTAATAACACAAGGTGTTGAGCGTAAATTAACTGAATCAAATGACCTTAAGGTACAAGCGGATACGTTACGGGTAGCAGAGGAAACCGCCCTCATTACCCAACAGGCACTTAACCTTGTTACCGAAAAAGAGAACCTGGTAAAACAGGGTGTGGTACTGACTGAACAGGCCAACCACATACAAGCTCAAGTAGCACAGACCGAAGCCCAAACTTTAAAAATTGGACAAGAGTCTAGCAACCTGACTGCGGAAGCTTTGAATATCCCGAAGCAGGGTACATTGCTAGATGCTCAGGCATCCAAATTAGGTAAGGATGAGGAACTTCTTAGCCAGCGGATTCTGAATGCTACCGAAGAAATTGCCGTTACTCAGGCACAGGCAGGTAAGTTAACTGCAGACACTGCGCTAACAGAACAGCAAACGCTTAATCTGGTTAATGAAGATCTACGTGTCACAGCGCAGACTGCACAGATTACTGCTGAAACTGCCCTAGCTACAGATCGCTTACTAAACCAAGCTGCTGACCGTGCGTTGGTGGAAGCTAATCAGCTTAAAGTCGCTGCTGATGTGATCGCTGTAGAAAAACAGGTGGAGTTGGTTAGTCAACAAATCCTGAATGCTGTAGCAGATGAACTGTTGAGCCAGAAACAAGCGACTAAGCTAACCGAAGATACTGCGTACGTAGTGGCTCAAACAGGTCTGGTAGGTCAACAGAAAACCAACCTAATGGCCGAAGCACTGAACATCCCCAAAGAGGGATTGAAGCTGGATGCTGATACCGATCTACTAAAACAGCGAATCAATAACCTGATTCAGGAAGAATCAAATCTCCTTAGCCAAGGCGCGTTACTGGACGCTCAAGTAGATCAGATAGGTGCTGAGACGTTACGTACTCAGGCTCAAACCGAGGTTGTTGGTGAGGAGTTGATTGCCCAGCAGAAGCGTAATGCACAGGATGGTCACCTCGACCAGGAACTTAAACAACTGGTTGCCGGTGTTGCACAGACAGAAGCCCAGGTAGAGCTGACTTCACAGCAGGTATCTAACCTAGCAGCAGAGTCACTAAACATACCTAAGCAGGGGCTAAAACTGGAAGCGGATACTGCTCTGGTTGAGCAGCAAACCGATAACTTAGTTAGTGAGAATACTAACCTCACTAAGCAGGGATCGGTGCTTGATGCTCAGGCTGCACAGATTGCAGCAGAGACTACCCGTACTACTCAGCAGGTAACCAACCTTGCGGCAGAGAAGCTACAGGTAGAAGCCCAGACGGATCTGACTACTGTACAGAGCGATATGGTAGCTGCGGAACTTCTTAACGTACCTAAACAGGGACTTAAGTTAGACGCGGATATTGCATTGATGACTCAGCAGTTAGCTAACTTGGTTCAGGAAGCGGCTAACCTTATTAGCCAGGGTAACTTAATCACTGCACAGGTAGGCCAGGTAGAAGCGGAAGCTTTACGTACCCAGACGCAAACGGACTTGTTGGATGAAGAAGTTCTGGCTCAGCAGAAACGCAATGCAGCCGATGGTCATTTGGATCAGGAACTGAATCAGATGGTGGCAGGGATTGCCCAAGTAGAAGCACAAACTTCTCTTACCAGTCAGCAAATGGCCAACCTAGCAGCGGAGGCGCTTAATATTCCGAAGCAGGGCCTGTTGGTAGACGCCCAGACAGCGGTAACGAAGAAGGAAGAAACCAAGGTCGATAAAGAGGCATTACTGGTTGATGAGCAACGCAACAAGCTAGTACAGGACGTACTGTTAACCATCGAGCAGACCAAAAACGCTACCCGTGAATTTGAAGTAATGGGCAAGCAGATGTGCAAACTGGATGCCGAGTTTGACGTACTGGTAGAGAACAAAGTGAAGACGACCGCAGAAACGGGCGTACTAAACCAGAAGCTCATTACTGAACGTGCCCAAACTCAGACTGCTTCGGTACAGGAAGACAGTGTAATTGGGCGCCAGAAGCAACTCTACCTGGCTCAGGCAGAAGGCTATCGTAAGGACGCGGTACAGAAAGCAGCCAAGCTGTTAGTAGATAGTTGGTCGGTTCGTCGTACGACTGATAACGGCACGGAAGCTAATACCGCGAACCAGCTAAGCGATGCACACGTAGGACGGGCAGTAGGTGCTCTCCTTACCGAGGTGAATGCCTAAGCAACGTAGGTACTACTAGGGGGCTTCGGCCCCCTTATTTTATGGGGGCTTGGTAATGGGGTGGAATCCTTTTAAAAGTAAGCGGAAAACAACTGTCGATACCGCCGTCATGCGGGTAATGGAGGATCGGGACCTACCTGAGACAGTGAAACAGAGCGTGATCCGTGCAGTACTGAAACAGGGTGGAGATATCCGGAATGAGATTCTGGATGGGATTATTAATGGGGCAGCCTTGAAGTTTGATCGGCTCTACGAGTACGCCCAAACACACTACCCCCTTGGTTTGCCAGAAGGTACACGACTCAAAAAAGATGATGGCGTAGGGGTAGTGAAAAACATCATTGAGGCAACAGAAGAAAATGGCCAACCTATTGAAATCCTCTACTACTACTTCGGTGAAGTAAACGGAGTCCATTTCGCACGCAAAGAATTAACCGAGAAGTGGCGTTACTCTCAAGAAGATAATGAAGTCAAGAAGCTCAGTGACCAGAAAGGGTTTCCTGTCTATGTGAAAGACATTTACATGAGCTACACAAGCGCCACTTTACAGTACGCTAATGGCACGCTAGGGGAGCTACGAGGTACGCCAGGTAAGAGCGGATATAACCCATCTACTCCCTTTAACAGTACGTTGGGTAAGTGGGTCAAGCAGACCCCCTACGAGGTAGACGATGAGGCAAATTCTGATGCTGTAAAAGTCGTTGTGGAATGGCGAGATGACGATAGGGTATTGCACGAGAGTACCTTAACAATCCCACTGACTGCCTCTGTTCTTGAAAGCGGATACTTCCAGGTACATTACAAGATATCCGGTGAGTACAAGTACTGGACCTATGCATTAAGCAGTAATCTCTATCCTGCTATCGAACAAATTTACGATCCAGATTATTCAGGTACAGGGGACTTCTTTCCATTTGTCTTCTTCCGCAGCCATAAAGAGAACATGACAAGTGAAGATAAGCGGGATACTGAACTGTACCGGCAGTCTGAAAAACTCCTGAGCATGCTAGGAATGGATTACGGGGTGTTAGGAGAACAGATCCACGAAAACCCTGATATAGATGATGTTGAGCAGGCTGTCATGTGGATGGGCGTACCTATCGTGACGGAGGAGGACTTAGAAAATCGTTACTTATTTCGATTCTTCCGCAAAGCCTACTTCCTTGATCCACTAGGGAGCAGGGACGCTTTTGCATTCTCAGTCAAGGATCGGGACTTTGAGGTAATCATTAAAGCCAAGAGTGTTGCATACCGTACCCGTGGCGGGGTAATAGCAGATAAAGGGAAAACCACCGCAGAAGGGACTGCTTACGTTGAAACAGAGGATTACCAATCCAGAGTTTATTACGGGGAAGGTGAATGGGAATACGAAACAAAACAACGTCCCGTGGTCTTCAAAAAAATGGTTTTTCGTCACCAAACCACGGATAGCCACTATGAGGAAATCGAGGTAGATCACCCGCAAATCAGCTATGAGATTTGGGAAGGTCACAAGGTAGAAGAAGATCTTGGTGACGAGAGATTCCTGATTCCCATAGATAAAGGCATTGCAGATACGTTTAGCGCCATTGAAAAAGAGATCCTATATAGCCGTTCACTCCACCTGGTGTTTAACAGCCGTATTACTCAAAAAGTAAAGTGGTATGAAAGCTCCTTTTTTAAAGGCCTATTAGTACTGGCAGCAATAGTGATATCGGTTTATTCCATGGGAACCACATGGGAAGCCATCGTAGCTGCGTATGCATTGGGAGGCCTTACAGCGGCATTACTGGTAGTAGTTACAGAGGTGGCCACCCAGTTCGTACTACAGGAAGGCATCAAACTCTTTGTGGATGAAGTTGGAGTAGACATTGCCTTCTATGCGGCACTAGTGGCTGCGGTCTATTCAGGGTTTAAGGGCATACAACAAGGCTCATTAAAAGGCGCACCTTGGGCAAGCGAATTAATGGCTTTGTCATCTGGTATGTCCCACGCCATCGAAAATTATATGAGTGGTCTAATGATGGACTTGCAACAAGAGTATGTTGCTTTTCAATCGGAAGCGGAGGCTTCTCTTAAAGACCTGTCAGATGCACGAAGCTTGCTTGACGTAAATCGAATTATTGACCCTTACAACTTTATAAAACAAGAGCCTTTAATTGTTCCAGGGGAAAGCCCTGATAACTTTTATAAACGAACTCTGCAGTCAGGTAATATAGCGAGTACCACTATTGACATGGTAGATAAATACGTTGAGTACTCTCTACGTTTACCTGAACCACATGAAACACTAGGAGGATTTATATGATCCCTAATTTCAATAACCCGATGGCCCAGTTAAATAGATTTGTACCTAACTGGAACGGAAACCAAGAATTTCAACCCACCCTGTTACAGAGCCTTACTGGTTATACGGATAGCAGCGGAATTAAGTCAAATGGTTGGGGAGGTATGGCATTAGGTGCTGCGTCTGGTCTAGGTAGTGCCTACTTAGGTATGAAGCAATATGGTATGGCCAAGAAGCAGCTATCCGAGTCGAAACGTCAGTTTGATTTGAACTACGGTGCCCAACGTCAGATGGTAAATACAGACTTGGAAGACCGTCAACGTGCCCGTGTGGCCTCTAACCCTACCGCGTATGAATCTGTTGGCTCATACATGGATCGAAATAAGGTGCGCTAATGGCTACCCCAATTACATGGCGTAACATAGGCAGTACGGTTTCCAGTGGGGGAACCGCTGCGCTTATGCAGGGCGCTCAATCCAGTTTTGATAAAGGCATTGGGGCACTAGATAAGGTACTCCAAGGCGTTAAAGCCACGCAGGATGCTAACTGGGATCAGGGTAAAATCAATAACACCAGTAAGGTATTGGATGCCTTATATTCCCAGGCCACTCCTGAGCAGTTAGCCGAGGCACAGGCAACCGGTCAGTTCCAGCAAATGATGGCAGGAATGGGTGCCCAGGTAGATAGGGATGCTGTACGTACTTCCTTGGATAGCCGAGGGGGCATACTTCAAGAACGTGCCATTGCAAACCAGGGATATGAAGATCACAACACCCGTGTTGATCAACGTGGACTAGAAGCTGAGTTATATCAGCGTGCCCATGCGGGAGATATCCAAGGTGCCCAGGCATTGGCGGCTCAGCTACAGATTGATCAAGCAGAGCATCTAGGTGCGGTTACAGGCTTACGTCGTGACTTTGCAGCAGACAAGCGGGACGATGCACGTCTAGCTAATGATACCCGTCGGGTAGGCTTTGAAGGCCAGCGGGTAGCTAATGATGGTGCCCGTCTTAACCTACAGCGCCGAGAAGTAGAAGCCCGTATTGGGGAGTTGGAGCGGGAACGTCAACTAGACGCGCTAACAGCAGAATTCTATAAGGGAAGTAATGCCAACCCAGACGTACCTGTGGCAGTGGCACAGCGTGGCTTGAGCGCTGCGTTAGAACAGGCAGGTGCGACTGTACCCGAAATACAGGAGCGATTAGCCCAGTTGGATAGCAGCCGTACTATCTATGAAAGCCCAGGTGCCGCTGACCAATTGCTGTATGAACGTGGTTTAGCGGAATTATCCAATGGCTTTGGTATGGCTAGGAACACATTTTATGCAGCTAGCCAAAACCAGGAACCAGGAGATGTAGTAGCAAACCGCATCCAGGAGTGGGCACGTAATGACCAGTACTTAGGTCAGGCTGGTCGAGTAATGGCAGGGGATCGTAATACAGCTCAAGATATTACCAATCTTATTAATAACGGACTGGAGTACCAACGTCCTGATGGTTCACGAGTAACAGTACCGGTAAGTGAATCCATGGTACAAAGTGCTATTCGTAACCTTGCACCTAGTTTCGGTTTCCGTAGTAACAATATTCGTGAGTTACTTAAAGACGAAATTGAACAAGGTAACTACTTAGACGACCTTGATAGTTATAACGCCTTTCGGGAAGAAGAAAGAACGTTTAAAGAAAACTATCAGCAGAATATAAATCGTCGTAATTAAACCAGCAATAAATCACTACAGGGATAGAATTGGGACTAACTTTTACGCCTTTATTAAAGGATGGTTATGTCCCAATCTCCTGCTGATATCTTCTTTGCTCGACAAGCCGAGCTAGCTAATAGTTTACCTAATCCCATGTCACGTATTAATGAAGCCGTGGCAAGCCATCAAGCACGTCTTGCAGAACGTACTGCAACTAAACAAGCTGAACTAGATGCCTATAGTAAAACCGCCGCAGGTCGTCTTGGCTTTGACTCGGACAGTACAGCCGGTCAAGTGTTTAATGCTATTGAAGGCGTTAAGAACGCGGCGATTAAAGGTATTGGCCAGGGGATTGCTGCAATACCTGGTTCGATTGGTTTAGCAGAGCAGTCTGGTATCTCCCCTGAAATCCACGATATGTATGATCGCTTCCAACCTCATCGTGAGGACTACGACCGCGTTCAAGCCTTACGTAAACAGCGGGATGGTCAGTCTGAACGTGCCTTGATTGGCAGCGAAGCGTTAGAGCTTGCCAACCTAGAAGCGTCTATGAAGTCGTGGGGTATCAACCAAGAGGAGATTGATCAACTAACGGGGCCACGTACACGTACCCAAGTAAACCAGCCTGCTCAGATTACCGAAGGTCCTGTTCCTGCCCAGACACTGGAAGGCCCTACGGAACAGACGAATGAAATGGATCGTAGTTACCTGGAAAGCATTGATCTAGGTAATACATTATTAGGTGCTGCAGAGACAATCCGTGATATCACTAATAATGACGAATTGATTGATCAACGGAATACCCAGGCATTTGCACAAGATGTTATATCTGGTTCGGAAGAGGGGCTTGCCCTACTCCAAAGCGCGTTTAACAACACCAAGGATGAGTCTTTAAAAGAGCGCTGGCTAGACGGAGCACTTGGCTTTAGTGCCTTGGTTGGTAACGCCTTTGATGCCATTACGGATAATCCTGCGGGCTTTGCCGAAGTAGTAACGAATGAATTGGCCGAATCACTAGGTGGTATGGCGGTTGCTGGCACTGCGGGCATTACAGCCACCAACGTGGGTTACTCAGTAGAGGCATACCAGAAAGGTATTGAAAACTATAAAGCCGCCCATGAGGGGGCAATGCCTGATGAGGATACCCGTGAGGAAATGGCCCAGAGCGCCTTCCTAGCCTTTGTACTAAACAGCGGTGCTGATGCAGCTGCCCTGAAAGTACTTGGTTCAGCAGGCCGTTCTATTCCTCGTACAGAGGGCGTAGCTGGCGCAGCGACTCAAATGGCTACTGCCCCTGGCAAACTAGCAGGATCTGCGGCAGTACAAGGGGCTACAGAAATAGGGGCTACCTACTATGAAGGAGAGGCTGCTTATGATTCTGCCAGTGCCCAAGACCTTTACTATGCCGCGGTAGTTGGGGCTGGTATGGGAGGTACTGTAGGGGCACCTGGTGCGGTACGTGAAGAAGCGGCTGCCACTGCGGATATGGTACGTGAAGTGGCTGCCAAAGTGGGCATTGGCCAAAGTAAGGCCACTGAACAAGCTGAGGTAAAAACATTTACCGAAGCGATGGCCACTAATGATCCTACGCCATATACCGATCCTACCAGTGAAGCATACAGCCCTAGCCGCGCTATGGGTGTGTTATTTGGTAATGCTAACCTGGACACCACACCTGATGAGCAGAAGCGAGCTAACCGTGATCAAGCCAGCGACATTATTAAACAGGCTACCCAAGTACGTGATAACACCTTGGTTGATTGGAATGCTGCTAATCCTGAGCAACGGAAACAGCAAGAAGCCCTGGTAACAGAACTGGAAACTAAGATAGCAGAAGCTGCTCCCGAGGAAGCAGAACAGCTACGTGGCGATGTAGACCTACTAAAAAGCATGTTGGCCGAAAGTGAGCAGCTATCGGGTAAAGAGATACGTGCCCGTAAGCGTGCTTATGAGAAAGCCCAGGAAGAACTCGATACGGCACTTAAATTAAAAGAGAACCTGGATAAGGATATTCCGTATACCCCCGAAGAAGTTGAAAGCATCCTAACTGCGGTACGTGAACCAGTAGATGAAGCAACAGGTCAGCAGGGGGCTGAGCGCGTTATTAACTTGGCCATGGAACAGCCTGAGTTATTTACGACGGAACAGATTGATGCAGTGGTTAACGACGCCAAGGCAAGCCTGTCGCCGGTACAGCGTGATTACCTGCGAGCATTAAGCGCCAGCAAAGTAGCCGAGAATTCCTTAAAGACTCGTGATGATGTAAGCAGTGATGTATTAGTCGGCGGTAAAGGCTACAAGGGCTTAACAGAGTACCGCAGTAATATCTCCAAAGCCGTTCGTTTTGGTAGCCTGGACACTGCACAAAAAGAGGTGAGCCAACTACAGAAGTTTGGGGAGAGTCGCCTTGAAAAGGTTACGTTGGCCGAACAGGCGAATATTCAAGCCAAAGAAACAGGTAAGCCTGTTCAACTGGTTCGCACCAAAGATGATCAGTGGCAACTGACCAGTGGTGTTGAAAATGTCCGTGAAAGTGGGGGACTTACCTTTGAAGGCGACGCTAAAGGGGATCGCCTGATTGAGAGCATTCGCCAAGATAGCACCGCCATTCAAGCGGCTTTAACCGAAGCATCTGCCTTGATGGCCATTAATTCCCCCTCACCAATGACGGCGCCAACTGCACCGGCTAATGAGGAACCCGTGTCATCTGCAGAAACGGATACCCTTCAAACCGAAGATATTGTTATTGAGGGTACCCCTATAGATACCACTGATGCCTTAGCATCTACCGTAACTCCCGTAGATGAGGCTACTGATGGATCAGTAAATGTGTCTTCGCTAGCAGAGGAGGCTATGAATGCAGAAGCATCTCCAATCCCTACTACTCAGGACATTGACCTTAGTAGCCCTACAGAAACTGCACCAGTTGAACCAGTCCCAGTACCTACATCGGATACCCGCACCACCGTTGAGCCTGTTACCGAGCCAGCCGAAACAGGACAGCTAAGTGTCTTTAAATCTTCCAATAATGCAGTATTGCAACAAAGCAATAATCCAGTACCGCAATACTTCAAACAGGAAGTACCTAAAGCAGAGGGGGCAGCACAGCGACCCCTAGTAGCCCAGAAGAACTTCATTTCGGAAGTAATTCGCAACCCTAAAAAGGTACGTGAATTTGTTAAAGGGGATATAACCCCCCAACAAAGCACTGCCTTAAAGGGGCTTCTGAGTAGTGCTAAAAGGTGGGCACCTGTCATCCAGGCATCGCTACCGAAAAAAGGTAATGAAGCCTTCATCTATAAAGATCCCGTACAGGGCTTTGCCAATGACGACGGCACCTATGATGAAAACTTTACATCTGCGATTTCAGCGGCGACATACACCTGGGTAGCGGAAACAGGCACCGGCGTACAATTCAATAATGAAGAAGCTATTAACAGCATTTTAGGAAGGCCACGTAGTACCCCTGTTAGCCCTAATGAGCTAGAAGCATTTGCTACTGTAGGGACGCGACGTAACCAGTTAATCAACTCATTAGGTAAGCGGGCGGTACAAGCGCTTGGCATTAAAGCCAGTAACACTGCACCCGCTGACCAAATCAGTCGTTTGGAATCTGGTTTAGGAGCACACGTCTATAACGTCCTCAAGCAAGAAGGAATCATTACTGAACACGTTATGAGCGCCCAAGAGATGGGGGCTTTCCGTGAATCCAATGATACAAAGGCCGTTCATATATTTGCGCGTATGGCAGGCAGTACAGGACGTGAGCCGGTTAGCCCAATAACCGAAGCTATCATTGAAAATACTCGTCAAAGCGAGAATGTGGTTAACCGCTTGTTTGGCATTGAATCCGAAGGCCTTGCCCCTAGCTTCGAGCCAGAGTCATTTAAACAGGAGAAAGCCCAAAAGAGCCGTATGAATGTACCTAACGTACAGAAAGAAGCACTGGATAAGCACGGTAAGAAAGCCTATCGGGTACGGACAGGTGACATGGGCAAACTGATGGATGCCCTACCAAGAGCCGCGTTAGCTGCTATGGCCGGCTTTGTGGATACAGGCACTACCTTCGTTCACCCAATGAATGCAACATCCGTAGAAGCCAAGAATAAGGGGATTGAGCGGGAACTGGACGCCTACTTTGACTTCCTGGCGACAACCGAAGGAAAACCGGAAAGCCGTAACCAGCCGTTCTATCTGAAACACGCGGTGTGGTTACAGCAGCGTGTGGGGATGGCGTCACGCTCTATTAACCTCCAGGCCAGTAAGATTCATCGTCACTTGGTTCAGATGGATGGCTGGGAACAGAAAGACGTGGCCATTGATCCGACCGACGAGCGCTTTATCCAGTTCCGCTTGGGTGTGGCAGATGCATTAGGCATCAAGACAGATGCGCTAAGTCGTGAAGCAGCGTTGGCTAAACTGGACGCCGAACTCTCTAACGTCACCGTACAACAGGGGATTACTTCCTTACGTAAGGTCTTAAACGACCTACCCCTAGAAGATCGTGATATTGAGCTATTGGTAGATGCAGTTAATGAGGGTGGAGAGAAGTACCACACTTTAGATGGCCTAATGGCGCATGCGCAGTACATAGAAGCACTGGAATCCGGCGCCAGCACGTTCACGCATAACCTCACCAGGGAGATCGACGGGAAGACCAACGGCCCGATGCTGACTCAGATCCTCACTGGTGCTGCCAATAGCGTTGCAGAACTGCAATCCATGGTTGAAAAAGGTGGCTTCTTTAGTCGTGAAGATGGACCTACCCAAGTAAATCAATGGGCCAGCGAAAAAGGAAATACTGACCTTTACCAATCAGTCGCTAAAGTCGTGGCAGACACTGCACGCGGCCAGTACCAGGAAAACCGCGAGAAGTATAACGCCCTGTTTAAGATTACTGATCCTTTGACCGAACAAGGAGAAGTTACCAAAGCAGGCCGTAATGCTACCAAGACGCCGGTAACGCAGGTGAACTTCGGTTCCAGCGTTAAAAATACCATTGCCAGTATGGGTGCAGAGTTTGCGGACGGGTTACTCAAAAAGGTTGAAAAGATCATTAATACCCATCGTGAGAAGGGTACTGACCCCAGTCACGAGCTAGCAGCGCTGTCAGATGCAGTAGCAACCTTAACCGGTACCCGCATCAGTGGAAAACAGTTAACTCAAAAGCTGCCTGCCTCTGTAGGTAAGCGTCTCCAAGATAGTTATGTTGATTTACTGGGGCCGGCTATTGAAGCGGGAATTAACCATCATTATGAGACGTTCCTGACTACCCGTAACCAGATCAATACAGCAGGACGTTTGGGCTTTGGGTTGTATAACGCACTCCGTAAAGTACGTCACGCCCAGTTAGTACTTACCCAGGTTCCAAAAGACGGAAAAGGTAAACCTAAACATGACTTAACCGGTGAACAATCTAAGCGACTGGATGACAGCCTTAAGAATGTCGAGCCGATGGTACACACCGCCCTGTCTAAACTGTCAGGGGATATCCGTAGCGGCTTCTCTCTTATTGAAATGGATCAGGGACTATCCGAAGCTGATTTCTATCGGTCAGAAGTCCACTTTGGGGAAGGTGGTTTTGCGAACAGTGATGGTAAGCGAACTGCCACCACGAAAGTATCAGGTAATGCTGTGTCACAAACGGATCGGGGTGTCGGTACCTTAGTGCTACTGGTTCATGGTGTGGATTCAGCTATTTCCTTACTCTCTTACCAAGACCACCCTGCATTGAACGTTCATGACGCCAATATTGTGGCAGCGGATATGACGCAAGCCCAGGCACGTCGTTTGAATGAAAATACCTTTAAAGTACTGCTGGATTACTCCATTCCAACAGAAATGGCAGAAAGCCTGGAGCGTACCCTGAACGGGTTCTTGGTAGAAGCCCAGAAAGACCCGAACAATAAAGACCTTCGACGTGAATACAAGGCACTTTTAAAAGAAGCCAGTAAAGGTCTGAATAAAGGGGATGTAGCCTACGCTCAGGCACTTGGTTTGGATGCTGTCGGGTACCAACTGCTTAAGATGAAGCAAACCGCCCAACAAGCCGACATTACTAAGCTAGAAGCCATGCGCCAGTGGATCTCGGTAGACCAGTATAGTATGGACGGCGGCAACTACCTGCTAGCTGAGGCAGATTATGCTGCTATTGATGATGCCTTGGCCGCACGTAAATTGGATGCCCCGACAGACCAGTTAGATGCTGCTAAAGCGCTGGCTACTCTAATGAAGCAGCCAGTGACTATTACTGCACCAGTTAGTCAGACACTTGATACACAGTCCTGGGGAACGCAGGGAACACCGAAACAAGCCGCCCATGCAGGACTGACCGACTTCCTGGCACGACGTAAAACGACCACAGCCAAAGAAGTGATGGCATTCCTGGCTACAGCGCTAGAAGGAGATACCACCGGCTTCCAGAAGACCTTGCTGGCGCAGTTACGTCAACAAGTGGGAAATGTAGCGGTAAGCTTTGTAACGCCAGATATGCCAGTACCCGAAGGTACCAAAGAGCGCGCAGCTGGTTGGTTCTATCAAGACAAAGACGGCAAGCAGACTATTTTCGTACGTAGTCCTGACTTTGCTGCTTCTCGTATTGATCCTGAATTAATGCTGCATGAATTAGTACACGCAGCCACAGCTAATACCCTTTCCCAGGCACGCAATGGCAAGAGCACACCGGAAGTCACTCAGATCATGACCGACCTGGAAGACTTACGTACAGCTGTAGTAGAGCATCTTGCAAAAGATGATTTACGCAGCCAGCAGTACAAACCAGCGATTGAAAGTATTGAAGAACTGGTGGCCTGGGGGATGACCAATGAAGGTTTCCAGGCAGTATTAAAAGAAGTTCAGGTAGCGCCACGAACAGCCCCTAATAGCTTGGTAGATGGTATGAAGGCCTTTATCAAGAGTTTAGTAGGACTGGTTTTCCCGAAAGGTACCCGCCAACAGGAAGTAATGGAAAGTGGACTAACCCGCCTGATCAGTAATAGTGCTGGTTTGATGGCAGCCGGCACAGACACGGCGGCAGAGATTAACCTGGCACAGGAAAACGTTGATCCGGTCGATGAAGTAATGAGCTGGACAACCGATCAGGTATTTGAGGCACTGGAGGCCACTACAGATAACGTTAGCGAGGCACACCGCAATCATCTGCGTGATGTGCTTGGTTCAATGGTGAACGAGCTACACGGCCCCTTTGGTGCTTTTAAGACGCAAGCACTGAAAAGCCAAGCCCTAACACCCGATCAGGTGTACTTAAAAGCGTTGCAAGAGAACAGATCTCCGTTTGCTTCTAACACACTGGCAGCAGGTTTTGCGTTATCCGCCCAGGAGAGCTTTGTACTGGAACAGGTAGAAGCCTCTGTTGCAGCCTCTTTGGATAGCTCAAAGACGGCTTACAAAGAGTTGGCCAAGGTATACCAGCAAGCACGGGTGGCCTTAAAAGGTAATCCTACATTAACAGCAGACCAGTATGCGTTCCTGTTTACGATGGAGAATGCAGACGATGGCCGTTCTGCTCATTTAAGCCGGTTTGCTGCCCTGGCCTTAGCGCATGAGCCGCTTAACAATGCCATGCAGGGGATTACCCCTAAAGAGGCGGAAACGGCTGAGAACGCTTCGTTGGCGACACGTATTCAAGACTGGTTCAATCGCCTATTAGCGTTCATTAACGAAAAAATTACCGGTACGTATAACGGCCAACCCGCAAACCAGAAGATTCAAACACTGGCCGAAAGCTTGGTGCATATCGAAGCCAAACGACGTGTACGGTTAGCCAATCAACGATCTAATCCATTTGAGTTCATTGAAGTGGGTTCACGTAAGGGCGCGGATAAAGGGCGTGATGGGTTAGCCAAAGTGGGCGATAGCCGATTCTTCCGTGAGAGTAAAAATGGTTATGTGAAAGCAGCAGGTAAGACACTCAGCACGGTAGCGAAAGACCGTGTAGGCGAAGTCATTGAGCAGGCGCAGATCCTTCGGGATCGTCACTTTAAAAAGCGACAAGGTATGGTGGCTGCGATCATTAGTGAAATGACCGGCGCCGACGATAAGACCAAAACCCTGTACATGCTTAACCGCATGACCAAAAACATCGAACGTACTCGCATTGAAGCAGCTACTCAGGCCGGTGCCCAGGTAATAGGGAGTTATGCTCATAAGGGTGCCAAGTTAACCAAACAAGAGAAAGAGGGGCTAACCGCTGCTTTACTCCGTACTGACTTGTCTGCCTTGTTAGAGACGTACAGCACAGACGATATTCACGATTTACTAATCGACAAGACACGGCTTACCCAGGAACGCGCCAAACTGGAAAACGCGGTGGCTGCATTGCCTATGGGTAAGCTATATACCCAACAAGCAGATGACTTAGGCAAGTTTATGGCCACGGGGGAGAACTACAACCCGATGCTGCAATTGAATGCCCATAACATTGCTCACCTCTATGGCTTTGCCGAAGCCAAGCAGGTTGAAGTAAGTAAGGAAGTGGTGTCATTGATTGATCAGCTAGCGACGTTAAACGCCCTAAGCTACACCGATACATCAGATATCCAGGCAGTCGTAGCAAAAGAGAAGGTGCGTGGAAACGAAAGCGGGATTGAATTTACCTTGCGGATGGCGCAGTACCAGAAAGAGCAGTCCTTAGAGAAGTTGTTCCAAGGCAGTCCGGTATTGATGGCAAAAGGTTATACCAAGGAGATTACTGATCCGTATAAAACCGCTGTGGCTGCCCCTTCCAGTAGTTATGAGGCCATGAAGCAACGCGGCTATAGCGCCAGCCCTGAAATGATGCAAGACCCTGCGGATAGTAGCGATCCTATGCGCCTGTATGTCATTGATGACGGCGGGCTGAAACGTTACTTGAGTGGTTCCATGTCATTGACCGGTGAACGCGCAAAAGGTACGACACTACACGGTGGTTTGGTACCAGAAGGCACTAACACTCTATCGCAAAGCCGTGTGGCCATGACAGCAGCCATGACCCGCAAAAAGCAGGCCCTGTTAAAATCAGGTAACCGTCAAAAAGGCCACATGGTGCCTGTGTTTAATGATGCAGGTGAGGTGGTCAACTACCGCTACATGATGACGTATGAAACACGCGATAACATCCTTGGCCGTAATAACGCTCTGGATGCCGTAATGGGCGGCTTAGAAGGTGAGCTTCTGGATAAAGTAGCCAGCCCTGAACATAACCGCAAAGTCGTGGAAGCATTGCGGGATCTGTATAAGGCAGATTTTGCAGTACGGCCTGACTCTTACTTGAGCATTAGCCCTACCAGCGATGATCCCCGTTTACGTGAGATCTATCGGATGCTACCGCGACATACCCAAAGTGCTGTAAAAGCCGTATGGGGACGTGAGGAAATGTTAGTGCGGGCGGATGTTCTGGATTTGGTGTTTGGTTATCGTAAATACAGCGCAGCTGATGCCTTTGATAAAGCTAAGGAAGATCGTAACCTTATCGAAAACGTCGGTGTAGCTGTTTTAGAGGGACTGTTTAAAGAGACAGCAGGGATCAAAGTCCGTAAATACGAAGACATTATTCAAACTGTGGTTAAACACGTTAAGGATATTGTAGTCGTTAAGAACGTAACAACGCTGCTAGGCAACGTAGCAAGTAACACCACACAGCTGTTATGGCATGGGGTAAACCCCACCACCTTAGTGAATCATCATAAGGTGGCCACTGAGTCGGCCATCGCGTATCGCCGTGATAAACGTGAACTGGATGAACTCGAAAAACGTCAAGCCATGGGGTACACGCAGGCAGGTGAAGTAACGATTGCGCGTCGTATACCGGAGTTAAAAGATGCACTGGCACGTAATCCCAGTACCCCACTGATTGAAAGTGGCATGATGCCGACGATTGTAGAAGACATTGACCTCATTGAAGATCCTTACTCCTATCAATCAAAAACCGCAGAGAGGTTTGATAAGTGGATTAGCAAAGTACCTAAAGGGGTGCGTGAGGTCGGTAAACAGGTGTACATGACGCATGATACAACGGCCTATAAGGTCTTGAGCCAAAGTACTCAGCTGAGTGACTATGTGGCACGTTACACGCTGTACCAGCACGTCCGTAACCGCATTAAAGATCCGTTAAGCCACGAGGAAGCAATTCAATACGTAATGGATGCTTTTGTTAACTATGACGTGCCCACGCATCGTAATTTGCAGTACATGAACGATATGGGCTTCGTATTCTTCTCTAAGTATTACCTACGCATTCAGCGGGTGATTCTGTCGCTGTACCGTGATCAGCCGGCACGGGCATTAGCCATGGTAGCGTTTAACGGCTACTTTGATTTACTGCCGTCGATCATGGACTCACAAATGACGGAACGCTTAGGAAATCCCTTTAGCGATGGGGCGCTACGTTATCCTGACGTAGTGGATCAGTTAGCAACGGTAAGAGCAGCTACTACAATAATGCAGTAATGCAATAAATAAGAAGCCCCAACTTGGGGCTTCTTTTACTTCTTGGTGGGCTGTTTAGGTTTCTTGGTTTGAAAGAGATCCCATACCAGATACGCGAGGAAGGTAACAAAAGCAATCGCAATGACGATGCTTGTTAGCGCCAGCGTTAGGACAGCAAAGGCAATACCTACGTAATACCCCGCCACCAAAATACCCACCGTCACCACCAAGAAGAAGATCCCTAATAGGATGTTCTTCATGCGTCACCTATTAGCCAAAGAGGCTTTGGCGCGGCTCAGGTTGTGCGTCGGGAATACCAGGAGAGACAGGTTCAGCCACTGGCTTTTCAGCTGACGGAGTTGGGGAAGCAAACAAGTTAGACGATGATTCTACCTTGGTAGGTTCTTCTGCCTGCGCGTCATTAGCAGCTTCTTCTGCTACCGGTTCTTCACTGCTTTCTTTTTCAAGGCTTTCAGCCATTTCTGCTTTCGTACGGCGGGTACGTTTTTTAGGTGCAGGTGTTTCTTCTGGCGGAAGCTGTTCGTTTAAAGGTTCGTCATCAATAGGCGGTTCTGGTTCTGGTTCTGGCTTCGATACCTGAGAGCCTTTGATATCTAGTACGTCAGCCGCTTGGCTACGACGAGCACTTACACCACCGGACTGCGTGCGTATAACGGCGACATTTGAGTGCTTTTCAGTGGGGTGGAAATGGGCATCTTCACCTAGATCTACGTCCACATTAATACCGGCGTTGCCTTTACGTACTGCAGTAAAGTCCATCACGATTTTGCGGTCACTCAGGCTAATGCCGCGTGATTCGATGTACATCTTAATACCGGCTTCAATTTCAGCCTGGTTCAGTGCTATTTGCATAGGAGGGTTCCTGGTTGTGAGGCAGCCGAGAGCAATGCGGAAAAGCGTTTAAATTCGGGCAAGCATACGCCTGCATGGATGGCGGCGACCGCGTCTGCCATGTGTTCGGCTTTTGATTCAATAATGATTTGTTTGCCTTTCTTGGTTTGAAAAGGCCACGCAGTGATTGGGTACCGGTAGTACGCCCATTCGATCATTTCGCGCTTACTGGCGTTTTTCTTTCCGGGTCCAGCAAGCTTTACGTCATTGGGGGTCACTTCAAAGAAGGGCGTACCACTGGCACGTAACATGGCGAGAATGCCAATACAGATGCCATAACCTTTCATGGCGGAGGCACTTTGGCTTCCTACAGGGACTTCAACAAAGATAGCGTCTGCTTGGTTAATTGCAGCAAGGACACCAGCACTTAGTTGTTCAGCGCCAATCAGATCTTTGCTGCTGGTGCGTACCGTTTTACCGGTAGGCTTTACTGGCTGCACAATGTCGAGGTGGTTTAGCGTAAGTTGATTAGCGGTAAGGCAGTATTTACCGAAGGCCATACCCCAGTTATTCATGGAGGGATCAAAGCCTACAACGTTAAGTAGCTTCATCAGTAACCTTCTTAACTACCCCTGGCCATGGAAGGTAAAGACGGGGTTTTGCTCGACCTACTGCGGCCACTTCGACAAGTACGCTCCCTTCACGAAACCGGTTCCCGTCGAACATTATTCGATGGCCTGGAAACTGGTTTTTAGCAATAAGCCAAGGAGCTTTCGTAGGAGACGACATATCCCCTTTAGGTATAAAGACGACACGCCCCGTCTTACGGGTCATATTCCCTTTGGCTTGGCTTTTCCACGTTACGGTGTCGCCAATCTTGAGGACAGTCATAATTAGCCCACGTAGGCCTGCCACAGTGCAACGGCATGGGCCTGATGTTCGGCGGCCTCCTGCCAAGCATGGTGCAACAGGAGTTGTTGAATGTGAGGGCACCCCATAAGGGCACCCTCGGACAAAATAGCCATTAACCGAACAGTGACTTAGGCGCTGCTGCCGCTGCACCGCCGTTAGGTTGGTTAGCAGCCGGTTGGCCACCACCAATCAAGGCAGCACGTTGTGGGGCACCTGCGGTAGCACCAGCTTTCTTATTAGTGCGGTCAATAACCTGACCAGCGAACTTACTTTCCCAGGTGGTAAAGAAGTGCGGCTCGGTTGCTTGGGCAGAGATTTCAGCAAAGGTCATTTTGTCGCGTAGACGGAACACTTTGTCGATGACGTTAATCTCGCGGGTCTCACCCGTTGGCACATAAGTACCGTTGTCAGCTTTGACGTTCTTATCCACGGTCTGTTTCTGGATAGCCAGGTAGGTTTCTTGGTTAATGAGTTCAACCAGTACATCTACCTGTGTCGGTACTTCTTTACCTGCTTCGGGCGAGTACACGTTAACGACTTTCTGTTCCGGTACCATTTCGCTGATTTGCTTACCAACGGTCAACAGGCACAGGCTGTTGGCGATGTTGAAGCCAGGCAGGAACTTCTTGTTACCTTGGGCATCTTCGTAGAAGTTCTTGTTACCCTTGGCATCGCCAGAGGTGATCCACAGCTGCTCGCGGCCTTCACGACCTTCGGCTGTTTTGTAGTGGATGTTAAGAGCCAACGCACCGCCTTTGGATTTGGTCAAGAAAGCCATGGTGATGTTGGAGTGGTAAATACCTGAATCCACAACACCGCCGCCACCAACGGAATCGGTTTCAGCTTGGATAGTGGAATCGTTAGTAGTTAAGCCAGCTAATAGAGACATGGTGTATTCCTTTAAGGGTAGTCATCAATGCCATTGGGTAAGGGGTTGGCATCGGTGTAGTGCAAGATTGAAATACTGCAATAATGAAATATTGCAGTAATAAGGGTTAAGCGACGGCTGTAGCAGGGGCCGCAGTCGTACCGTAGTATTCGTCCAGGCGATTCAGTACCAACTGCATATTGTTATCAATATACGTTTCGTTGGTATCCCAAAGACCGAGGGGGCCACGTAGGCGTTCATTAACGGTTTCTTTGGTAATCTTGGTTTGGAAGACATACTTAAAGCCGAGGGCTTCTTCTTCGGGGGTGATGGTCAGCAGCGGTGACTTGTAGGCTTCCAAGTCTTTAAGCTTCATCTTCTTCGCGGCAATAATGCACGAGAAGTATGATTCAACACCGTTGTTCTTCACGCTGCCTTTAATAGGCACAGCGGTTTCCATCAGCATTTCCGACTCGTTAAGGGTGTCCTTAACATGCGCCGTAAAGATTACTTTCTTGGAAGACCGTGCCACGTACGTCTGCATCATTTGCTTGAAGTACTGCGCAAAGTCGCCCCATGCTTTCATGGTATTCGTGCTATTAATCACGAAATGGGATTCGTACATATCCATGAGATACGTCATAGAATCAACGACGATGGTGTGGATCTCTGGCATGTTTTCAGCAGCGTCAAACGCCTCGAAAATCTGCATAGGATCGACAATGGTGAACTGCTTAAACGCAGCACGGAAAGGTAGGCGTTTGCCTGCCTCACAGTTGAGGTACATCACCCCTTCTGGGTTCTGTAGTCCCATCAAGCTGGCGCTTTTACCGGCAGCAGATTTGCCGCACAGTAGCACCAAGTGATCGTTAATTTGGGTCATGTGGAACTCCTTTAAAGGGACTGATCCAGCCCCTTTGTGACTTTTCAAAAGAGTGGCGGAGCCACGCTTACGGCTGCTTAGCCAATGCTTTACCTGCCGATACCATGATGGTGCTCATGATCTCAGTTTCATCTAGCTTGTCGGCCAGCTTGTCGTTGAGGTCAATGACGCGGGTACGGATAACGTCAAAACCAAAGCCAGCATCTACCAAGATCATGGCGTAACGCAGTAGCTGGTTATTACGGTTACCGTCACCGGTATTGTTAATGACCCATCGTTCGAGGTTATCCAGGGATTGTTGGTTATTAATCCGCTTACGATGTTCCTCGTTTTTGCTGGTTTTAGGAATGAACGGTAGTACGTCCAATAACTCACCATCGTTATAGACGTAGTGGCCGTTATGACTCATCCACTTACGCGCACGCTGACCGGTGGCGGTATCCACCTCGAAGGGCATCCACTCGTAAATATTCTTCATGAATTCCTTATAGTCCTTGGTGTCTAGCTCAAGGCGGTAATTCATGGGTAGAACGATACGGAAACGGTGCTCCTGATCGGTATGACGTTTGGTGGTGTACATCAAGTACTTGTAGTCCTTGAGCAGAAGCTGAGCGGTTGATAACTGCACGCCTCCATCCACATCCAACACGACAACCGAGAACCCTGGCTCAATATTGTCTTCCTGGCGGTGACCACCACGAAGGAAATGACTGACCCAGTGAAGGTTACTGGCTTGGGTTAGTTTATGAAGTTGCTCAAACGGGGCGAGTTCATTGATATAACCGGTAGCAATGTCCTTGCTGTAGGAAAGAGGGATCTGAGTAAGATCCGTCTTCTTGAGTGTTTCCCCACGTAAGAACTCAATACCGTCCTGGAAAGCCTTCTTGATAATGATGTTGTTCTTATACCCCCAGGCAATGGCCATGTTGAGCATATCATTACGCTGGTTCGCTGCTTTGGGGTAGAAGGGAAGTGCCACATCAAGATCTGCATGGGTAATGTCTTCCCCCATATCGGCAATGTGCTCAGCTAGCTTTTCATAATGCTTCTTCTGCGTGTTAATGCTTTTGAAACACTTACCAGACGCTTCGGCTAGCGCAATCGCCTGTTCCAGGTGAGCCAAGGTAATCTCAGGAGAGTCGTCAACAAAGGCGTAGGCACCGGCCAACTTGAGGGCTTTGAAATGACGGTTCTTCATTTCCTGTTGAAGGGTTACCTGGTGCTCCTTGAACTTATCGGCACGGTCTTCGCAGTACTGCTTATAGCGAATGTTGGCTAACAGGACTTCTTTAGGGGCAATGATCTCCTTATGGGCATTGATCAGGTCAGCACGGGCAGCAAAACGATCACTTAGCTCTTGTAAGTAATCCATGTTGTCCGTGTTATATCGACGCTGTAGCTCCTCCTCTGGCGTCATCTTGACCCGCTCTACCTTGCCCTCATAATGGGCAAAGAAGCAGCGACGGGCATAACCGGTTTCCATCATGGCTTGAAACTGTTCTTCCAGTTTGGAGCCAGTCTGTA
This sequence comes from Vreelandella venusta, assembly GCF_007989605.1. Classification (GTDB taxonomy): domain Bacteria; phylum Pseudomonadota; class Gammaproteobacteria; order Pseudomonadales; family Halomonadaceae; genus Vreelandella; species Vreelandella venusta. The sequence goes on along the minus strand of NZ_BJUL01000016.1, from coordinate 21,276 downwards.
GGAGAGACGATGGCGTACCGAACAACAACATATTGGCCGGCACACGACCACGGATTTCCTCAGAACGTGAATTGTCCTGGGTGTTCTTGGTCAAGGCGGATTTGAGCTTACCGTCATATAGTTCAATGAAGACGTTGAGTTCGTCCTGCTTACCAACAAGGTTGGTACCGATTTCATTGATCTGTAGGTTAAGGGCACCCAAGTTACTCATGAGCAGCTTGTGACGGAACTGACGTACTGCTGCCAGAGTGGCGCTGTCAAAGCTGAATACTGGAGAACCCAGGCATTCGTACTCTTTGGTAACGCGGGCGAGTTCTTCGTCTGGATCAACCCCCTTACGGATAGCGCGTTTATTGGCGAGCTTTGGTAAATGATCCTCGGCGGCAATAGGCAGTGTTTCAGTTAAGAAACGATCCACAAATTGATCCAGTACATCTTCTTCGATGATCTTCACCGAGAAGTCTTTACCAGTACCCGAAGGCGCCAAACCAATACCAAAGAAGTTGATCGGCAATGTTTCCTTCGGAGACATGCGGATCACAGCGCCCATGCTAGAGGCCATGAGGCTCATGTAGTAGGCGACCACGACACGGTAAAACTGGATGTTGTCCTGGCCGGTGACGTTACGGATTACATTGACCAGCTTTTCGCTGTCGGGGTGAAACGGCATATCTTCGTAGGCTTTCATGCAAACTCCTATAGCTTCAAATCGCCACTGGCGATCAGTTGGTCTTTCTGTGAGCAAATGGGGAAAGCAGGGCAGTACTTGCAGGCAACCACTTCACCTGGGGCTTCTTTAACGATGCCCACATGTTTGTCTTCAGCTAGCCGTGCAAAGGCGTCCTGCTTGTTATCGAAATTCTTGGTAGAGCGGGTCGTCTTGGCAGGGTTCTTGTAGTACTTCCACTGAGGAGCACGCCGCCATAGCTCTTTGTCGGTACACAAGGGAAGGTCTTGTTCTGGTGCCTTCCATAGCTGCTTGAGTTGACGGATACGGCCTGCCACGTAGGCTTCGGTTTCCTGGAGACTCATCAGCTTGAAGGTACGCTGCATCGTAGGACGGGCAGGGTATTTAGGGTCGGTTTTGGCGCGACCTGGCTGCCAGTCCCAGAAGATGAACTGAATAGCCATGGTGTCTTGGGTGATGATATCGGGACTTAGCCAACGGTAGATGGAGCCTTGAAGTACGTAGTCCTCATCCTTGTTGTTATTGATCCAGGTATTAACACTGGTGCTTTTAAAGTCCTCAATACGGCCTTCTGCCACAAAGTCGAACTTACCCGACACACGCACGCCTTCCACTTCCTTATAGCGGCGTTGTTCCATGTACACGGGGATCTTATCGGTCAAGTCGTCATTGGCTGCCGGATTAATTATTACCCGATCAATGACGCGGGCAGGGTAGCCCAAGGCTGTCATGGCTTCTTTGTAGTGGGCTGTCCAGGACTTCTCGATAGAGTCGTGAATTGCAGTACCCATACGGCTTTTAATTAGTGAAAGCACGTCAACAACAGCATGTTCTTGGGGTACGCGATCTGACAGGATGACCTGACGAACCGGCTTTAACAAAGTGGTAGCAGAGAGGGTATCGTCCTCTTTGCCGTCATAAGTATCTGTGGCCAAAAAAACAGATAAGGAAAGTGGTACACCTGCTTGGTTGGAGTAAGTACGCATAGGTGACTCAATGCCTGTAGTGAGTGTATGCCTTGCGGTGTTGCCATATTGCAGTATTGCAATACACCAAATAAGTAACTTGGATGTATCGGTATGACTGTTTAGCAACGTCCTTGGGGACACACAGGAGAATGGTTTTGCCTGACCCTACATCAAAAGCCGGTACGTAATACCGGCTAATGAACCAGGGCAGGACGTAGTTAAGCAGCCGTAGCAGCCGCATGTTTGCGTCCTTCGATGACTTCCATTCGAGCACCAAAATGACGTACTTTCTGGGCATTCCGCAGATGGGAATCATCTGGTTTGCCTTTACCGATACGCATTTGGCCATTACGCCAAAGTGCCTTGAACGCCTCGCCTTCCTGGAAGGACATCTGGAATAACTCAATCAAGTCTTCACATTCCACTAAACAAGGAGCTAATCGCTTAGGATCAGTGATTTCAGCTATCCAGTAGTCGTTATCCCCGCCAGAGGACGTAGCCTCTTGGGTTTCTACCAGACTGGCGGAGCCAGGGTGAGTAACCTTAATGGGAGATAAGTTTTCTTCGAAGATACCAAGAGACATAGCGTCACTTGGACGTAATTCACTGGTACGTATTGAAAGTGAATCTGCAACCGCATTATCTATTGCAATATTGCAATACTGTTGCTTAGCAGAATGAACAGCTGCTTTTTCACCCTCATCTGCTCCGTGATAAGGCGCACCCCCTGTTGGGAGATTGTAGCTAGGATCTTGCACTGTCGATTTACTCATAGAGGTGTATTTCCTATGCGGCACACGCGAGACATTCTGTGTTAATCACTACGCCACTCATGGAATAGCAGTAGTAGACCGATAGGATATTCGGATCGAGTAGAGCTTTGCTGAATAAATCTGCAATGCGCTGTTCGTCACCATCTTCGGAAACAAAGAAATTCAAGCTTTGGCCTTGGCACAGGTACTTTTGACGCTGAGAAGCACGCCGTAAAATAGTTTCCTGGTTTACTTCAAATGCCGTTTTCAGTACGTCTTTTTCAAGGTCGGTGAGCCAGTCTAAGTGTTGCACACTGCCTAAGTGCTGGTTCACGTCTTCAATGAGTTCTTTGGAGAACATTTCCCGCTCTTTAGCGATACGGTAGAAGACAGGGTTAACGCGACGAATGTTACCGGCAGCGCTGCCAATTTCGTAAACCATGGCAGGTTCAGGAAAGACGCTTTCTGATTGGTTCCCCATCAGGGTAGCGGTCGATTTTGTAGGGGCTAGGGCTGTACGGTGGGTATTACGCACCCCGTAACCTTTACACCATTCAGGCTCTCCCCAGGCACTGGCCATCCACTGGCTTGCTCGTAGGCTTTCGTCATGAAGGTGTTTAAAGACTTCATGGTTACGTAAGTCAGCTTGGAAGCTATCGAACGGGATCATCTCTTGCTGGAGCATTGAGGAGAAGCCCATTACCCCCAGGCCAATGGCACGGCCTTTTTCGGTAAAGCGGAGTGCTTTTGATAGTGCTGGGATGTATTTGGCTTGCTCAATAAAGTACGACACCAAGCAGTCCAACATAACGGTAGCCACAAACACCGCATCTGTGTTTTTCCACTCAGCCCATTTACCAAGATTCATCGAACCAAGGACACAGGTGTAAGTGTACTGTTCAGAGCTATGGAGCATGATTTCCGTACAGAGATTGGTGGCCTTAATATCTAAGCCAAGATCCTTGTACATGATGGGGCGATGACGGTTGGCTTCATCCACTTTAAAGATGTAACCACGGCCATTGACTAACTTTAAGTGGAGCATTTCATTGAAGCGTTTGAGGGCTTCTTTATCGCCTACTCTTAGCTTACAGATAAATGAATCGCGGACTGTCCAGCCAATGTTAAGCCCATCAGGCTCATGTTCTAACAGTGCTAATAATTCCCAGAAGTCGTCATGCTCGATATCCAAATAGGACGCAAACGATCCACGGCGATTTCCGCCCTGACTGACATTCGACGCCATACGAGCAAAGTCTTTGATGACCGGTACAGGACCAGACGCTTCACCACCAACACTGATTTTGGAACCACGGGGACGGATGAAACTAAAGTCACCAGAACACCCAAAACCCAACTTAGAGAGGATCGCGGATTCATGGAGATTCTGGTAGAAGCTATCTACTGAGTCTCCTATGAATTGACCGGAACAACTGACGGAGAAGCCACGGTTAGTACCAGTATTAGATAGCTTGGGTGACGCTGGTGAATACCAGCCGTTCCACATTATCTCGAAGAAGCGCTCTTCCCACTGCACAGCATCTTCCGTGTAGGAAGCAAGGGTACGTGCAATGGTGCGGTGCCGGTCTTTTAGTCCGTTTTCGCCAGGTACTTTGTACTTGGATTCAAACATCTGGAAGGCTTGCGTAGTGTACCAATCAGGGAAGGTGTCATTTGCCTGAGCTTCTTTACGTAACGTGGAGAGTTCTTCGTACGTCTTTACCATGATGGCACCGCCTCTGGATTAAATTGGAGATCCATTTTGTTCCAGGTACGGACGTACTGGACTTGGTTATTAGCAAAGAAGTCTGCGTACTTGTACGTGGATAACGCATCGTAAAACCAAGCAGAGACGGCACCTTCGGGTTCATTGAACAAGGGTTCGCAGTTGAGGTTCTTCAACACCTCATCAATGCGGTTACGTACGAACGCCATGATGTCGTCTTTGGTGATGGTTCGGATGGAACCAAAGCTAAAAATTTGATCAACAATCTTGGCTTCGTGCTCGTAGACAGCCAGTGCAATGTTGCGGCAGGTTTGAGCTAGGCGGGCTTTCTTTTCGTCGTCAATCAATCCTAGGTCTTGTTCCTCCACCATTAGCTGTCTGTACGTCCACGAACTGAACAGGAAGTGGCTATGTTCCTCTTTACAGCTGGCATCAATGCCCGCAGTAATATGGGGAATTAAACCAAAACCATTCATATTGAAAGACTTAAGAAAAGCAAAACTTGAATAGAGGACAACACCTTCCATGAAGCTAAATGCAGCAAGCACTTCATAGGGGTCTTTAGATGCCATGTGGGATTCGATGAAGTCCATTCGATCCACTAAGACAGGATCTTCTCGCCAGGAATTGTAGAACTCATCATTGGCAAGATTGAGGATTTCATTGATTAATGCATAGAACGGTGCGTGGCTGTTTAATTCAACAAAGCCACAGGCACTGGCAGCACGGCGCATGTCATGGCGGGGGAACTTACGGAAAAACCAGCCTGTCCAGAACTCCTCTCCAATTTCTAATTCGTATTGGGTAAAGAGTTTAAGGCAGTGGATTAGTCCTTTTCGCTCGCCCTCAATAAGACGCGAGCGTACGTCATCTTCATCTTTTTCGACGCCTAATTCTTCGGCAGACCAAAGAGTTTTAAACTGGCGTTGTGCGGTGACAATGGCCGCTGGATAGTCGGTGGTATACGCCGACTTAGGGGTCATAATTTGTGCTTTCAAGGGAGTGCTCCAAAAGACACAGACAAAAAAGGTCAGTGAGTTCACTGACCTAACTGCTGGTTAGCTAACCAGCGAGGAGTATCCTTCGCAAATTTAGTTAAGAGGTAAGGGCATCCCAACTAACGGGAAACAGGGGACGAATAATAGTGGCCACTGCGTCTGCAAGGTCACGAATCTCCTGCTGTGCGTGAGGGTCAGAACGCTTGTTGTAGAACTCGGCAAAGGCAAACAGCGAGCCTGTCCATACCCAGTTGACATGGACGCCTTGGGGAAGCACGAAACGGGCTTGCTCGGGAGCGATACTGTCTTTAATCATGTTCTCATAAAGAACAATGGCATCTTCACAGTGCTGCCGGTAAAAGCTTTGCCAGAGCGCATTGTCTGGGTGCGGCCCAGCCGATCCCTGTTTAATGTCACTTTCGGGCGCCATACGGAACTCGGGAATAAACAGTTCGGGGGTGGACTGAATATAACGACGAGATTCTTCGTTTTCGACGAAGCCGATTTTGTGCTTGAAGCATTGGGTACGAATCGGTACCGGTGCCTTCATGCGCAGCTTGATGGTCTGCTGACCGAAGGGCGTCCAGTGCGGCGGTAGCCGCTTGGCCCAAGCCAGAATCTTCTCAGCCTCTTCACACTCAATGTCATTGGCAGTGAGAAGGCTGATATTGGCGGCCCACTCCCCTGACCGGCAACCGCGAGCCAGGAAACCAATCAGGTTTTTATCTTGGTTTGATAGTTGGGGAATGTAGGCTACAGACGTGTTGGCAGACTGACAGCGGTGTTCAGGGGGTATCTGATACTCTTGCCAACTTTGTGCCTCAGTACAGGCAGCAAAGGAAATACGAGCATCGTTGACCACTTCTAGGTCGTTACCCATGTGGTTACGGTAAAGGGCGTGCATGATATAGGCTCCAAGTGTAGGGGAGGCAATAGCCCCTCTTTAAGATCACGACGGTATTTATTAACCGTGGTGAAGTGGATACCCCAGTAACTGGCTAACTTGCGGGAGCTATAGCGACCGTGAAGTGCTAACCAGAAGTAGGGATTCTGGGAACAGGAAACCGTGGCATTAGCACGTCCCTGATACATAACAGGCTGGGTACAAGCTTCATGTAGCTTGAGAGGGTGCCGCTTACGCAGCATCCGTATGTAGGCGGTGTTGGTGCTGACAGTACGGTGAGGGTAATCCCTCACAATGTCGTATAGGGTGACAGACTTCGTAGTAGGTGGCGGAGCCACACTTAAGAGTTTACTTACCTCAAGTTGCGTTTTTTCTAGTTTGCTTAAGCGCATTATGGCGTCCTATCACATAAGGATCAGTCGTTTTAAGATGAACCCAACATCGCGCAATCGCATTAACGTCGTTTTGAAGATTGGATTCGATTAGCACAGGACGACCGTTTGTAATAAATGCAGCTGTCCAGTTATCCATTGGAGTAACGAAGTACCCTATAGGGGGCATAGACTCCTCTATGTCAAAAGGACAGTTTGCACGGTAGTACTCAAGTAGTTCTGTCATTCGACGGAGTTGAACTTTAAGTTCTTTAATCTCATCTTCTGGGGATTTATAAGAAGCCATATTACTTCCGATTTATAAGTTAAGTAGAACGGGAGTGGATAGAATTACCTGAAACTTTAAGGGGGATTCTATGTCAAGTGAGCCTTGTACCATTACGTGTGGTATTTCTGGTGTCGGGGTTAAAAAGCCTGGAGATCCAGAAGGTGTAATTAATATTTCAGCGGTGGGGGTAATTGGGGGTGTTGATGTTACCTGGACGTATCCAGAGATTAATCCTAATGCTGTGGCATACACCATCATTTACCGGAGTTTAACTGGTACGTTTGAAGATGCGGTCGAGTTAAAGCGGGTAAGTGCTAATTATCACTACGATAGAATAGATGCAGAAACTCCTCGTGAGTATTTCTACTGGGTAAAGACGTTTAGCATTAGCGGTACTTCTCTGGAGTTGGCTGGCCCAGCAAGTGCAACACCAAAACCCTTTATTAGTGAAGTAATTAAAGATCTGTCGGATATGATTAACGACAGTCACTTGGCTCAAAAATTAAAGGAAAAGATTGCAAAGATTGAGTTACTTGAACTCGATATTCTGCAAGAGCGACTAGATCGTATAGATAGTAGCTTCGGAATAAATGCAGCAATAGAAGATGCCCGCCGAGTAGCAGACGATGCCGTTAATCTACTAAACGAATATAAGGATCTACAGGAGTTTCGTTTTGGTGACTTTGTAGCTGCTGTAAATGAGATTCAGCTGACATTAGGTACGAGCTTCGAGCAGATTGCTCAGGAGCGTGAAGAACGTATTGCAGGCCTCAACAACGAACGGGATGAACGTATTGAAGGCTTACTGTATGAGGCCGATGCACGAACTAGTGCCATCCAAGAAGAAGCCGCTGCTCGTAATCAGCAATTCCTTAACTTACAGGAACAATATGAACTAGATCAGGGGCTATACGCCAGCCAACTGGCTGCTATTGCCGCAGCGTATAACAGCAATGCTGCGACGATCTACACGCTAGAAGAAGTACGTATTAGCGACAGGGAAGCCACGGCTACCCGCATTGATGGTTTAGCTGTTGAAGTTGAAAATAACGAAGCACAGCTAATTGAAGAACGTCAGGTACGGGCAGATGCCTTAGCGGCATTGGCATCTCGTATCAGCGTGCTTTCTGCCAAGATTGATGCCCTACCTTCATTTGCAAACAGCTTCGAAAGCGGCGTGGAAATGAACCGGTGGGTAGCGGGGACCGGCCACACAATAACGCCTGAAATTGGCGATGTATTCTCAGGCGAACAGGCTGCCATCATTGGAAGCACTGTCGGTAGTGTTGCTACTGGTTCGGTTCCTTTCGGTGTTGCTATCCCTATTCCTAGTGGTACTGGTGATTCATTCATCGGGCGACGCTTGAGGGTGGGATTAGCCGCGAAAGCTATTGATGGAGGCAGTACTGAATTTGCGGTGGGCTATGCCACATCAGACGGTTGGTTCAGCGGATGGCAACGTCATGCCCCTAACAGCACTTGGACTGTTTTTGATAGTGAAATTACGGTACCGGATACCGCAGGAGTTACCCATTACGTTGTGCTATGGGGAGATACGTCAGGCTCAGGCGGAACAGTAAAAGTAGACCGTTTGTTGGTAGACGTAGCGGATACTGAAATACCTGAAATTACTGCCCAACTAGAAGAAATTCAACAAGCTTTGGCGGATACAAAACAGTCACTAGCTGAGGATATTACTAACCTGGTTTCTACGTTTGGGGAAACCACCAGTGCCATCGAAAACAAGCAAACCACCTTAAGCAATGATCTGGAGGGTATGGCGCTTGAAATTCAAACACTGACTGCTGCTAATGGTGATTTGGCGGCGGATATCCAACGTGAAACCGAAGCCCGCGTAGATTTAGAGGGCGCATTATCTCAAGACGTAACTGATCTCTGGGCGGGCGTAGGCAAAAACGAAGGACGGATTACCCAACAAGCGGTAGTACAAGCGACAGATGACCTTATACGTGGCCTAATTCAGAATGTCATTACCGCACACCGTGATACGGCATCTGCCACGATTTACAGTTTGGAAGGGGTCAATGTAGACCGCTACCAATCGGTCAGTATGCGCGTGGATGGGATTGAATCCCAGCTAGGAGAAGGCTTAGCACAGGTTAAAGAAAGCCAGCGTACAGAGGTAATTCGCTTAGATGGCGCCATTCAGGTTAATGCTCAAGCGATTACTACGGTAGAGAGTAAGCTAGGGGATGACCTGGCTACTGCTCAGCAGGTCTTTGATACTCGAATAAAAGCCGTAGGGGATGACGTAAAAGCCAATGCCTTGGCCATTACGAATGTTATCACTGACACAGGTAATGCCATCTCTAACGTGCGCCAGCAATTCACTACCGACATTGAAGAAGTCGATGGGAGAGTTGTGGCGAACGCGAATGCCATCACCGATACATTGGTGGCCATAGAGCAAGGCTTTAGCGGAATACGTACTGACCTCACATCTGAAATTAATCGAGTAGACGGGCGGATATCAGGTAATACCAAAGCAATCAATGAATCCCGTACTGACATTCTCGGTACTGTTGCAGGTGTCCAAGAGGAAATCACTACAGAAGTAAATCGCCTGGATGGACGTATCAATTCAACGGCGGCAGCCGTCTCTACAGTCCAGTCTGAATTGGAGGATGAGTTATCTACGGTACGTCAGTCATTTACCACACAGATCTCCAACGTAGCAGGCGATGTAAGCAACAACGCTAAAGCTATTATCCAGGTACAGACAGCATCGACAGATGGCATTGCTGGTGTCCAGCAGAAGCTAACCAGCGAAATAAAACGTGTCGATGGACGTATTACCGGCAATGCTACTCGCATCAATGAAGTAGGCGTTGCTTTAGAAGAAGGAATGTCCGGACTCCAAGACACGATCATCGTAGAAGTAAACCGATTAGACGGACGGATAAACAGTACAGGGAGCAGGATCACTACTCTTCAATCCAGCTTAGAGGGGGATATTTCTAGCGTACAAACCAAGCTAAATACCCAAGTTGAACGCTTGGATGACCGGATTGGGAGTACTGCATCTCAAATATCGACCGTTCAGTCGGTATTAGGGGAAGACATTAGCTCCGTACGTCAAACCATGCAAACGAACGTCAACAGCATTAATGGCAAGATCACCGGACTAGGGGCACTGTACACGGCCCAGGTACAGTCCAATGGCTTGATTGGTGGCTTCGGTATTTACAACGATGGTACACGAGTAGATGCAGGCTTTGATGTAGACCTGTTCTGGATAGGTAAGCACTCACTAAAGAAAAAGCCATTCATCATATCTAATGGGGATATTTTCTTTAACGGTAGGGTGCAATTTAACAGGGTGAATGGTTTAGGTACGTTAGCGGGCAAAGACTCAATCGTATACGAGGACATGGTAGGGAGTACTGCCGATACGGTACGTGACCGCGCTAATAGTACTTATGGTCGTGTGTTTGATAGTTGGACACGCCCAGGCTCTACGACGATTAACGGTAATCGGATTTATACAGGTGACGCTTATGTAGACACACTACAGATTAAAGGGCGTGCAGTAACTGTCCCTGTATCTGCCGCAGCGTCTAGTTTGCTTGATATTACACCTGGTTCAAAGAAACCAATAATCGCTGCATCCATTGATGCACAAGGAGCAAACGTATTAGTAAGTGTGTCTTTCGGGGTAACAGAAGGAAGTTTATTAGGGTTTGAAATACGTCGAGATGGTATAGCAGTAGTAGGTCGACCAGGTGGTAATGGGGCAATGTGTGTTGCAGCCCATGTGGGCGGAAAGACAGGCACCTCGGTATTTAGTGTGTATGTTTGGGGGGATGCTAAAATCACAGGTCGTTCTATTGGTTTAATTGCCACACTACGTTAAGGATAAATAATGGAAGAAGTTTTTTACTACGCAATGACTGATTATAGAGGCCAAATTTTACAAATTAATAGTGGCCCTTATCGTTACATTCCATGCGAGCCTGATGTAATGGATGACACTCACTACGTCGATGAAGAAGGGGTCATACAACCAAAGATTCCAATTGCGTTGGATTATATTGTAGACGGTCTATCCATTACATTTAACGGCCTACCTGATGGATTACATGTATCTGTTAATGGTAGTAGTGGGGTGACTGATGATGAACCATTAGTAGCCGAATTTGATATACCTGGGAGCTACACCTTCTATTTTACAGGCTTAGCGAAATATAAAGACCATACGGAGGTAATCACCCTTGGCGACGCTTAAAGCAAGTACTTATAAAGACCATGGTACAGCGGTAGAGCATTACCTAGATCGTGTAGATACCCTGGCAGATCAGGCGAGGTACATAGCCCCTAGCTTAAAAGAAATCCATGACCAGAAAGTCACAGAGGCTAAAGCTGGTAGAGGGTCGTTGCTTAAACAGGAGGCCAAAGTACTAGGCGTCACAATTAAAGCCCTGGCTCAGTTAATACTGGATAAGTATGCCGAACGACAGGCATTGATTGAACGTGTGGAAGTAGCACGAATGTACGTTAAAACTTGCATACGTAATGCGGCTACTCCGGCAGAGATGCACCAGCTGGTAAAAGAGTTTGAAAGTAAACTAAACCAGTAATTAAAAAGGGTACTCATTATACTCGTGTTAATTATTGCAATAATGCAATACCTAAGTATATGGGTACCTTTTTAGGAGGTGTAAATGTCATTTGAACAGGCTGTTGCCAGCTTAGAACAAACCAACGCTACGCTGGTACAGGAGGTAGTGCGGGTACGGGATGCAGGTATGGGGCTAAATAACATTTACCCGACGGTAAATGAAGGACGTGCGGCTACAGTAGACGGTAAATATTTCAGCGTCCCTGGTAACGGTGCTTACATGCGCCTCTATCGTAGACAGGGATCAAGCGCCGAGTTGATCGCTGAGTTCCCCGACCGCGCTGAACTGAACAGCGTGATTGATCAGTTGGGGCCGCTGCTTGGGAGAGGGGTTGTTGGTGGGGGCACCAATGACTTGATGGCTGTTGGTGCGTTTGGATTAGGGTCAAACGGTCGCAAAGAGGGCGTTAACTGGGATGACCCAGGCGTGGGTGGGTTTTACTCCGTATCGGGAGCCGAAGAGCTAGGCCCTCTAAGTGATGGCTTCCTAGGTCAGAGTAGTGGATCAACCATGTACCACGGTTTATGGGACGGCAATAACTGGTCAAAAATACTGGTTGATGGAGGTGGTGCTCCATCTAGCAGACCCCCACAAATTTATGTCAAAGCATCTAACTTCGGCACCCGCAAAAAAGCGGTAAGGTTGGTACATAACGCTAATATCCTCGGTGCAGTGACTCAAGTAGACGGAGTTCCTACCGGCGCGATTATTGAGCAGGGTAGTAATGCTAACGGGGAGTATTTCAAGTTCGCTGGTGGGGCGGTAATAGCGTTCGGAAAGAGTCTTTTGGATGTTGCTCTCACCCTAGAATCGGGAAATTTGTATACGTCACCTTCCAACATAAGTTTACCCCTACCTGTCTTAGCAGAATGGACATTTGTTGACGTACAGAAAATAAGCAATGCCGGTTCACTTATCCCTGTCTTTGGTGCCACAGTTTTTGGAGTTAGTTCTGGAAATGATATTCGGTTTAGGCCCTTATCCACTCAGAGTATCCCGCTAACTGGAATTCCCTTTAGTTTTTTCGCTATCGGTCGTTGGTAGTAAGGAGAAAATGAGCATGAAATTAACCCTGAATTTATGTCCCCTAGGTGACTTACCTGAAACACAAGCCAGCCTCATTGGCGTGGTACTTACCATCAATGGGGTTAGCTTCGATCTCTCCGAACTCCCTGATGGGGCCGTAGCTCACCACCATTCCATACTAGGGAAAGTAACGCGTAACGGTGACGAATACGAATGCACGATCCGACTGGGCCATGGCCCCAACGCCCCGTACGAAACACGCTTCCCCAGGCCTATCGTGCTGGAAAATCATAATGGGCCTATCGAGCTACCTTTGTATGACGTAGTGCCTAAACCAGAAGAGGTGACTGAATGAGTTGGCTAGCAGATGCAGAGGTCACTCTGCCCAAGACTGATGCCGAGCTTTTAGCAGAAGCCCAGGCAGCCAAAATTGCAGAGATCAACGCGGCGTACACTGCCCAGGCTGAGCCACTAATCAAAGATTACCCAGATGTTGAGCAATCGACATGGCCAAGCCAGAACTACGAAGCCAGAGCTTATCTAGCGTGGGTGGATAATCCACAGGGTGAGCGGCCATCAACGCCTGTACTAGACGCCATCTTACTCGGACGTAACGGGGAAGACGGTACCGAGACAATGGCTGAACTCTGTGAAGCCGTAATAGGTAACGCTGAGATGTTTACGGCATTTCAGCAGCTAACAGGGAAACGACAGCGGTTGGTGAAAGCCGTCAAGCAGTCAACATCTGTAGAAGCCGCAACGGCTATAAGTTTCTAAGTAAGGGGGGTACGACAATGCAAGTAGGTCTATTGGCAGTAAAGGGGTTAGCAAAGCTACTTACTACCGCAGTGGCAAAACGAGTCGCGTACAACCTATTGGTGGTATTAGGTGATTGGGCAGTTAAACAAACTACGACTGATTTGGATGACAAGGCCTTTAAAGCCTTTAAAGACGGCGTAGACAAGCGTAACGGCGTAGCAGTAAATCTGTACTCACAAGTGCGTTAAAGACGACACAGGAAAGAACAGGCCCCTACTGGGGCCTTTTTTATATATCTAAATCTTCTTGAGGTGAATCAGGTTCACGGCCAGAAGTAGAAACTCTACGTTGACCATCTGCGGTATAGCGAATACGTAATTCAAAATCCTTACGGCGCTGTGCAACGCTACGCCACTCCCCTTTGGCAAAGTAATGGGGGTTTACTTCGTACTCATTTGGGGCGACACGATGGAATATTTCTTTCTTACACAGAGCAGAGATGGCGTTACGGAAAGCACCCTCTGACATACCTGCGGCCTTGGCTATACGCTTTCGTGAAGACGGGTTAAGGCTTATGATGCCCTCAAAATCAATGCGGCTTACCAGGGCGTACAGAAGGGTTTTCTGTCCACCGGTTAGTTCCATTAGGTTACCTAGATCTTGGACATACATTTTCACGTAGGCAGGCTCCTGAGCAATACGTACGACATTGGTGGACGTGTGTTGTACGGCCTCACCTGTACGCAGATCAGTGACTGTGCTTGTAGATTCGTAAACCTTACGTGAAGTTCCCATTTGTCATTCGATCCAGTGATTGTTTGGGGTATGTGCTAAGCCTAAACTGTCATCGGTATGTGTGACAAGTTTCTAGTGAATATTTTTTAAATTGTCACTGTGAGGATGACAAGGTGTCATCGTGACAGTGACAAGGTGTAATCCTCACGATGACATGGGGTGTTTTATTCGTTATCAGTATCAAACACTTAGGTAAGTTCTGACAATCTCTTCTCTTGTCCCCAGGCCGGAAAAGCAGGTTGATCCCCTGCTTCACGGACAGACTCGCTGGCGCTCGCTAATCCGTTTCACCAGGGCATCTTTGAAAAGGGCAGGTGATTGACTCTTTTGGTTTCGGGGACTATGTTGCAGTACCTAAATAATGCAATAACGCAATAAGGCAGATCCACTAGGAGAGATCCCATGATTTATGCCATAGCGTACGGTAAAGGTGGGGTAGGTAAGTCCACCATTGCTGTCCATTTGGCCAGTTACCTGGCTACTAAAGGTAAGACCCTTCTTATAGATGGTGACCCCCAAGCCAGTGCATCCACTTGGGTAGGTTGGCGTCGTGAACATTCGCCAGTACCTTTTACCACTGTACAGTTACTAGGTAAGGCAATCTTTGACGAGGGCCGTCATCTAAGCCAAGACTATGAGTACACCGTAATTGATGTAGCTGGTAGAGACGGTGCAGGAATGCGTAACGCCCTACTCTTGGCTAACCGCGTAATTACTCCTATGGGTAATTCCGGCTTTGATGTTGTTGAGATTAACGACTTCAAAGAGGTACTTGAACAAGCCAGCAGCTTTAACCGTGATCTGGTTTGTAAGGTATTGTTCAACAAGATGCGTGGCTCAAGCCAGGATGTAAAGAACTTCGTTGCTGAAACAGGTATGGAGGTGTTCGACACCTCAATTGCTGAACGACGTGCGTACGCTAAAGCAATTACCGACGGCACAACAGCAATGGAATACAGGCCTTTAGATGCAGCCGCAAAACACGAAATGCGTAAGTTCTTTGAGGAAGTTGAGTCATGGTAATAAAAAATAAACCAATGAATTTTTCCACCCCAGACATAGAAAAATTCCGCAGTCATGATCCCGAAAAAGCAAATGAAGAAACCAATACGCTTGCTGGGAGCAATGCCCGCATCACTAAAACTGTACGTATGCGCGAGCGGTTCAGCCTGCTATTGAAAGACGAAGCCCATAAGCGCACGATGAAGTCAGGCGCCAAAGTCAGTGAAGCGGATCTTCTTGATGAAGCCCTCTCTGCTTGGCAATTAAAGATTCAAGCAAAGCAGGACTGACACATGGGTGTACACCGACTGAAAGACCTGAACCTAATTTACAAAAGTGATCGGGGAGCAGAATTTAAATCCCCTGGCGGTACGCGGTATTACTTTTGTCGTTTACGTAGGGCTGTTGGTCGGGAGATTGCAGTAAAGGAGTATGACTGGTTCCCGATTGATAAAAATGACCTGACGACAGCGAAACGTAAAATCATGGAGCTAATTAACGAAGACGAAGTTTAGGTATTGGGAGACAGGCTGGAGTCAAACCAGCAACATCCTACCAGGGGCTAACCTGCCCACGTAGTCAGGGGTCACCCTGGTAGGTTGCACAGTCAGGCTTCTACTACTTCCATTCCCTACCTCTGGGCTGTGCAGGCCCTTACGGTGAGTACTAGGTTTCATATGCCACTGCCTCACAATACCCCCTCAAAAGAGGAGGTATGTGTGCTTCTTGAATACGCCGCTAACCAGAGATTAGATGACGTTTTTAAGGCGTTTACGCAGGATTTCAGTCGCCATATCGAGGTCAGATCGGTGATCTTTCACGATCTCAATTAGCTGGTCAGTAGTTTTGGTTTCCATAGTCACCTTGCGTGCTTCAAGAAGGGCTTTTGCAGCTTCGGCTGCTTTAATTTCTTCTTCCGTTAGCAATGCGTAAAATTGACTCATCCAGTCAGATGATCCACCCACGCGAATGCGATCACCGTCGTCTTCACGTACCACAAGACGGCGGCCATCAAGGTCAATAACAGGATAGTGTTTACCTGCCGTTAAGCGACCGGTACAGCCCTCTCTGGCAATGAGGACAGCAGGTTTGTTTGCTTTAAACAGTTCAGCAAGCTGGTTGATTTGATCATGAGTAACGGTAGTTTGTGTAGACATTTCATTTCCTTAATGGATTAAAAGCCCTGTCGGGCAAGATGTGTTATTGCATTATTGCAATATTGGGCGGGATTAAATATCCCAGTTGAATTTACGCTCTACAGCACGCGCTTTAACGCAGAGGTCGAAACCTTCTTCGTTGACCACAAATAAGTAGAGGTCACCTTCACGTTTGACCAGGTTCTTAACGCCGATATGGAAGTCGAGGGTGTGCTTGCGCTCAGGAACATTAACCTCAATGTACGCGCTATTCCCGCGTGAGGGGAATGAGCCGCTACATTCCGCCACCTCATACTTGCTGCCTCCATTGAGGTTCACAACTTCATGGATTTGGATATCCATACCGTCACGGGATAAGGGACGTTCAATGTTAAGATCAGCAGCTAGCTCTGAGATATCACCTGGGTACATAAGGTACTCTTTAACAACGGCCTGGAGAACGTCAAAAGAGAACTCATAGCAAGAATCACGCATTAAGCAGATCTGCTCGATTACACCTTCGGGAATACCACGCTCCAGGCAGTACTCACGCACTACGGCTTCTTCTAATTTTTCATGGCGGAAGTGGTAATGAATTCGACCAGGACGGTTGATCATGAATTCATTGATCTTGCGGGTATTGTTTTCAGTCAACAAAATCAGACGACGAGCACTACCGGTACCATCAAACAGACCAAGTAGTCCATCCTGCTCATCTTCACGGGTATCGAAGCGCTTACCAAACTCATCAAAGAAGATTACGCATTCACCTAACTTCTGGATGAAGTCAGAGAGTCCACTGGGATCAAAGCTGTCATCCACAAGAATCACCGGCAGGTTCAGTTCCGTGATAGCACGGTTGGCTACCAGTGAGGCGGTCATGGTTTTACCGGAGCCTTTGTCGCCACTCAGTAGTACACCGAAAGAGCGGTCGCTACCCTGGTAACCGGCAAGGATCTTATCCACGCGGCTAGTAGTGGAACCATAGACTGCCGATGGCACCGGTAGCAACGGAGCAGTCTTCTTGAGGAAGAAACCGGCCATTGGGTGAAAGCCTACTGAATAAACCGCTGGTTTAAGTGTTGAGGTAATTGCCTCATCATCGAACATAAGGACTTCTACACGGGTGCCTGAGTCGGCAAATTTAACAGCTACAGTCATTTGGTTGGTTCCAAGGTGAGTTAGAAAAGCTCGTTTTTCACGAAGTTGATAATGCTGGTAGTCATGTCGGTCAGGGATCTCTTGAGCCAGTAGTACACATCATTGGGTAATACGGGATCTCTGGCATCGACTATGCAGAGAAAGATGATGGCTACGCACCAGCAGGGTATGGTCAAAGCCATACAGACGATAAAGCGGAGTAGGCGAATAAAGATCATGGGGATACCCCAAGAAGGTTAAACATATCGGGGGTAACTCAGGCGAGTGGAATCGAACCACTTGTTTTAAGTCTTATTCCGGTACCAACCGGCATACACCTTGTAAGGCCTGAAAGCCGAACATGAAGCGTGTATCTAGGGAATCGAACCCATTACGTCACCAGAACCTGAGTCACCTCAGATATGCTTAAAGTTAAAGGATATAGGCGAACACACTGGAGGGACTCGAACCCTCATCTGTCTGGGCTTTACCTTATAAGCTAAATGAGCTTTTACGTGCGGATGATCAGTCTTTACGTATGCTACAAACCGCGCGATTTGCGGCAGTTCATTGAAGGGATTCGAACCCTTCTTCTCCTCGGCTCTGCCAGTTGAGCTACAGCGTGTTCGTTAATATTCTTTAGGTACACCATCCGACCCTGCCAGTCGAACTGTTGTCACGTTAGCCCCAAAGGTCTAATGGATGGTGTGGTTTATGGGTGTCTTCTTCTAGTGGGATATTCGAGTATTATTTGCGTTTACCTCGGCTTCCCCCACTTCCCCAGTACTTTGCCGATGTCCTCAAGTGGCGCAACCCACCTTTGGACCAGCGTTTCCTTTCGAGCGACTTGGCTTACAGACTCGGTATAAATCTAGTGTTTTTTGGGATAAAGAAAATTGTAAACTGTATAGAGGTGAGCAATTAACGCGTGCATTGGCATACGTACATCAGCAGGAAGAAGGGCTACAAAGTCGATAAGCCCACCAGCTTCCTGTTCAGATGGTGAAGGAATCTCCAGACGCTCAACGTTGTACCAAGTACTGTCACCTGGCTTATGAAAGGAACCTTGAAGTGACATTGTTTCATTTGAAATAGCTACTTCGAGTTGGTAAGCCTTTCCGCCTACTTCGTAGTGTTCAGAAACGGTGTAATTTTGATTCACTTCATTCCCCTAATGGCGGCCATACGTTTCTTGCGATAACGTGGCCAACGATGTTTCTTACCCTTATGTGCTCGCATCTCACGAGCAATCCACCTACGGGTATCCCTGATAGATTGGAAGCGCCTGACCGGATCACGGCTATGTCCTCCACCACTACGTACATAGGTAGTTGGTTTGATGGGTTTGACGTTACGCGGCTTGCCTGACGACAACTTAGGTTGCTTACCTTCCTGGTAGAAGTTTAGCCACCAGTAATCACGCTTGGCTTCCCACTCGTTCAGTACTTCCTCAATGGATCGGCCTTGGCGTTCTGCATAATGCATGGCTCGTCCAATTACCCAACGGAATTTAGTAAGGAACTCCTCTTTATCCCGCATAGGATTTTGGTGTTTTTTGCTTTCTTGTACGTCTTGCATGTAGGCCGCTTTTAGCGACTGGTACCCCGGAGAACGGGATACGGCTTTCCAATCTATGTGCATCGGAACCTCCCGATCTACGGGGTTAAATTGGGGGCACGTAAGGGGGAATCGAACCCTCCACCCAAGCAGTCGCCGGTACCAGCTTGTGCTTGATATCCCAAAGTCACCTGACTCAATCGCGTTACTTTCCTGGCCAGGGCCATAACGGATTGATGGGATTACGTACCATAGATGATGTGGCGGTTAGCAGCGCCGGAATGTAAGAACAGACCACTGCCTCTCGACACTCTTACTAGCCCAGTACCCTATCCCTTCCTGGGACGAATACCCTCACCACATCGGTGAAGTGTTCTATGAGTGGAATCGAACCACCCTACTGACTGCGCAGGTCAGGCCATCCAGGCACTAATAGGGGAATCGAACCCCACAGCACTCCAGCTAAAACACTTCCCGATGCCCACTCCTTTAAGGCAAGTGGGTTTCCCCTAGCCTTGAGTCATTACTGTTCCAGGCTGTCAGAGATGCGGTGAATCTGCAGTCGGTGTACTCCCTGAGTTGAACAGGGCAAATGCTTTACCTCTCGGCTTATCATTACCTCTTGCACACCTAGTGATTTCTCACCTTCACCACATCAATATGTCTACTGACGCTTCCCTGGCCCATGGCAAGACAGGGCAGTAGACATATTGATGTAGACCAGCAGTTCCTCGCTGCTGGCACCGAGGCAAGGTCACGTAAACTACCTTCTTTACATGGTTCCCAGTCACTACCTCAATTGGTGCAACCAGTTGCCCGTCTTTCAGTAGTTGGAGCCAGAAAGTATGGAACTGGTACGCCCTTACTGGATAGGTTGTATCGCCACCTTTTCCTATACGCGCTTCTAACCACCACTTATACCGTTATCTCTTAAATGCATTCATGCATCGAAGAAGAATCCAGAGGACAGGCGGAGCCTGACTACTTTCAAATGTTTCACATGGAACACTTTTGTATTTTTACGTAATTATGAATAATACGTTTAAACAAACGTTTTAAATTCAAGATTACCCGCATAATCTTGAGTTTTTGTCACTGTAACGATTACAGTGGTTAAGGGGTCTCAGGGCTAATAAAAAGAAACCACCCGAAGGTGGTTTTATTATTTACGACCAAGTACCCTTTTCTCCATTTCTTGGATAATCCGACCTCCTGAGTGCGCCACAAAGGCTACCGCAATTCCTTTGGTCATCCAGTCAGGCATGTAAGCCTCGATACTGGAATAGGAGTTGTACATTAGGTAGCCACACAAGATGGCTGTCAGGAACTCGCTACATACCCAAACGAAGGAAGGGGCATGGCCTCTTGCCACACGTTGAGTAATAGAGATGATCCCACTAATCACGCTAATTAGTATTGCCCCTAACAGGCTAGTCCATTCAGGAGAAGGCGGGGGCATTGAGGATAAGGGCATAAGACCCCCTATAGAAAAAGCCAGTCAAATCGACTGGCTCTATTCTAAAAGGGTTATTGCAATATTGCAGTATTACCTACCAAACCAGCTTACGATCAAAGCGTTTCATATTGGCTTGAACCATTGAGTTCAATCGCTTGGCATAATGAGTGGCTTCTTTTTTACAGAACGTTAAACCACGTCCTGGTAGTACCCATGCTAAACGACCACACTCTTGTACTTTAGCTTGTACTTCACCATAACCAATAACAATATCGTTGGAGTTATAAGGTTCTGCTTTTGCACGTCGGGCCATAGGAAAGATCTCATTAATAAGTGGATAAGGCCACTTTAACTAATGAGTAGTTAAATCGGTAAACAATTTAAACAACTTCGTTTTCGTACGCTTCGAGTGCTTCTACTTCTTCTTCACTTAATGCATCAGGGTCGCGGTAATCTAACCATGCACGGTGTTTAAGTTGCAGGTAAGTACTAGTTGACATACTAAAGACAGGGGCATCATCAGGGTCAGGTATATACATAGAGATCACGTTTATAAAGTGTGCTGTCTGCTTCTCGCAGTGCCAGTGCAGGTTGAAGGGTATAAAGACAGCACAAGAAAGCCTACTTACTAAATAGGCTTTTTAGGCTTACGATACTCAGGAATGATATCAATCAGATAGGGAATATATGGCCACCCTGCCTTAGTTGCTGCTTTACGTGCTTCTTGTTCTGCAATCATTTGAGAGCCAGATGTAGAGAAGTAAGTAAAGGTTTCATCCGGGGCAAGTTGCGGCTTCATTCGAACACGGAGGATAACGGTATAACCCTTTAACACAGAGACTTGTGGTTCTGGTCTTTTAAGTGCCGGCTTCCCTTCCTTGAATCGTTCTAAATGCCGCTTGGCATTTTTTTCAAACTGTTCTAGCTCGTTCATCGCTGCTCCGAGAGAATCGCCAGAGTGGCGGCAGCCACCCTACCTAGCTACTAACGGCACTCCAGCTGCTTTCAATAATGGCCAACCTGCCTTGCAGTCATGTTCTTCTGCGTAGTAGATGGCTTTAAGACCTAA
>NZ_BJUL01000015.1 GCF_007989605.1 Vreelandella venusta | reverse complement strand
GGCACTTCCACCGTAACGCCGTTGTCCAAGTCGTCCTGGGTGACCGGACGATTCAGCAGTTCATTACCGTCTTTGTCGGTGACAATCAGAGTGTCACCTACCTGGGCGCCCTCTCCCAGAGTGACCTGGGCGGTAACGGTGCCGTCTTCACCAATCTCATCCTGACTATAGATGCCGTCATCATTAGCGCCTTCTAACTCAACTCTCACCTCCAAAGCTGACGTTATAGGCTCAAAACTTTCGCTAGTCCCTTCCCAACCGTTAAGGCGGTAAAGAGGTTCGTCACCCCGCTCGTAGTTATAAGCGTACGCAAGAGGCGGCAACGGCAGCTCAATGCGCTCAAGCATTACAAACGTTAACCCGTCTTTACTAATAATGGGCGCGGAAGATGAACCCTGTGACGGGGGATTTTTATCAAGCTGTGCAATAAACTGTTCTTCTAGCTGCACTTCGGCTTTTGATGCTTTCTCTGCTTCAGAAAAACGCATGCTTTCATCAGGCTCGGGGCTATGCAGAACGATATCTGCATGAGAAAGCTCACTACCAGATGGTAGCTGAAGCGCCACGCCTTGAGGCGTAGAGACAATTACGCTTGCATTGGCATCCGTAATGATTGTCTCGCCGGGTTGAACGATATCCCCTTCACGTAACTCTCTTATGTTTCCGTTACTATCACGAACCCACGCGTTGCCTGAGATTGCTTCAATGATGACCGTTTCCATCTTTTCCCCCAATGATCCTATGAAGGCTCCAACATTCGAAGGAGCCTTTTGAACAAGTGCTTAGCTGTTTTAAATATCTAGCGTTATCTCAACGCGCCGATTTTCTCGACGGCCATCAGCAGTCGCATTCGAAGCAACCGGTTGGCGTGAGCCATAACCACGCACTTGCACAATATTTG
Organism: Vreelandella venusta; assembly: GCF_007989605.1. GTDB lineage: Bacteria > Pseudomonadota > Gammaproteobacteria > Pseudomonadales > Halomonadaceae > Vreelandella > Vreelandella venusta. The sequence continues at coordinate 79,985 of NZ_BJUL01000015.1, read as the reverse complement.
GATCAATTCCCTGTTCGATGAGGAAGTCAGCAACGTTACGAGCACGCTGCTCAGAGAGGGGGGCATTTAATGCATTAGTACCGCTGCTATCAGTATGGCCAGTAACAACCACATGATTTACTGAAGACATTTGACGAATTTTTTGAGCAAAAGAGGACAACTCAGCATGCGCTCCTGAGTTAAGTTCGGCACTACCCGTTGTAAACAGTGCATCGGCTGAAAGCACCATATCGGGTGTAGCTGCCGGGGCTTGTGTGTTCCCGTAGCTATTAGTTAGCTCTGCTAATGAGGGAGTAGCAGGATGAGTGACAGGGCAGATGGCATCTGGGTTGATGCTGATACCATCACTACCAAGTTCGTTAAGCGTAGGGGTTCCTTCACGTACAACGTCGAGGGTCAACATCAGTTGCCCCATAGACGCCAGCGTGCGGGCATCCGCCTCTAGCACATTTTGCTTAGCATTTACGTAGGCACGGCTTGCCTCAAAGTACTCATTTTCACTGTCAAGAACATCTAATAGCGTACGTTCACCAATATCGAACTGCTGCTGGTAAGCACCGCGAACACGGTCACTGGATAAGCGATGCTGATTAATATAATTCAGCTGTTCACGCAATTGGCGAGAATCATTAAAAGCGATTTGCGTTGTTTGACGAATATTATGGCAAACATTCTCACGCTGATTAACCGCTTGCTCAATTCGATCACCTGCAGCGCGGAATGACGCCATATCGCTTCCACCACGATATAAATTCATGCTGGCTACTAGTTCTATACTGTGGCGATCCTGACTACCGCGAGGATTAGGAGTATTGTCAGTATTATCGTAAGTGCCTGTACGTCCTTGCAGATCTAGGCGAGGCTGGAAAGCAGCGCGAGTAGCCTCTTGTTGCGCTCGGCTGGCCTCAATATTTTCAATGGCAGCGTGGAATTCAGGATTACCTTCAAAAGCCAAATTAACTGCCTCAGTCACCGATGGAGGCAAGTCATCCTCAAACCCTGGCATAGGCGCTAAACTGTCTGTTGGTAATTGGCCGACAACTCGCAGATACCGCGCAGAAACATCATGCAAATTAGATGCTTCCGTCATTAGGTTCGACTCAGCCAATGCTAAGCGGCCTGTAATTTGCTCTAAATCAACGCCTCTGCCTGCGCCATTCTGAACCCTCTCTTCGATTTGTTGATAAACACGCTGATGCTGACGGTAGTTTTCCTGAGCCAAGCGAACCAGTTCGCGATAACGTTCCACATCTAGATAGGCTTGTACTGCCTCTAATGCGACGTTCTCGCTAGCACCTAACAGTTCGTAATAACTAACTAACTTTGCACGGTCTAGCCGTTCAACGTCATTACGAGTCGCAAACCCGTCCCAAATCATCTGGTTAAGCGTTAATTCAGCAAAGCTAGTTGAATAGCTACCGACGCCATCTACTTCACGATCAGCCCGCCCCACACCAGCGGTCGCATCAATAGAAGGTAGGTAGTTTCCACGTGCTACATCAACATCATGCGCAGCCGCCTGCAGCTCATTCCACGCTGCTTTGACCTGGGGGTTGTACTCGATCGCAGTTTTGACAACGTCAGTTACATTGTCTGCAATAGCGGACTGCCGTGAAGAGGCTGATAATTCTTGCGCATATACGCCGCTCACCATGAGTGACAAAGCAATGGTTACCAGCCCCTGCTTTGCCAGCATAAATGACATGGGGTTGAGCTTGAAGGCCGACACACGCTGAAACATTCCCTTACTCCTGCAAAAATATGTTAGAAATCAATAGTGTAGATAGCACAAATAAAGCATTTGCTAATTTAAATTCAGCGAACTTTATCACTAACTAATTAATGACACTTTTGATTAAAGGCAATAACATTTGCAGGAATGAACTATCATTAATAGTAAATATAAAAAACTATTAACTTCGACAAGAAATTAAACCCACTGAAAGCAAATAAAAACCAAAAAAACAAGAATTTAAGTTAATTAACCAACCGAGTTCACAGAGCCAGATTTTTTTCAAGCTAAACTCTATCAACGATGAGCACAGACAAAGCATGAAACTTTGTTAATGGGAAAACCACTTAGCCGCCGCTTTTCTTCATTTTCTGGCCACATTTCTAGCTTATGCAGCCGCTGCTAGCGACTTACATAACGCTAGAAACAGGGCACTAGAGAAACGTTAACGAAAGCCAACATCGATATAAAGCACTCTGCCGCTCCCCCCCTTGGCTGCTTTATCATAAGCCACTGATTTTTTAATATATTTATATGACAAAGGGTTGCCTACGCCCGTCAAGAAGGCTGAGCTAAACAATACGTTGCCTTGTTGAACACGGAGGCTTTAGAGCAATTAATTTTGTTTCTGATCATTCATTTTAGAGGAAAGCCAAATCTGAAAAATCAAGCTATAAATAAAACTACTCATTCCTCACTGGTACTCTTTAACTGACCTCTTAACTGGCGAAGGATACTGGTTTTTAAACTTCATCGGCGATGTTCCAAATCTTTCTTTAAATGCCGTTGAAAAATTCGCACTGCTACTAAATCCTACATGAGCAGCTATAGCGCTAACAGAGAGGTGGGTATTAGACAAGAGCTCACGCGCTTCATTCATGCGTATTTCGCGAAGGTACTCATATACAGTCATACCCACCATATCTTTAAAAGCGGCATTAAGACGTTTTGCATTAGTACCTACTAAGCGCGCCAGCTCCTGTAGGCTCGGAGCATTAGATAGAGAGTTCAGCAAATGAACCCGAGCACTGTGATAAAGAATATTATTAATAGGGTTAGCTTGTTCGCTATCTAGGCGCACTTCATCAAGGTCATTATAAGCAGACGCTTTTTGCGACACCCGATTACGCAGATGAATCGCCATGCGTAATTTAACTTCATCAAATAAATAAGGTTTTTGAATGTAATCTACAGCACCTACCAGCAATCCTTGAACACGCTTCTCGGGCTCCGAGTAGGCTGAAAGAAAAATAACCGGAACGTTTTCGGTGAAAGGATCATTTGCTAGTACTTTACATGCCGCATAACCATCACACTCAGGCATCTCGATGTCCATCAGGATTAAGTCAGGTAGTACAAGACGCGCTTTGTGAATGCCATCGATGCCATCTTGCGCATGAAATACTCGACACCCCTGGTGCAAAAGATACGAAGAAATAAGCATACGATCTGCTTCGGCATCGTCAACTACCAGAATTTTTTTCCCCGCTAGATCATCCATATCCACGCCGCCGCCAAACAAGTGTTGAGTGTTTACAATTTTACTCATGCGTTAATGTTTTTTTACTCATCAATAGCTAAAAAGCCATATAGACAACAAAAACAATACCCGCCAGAAAACAAAAAACCTCTCTAGGAAAGAGGTGGTGTGCTAGTGAATCAAACAAAACCAGAGAAATGTTAAATAATGATTCTAATTAGCCACACTGACCACACACCTTTCTTGCTTCGAGACAAGCGATGGAATCATACACTTTATAATTATTAAAAAAAGTTAAATTTATCAACAAAAACAGACACTAACGACCGCTCCAAGCCAAGCCCCCGAATCAATAAATCGCCAAAATTCACACAACAAACCAACACTTAAAGAAAAACAAAAAACCATTAATTAAAATATATTAAAACAACCCCGTCGCTTACTTTAAAAAAGACAATCACCTTAATTTCTTAAACCTCGGTAAAACATTTAAACCATTTAAACTATTTTTTATCTTTGCAAAAAAGCATGCAGCGCTCTATCAGGGCATTTAATCCAACAACCTTCACGACACCAAAGAACTATTCATAAATCACTGACAGCGACACAGGCCAAGTCACGAAAAAACGTGATACGATAATCTTCTATAAAAGCTATATTTTCTGTCGTTTTGCGACAACTTCATCGTCAGGGGAATCAATACTCACCATGTCGTCAGCTACAGACTGCGTCGCTACGCTTATTGATGACTTCCAGAAGCGTCGGCCTATTCGCGCCGGCTCGCTAATTATTACCGTCTATGGCGACTCTATCGTTCCACGGGGTGGTACTGTATGGCTCGGCAGCCTATCAAAACTGGTGGAACCCATCGGTATCAACGAGCGGCTGGTGCGCACATCGGTTTATCGGCTGACCCATGAAACCTGGCTACGTGGCGAGAAGGTCGGTCGTCGCAGCTACTACCGCCTGAGCGGCCCCGGGCGACGCCGTTTTGAACAAGCCTTTAAGCGCGTCTATCACGGTGCCCAGCCCCCCTGGTCCGGCCAATGGACACTGGCGCTTCTGACTCAGCTATCGGCAGATCGACGCCAGCAGATTCGTGATGAGCTTGAATGGCTCGGTTTTGGTAGTTTTGCTCAGGGCGTGCTAGCACATCCCACGCTGTCATGCGCGGAAACCATGGTGGCCTTGCAGGAGCTTGATGCGGCAGACGATACGATCGTGATGCAGACGCAGGCCATGGAGCCCATGACCAGTAAGCCGCTGCGCCTTCAGGTCAGAGATAGCTGGAATCTCGACGAACTCGCCGAGCTGTATCAGCGTTTTCTAGTTAAGTTTCGCCCACTGTGGAATGCACTCAACGCAGAGAACCATTTAGGACAAGAAGAGTGCTTCATTGCCCGCACCTTGCTGATTCATGAGTATCGTAAGGTTCAACTACGCGACCCTCTTCTGCCTGATGAACTACTCCCCACGGCGTGGGAAGGCCGCTACGCCCATCAGCTCTGCCGCAACCTCTATCGGTTGCTCTACGAACGCGCAGAACGCTGGTTGGATCGACACCTAGAAACCGCCGAAGGCCCATTACCAGCCCCTGGCCCCAGCTTCTACCAACGCTTCGGCGGGTTGGAATAAACGCCTTACGTGTCTTATAAACGCCTTGCGTATCTTATGGTGAGGACACCTGCCCTCCGTTGAACTAGACAGCCTATAAGGGCCAAGCTGGAAGCGACCGTCCAGCTTGGTTGCACTGCACCAACTCAAGGTGGCGCATCCCCCAGCCGTCGATAAAGCGTCGAGCGGCTGATACCTAGCGCCCGGGCAGCGGCAGTCATGTTTCCCCCATGGGCTTCGAGCGTACGCACCATATGGGTCCGCTCCATTTCTCGCAGTTCTTGGCAACCGTTGCCAAGACCCTCCGGTGAGACCGGATTACGAGCATTATTTTCTGTGGGCTGAGCAAGCTTACGCTGCCAACGCGGCGAAAGCCCTTCTATGGTTAGCCGTTGGCACTCTGGCTCAGCTCCCACCAAAGCCGCTTCCAAACAGTGAATTAGTTCCCGCCAGTTGCCAGGCCAAAGGTAGCCAGCCAAACACTCTAACAAGGACTCATCCAGCGCCAGAGAGCGGCCATGTTGGCGACATAGTGCTGCCCAGTGTTGACGAATCTGTCCCGCGAGATCAGCCTGCTCGTTCAGCGTGGGAAGTTCTACTACCACCCCAGCCAGACGATAAAAAAGATCTTCGCGGAAGTCACCGTTTGTCACCAGACTTTCCAAATCGCGATGGCTCGCGGCTATGACTCGGCAGTCGATGGGAACCTCGCGGTGATCGCCCAGAGGTGTCACCACTTTCTCCTGCAGCACCCGCAGCAGACGGGCCTGCAGCGCCAGCGGCATGTCACCGATCTCGTCGAGCATCAAAGTGCCGCCATTAGCTTGCACCAAACGCCCGCTGTACCCGCCCTTGCGGGCGCCGGTGAAGGCACCTTCTACATAGCCGAACAGCTCCGCCTCGATAAGACTTTCGGGTAGCGCAGCACAGTTGAGTGCCACGAAGGGCCGCTGCTCGCCGAGACGAGTATGTAGGGCTCGGGCCAACTGCTCTTTTCCGGTGCCAGTTTTGCCTTGGAGCAGTACAGGCAAACCTGCTTCCAGTGCCCGACTAGCCCGGCGAGCCTCCCGAGCCAGCGCCTCAGGCCAATCCTCCACCAGCGTCTCAAGCCCCCGAGAGAGGGATGGTTCGGGCGACGCCGTCCTCACCGTGGCCTCTCCGCTCAAAACTGCTGGCTGCCACTGATCCGGGGGATTAAGCCGCCCCACCAGTTGGGCGCCGGTAAGCGGCAGCCCCAGCAAGACCGAGCATCGTTCGCATTGACGACAGATTTCTTTCCAGGAATTGCCCAATAATTCTTCGATATGGCGACCAATTAGTGAGGCAGAAGCCTCGCCCAGCCATTGGGCAGCCTGAGAATCAACCGCCAGGATCAGCCCCGAGTCGTTCATGGCCACTAGACCACAACTCACGCTGTCCAGCTCCGCCAGTGATGCATGCACCTGGAGCACCCATCGCTGCTGGTAGTGGTGGAAAAACAGCCGTTGCTCCAACGCCCCCGTGAGCTGCTGTACTCGGCGCAGGAAAATTTCTGGTCGTGGGTGATTGGCTTCGAAGGTAAGGTCGATCAACCCCAAACAGTCGCCATTGAGATCAAACAACGGGGCGGCGACACAGGAAACAGGGTTGTCGGGAAACAGCAGATGCTCGCAGGACTTGACCAACACCGGCGCCCGCTCGATAAGTGCTAGGGCAGGTGCATTGGTTCCGAACCAGCGTTCATCCAGGTTGATGCCAGCCCCGATGTGAAAACGATCATTAAGCACGAATCGCTGGCCGTAGCTCTTGAGCACGGTGGCATCCGGGGTTGCCAGCAGCAATTGACAGCCACGCAGATCCTCCGTCACTCGCCTGATCAGCGGGTCAGCCAGTTCGATAAGGCGACGATGCATCTCGCGCTGAGCGCGAAGTTCGCCACTGTCGAGTCGCGGCAACTCGGGAAGGCTACCAAGCTGCAGTCCATGCTCAATGCAGCGCTGCCAAGAACGGTCGATACAGGCATCGAGCATACCCATCGGTAGTTGCTGGCCACGGAGCAGATGTTCACGGGCCTGGAGAATCACGTCGGGGGTTCTCAGGACTGTTTTGGAGATCATGGGCCTCTCCCAGCGAGGTCGGCGAGCTGTCCCAGAATGCGACAGCCGTCGTGTCCGGCGACGAAACGGCGCAGCAGTGTCGTCATAACCGATCTTCAACTCACTGATATTGTTGTGATTATATTATCTCTCTGAGCTGGCACGGGGCTTGCTAGAGAGTACTTGCTAAGGAACATGAGAGACGTGCAATGCTTAGCACGCACTCACAACAATCATAAATCAGTCTGCCAGGAGCACAACCATGACGCAGCCTTCCATTGCTATTCAAGCTTGGCTGGATAAAAGCCATGCTCTTTTTATTGGCGGCCAGTGGCGCCCCGCCACCAGTGGCCAGACGCTGGATGTTTATAACCCTGCCACCGCGGAAGTGATCAGTCGGGTTCCGGCGGGTGATGCCACCGATATTGATGCTGCAGTCGGTGCTGCCCGGGAAGCCTTCCGTGACTGGCGCAAGTCGCGGCCAGCCCAGCGAGAGAAACTGCTGCTGGATCTCGCCGACGCTCTGGAAGCCCGCGCGGATGACTTTGCCCTACTCGAAACACTAGACAACGGCAAGCCAATAACTTTTTCGCGGCATATGGACGTAGCTCTCGCTATCGACTTTATCCGTTATACTGCAGGCTGGGCCACCAAAATCGAGGGGCGTAGCATGACACCCTCGATGCCTTTCGTGCCCGAAGACAAGCACATTGTCGCCTACACCCGCCGCGAGCCCATCGGCGTGGTGGGTGCCATCATCCCCTGGAATTTCCCACTGCTGATGGCAACTTGGAAGGTTGCTCCGGCCCTAGCTGCCGGCTGCAGTATCGTACTCAAGCCCGCCGAGGACACCCCGCTCACCGCCCTATTGCTGGCAGAGCTGGCCGAGCAAGTAGGCTTTCCGGCTGGCACTATCAACGTCGTCACCGGTCTGGGGCACACCGCTGGGGCAGCACTGGCCAGCCACCCAGGAATCAATAAGATAGCCTTTACCGGATCGACCCCCGTGGGTAAGCAGATCGGGCATTCCGCCATGGAGAACCTGACCCGCACCACCCTGGAACTAGGTGGTAAGTCACCGGTGATGGTGCTGGCCGACGCAGATGTCGAAGCAGCCGCTGCCGGCGCGGCTCAGGCAATCTTCTTTAATCAGGGGCAGGTGTGTACCGCTGGGTCGAGGATCTATGTACATGAATCGATCCATGATGCCTTCGTCACTAAACTCGCCGAACAGGCCCAGCAGCTAACGCTAGCGCCGGGCTGTGAACCCACCAGTAGCCTGGGCCCGCTGGTCTCCTCCAAACAGCAGCAACGAGTGTTGACGTATATCGAACAAGCGCGCAGCGACGGCGGCACTATCGTCACCGGCGGTGGTAAAGGCAGCGAAATCGGCTACTTCGTCGAGCCGACGGTGATCACCGGCTTGGCCCAGGAAAGCCGCTGTGTGCAAGAGGAGATCTTCGGTCCGGTGGTCGTGGTCCAGACCTTCCGCGACCTAAACGAACTGGTATTGCTGGCCAACGACTCTCCTTATGGACTGGCCGCCAGCATCTGGTCCAACGATCTTGCAGCGGTCAATCGCCTGGTACCAGAAATCGAGGCCGGTAGCATCTGGGTCAACGGCCACAACCTGCTGGATGCCTGCATGCCCTTCGGCGGCTTCAAACAGTCGGGCATTGGCCGCGAGCTCGGCGACTCACTGATCGAGCATTACACAGAGCAAAAATCGGTTGTAATGATCGTTTGATATAACCCAGTCCTGGCACCTTACCAACCCCAAGGGGATTCTTCTAATGCGCCAAGACGTGGATAGCGAAATATTGATCGCCGGAAGCGGCCCCGCTGGTGCCGCTCTGGCCATGCTGCTACATCGCGCCGGTCGACGAGTCACCCTAGTGGGGCGTATCCGCGATTATCAGGCCATCGAGGGCATTGCCCGGCGCAGCCTCCAGGCCTTACAAAGCCTGGGGCTGCACCGAGCAGCTGCTTGCGCGGTGGGTCCTTTGCCACGGCGGGTCATCTGGGCTGGTAAAGCTCGAGCGCCGAACGCCGAGTGGCTGCTGCCACGTCCATCCTTCGATGCCGCCCTGCAGGAAGATCTCCACGAGGCTGGTATCCCAGTGATCACAGCGCGGATCACGTCCCTGGAGAGCCAGAACAGTGAAGTTCGCCTGGGCTTGGCAGATGGTCGCATACTGACCGCTTCCTGGGGCGTGGAGGCCCGGGGCCGGGCGGCGGCGCGGCGCCAGTTCCGCGACTCCGCTCCCTGGTCAACCCCTGCCTGGATCCTACGCGGCGAGGCCGCCGACTCTGCCCCCGCCAGTGCTGCTCTGTCGTTGCCCGGCGGAGGCTGGGCCTGGTGGTCACGGCTCAAAGGCCAGCAGTATCTGCAGCTGGCCCTCTCGGATAACACGCTATGCCAAGCACGTAGTGCCCCCGACGCTTGGCTAGCCACCCAACCCGACTTAGCACAGCTCTGGGGGCAAGCCAAGATTTGTCATCACTACCAGCGCCCTAGCTTACTGGGGCGCACCCAAGTGAGAGAGGGACGCATCTGGCGCCTCGGGGATGCCGCCATGGCCATCGATCCCCTCTCTGGACAGGGCATTTTCAACGCGCTCTCCTCAGCCCACGGCCTAGCACCAGTTCTCAATAGTCTCTTTGAGGAGACCAGCATCGCGCCCCTAGAGCGCTTCCACCAACGCCGTCAGGATGCCCAGTACTGGCGTTTCGCCCGGGCTGGCCGCGACTTCTACCGTCAGGCTGCCTATCAAGAGTCGACAGGCACCGATCCAGCCCCTTACTGGACGGCGCGCTGTCACTGGCCCGATCATCAACCGCTACATCTACCAGAGCCTTGGGCCCAGGTGCGGGTGGGCCGTGGTCTGGCCATCGTTGGCACGCACCTGTCCGAGCGAGAGCTGGTGTTTACCCCGGACCAGCCAATGGGGATTCAGGCAGTGGCGGGAATCTCCCTAGCGCCTTTGGTCAAGGCTATGCAGAATGGCGACCACACAGCGGCTCGAGCACTATTGGCCGCCGCTGGCCCCGCGGCCATGGCGATCATCCGCTGGTGGGCCGATCATCCCGACTGGCCGACGCTGCCCGAGCCCCACTCTCTTGGCAGTGCCCCCCTTTCACCGATTGACTCCGCCAGCCAATAGCCCAGGGCATGGGCCACAGCGAAACTGGCTCCGCCCAATGCAGGAGGAGTCTCCATCGGTGGTGGCCCCACCTGCCAGGGTTGCCAAGCGTTACCCTCCCGAGCCGCCCAGACGCAGGCGTACCAGTGGCCATTCCTATCACGCCGTGGCGAGCCCGGCATCAGTCCCGCGGCGCCGCTGACCGCTATCACCCCGGGCCAGGCGGCTGGGTAGACCGGTGCCCCGAAGCGTGGGCTGGCAGCAACGATGCGGGTGCCCGCGGCCTGTAGCTTCTTCACCGCCTCCTGCAGTCGCGTGTCGGCTCGGGGCAACCCCAAACTACATAGCAGCCAGACCGGTGGCGCCTCTGCTTGCCACTCGAAAGCAGCAGCCAGGGCAGCAGCATTGGCGGTGAGACGCTCTTCAAATAGCTTGTAGAAGGCGATTTCTAGCCGCGCGAGTGGCAAGTAGTGGCCCAGTGTGGCGAGGATCGCCCGGCCATGACCAAGGTGATCTCCAGGGTCAGCACCACTGGGCGAGTGGAAGCGCGCCAGGGGCATACCAGGAGGCACGCCACTATCGATAACCCCCAGAGTCGGGCTGATGGGCGGAACTAGAGACATGACGACGCCTCCACTGCAACCAGCTGCCCCTGCTGGAGCCGATAGTAGGCATCCAGATTGCCAAAGTGGTCGCTTTGGTGGCTGATAATCAGCCGGGTGCTGTCCCCCAGCACCTCATCAAGCAAAGCGTCGAAGGTTCGGGCAGCCGCTGGATCCAGCGCCGCAGTGGGCTCGTCCAGCAGCACTAGGCGAGGCTTTTTTAGCAGTGCCCGAGCCAGGGCCAGGCGTGAGCGCTGGCCGCCAGAGACCTTGCCACCCAAGTCGCCCAACTCGCTCTCTAACCCTTCCGGCAGGGCGGCCAGCCAGTCAGCGAGTCCAACGCGGGAAAGCGCATCAATCAGTTCGGCATCGCTTGCCTCAGGGGCTAGGGCGCGCAGGGTCTCAGCCAAGCTGCCGCGTAGCAGGCTGGGGTGCTGCTCCACCCAAGCAACCTGCTTGAGCCAGTGATGGCGGGAGAGCGCGTCAAGCGGCACGCCATCGACACGGATTTCGCCTGACTCAAACGTCTCCAACCCTAGTAACAGACGGATTAGGCTGCTCTTGCCTGCCCCAGAAGGGCCGGCTATCAGCACCTTACTGCTCGGCGGAAGCGCGAGATCAATACCATCCAGAAGCCAACCAGACTGGCCGGGATGACGGAAACGTACCCTCTTCAAACAAAGCTCACCAGGCCCGATAGGGCGACTGCCCCGATAGGGATCACGCATAGCTGGCTCATTGAAGAGCTCGGCTAAGCGGCAAGCACTGACCCGAGCCCGCTGCCACCCTCCATAGAGACCCAGTAGGCCACCGATGGGGGCCATCACCATACCGAGATACGCCAACAGGGCCACTAGTTCACCGAGTTGCAACTGCCCTTGAATCACCAGATAGCCGCCCAATAGCAGCACCCCGGCCCGGGCCAGAGAGAGGATCAGCTGGGGGCCCACGTCACTGAGGAAACCCACCCGACGCACCGCCAATAGGCGTCGCAGTTGCTCGTGGCCAAGCCCCTGGAGGCGATTGAGTCGCGACGACTCCAGCGCCTGGCCTTGAAACCAGGGGCCATGGGCCAGGGTATCCTGCCAGAAGCCGGAGAGTTCCCCGCTCTGCTCACGGAGTGCCTGCTGACGGAGAGTCAGCGCCGGGCGCCAAGCGCGCAGCCACAACCACTGGATGGGGACTAGCACGGCCACCAGGGCCATCAGCATGGGGCTGAATAGGCCAATCATAGCCAGCGCCCCCACCAGCCCTAACAGGTTGGAGAGTCCGCTAAGCAGGCCGTCCAGGGCGAAGCCCTGAAGGATAGACAGGTCGCCATCTAGACGGCTCATCAGATCGCCTCGCCCTCGCGCCTGCCAGCGGGCCGGTGCCAGGCGCAGCAGATGGCGAAGCAAGGAGCGGCGCAGCGAGAGCAATAATCGCGCAGAAAGTGCCACATGCTGCAGGCGGGTTAGCCCCTGTAGGGCCAAAGTGGCGAGCCCCAACACCACCAGGGCGGCGACGTAAGCGGCAACAGTGCTGAAGTCACCTTGCATCAGGCCGTGATCGATCAAACGCTGGGTAAGCAACGGCGGCAACAGCGCCAGCAGGGTCGCCATTAGGCTCAACGTCAGCAACCGAGCCAGCGCTAGGCGCCGCGCCTTGAGGGGGCGGTAGAGCCAGCCCCAGGGTAGCGCCCCTGTGTCACGGGTGAGGCCAGACTCGTGCATCGACGCTCTCTTCATTCATCAACCATAAGGGCTGCCCCCAGCAAAAATGGCCGATCGCTTTCACAAGCGCCGGCCAGAAGGATCATGCAGCGGCAATCTAGAAGCGTGCCACCTTCAGGGTTGCGGTGCTCATATCACCAGGCAGGCGAATGCGCCCCAGATCATTGAAGTCATCATCATAGATGGCGATATCACTGGAAGCGCCGCCCAGGTAGATCCGCGAGCCGTCATAGGAAGTATTAACACTGTAGTAAGTATGATCAAGATCGATCACCTTCACGATCTCTTGGGTGCGGGCATCCAGCTTGCTGAGCTGAGTGTAGACGCCATAAAAGACGTCCCGCTCCCGGGGATCAGAAACCATGGAAAAGATGATGAACTCAAAAGGGGCTATCTCCTTGTTCTCGGTCTCGCCGGTGGCAAGGTCGACGCGGCTGATGCCCCAGTGCCAAGCTTCGTTCTCCTCGCCAGGATGCTCAGCTACCGTGTAGGGACGCAGGAACTCATTGGCTACCTCGCCCATCGACCACATGGCTAAGGAGTCTGGCGGGCTAAAGCTGGGACGATCCCAATTCCGGTTGGCGATAGCGACCTCGGTCTCACCGTTTTCCGGATCGACGCGATAGATGTCAGCGCCAGCCAGATAGAGATAACCGTCCTCGGCGGCCCCCATGGTCGTCACTTGGCGCGGTGCAGGGAAGGTGGCCAGGGGCTCGGCATCAAGACCTGCTGCGGTGTCATAGACTGCTAGCTGGGGCTCCAATACTTCGTAGTGGTCAAGGCCCAGGCGTGCCCGATCCCAGACGCTATAGAGGCGGCTGCCATCGGGACTCAAGGCAAGGGAAGCGATGGATTTAGCGCGTATTGAGTTGCCTGAGCCACTGGCACGAAAGACTTCCTCACAGCTGGTGAGGTCAATCCCCACTACGTCTTCCCAACGATTGTGCAGCACATAGGCGATCCGCTCATCCGGCGATAGCTGCAGGGTGCCAGAGCCAAAGGCGCCTTCTACGTCACAGGTACGCACCACCTCCTGGGCCTCCGGGTCGATCACGTAGAGTTGGTTGGGGCGTGCCATGGTTACCAGATACTCACGTGCTTCATCAGCGCTGGTTGCATCGGCAACAGCAGCATTAACTACCAGAGACTGGGCAGCGAAGGCCAGCAGCCCCATTAGGGTTCGATTGAGCCGCTTAATTTCTGAGCTATTCATCACTTATCGTCTCCCGGATAGACACTATCGAACTTGCGCCAATCATCCTCAGCGCGATCGGCTCCATCTCCCCAGTGGGGATAGGTATTCATAGTGTCCGGCACCTGAGCAGGCCACCAGCAGGGATCAGCGCAGCCATAGAGATCCGCTTCCATGGGCTGGCACAGCGAAGCCACGCCGCCGAAAGGATCCACTTCCCAACCTGGGTCGAAGCTGGAAGTGCATCCGGCAATGGTCTGCATGGCTTGCACTTCTTCCAGTGCCTCTGGGCTAGCGGCCCGTTCCATTTCGCGGGCCTTGCGGTTGAGGGGTGCCAACCCCAGTGCGGTCAAATTCTTCTTGTTATTTGTCATGCTGTCTGCCTCCCGGCCAGGGGGCCGTCAAGAAAATCGGGGTTATGACGTAGGATACGAGCGTAAGCTTGAATGCCGAAGTCGACCCAGTCGCGCATCAGGTCGCAATAGTGGTAGGTGGGAGTCATAGGGTCGCCATAGCGGGCGTAGCTCTCGTGATAGCAACCGCCGGAGCAAAGGTTGCGGATTCGACAATTACTGCAGCCACGCTCAGAGCGATCACTCCTGGCCTCGATAAACTGCTTGAGGCCTGCGTGATCGAGCCCCTCCTGGACGCTGCCGAAGGTGGGCATTTCAGAGCCCGTGAAACGGTGGCAGAGGTGCACATCGCCCGCATGATCCACTGAAACCAGCCCTAATCCGGCCCCACAGGGCACCGCCTTGCTGCGCCCTTCCCAAAGGTCGGTGAGCAGTTGATTGAAGTTGCCGAAACCGATATCGCGCCCCTGAATGGCGGCTGCCACGGCCCGCTCACCAAGCTCGACCATACCGTCGAAGACCTGTTTGAGCTCGTCGCTGGTAAGATTGTAGTCAGCCATATCACCGGAGGTGACTGGAGCGAAGCCTGCTTCGGCGAAACCCAGCTCGTTAACCAAGTGGTCGTGAATACCAATAACGTCGGTGATGCCACGAGTCAGGGTCACTCTGGCCCCTACCGGTCGTGAGCGATAGCTGGCCAGCAACGGCTTAATGCGCTTGGCGACCAGATCGTAGGTGCCCTGACCATTGACCGCAATGCGGTTTTTGTCGTGGACCGCTTTGGGGCCGTCCATGCTCACCGTAAGCCCAAAGCGATGGGCGTCGAAGAAGGCGATCTTCTCCTCGTTCAGTAGCGTGGCGTTGGTGGTCAGCGTGAAATCTACTGCCTTACCAAGCCCATGAATGCGTGCCTCGGCCCAGTCCACCACCTGACGGATCAAGGGCATGTTGCTGAGCGGCTCGCCGCCAAAGAAGACGATGTTGTAGCGATCCCGCTGAGGGGCTTCGCGCAGCATCATTTCGATAGAAGCCTGGGCGGTAGCCAGCTCCATCTTCTTGCCGTCTCGAGGGTTATCCAGGTCCTCCTTGTAGCAGTAGCTGCAGCTAAGGTTGCAACCGGTGTTGACGTTGAGCACTACGGTAGAGAGCGGGAACTGCTCCACCTTTACGCTAGGGTTATAAGCCTGGACAACGCCATCGGTGATCAGCTTCAGCGCCTTGAGCTGTAGCAGCCGCTCCTGGATATCGTCACCGCTGGCCTGATGTATCAGATAGCCCGGCAGCGCCCGGCTATCGAGTCCCTCTTCTCTTCCGGCCAGAGCCAGCAGCTCCTCGCTGAGGGCATCCGGGGCGAACAGGCTGGTGGTGGGGATATGGAACCACAACGGCTGGCCTTCTACTTCCATCCGGTGCAGGTTCTCGGGTATGGCTTGTAAAATTCCCATGGTGATCTCCTAGCGAAGCGGCGGGTTGTTCCAGCGTTGTACGGTAACGATCAGTTGGGCTTCATCCTGTACCGCCTCCTGCCCCACTACACTGGCGGTCACTCGCAGATTGCCCACGCTGTTGGCGTTGTACTGACGCAGTGGGTTGGGCCCAGCCCCAGCAGGTGAGAAGATCCCTGTAGCGGCATCCAGTATGCCCGCAAACCTAGCATCCTCATCGCGCTCGGCGATCTCGTCCCAGGGAGACACACTCCAGCGTACCGGTACCTGCCCTAGCGGGATGGTCTCATCATCCCCGTCCAGGTAGCCGGCGGCGGTGAATACGCCACTGACTGGCGGGGTCTTATCGTTACCGATACGAGCAACGCCCAGCGCTGGGCTTACTTCCAAGCGATCTACCGTGTGATAGCCCACGAGCATCCTCTCAGCACTGATCTCGCCGACCTGTATTGCCAGCCAGCCAGGTGTAAGATCGTTGCTGGTCTCAACGTCCAACACTAGGCGCATGTCACTACGTTCAACGACCTTACGCACGGTAACGCCCTCACCCAAACTGATCTCTCCTTCCCCAAGGCCGTGGCCCAGCAACACCAGTCGGCTGTGCTCGCCGGCCTTGAGCGAGGCGGGCAGACTGGCGAGCACTGCAGGCTCGGCCGCTTCGTGAGGAATCATCTCCACCATCATCCCAAAAGCATCGTCATGGTCATCGAAGATGCGCCCGCTGGGATGCGTGCCGGAGAGATCCAGCACCTGCTTGAGATCACGACCGTTGATGTTCAGGTTGGCGCGCCACTCGTAACCGGTATAAACGATGGCCTGGCCTTCGCCACTGAGCGGACGACCACTGGTGAAAGCGCCGTCCAAGCTAAGCGAGTAGGCATCTTCGCCTTCGGCGGCGTTAATAGTCACGTCGGCATAAAAGTCACCTTCTCCGGGCCAGTGTCCCCAGAGTTGCCAGTCTCCCTCAGGAGCAGTGTGATCGGCCTGCTGCCACGCCTCCCAGGCTTCACTTTCGAGACCTTGAGTCTCGGCCAGCCAGGGGGCAATCTCGTTCAGAGCGAGATCGAACCAGTCACGATCACGTGCCATGGATTGGTATTCGATGGTCTGGAACTGGCCCACATGGAAGTGTACTAGCCTCTCCCACTCTTCCTGAGGACGGCGCTGTAGTTGGGCACGGCCGCCGGTATGACAGCGGGCACACATCTCCTGGTAGCTGCCATGATCAAAGGACTCGATACGGTTGAGGCGTCGCTCAATCAGCCCACGTTGGGACGCGCTCTCTTCGGGTGCCAGACCACGGGTATCGGCGAGGAACTTGACGATATCTCGACGGGCTTCCTGGGGCAGCTCCAGGCCGTGCATGGTCTGCATGCGCGCGATCGTCATGTCCCAGCCTTCGGGAGTCTTACGCTGCGCACTAATACGGCTCCAGCTCTCGGGGCCACTTTGGGTCTGATGACAGGCTGAACAGTGCCTGTCGATAGCCTCGCTGCCGGCAGAGGCCAAGACAGTGCCCGTAGGCAGCAGCAGGGCTAGGCTACAGAGCCCTGTAGGAATTACATGTCTCATCACGGGGAGTTCTCCACGCATTATTATTGTCGTGATGTTCACCTGCGGTTCTCTTCGCGGACGAACATCGAAGGTGTGTGCCAGTCCCACTCAACTTGCATTGACCGCGCCGAATATCAACAATTTCTTTTTATTCATATAGTTGAAACAATTTACTTGTCTGAGTTTTTTTAGATTTTCAATCAACCGGCAGCTATCGGTGCCCCAACTTGCAACAGTTGCGTATGGACTTGAAACACTTTGTCTCTTCAAATTTGATCATCGTTTACCGTGACGGCAGCCGAGGTTTTCGGTCAACTCAGGTTTGAGACTTAGCGCTCAGGAAAGAAAGGGGTTATGGGGCGCCTACAAAGGCCGCTTGAGGCTATCAACCTATGGTGGGGTGGAAGATGGCTCGCCAGGAGGAGGGAGACGGTGGTAGCGAGCCATACCATAATTATCGCCTTGCTACGCAGTGCTCTGCTGCTTAGGCTGGGTGTCACCAGCCAGCAAGGTTGGCCGGTCAGCATCGAGCTCTGTCAGCGGTTCACAAGGTTCCAAGCTGTCACGGCAACGGGTCACTAAACGCTGATACTCTTGAGTACCCTGCTGCTTCCAAGCAAACTCTTCATCGCTCAGCGCCCGCTTAACCTTTGCAGGCGCCCCCATCACCAGCGATTGAGGCTCACACTCGAAGCCCGCCTTAACAAACGCGGCCGCCGCCACAATAGAGCGCTCCGCTATGTGGGCACCGTCCATTACTACAGCGTTCATACCCACCATGGCATCACGCCCAACCACGCAGCCATGCAAAACCGCGCCGTGGCCGATATGGCCATCTTTCTCAACCTTAGTGACGCAGCCCGGAAAGCCGTGCATAACGCAGGTATCCTGCAGGTTCGCGCCCTCTTCCAGCACCAGGCGGCCGAAGTCACCACGCATCACCGCGCCAGGGCCAACGTAACAATTGGGGCCAACAATCACATCCCCGATGAGCACTGCGGTCGGGTGGACATAAGCGGTTGGGTGCACCACTGGCGTCACCCCTTCAAGTCGATAGTAAGGCATCACGTTCTCCGTTAGCTCGATTGGCCGTGGCGACGGCTTTGCACCACCACGAAACGGCTGGCGACAAAAGCTTGGTTACATAGGGAAGCATTGGCCGCCGGATTACCGCCGGTCGCGTGAAAGTCACTGAAAGCAGCCGACTGGTTGACGAATATCCCCCCATCCAGATTCAGAGAAAGCGGAGCGGCAACATCCATCGCCAGCGCTTCGAACTGCTCTGCCACTGCCTCATCGGTGGTATAGCCACCGAGGGTTATCGCGCCTTTTTCGCGAATCACCTCACGCGCCAATTCAATGCTATGCGCGGTATTCTCCGTCGCGATAACAAAGCTGATGGGGCCGAAACGCTCTTCACTATAGGTGGTCTTCTGCGCGGCATCTACTTTGAGGATAAGCGGCGTATGAATGCGGGCGTCAGGGAAATGAGCGTGCGTTCGCGACTCGCTATCCAACGCTATGTCGCCCAAGTCACGGCACGCATCAATGCGTGCTTGCGTCTCCCGAGACTGGAGGGCACCCAGCACCGTGCAGGCGCGGTCGTTGTCGCTCAGAAACGCTTGGACAGCTTTGGCAAGCGCTGCCGCCACGTCGTCAAAGCTTAACGGGCCATCTGCTGTTTCAATACCGTTTTTGGGTACATAAATGGCCTGAGGAGTCGTACACATCTGGCCTGAATAGAGGCTCAGCGAGAAAGCCAGGTTCGCTGTGACCGCTTTAAGATTTTCCACGCTGTCGATAATGACCGTGTTGACACCGGCTTTCTCAGCGAACACCTGAGCCTGAGTGGCGTTCTCTATCAGCCAATCGCCAAAGGCATTGGAGCCGGTGAAATCGATTAGCTTAACCGCAGGATCAAGCGCCAGCGTTTTTGTCAGCGGCGCATCGACAGTGTCGGGGGCTAAACTTACTAGGCAAGGATCAAAGCCTGCTTCCTCAAGCACCTGCTGAGCAACCCGTGTGGTTATCGCCACTGGCAAAATAGCACCAGGATGCGGTTTAACAATGACCGGGTTGCCTGTCGCCAGACTGGCAAACAAGCCGGGATAAGTGTTCCAGGTGGGGAAAGTAGAACAGGCCACTACTAGCGAGATACCGCGCGGCACGATGTGAAAACGCTTATCCATCACGATAGGTTCATGCTTGCCCTGAGGCTTAACCCACTTTGTGGTAGCGGGAATCTGCGCCATCGCCTGCCAGGCATGGGCCACGGCTTCAAGTCCGCGATCTTGGGCATGCGGCCCGCCCGCCTGAAACGCCATTAACGGCCCCTGGCCGCTAGTATGCATCACCGCCTGGGCGATCTCAGGACTCATGGTATTTAGCCGTGACAGGATTTCCAGACATACCCCCACACGCGCCTCAGCCCCGGCATCCCGCCAGTCACGCATTGCGACTTGCATGGCCGCTATCAGCTCATCGGGGTTTGGCTGGTCATAAGTAATGCCAAGTTCAAACCCATAGGGTGAGACTTCGCCACCCACTTGCTGAGTGCTACCAACACGATTAAGCGTGAATGGTTGATTGAGCAGTGACTCAAATTTCGATGGTGCCGCTTTAACGGCATCTTCCGGGTATTTGCGCATGCTTTCTGGATAGGGTGTCCAAAAATCACGCCTAGAGATGGCGCCGACAGCCTGGTTAAGAGTCTCACGGTGAAGGTCAAACATCTGCTGCGCTGATTGCGTCATGGGGCGCTCCTGCACTCATTTTTTTGATACGCTATATCAACGAAGACTATATTTACCGTAACAAAACATCAAACGCTTTGCCTGTTACTGCTTACTCAAGCAGTAGCTAATCACCATCAAAAAATGCGATTAAAACTGGCTTATAGTGACTTTACCTAGCCATTTCCGGGCATTTAATACCATGGTCTAGCATTGATTTTTTTATTCGCCAAAACCAACACAAACCATTGTTAAAAATACACAAATCCTCAGAATCGCCAATAAGCGACACATGATTTAAAATTAACCGATGTTGATGCGTATCAAAATAAATCTATACTCGGCAGATATTCATCCTGTGCGCCACAGGCCGAACTGAGGTAACAATGCCCACTACGCTCAAAATAACCCCACCCCTGGAAGGCGTTCTATGCATCACGCTGAATCGCCCTGAAGCACTGAATGCACTTAATACCCAACTACTCGGCGAGCTCGCCGACACCTTGAGCGACGCGGATAGTAACGACAACGTGCGCGCCGTAGTGATTACCGGCAATGCAAAAGCATTTGCCGCCGGTGCGGATATTAACGAAATGGCTGAACGTGACCTGGTGGGCATGCTGGAAGATCCTCGCCAGCGCCACTGGGCCACCATTACGCGTTTTCGCAAACCGATTATTGCCGCGGTCAACGGCTATGCCTTGGGCGGCGGCTGCGAACTAGCCATGCATGCCGACATCATCATTGCCGGCGAAAACGCCCTGTTCGGCCAGCCAGAAATCAACCTGGGCATCATGCCCGGCGCTGGTGGCACACAGCGCCTGCTTAGGACGGTGGGCAAATCACTGGCAACCCAGATGGTGCTGACTGGTGAGCCAATTTCCGCTCGCCGCGCCCTCGAAGCTGGCCTGATTAGCGAGATTACCCAGCCCGAATTAACCCTAGAGCGCGCCATGGCCATTGCAACACGCATTGCTTCCAAGGCTCCGCTGGCCGTGCGCTTGGCACGCGAATCGTTACACAAGGCGATGGATACCGACTTGGCCACCGGCCTGCGCTTTGAACGCCATGCGTTCACCTTGCTAGCGGGCACCGCTGACCGCGAAGAGGGCATTCGCGCCTTCCAAGAAAAACGACCTGCCACTTTTCAAGGGCACTGACACAAGGATACTCCCCATGAGCCAAGCGCCCCTGCTTTATAGCGTGGAAGACGGCGTCGCCCGTATCACGCTGAACCGTCCCGACAGCCTGAACAGCTTCAATACTGACATGCATGCCGAAATGCGTAAGGCATTAAAAGCAGTGCGTCAGGACGCAAGCGTTCGGGCTTTGTTACTGACCGGCAACGGCCGAGGCTTCTGCGCCGGCCAGGACCTTTCCGACCGCAGCGTCGCCCCCGGCGAGCAAGCGCCCGACCTCGGTGAGTCGCTTGAGAAACGCTACAACCCTATGCTGCGCGCCCTTAAAGATATGCCGTTCCCGACTATTTGTGCGGTAAACGGCGTGGCCGCCGGAGCCGGTGCTAACATCGCCCTGGCTTGCGATATCGTATTGGCCGCGCGTTCAGCAAGTTTTATTCAGGCCTTCTGTAAGATCGGCTTGATTCCAGACTCCGGCGGTACTTGGACACTGCCTAACTTGGTCGGCATGGCGCGCGCCAAAGGCCTAGCAATGCTGGGTGACAAGCTTCCCGCCGAGACCGCCGAGCAATGGGGCATGATCTGGCGCTGCGTCGATGATGAGGCGCTACAGGAAGAAGCCATGAACATGGCTCGCCATTTGGCCACTCAACCGACGCGCGGCTTGGCACTGATCAAGCGCGCCCTGCACGCCAGCAGCGATAACAGCTTCAACGAACAGCTCGACCTGGAACGTGATCTGCAGCGCCTAGCCGGACGCACGGAAGATTACCGCGAAGGCGTCAGCGCCTTTATCGAGAAACGTCGTCCGACCTTCAAGGGAGAGTAAGATGTCAGCCCTCCCCACGTCCGCCGTTATTGGCGTGATCGGCGCAGGCGCCATGGGTGCCGGTATCGCTCAGGTTGCCGCCCAGGCTGGCCACTCAGTGGTCTTGCATGACAATCAACCGGGTGCCGCCAAAGCGGGTATTGATAACATTCGTCGTCAGTTGGAAAAGCGTGTTGCCAAGGGCAAGATGAGCCAAGGGGATGTGGATAACATTATTGCTCGCCTGCAGCCCGCCGATGCTATCGATGCCTTAGCCGACAGCCGTTTGGTTATCGAAGCTATCGTCGAAAATCTTGAGATCAAGCGTCAGGTATTCGCCCAATTGGAAGCGTTATGCTCAGCAGACACCCTGCTCGCTAGCAATACCTCGTCGTTATCGATTACCTCCATTGCCGCGAATCTTGAACACCCAGAGCGCATGGCGGGAATGCACTTCTTCAATCCCGCCCCCATCATGAAGCTGGTGGAAGTGGTGTCGGGCTTGGCGACCACCAGCGAGGTTGCTGAAACCCTGTACGCCACTGCCGTTGCCTGGGGCAAGGTCGCGGTGCACGCCAGCTCCACCCCAGGATTTATCGTTAACCGTGTGGCACGGCCATTCTATGCCGAAGGGCTACGACTGCTACAGGAAGGTGCCAGCGATGCCGCCACGATAGATGCGCTGCTGCGTCAGGCGGGTGGGTTCCGTATGGGGACTTTCGAGCTGATGGATCTAATCGGTCATGACGTTAACTACGCGGTGACCCGCTCGGTGTTCGATGCCTACTACGGCGACACCCGTTTCGAGCCTTCCTTAGTACAGCAAGCGTTGGTGGAAGCCGGACGCCTGGGGCGTAAGTCCGGCCAAGGCTTTTTTGACTACGCGGGTGAGAACGCTGCGAAGCCACAACCTAAGTTTGCGGCTCCAGCAAACGCGGAACTACCCGCACTTGTCGTACAGGGCGCCCCTGGCGTGATCGCTCCACTGCTGGAGCGCGCCCAGGAAGCTGGGCTCGACGTCGTTCGTCGCGAATCACTCCAGCCAGATGGCACCCCTCGCTTATATCTGGGTGACTTGGTGTTGGCTCTTAGCGACGGGCGGTGCGCCGCCGAGCGCGCGGTCAATGAAGGGCTCAACGCCCTGGTCCTGTTCGACCTGTGCCTGGACTACCGCAACGCCAGCGCCATCGCACTTGCTGCCAGCCACACCACATCACCTGAAGCCCGCCAACTGGCAACGGCGTTCTTCCAACGCCTGGGGATCGACGTAGCTTGGCTAACCGATACCCCAGGGCTGGTGGTACTGCGCAGCGTGGCTATGCTCGCCAATGAAGCTGCCGACGCCGTACTCCAGGGTGTCTGCAGCGCCCAGGATGGCGACTTGGCCATGCAGGCCGGCGTCAACTACCCCCGCGGCCCCTTGGCCTGGGCAGACTCACTGGGCCTACCCTTCGTTCACCGCACCCTTACGCATCTACAGCAGAGCTACGGTGAACAGCGCTATCGCAGCTCGTTTCTGCTGCGGCGCAACGCCTTGAGCGAGGAAAGCTTTCATGAGTGATCCCCAACTAACCCCACAACAGCTGGCGGAAGCCTGTGCCGACGCGATGTTTTCCCGCGACCATGCCAGCCAAGGGCTGGGCATGCGTATTACCCGCGTGGCCCCCGGTTTCGCCGAACTGACCATGACTGTGCGTCAAGACATGGTGCAGGGGCACGGCAACTGCCATGGCGGATTTCTATTTACCCTGGCCGATTCCGCCTTTGCGTTTGCCTGCAACAGCTACGATGAAGCCACTGTCGCCGCTGGCTGCAGTATCGACTACCTCGGCCCTGGTCAGCTAGGCGACGAGATCACCGCCACCGCCGAAGAGCGCAGTCGCCGTGGGCGCACCGGCATATACGACATTACGTTGCGCAATCAGCACGGCGATACCATTGCCCTGTTCCGCGGGCGTTCCTACAAAATTCGCGGCAGCGTACGCCGCCTGGAAGATACTGACGCAGAAAATACCGCTGCTGGAGATAACCTATGAAAGACGCGCTGATCATTGATGCCATTCGCACCCCGATAGGCCGCTACGGCGGCGCACTCTCCAGCCTGCGTGCCGATGACCTGGGCGCCATTCCGATGCGCACCCTGATGGAACGCAACCCAAGCGTCGACTGGTCATTGATTGACGATATCTTTTACGGCTGCGCCAACCAGGCCGGGGAAGATAACCGTAACGTGGCGCGCATGTCCGCGCTGCTGGCAGGGCTGCCGGTCGAGGTGCCCGGCACTACCATTAATCGGCTGTGCGGCTCAGGCATGGATGCGATAGGCAATGCCGCCCGCACCATTAAAACCGGCGAGGCGGGATTGATGATCGCTGGAGGGGTCGAGTCGATGTCGCGGGCGCCCTTCGTAATGGGCAAGGCCGAACAAGCCTTTTCACGCCAAGCTGATATTTTCGACACCACCATCGGCTGGCGCTTCATCAATCGCGCTATGAAAGCTCAATTCGGCGTGGATTCCATGCCCGAAACCGCTGAAAACGTAGCGGAGCAGTTTGGCATTTCTCGACAAGATCAGGATGCCTTTGCACTGCGCAGTCAGCAGCGCACCGCCGCCGCGATGGAGGCAGGCCGCCTGCGCGAAGAGATAGTGCCCGTCGAGATACCCCGCCGCAAACAAGACCCGCTGATCGTGGATACCGATGAGCACCCGCGCGCCACTACGACCGCCGAGCAGCTTGCCAAGCTGCCCACGCCCTTCCGCGAAGGCGGTAGTGTGACAGCGGGAAATGCCTCGGGGGTTAACGATGGCGCCTGCGCGCTACTGCTGGCATCTGCCGAGCAGGCTGAGCGTTTCAGCCTCACGCCGCGCGCGCGCGTAGTGGGTATGGCCACCGCTGGCGTGGAGCCGCGCATTATGGGGTTCGGCCCCTCCCCCGCTACCCGTAAGGTACTCGCCCAGACCGGGCTTACCCTCGACCAAATGGACGTTATCGAACTCAATGAAGCCTTTGCTGCTCAAGCATTGGCGGTCATGCGTGACCTGGGACTGAGCGACGATGCCGAACACGTCAACCCCAACGGAGGCGCCATTGCACTCGGCCACCCGCTGGGCATGAGCGGCGCTCGATTGGTGACCACCGCCCTGCATGAACTCGAACGTCGGCAAGGGCGCTTTGCGCTATGCACCATGTGTATCGGTGTCGGACAGGGCATTGCTCTGATCATTGAGCGCTTATAAGCCTCTCACCCCTGATTACAGCTTATAAAACGTAAATAATAACTTGCTTGACCGGAGACTCCTGATGAATCAGCCCGCTACGCGTATCGACACTGCGACTCTCGACCCTTTGGAAACCGCCAGCGTCGACGAGCTGCGCGC
The DNA here is from genome assembly GCF_007989605.1 of Vreelandella venusta. Taxonomy (GTDB): domain Bacteria; phylum Pseudomonadota; class Gammaproteobacteria; order Pseudomonadales; family Halomonadaceae; genus Vreelandella; species Vreelandella venusta. The sequence continues at coordinate 55,025 of NZ_BJUL01000015.1, read as the reverse complement.
CACTCAGGTCAAGCGCCTGAAGTGGAGTTTGCAGCACGCTTACGACAACGTGCCGTTCTACCGCCAGTCTTTCGACAAGGCTGGCGTACATCCTGACGATATTCAGTCGCTTGACGATCTCGCCAAACTGCCGTTCACCACCAAGGCCGATTTGCGCGACAACTATCCATTTGGCATGTTGGCCACACCGATGAGCGAGATTGTGCGCATTCACGCCTCCAGCGGCACCACTGGGCAACCCACCGTGGTGGGCTACACCCAGAAGGATATTGATGTGTGGTCCGATGTGGTGGCGCGTTCGATCCGCGCCGCTGGTGGCAGCCGTAATGACAAGGTGCATGTGGCCTATGGTTACGGCCTATTTACCGGTGGGCTGGGCGCCCATTACGGTGCCGAGCGGCTGGGCTGCGCGGTCATCCCCATGTCGGGGGGCCAGACTGAGAAACAGGTTCAGTTAATTCGTGATTTCCAGCCGGATATCATTATGGTCACGCCGTCTTATATGCTCAACATCGCTGACGAGATGGAGCGCCAAGGTATCGATCCACGCACGCTGCCCCTGCGCACCGGCATTTTCGGCGCCGAACCCTGGACCGATAGCATGCGCACGGCCTTGGAGCAGCGCTTGGGCATCGACGCCCTGGATATTTACGGCCTCTCTGAAGTAATGGGCCCGGGCGTGGGCATGGAGTGTCTGGAAACCAAAGATGGTCCAACCATCTGGGAAGATCATTTCTACCCTGAGATCATCGATCCGGTCAGTGGTGATGTACTGCCAGACGGCGAATACGGCGAGCTGGTGTTCACCACCTTGACCAAAGAAGGCCTGCCGGTGATTCGTTACCGCACCCGCGACCTGACCCGTTTGCTGCCGGGCACCGCGCGCCCCATGCGCCGCATCGACAAAATCACTGGCCGCAGCGACGACATGCTGATCATTCGCGGCGTCAATGTGTTCCCCACCCAGATCGAAGAGCAACTGCTCAAGATCGCGTCGCTGTCACCCCACTATGAGATCGAAGTTAGTCGCCAAGGCAATATGGACATGGTGCTTGTGCGGGTAGAAGCGAGTCATCATGACATCGCCCGCGATCCAACAGCCTGTGAACAAGCAGCGAAACAGCTTCAGCACGCCATCAAGACGTACATCGGCATTAGCACTCAGGTTGAAGTGTGCCAAGTAGAGAGCGTAATGCGTTCGCTAGGCAAGGCCAGACGCGTCAAGGATCTACGCTAGTATTGCCATAGATAGCGCTATTAGAGCCACGCCCTTGCAGCCCCCCTGCAAGGGCTTTTTCATTTTAAATAACCTGCTTTTATTAAAAAATAGAGAGCATTAAGAATCACTTATGCCGAATCTTTTTTTCCTTATAAATCAATAATATTTAATTTATACATAATCACAAAGTCTTAAAGTGACACACAAAAATAGTTATTGATAAAATATTTTGTGTCACTATACTTCAAGCAAGATAAATCACACTCCCTGATAGTCCGACGCCGCGGAGGTCTTATGTACGCGCAGCTCGTTGAAACCGGTTCTAACAAACTCAAAACGCTTGATGAGATGGGCCCTGAGGAACGCCAGTTCCAGGAGCGCATCAATGACGAAATTAAAATAGAACCCAAGAATTGGATGCCGGACGCCTACCGTAAGACGCTGATCCGTCAGATCTCCCAACACGCGCACTCAGAGATCGTCGGTATGCTGCCGGAAGGTAACTGGCTGACACGTGCACCAACCCTTAAGCGCAAGCTACAGCTAATGGCCAAGATTCAGGATGAGGCGGGTCACGGCCTGTACCTCTATAGCGCTATGGAAACCCTGGGGGCCGATCGTGACGAAGAGATCGACAAACTTCACGATGGGCGCGCCAAGTACTCCAGCATCTTCAACTACCCAACGCTCAACTGGGCGGACATGGGCACTATCGGCTGGCTGGTCGACGGTGCAGCCATCGTCAATCAAGTGCCGCTACAGCGCACCTCTTACGGCCCCTACGCCCGCGCCATGGTTCGCGTGTGCAAGGAAGAGAGCTTCCATCAGCGCCAGGGTTATCAAATTCTGCTGACCATGATGCAAGAGGGCACCGACGACCAAAAAGCCATGGTGCAGGACTCCATCAACCGCTTTTGGTGGCCATCGCTAATGATGTTCGGGCCATCTGACGAAAACTCACCCAACAGCGCCCAGTCGATGGCCTGGAAGATTAAGCGTCACAGCAACGATGAGTTACGCCAGCGCTTCCTCGACCAAACCGTACCGCAGCTAGAGCTGCTGGGCTGCACCGCTCCAGACCCGGATCTCAAATATAACCAAGAGACCGGTCACTATGAGTTTGGTGAAATCGACTGGCAGGAATTCTTTGACGTCGTGAAAGGCAACGGCCCCTGCAACCGCGAGCGTGTCGAAGCACGTCGCAGCGCCATTGATAACGGTGCCTGGGTGCGCGAAGCCGCCGTAGCTTATGCCGCCAAGCGTCAACGCAAAGCCGCCTGAACTGGCAACGTCTGATTTTTAAGCCCCGACTTTTAAAACACTATTTTTTAGAACAATAGGGAGTCTCGCGAGACTCCTCTGACCACTGAGGCATCTCTCATGGCTGACTGGCCCCTCTTCGAAGTTTTTATCCGCAGCAAGCACGGCCTTAACCACAAGCACGTCGGCAGCGTACACGCCGCTGATCGCAGCATGGCAATCGAAAATGCCCGTGAGCTTTACACCCGGCGTAACGAAGGGGTGAGCATCTGGGTGGTTCCGGCCAGCGAAATCACCGCGTCTTCTCCCGATGAGAAAGAACCGCTGTTTGACCCGTCTAATGACAAGGTCTATCGCCACGCATCCTTCTACAAACTGCCGGAAGAAGTCGGCCACATGTAAGGGAGGCTGTCATGCAGAACATGGCCCTGAAAAATACTGCTCTGAAAAACGCGGCTCAAAAAACGCAAGCACCGCTGACTGACTACCTACTACGCCTTGGCGACAACGCGTTAGTACTGGGTCAGCGCCACGCACAGTTATGCGGCAAGGCGCCGGCGTTGGAAGAAGAGCTGGCCTTAATGAATGTAGGGCTCGACCTCTTCGGACAAGCACGCAACTGGCTTGACTATGCTTCTGAACTGATGGCGACCGACGAGATCGATGCCGACCATCTGGCCTTTCGCCGCGACGCCCAGGACTTTCGTAATCTGTTGATCACCGAGCAGCCCAACGGTGACTTTGCCGACATCATGGGACGTCAGTTTTTGTTCGATGCTTGGCACGTTCATCTACTGGATGGCTTGACCGAGTCCAGCGACCCGCGAATTGCCGAAGTGGCTGCCAAGTCGCTCAAAGAAGCAACGTACCATCTCCGCCGCTCCTCTGAATGGGTGATTCGCCTTGGCGATGGCACCGAAGAAAGCCACGCCCGTATGCAGCGCGCACTCGACAACCTCTGGCAGTTCACTGGCGAGCTACTGCAGGTCGACGAGATTGATCAGGCCATGATAGAGGCTGGTATCGCGCCTGACCCTGAAACCATTGCCGCTCGCTGGAAAGCGACGGTGGAAGAGGTGCTTGAGGAAGCCACGCTTGAGCGTCCTTCCTACGACGCCTGGATGTATACCGGCGGCAAAGTCGGCCATCACACCGAGCACCTGGGCTTTCTATTGGCGGAAATGCAATACCTGCCGAGGGCATATCCCGATGCAACCGTCTGGTAACCCACCGCCAGCTCCTGGCAGTGATGGGCTTATCGATAACAGGTCTAATGACTGGCCCTCCAGTGACTTGATTGGCAGCGACCGGCGCGGACTGCCACCCGCCGGTGAGCAAGGTGATGTCGACGCTGTGCTGGCAGTGCTTCAGGAAGTGCCAGACCCAGAAGTGCCGGTGGTTAGCGTAGTTGAGCTGGGAATTGTGCGCGCTATCGACTGGGTGGACGGTCGCTTGACGGTCAATGTGACCCCCACCTACTCCGGCTGCCCGGCGACAGAAGTTATCGAACAGCATATTCATGAAGCGCTGGTGGCCGCTGGCTACTCAGACCCGCTGATTCAGCGCCGCCTGTCACCCGCCTGGACCACCGATTGGCTGACCAACGCCGGGCGCGAAAAATTGCGCGCTTACGGCATCGCGCCGCCGGTAGGGAACGCCAGCAAGCGCAGCCTGACGGGCCAGTCTGACCCGGTAGTGCCCTGCCCGTTATGTGGCAGCAACACAACCGAACGCGTCAGCGAATTCGGTTCTACGGCTTGCAAGGCGCTCTACCGCTGCCGCGATTGCCTGGAGCCTTTCGATTATTTCAAGTGCCTGTAAAACGACGAGACCATTTCCCATGAGCCGATTTCACCCCCTGACCGTCAAGGATGTACGCAAGGAAACCCATGATGCCGTTTCCATTGCTTTCGATATTCCCGATGACCTGCTAGACGCCTTTCGCTTTACCCAAGGGCAGTACCTGACACTGCGCCGCGACATCGAAGGTGAGGATGTCCGTCGTTCCTACTCGATTTGCACCGGCGTTCACGAACATGAGCTAAGAGTCGCCGTCAAGCTGGTGCCAGGTGGTAGCTTCTCTACCTTTGCCAACCAGCAACTGCAGCCTGGGGAGCAATTGGAAGTAATGCCGCCTCAGGGTAAGTTCTTCGTGCCTCTCGACCCCAGTCGTGAAGGGCACTATCTGGCGGTGACCGCAGGCAGCGGCGTCACCCCCATTATGTCGATTGTTTCCACTACGTTGGAAAGCGAGCCAAAAAGCCGTTTTACGGTGATTTATGGCAACCGCTCCACCACGGGCACACTGTTTCGCGAACGCTTGCAGGATCTCAAGGATCGCTATCTCGAACGCCTCAATATCATCTATGTGTTTAGCCGCGAGCAGCATGAAATCGATCTTTACAACGGTCGTATCGACGCCGATAAGTGCAACGCCCTGTTTGACCGCTGGGTAGACGTGCCCAAGCTCGACGCCGCGTTTATCTGTGGCCCGCACGAGATGACCGAGATCGTGCGCGACGTCCTGAGCCAACATGGAATGCCAAAGGAGAAGGTGCACTTTGAGCTGTTCACTACTGGCTTGCCAACCGCAGGTGCCAAACGCCGCCAGGCGGCCAGAGCCGATCAGCTTGAGGCTGAAACTTCACATATCAAGGTAATTATCGACGGCCGCACTATCGAATATAACCTGCCCCGCAATACCCAGAATATTCTTGACGCGGGTAACGAACACGGCGCCGACCTGCCGTACTCATGCAAGGCCGGCGTATGCTCCACCTGTAAGTCAAAAGTGATTGAAGGTGAGGTGGAAATGGACGCCAACTACGCCCTGGAAGACTACGAAATAGATGCCGGCTACGTACTGTCCTGCCAGTGCTACCCGATCAGCAGCAAGGTTGTGCTCGATTTTGACGAGGTATAACCCCTAGCCCACCTACTTCCAAGCCGGCGACCTCGTCGGCTTTGTTTATCCTTATACCCACAAGACAGGCGGGAGAACACACAATGCCAGTTTTGCAAAGTTACATCGCAGGCCAGTGGTTCGGACAAACCGAGTCCAAAGCCCTTATCAGCGCTATTAACGGCACCACCGTTGCGCATACCCACCAAGAAGAGATCAATTTCCGCGAAGCAGTGGCGTACGCCCGCAACACCGGTGTGAAGAACATTCTGGCACTGGATTTCCAGCAGCGTGCCGCCATTCTTAAGGCGCTGGCCGCCTATATCCAAGAGCGTAAGCGTGAGCTCTATGCCATCTCTCACCATACCGGCTGCACCAAGGCCGACTCCTGGATCGACATCGACGGTGGTTTTGGCACCCTATTCACTTACGCTTCCACTGGTCGTAAAGAATTGCCCTCCGGCAATGTGGCCCACGAAGGCCCAGTGGCACAATTAGGCAAAGAGAACCACTTTAACGGTACCCACATTCTGGTACCCCGCCGCGGCGTCTCGGTACACATTAATGCGTTCAACTTTCCTATCTGGGGTATGTTGGAAAAGTTCGCGCCCGCTTTTCTGGCAGGCATGCCGTGTATCTTTAAACCGGCCACTGCGACGAGCTATCTAACCGAAGCCGCTGTGCGCGTCATCAACGATTCGGGCCTGCTACCAGAGGGTGCGCTGCAACTGGTAATTGGTGGAGCCGGTGACCTGCTCGACCATCTGGATGAGCAGGACTTTGTCACCTTTACCGGCTCGGCAAGCACCGCCCTAATGCTGAAAAGCCATCCGAACATCATGGCCAAGAGCATTCCGTTCAACGCCGAAGCAGACTCACTCAACAGCGCGATTATGGCGCCAGATATTAGCCCGCAAGACGCCGAGTTCGAGATCTTTGCCAAAGAAGTCGTTAAAGAGATGACCGCCAAGTCAGGCCAGAAATGTACCGCGATCCGGCGCATCTTAGTGCCCGCCGAGCATCTCGATGCATTGGCAGACACAATCACGGCACGCCTTGCCAACATCGTGGTTGGCGACCCTCACCAAGAAGGCGTGCGCATGGGGGCACTCTCTTCCCGTGACCAGTTGAGAGACGTTAATCATGCGATCGAACAGCTGCTAGAAACCAGTGAGTGCGTCTTTGGCAGAGACGGCAGCTTCAAACCTGTTGGCCAGGAGGTGGAAAACGGCGCGTTCATCTCTCCTCACTTACTGATCAACCGCCAGCCACTGAACGACGGCGGCGCCCACGACATTGAAGCTTTCGGTCCCGTCGCCACGCTAATGCCCTATCGCGGCATTGACGAAGCCTTGACTATCGCCGCTAAGGGCAAGGGTAGCTTGGTAACCACGCTGACCACCAAAGACCCCGCTATTGCTGCTGAAATGATCCCTGTACTGGCCGCCCAGCATGGCCGCCTGCAGATTTTGGATGCCCAGGCAGCTAAGGAGTCCACGGGTCACGGCTCTCCGCTACCGATGCTTAAGCATGGCGGACCCGGCCGCGCAGGCGGTGGCGAGGAGCTTGGTGGCATTCGTGCTGTTCACCACTACCTACAACGCACCGCTATCCAGGGCTCTCCGACCATGCTCGCGGCAGTCACAGGGGAGTATGTACGTGGCGCGAAAGTGATCGAGAACGATATCCATCCGTTCCGCCGCCATTTCGATGACCTGCAGGTTGGCGAGTCGCTGTTAACCCACCGCCGCACCGTTACTGAAGCCGACATCGTCAATTTTGGTTGCCTGTCCGGCGACCACTTCTACATGCACTTCGACGACATTGCCGCCAAAGAGACCCAATTTGGCCAACGCATTGCCCACGGCTACTTTGTGTTGTCGGCAGCCGCTGGTTTGTTCGTTTACCCAGGCGAAGGTCCCGTACTGGCGAACTACGGCCTGGATACGCTGCGCTTTATTACGCCGGTGCTGGTTGGCGACACCATCCGCGCCCGCCTCACCTGTAAGCGTAAGATTGACCAGGGTCGAGCATCTCCCGACGGCCACCCGCAAGGCGTGGTGATGTGGGACGTGGCAGTGACCAATCAACATGATGAACTAGTCGCCAGCTACGACATCTTGACGCTGGTCGCTAAACGGCAGTAACGGCTCAGCCACCGTCGCGGGTGCCTTAAGGCTCGTCCCTCGCCATGCGTTACCCGCGCTACGGTGTATACAACCCTCGAACTTTCAGAAAGTGTAGTGCGTGGTAAGCGAAGCGCACCCGCAGCGGTGGCCCGGCGCAAAAGCAGCGCGCAGCGGTGCCGCACTGTCATTCCCGAGTCACCACACTGTCATTCCCGAGTCACCACACTGTCATTCCCGAGTGGGGTTATCGGGAATCCACCTTGACCGCTGAGGCTGGAGTACGAAAATCAAACTGGATTCCCGCTAAGGGCATGCGGGAATGACGAAGTGGCAGGGCATGCGGGAATGACGAGGACGGTTCGGGGGACTGGGTGGAGTCATCGTCAGCACTCACTACACGCCGTTCCTGAGCCACCGCACTGTCATTCCCGAGTGGGGTTATCGGGAATCCACTTTGACCTTGGCCTGCAGCAACCCGAAACCCCGCCCATCGGCTAATGCCAGTCAGCCTTAACTGACTGGCATTACACTAATAGAGCGGCGTTAATACATCAGTCGCGGTAGGAAAAGCACGATCGCAGGGAAGATAAGCACTAACAGTGCGCGTATAGTTCCCGCGACCCAAAACGGAGTGACTCCGCGGAAGATCGTGCCTGTGGATACATCCGGCAATACGGCTCGCAATACGAACACGTTCATACCGACGGGAGGTGTTATCAGGCTAATCTCAATGACGATAACGACCAGAATGCCAAACCACACCAAGTCGTAACCCAGCCCCGCGACGACCGGGAAAAATACCGGCACGGTGAGCAGCAGCATCGACATGCTTTCAAACACACAACCCAGTACGACATAGATTGCGATAATCACCAAAATGACCACAAAAGGCGCAACATTCAGGCCATTAACCAATGCCAGCAGGTCGCCCGGCAGCCCCGCACGGTTGATAAAGTTGGCGAAAATCAGCGCCGTTAGCACCACAGCAAACAGCATCGCAGTGGTACGCACGGTGTCCATTAACACGTTCATTAACACTTGTGGAGTCAGCGCCCGACGCATTAGCGCGATTAAGAAAGCGCCCATTGCACCGATACCGGCTGCTTCCGTAGGTGTAAACACCCCTAGATAAATACCGCCAATCACGAGTACAAACAGTGCTAGCGTACTGCCGACGCTTTTGAGTGCCTTGACCCGTTCTGACCATGGCACTTTCTCTGCCGCAGGGCCAGCGGAGGGGTCACGCCAAAGCACCCACTTGATGGCGCCAATATAAAGAAAGATGCCAAGAATGCCGGGGATAAAACCAGCGGCAAAAAGCTCGCGAATACTGGTTTCGGTCAAGATCCCATAAATCACTAGCATGACGCTGGGCGGTATCAAAATGCCCAAGGTGCCACCCGCCGCGATGGAAGCGGCAGCCAGTGAATCCTTATAGCCATATTTGCGCATTTGCGGCATGGCGACTCGGCCCATAGTGGCACAAGTTGCTAAGCTCGATCCGCATATCGCGCTAAAACCACCGCAAGCGACGATGGTCGCCATTGCCTGACCACCCTTGCGGTGACCTAGAAAACCATTTGAGGCTCGAAACAGGGCATCAGATAGGCCTGCATGAGAAACAAAGTTGCCCATGAGAATGAACAATGGAATCACCGACAGGCCATAATCCATGGCGGTATCAACTACTCGGCGCGCCGCCATTGCTTCGGCCGCATTCCAGTTGCCCGTTAATAGATAGAACCCTGCGAAACCAACGATTCCCATCGCGAACGCCAGCGGCACACGCAAGAATACGAGTATCAGCAATACTGCGAAACCGTACAACGCCTCAGTCATGGGACTCTCCTTTGCTCAACGGGCCACCTTTTTCGATTACCTTTAGCCCTTCAAGCAGATAAAAACCGGCTCGGATAAGAGTCAGGAGTGCTGAAAGTGCGAGCATGATGGCGATCAGCCCGATCAGATAGCCATAGGGAATACGCAAAAACTCCGTCACATCTCCCCATGAAAAAGCCCGCTCTGCCAGCGCCCATACACGTTGCGCCATTACCCAAAGAGCCGCCGTTACGATCAGATTGACGATCACCTCACGTAGCCAGATAAATCTTGCAGGGAACACTGCATCAAGCAGGTCAACACTGACGTGCTCTTGGCGCCAACAAACGACTGGCAGCGACAGAAATACCAATGCCGCCAACATCAGCTGGGTTAATTCAACAGCACCTAGAATGGGGGAATTAAAAAAGTAGCGGCCGCCTACGTCAGCAGTGGTCAACAGCATCATGCCAAAGAGGGTAGCGCCAGCCACCCCCTCTAACATCAGCTGCAGAACCCGACTAACGCGCGTAGCACGTGCCATTTGGGTTTGCATGGTCACTCTCCAACTAGCGCCAGTAGGGGTTACTGTGTGTCGTCTGGTAGTGATTCGCCAGACACAAATTCATCTGGTACCAGGCTACTGACGCTCTCTTCTTCCGCTGCAGCAACAAGCTGCTCACGATAGAACTCGATAGCGGCCATCGCATCAACGTTGCGGTTTTCTGAAACAGACTCAGCCCACTCAGCGATCATGCTGTTACTCATACTTTTCAGCGTATTGAGATCTTCATCACCGAGTTCGGTAAAGGTATGACCAAGCTCTTCGGCAAAGTCGACGCCCCGGACATCCACGACATCCATCATGTAACCAAACAGGCGAGACAGCCGCTCACCAGAGACGGACTCAACGGCTTCACGATCTTCGGGCGACATTTCATCCCAGATCATCGGATTGACAACGATAGTGAAACTGCCGCGGTAGAAACCGCCGTCTACCGTGAGGGTATAGGGGAAAATCTCTGCGACACGGAAGCTACGCAGCCCTTCTGGAACAAGCATGGCTCCATCGATAACGCCCTGAGAACCCGCTTCATAAACGCCTGTGGGCGGCAAGGCGACACCGGTTAGCTCTAGGGCATTGGAGAGATCCCCCATCACGCCACCGCCAACGCGAATACGCTTGCCCTTAAGGTCTTCTAAGGTTTCATACTTCTCGCTGCTGAAGATCCAGCCAGGCCCGTGGACACCAGCAGCCACAACATCTACGCCACGGTGTTCACCCGCAGCTGCCAAGTACTCTTGGTGTGTGTGCCAATAGGCACTGGAGGCATTTTCTGAAGAAAATTCTTGAAAGGTAGGAAACTCCGGCAGCTTGGTTAACTGAAAGCGGCCAGTGTTATAGCCATGAAAAACCCAGGTGGCATCAGCGATACCATCAGCGACCATCTCCATTTGTGACGCTGGGGGCCCCATGTCATGTATCACTTCTACTGTTACACGGCCTTCTGTGGCTTCTTCAATCCACGCTTTCCAGGTTGGCCAAACGATGGTGTTAATGCCGTGATTGGGGCCTGCCCAGGTACTCACGGTGATGGTCGTTTGGGCCAAGGCGGTAGTGCTCAGCGTTGCGGCGGCGATAGCGCCAATCATCAGGTTTGTTGTTTTATTCACTTTTCTTTCCTCTGGTCGTCACGAAGTCGAAGCGCAAAACATGATACTTTATTTTTATCTTTTTAAAATCTAGTGAATCACGTTATTTATCACAATGCCTACAGATACCTGGGTCATGCAACAACCCATCGACCAATAGATGCTAATACTTAAGTATCAAACTCCATATAGTTCTTAATTTACAGATATTTATTTGGAAAAAAGCAGCCTCTCTGAGTCACTATCAATGGCTATTGGGGAATAATTTTTAACCTAGCCTTTTGTTACACAAATCACATTTTCTTGCCCATCAATGACACACCAGTGACGACAGAGGTGTCGATATAGGGATATCGACATAGAGATATCTTCTGCCATCTTGGCTTGTCTGTATGATGTCGCGCTGTTAACCAATTCTCTCCAACTGCCGCTCAAGCTTGCGCATGGTATTGAGCAAGTCACGATATTCACCAACGCTGAGGGTAGACACTAGGTCGGCTTCCCACGCCTGCGCTTCGGGCACGAGTTGATTAAGTAGCGCTTGCCCTACCTCGGTCAGATGTAAGTCATGCAGTCGCTGATCTTGCTGGGATGGCGTGCGGCTTATCAGCCCACGCTCTTCCAGCGACTGAATAGCCCGAGACACGCGCGCCTTATCCATATTGGTGTAGGCACACACCTTCTTAGCGGTTAAATCATCACAGTGGCTAAGCCACGCAAGTACACGCCACTGAGCAATATTGAGGTCATAAGACTCGGCATAAAGCTTCTCTAGCGCCTGGCTGATTCGGTCAGCTAAACGGTTAAGTTGGTAGGGTAAAAACTGGTTGAGATCCAACTCTGCCCTGGCTGAAGACTCCAGAGGAGTATCGCTTGCTGCTTTATCCATCGTCATTGTGTTTCTCCTAGAGCCACCGTTTAATCAGGGGGGTGATGATAAAAATCAGCACCATAGCTGGGAATATAGACACCAGCAACGCGCCTATCATACTGACCACCTTGAGGAAGAGAGTCCTCTTGGCTCCATCCAATAACGCTATTTCAACTAAAACGACTCACCGTTTACTGGCCTTTATCAACCCAAAATGTCATCAGCGTTAGGTTGCCAATGCTCAGGGCAAGCCCTGTCAGCATTAGCCAGAACAGTGCCGACAGATACTCTCTTATGCAACTAATTTACTGACTTTAATTATTATACTTAGGTATTATATTGCAATAATAATCTGATTTATTGGGGTTTATTGTCGATTTAATGCACAATAACGGCTGACGCGCCTATAGAGAGCTGGACATTTAGTTTCATTAGAAACTATCCTCATGGCATACAACAATCCAATAAACAGCTGAACCACCCTGTTAGCACTGGAGATACCATGAGTAAGAAATTCGCGTCCCATGCCGATACCGAAGAGAAACAGATCAGTTTCACTAAGCTGGCAGAGGGGCTCTATGCTTACACGGCTGAAGGTGACCCCAATACGGGCATAGTGATTGGCGATGACAGCGTAATGGTCATCGACACCCAGGCAACGCCGATCATGGCCCAGGACGTTATCCGCCGTATCCGCGAGGTGACTGACCTACCGATTAAGCATGTGGTCATGACCCATTACCATGCCGTGCGTGTTCTCGGCGCATCCGCATACGATGCCGAGAATATCTACGCGAGCCAGAGCACCTATGACCTGATTGTCGAGCGTGGTCAGCAAGATTATGAGTCCGAGGTTGGCCGCTTCCCCCGCTTGTTCAAAGGGGTCGATTCTGTGCCTGGCCTGACTTGGCCAACCATCGTCTTCCAGGAAAAGCTGACGGTGTTTATGGGTGAGCGTGAGGTGCAGATCATTCATCTTGGCCGTGGACACACCAAGGGCGACACCGTCGTCTGGTTACCGAAAGAAAAAATCATGTTTTCCGGTGACCTCGTTGAGTATGGCGCCACCCCTTATACCGGTGATGCTTATCACGAGGACTGGCCTGCTACGCTTGATCGCCTACAGGCCATGCAGCCCCAGAAGCTGGTACCCGGCCGTGGCGATGCGTTGCAAACTGCCGAACAGTGCCAGGAAGCCATTCAGGGCACCCGCGACTTCTTGAGCGATATGTATGGCAGCGTCAAAGCAGGCAAAGCAGCGGGTAAATCACTCTCCGAGTGCTACGCCGAGACCTACGCGGTTCTGAAGCCTAAGTATGGCCACTGGGTCATCTTTGATCACTGCGTGCCTTTCGATATCACTCGCTGCTACGACGAAGCAGGTGGCGAATATCCAGATCCACGTATCTGGACGGCAGAGCGCGATACTGCCATGTGGCACTCCCTGCAGGACGCCGTCGAAAATCAGTAAGTGCTAACTAGAGACACCCACTGATCATGCCCAGCTGTCGGGTGTCATTCACCCGACAGCTGCAGGGGAGCAATAGATGCCAACAACCTATAAAAATCCTGTCTATCCTTACCGACGCCCGCCTGAGCTTGATGTTCAAGATGTTCGCCATTATCCGGTGGTGATTGTCGGTGCCGGACCTAGCGGCCTCGCCGCCGCTATCGATTTGGCTCAGCAAGGCATTCATTCGATTGTCCTGGACGACAACAACACCGTTAGCGTGGGGTCGCGGGCATTGTGCTTTGCCAAGCGTTCACTGGAAATTATTGACCGTTTAGGCTGCGTCGAGCCGATGCTTGAAAAAGGCGTCACTTGGCAACATGGCCGCGTCTTTTTCCAAGACCGCGAAGTCTATGACTTCAACCTGCTGCCAGAAGATGGCCACCGCATTCCCGCTTTTATTAACTTGCAGCAGTATTACTTTGAAGAGTTTCTGGTCAATCGCGCTCACGACTTTGCTGAGCAAATTGATCTGCGCTGGAAACATAAGGTCATTGATGTTGATGCTCAGCCTGATAGCACCGCCATCAAGGTGTCGACTCAGGATGGTGACTACTCACTGACCTGTGACTATCTGCTTGTTTCGGATGGTGCCAACAGCCGCATCCGCGACATGCTAGGCCTTGACTGCAAAGGCCAGGTATTTCAAGACCGCTTCCTGATTGCGGATGTGGTGATGAAGGCTGATTTCCCGACAGAGCGCTGGTTTTGGTTTGATCCGCCCTTCCATCCCAATCAATCGGTGCTGCTGCACAAAGAACCCGACAATGTGTGGCGTATCGACTTCCAGCTAGGCTGGGACGCTGACCCGGAAGAAGAAAAGAAAGAAGAGAACATTCGCCCGCGCGTGCAGGCGATGCTTGGCCCGGACGTGGAGTTTGAGCTTGAGTGGGCCAGTGTCTACACCTTCCGCTGCCGCAAGATGGATAACTTCATTCATCACAGCGTGATATTTATGGGCGACGCAGCTCATCAGGTATCCCCCTTTGGCGCCAGAGGTGCCAACGGCGCCCTCCAGGGTGTGGAGAACTTAGCCTGGAAACTGGCGCGTGTTCTCAAAGCCCAGGCACCGAAAACACTCTTATCCACGTATAACACCGAGCGCCAGCACGGCGCGACAGAAAACCTGCTTAACTCTACTCGCGCCACCGACTTTATTACCCCGAAGAGCCATATCAGCCAGGTATTCCGCGATGTGACGCTGGAGCTGGCGGAGAAACATGCCTTCGCACGTAGCCTAGTCAACAGCGGCCGCCTTTCCATGCCGTGTCGCTACGATAGCTCACCGCTTAATACGCCCGATGTTGATAGTGGCCCAAGCGAACTGCGCCCTGGTAGCTCGGCTAAGGACGCCCCCATTCGCCTGGGCGAGCAGAACGCTTGGCTACTCAACCAGTTGGGTAATGGTTTTGTACTGCTACTCGATGGCCGTATTGATGACGGTCACGCCACTGCGCCGCTAAGAGAGCTGAGCGAGCTGTTAGATCGCCACACTGACTTACGCCTTGTGGTGGTTGGCCCAGCTCCGGATGAGTTTGGCGCTCTACCGCGCACCACCGTGATAGACGATACCGAAGGGCTAGTGACGCAACGCTACGGCCTCAAAGCGGGTGGCGGATACCTTATCCGTCCTGACCAGCACGTTACTGCTCGCTGGCACACCGTCACTGCCCACCAGGTTGAAGATGCATTAGACCGCGCGCTGGGCGTTTATCTTGCGGGTACCGCTGACACGATCTTTCAGGAGCGTTGCCATGCCAAGGCTTGAATTAAATCCCAACTTCACTGATCCGGACGCCTTTTACGCGGCACTCACCGCGCTACATCGCGACCGCAGCGAGGCAGAGAGTGAGCGCATCAATGCCCGTTTGATCTTGTTACTGGCTAATCATATCGGCGATCAAACCGTGCTAGAAGCAGCCATTTCCCATGCGGTTGGTGATGGTGATTAATCGCCGCGTCTATGTTTATAAGACTTAGATTTATTTAAGTAACGTCCAAACACAGCAGGTCTTAACAATGACTGAACAATTGCAATATCAGAACGGTTTCCATAACCACTTTTCAAGCGAAGCGCTGCCGGGTGCACTGCCAATTGGGCAAAACTCACCGCAAAAGTGTGCTTACGGCTTATATGCTGAACAACTCACTGGTTCCGCATTCACTGCGCCTCGGCATCAAAACTTTCGTAGCTGGCTTTATCGCATTCGCCCTTCAGTTGTTCAGAGCGCGTATCAGCCACTGGAAAATAGCAACGTACACACATCCCCATTAGAGAAGCCAGCGGCGGACCCCAACCAAATGCGCTGGGACCCGGTTGCGATACCGGATGCACCAACTGACTTTATCGATGGCCTGTTTACCATTGCAGTGAACGGGGATGCGGCCACTCAGGCCGGTGTGGGTGTGCATGTTTATACGTTCAATGCAGACATGACTGAACGCTTTTTCTACAACGCAGATGGCGAACTGCTCTTCGTTCCGCAAATGGGGGCTATTCGTCTACGCACCGAATTTGGTGAACTCGAGATTGATAACGGTGAGATTGCCGTTATTCCTCGCGGCGTGAAGTTCCAAGTGCGTAAAGCACAGGGTGTTGACGCTGCGCGGGGGTATATTTGTGAGAACTACGGCAGCCCTCTAGAACTACCCGGCCTCGGCCCCATTGGGGCTAACGGTTTAGCCAACCCGCGAGACTTCCAAAGCCCGGTGGCAGCCTATGAAGACCTGGAAGGTGATTATCGCTTAGTCGCTAAGTTCTCTGGTCGCTTCTGGGAAACAAAGCTCAACCATTCGCCGTTAGATGTGGTGGCGTGGCACGGCAACTGCGCGCCGTATAAATATAATCTCGCCAACTTCAACACCATCAATACAGTGAGCTTCGACCACCCGGATCCGTCAATCTTCACCGTATTAACGTCCCCCTCCGATACGCCGGGAATGGCCAATCTTGATTTTGTGATTTTCCCGCCGCGCTGGATGGTTGCCGAGAACACTTTCAGACCGCCCTGGTTCCATCGCAACCTGATGAGCGAGTTTATGGGGCTTATTCATGGCGAGTACGATGCAAAAGCAGAAGGCTTCACTCCAGGCGGTGCCAGCCTGCACAACTCAATGTCACCCCACGGCCCGGATGCTGAGACATTTGAGAAAGCTTCCAACGCTGAGCTGAAGCCACACTTCATAGGCGATACATTGGCCTTCATGTTTGAAAGCCGCTACTTATTCCACCCAACCCCTGCGGCTCTGGAGGCTGACTTCCGCCAACGTGACTATGTGGATGTTTGGTCAACGCTGCGTTCGCACTTCAACCCAAACCAGCCGTAAAACTTATCGCCCCCTGACGACAAGGATTGAATGCCCATGAAACTTGCAACACTGAACAAAGGCCGCGATGGCGAACTCATTATCGTCTCTCGCGACCTCGCCCGTGCCGTAAGCGCTGTTGATATTGCTCCCACACTTCAAGCGGCCCTTGAAAGCTGGGAAGCCGTTAGCCCTCAGCTTGAAGAACGCTACGCACAACTAAATAGTGATGATGCCGACGGTGCTTTTGAGCTTGATCAGCGGGCGCTGCACTCTCCGTTACCGCGGGCCTATCAGTGGGCCGACGGCTCCGCCTATCTAAACCATGTCCAGCTGGTACGTCAGGCGCGTAATGCTGAGATGCCCGAAACCTTCTGGACCGATCCACTTATGTACCAGGGTGGTAGCGACTGCTTCCTGGCGCCCACCGAAGATATCGAAGCGGTCAGTGAAGAGCATGGCATCGACTTTGAAGGTGAGATCGCAGTTATTACCGATGACGTGCCGATGGCCGTCACTCCCGAGGAAGCCGCCAAGCACATTAAACTGGTGATGCTGGTCAACGATGTCAGCCTGCGCGGCCTCATTCCAGGCGAGCTGGCGAAGGGCTTCGGCTTTTTCCAAGCCAAGCCCGCCTCTGCTTTCTCGCCCATCGCGGTGACTCCAGACGAACTGGGCGATGCTTGGCAAGAAGGCAAAGTGCACCTGCCGCTGACCGTGCACCTGAATGATGAGAAGTTTGGCGAGCCAGAAGCGGGTCCCGATATGATTTTCAGCTTTCCACAGCTGGTTGCCCATGCGGCCAAGACCCGCTACCTCGGCGCGGGCGCTGTGATTGGTTCGGGTACTGTTTCCAACCCAGACCCCGATGGCGGCCCTGGAAAGCCGGTGGCTGACGGCGGCGTAGGCTATAGCTGCTTGGCCGAAGTACGCATGGTCGAGCAGATACTCTACGGCCAGGTAAAAACTCCCTTTATGCGCTTTGGCGACCGGGTGCGCATCGAGATGTTTGACCGCGATGGCAACAACATATTTGGTACCATCGATCAGCAAGTCGTGAAGTATCAGCCCAAATAAAGTCAACACAAGGAAGGTAACATGACGACGCTTTACGGCTATTTCCGCTCGTCGGCTGCTTACCGGGTGCGGATCGCCTTAAACCTGAAAGGCCTGGACTACGATCAGGTTCCGATCAACTTGGTGAAAGGCGAGCAGCGGGGTGGTGACCAGCTGGCGCGCAACCCTCAGGGAATGGTGCCTAGCTTAGTGTTGGATGATAACTCAGTGGTCAACCAGTCGCTGGCGATCTGTGAGTATCTCGATGAGCGACACCCCAAGCCTGCGCTGCTACCGGCGGATGCCCTAGCGCGCGCAAGAGTTCGTGCGCTTGCCCAGTCGGTGGCTTGCGAGATTCATCCGCTCAATAACCTGCGGGTGCTCAAGTATCTCGTCGGTGAACTAGGGGTGGATGAGGCGGCCAAGTTAGCATGGTATCGCCATTGGATTACCGAGGGCTTCTCAGCCCTGGAAGCGACGCTCTCTACTGACCCCAGCAGCGGCGACTTTTGCCATGGTGACTCCCCAACGCTTGCGGATATCTGCCTGATTCCTCAGGTGTATAACGCAGAGCGCTTCGAGTGCGATTTGTCAGCCTACCCGACGATCCAGCGCATCGCTGCCAATTGTCGTGCGCTGCCAGCTTTCGAAAAAGCCGCCCCCGAGGCACAGCCTGACGCCAACTAAGCTGAAGCCAAGCCAAATAAAGCGATACGATTAAGTTATACTAAGCAGGCTAACATAAGCGGGCGTCTTTCCACTCGGGAAGGCGCCCGTCTCGTGTCCGAAGGGGCATCACATCCAACCAAAAGGAGTTAAGGGGTGCTAAAGCTGCCCTCTACCGCCACCGTCGTGGCACTGGCCGCGGTGACTGCACTTGGCCCGCTGGCGACGGATATGTACTTGCCAGCCATGCCCGCGATGGCAGACGCGCTGAATACTGGCCCAGACCGAATACAGCTAACCCTTAGCCTCTATATGGCTGGATTCGCGCTGGCCCAACTAGTGTGCGGGCCAATCTCTGATCGCTTTGGCCGCCGCCCGGTGATGATTGCAGGGTTATCGCTGTTTCTCGCTGCGAGCTTACTGTGTGCCTGGGCGCCTAGCGTCGAGTGGTTGCTGGTAGGCCGCTTCCTGCAGGCCTTCGGCGGTGCTGCTGGACCGGTATTAGCACGGGCATCGGTGCGTGATATTCATGGCCCGATCGAGGCTGGGCGCATTCTCTCTTATATGGCAAGCACGATGGCCCTCGCCCCTGCTCTAGCCCCCGTGGTGGGCGCAGGGTTACTGCTGTTTTTTGGCTGGGAATCGGTGTTCGTGGTGCTAGCGCTCTACGCGGCAGTGATGCTGGCGGTGCTGATCTTTATGCTACCCGAGCCGTTGGCGAAGGAGCGACGGCAATCGATTCACCCGAAAACAGTACTGGCTAATTTCCGCTTACTACTGACTCAGCGTGCCTTTATCGGCTACACCTTGGTAAATGCGGCCGCGTTCTCCGGGCTATTCGCGTACCTTTCGGGCTCATCTTTTGTACTCATCGAATACCTGGGTGTCGCACCTACGTTGTATGGCGTGATGTTCACACTGATTGTCGCGGGCTTCTTCGTCGGCACTCTGGTCAGCGGCCGCTATAGCCACCGTTTGGGTCGTGATCGCCTCGTCACTTTGGGCAGCGTAATCTGCGCAACTGGGGGCGTCGTCATGGCGGGCTTGGCCACCGTTGGCGTTCATCATCCGTGGGCAGTAGTGGGGCCGCATATGGTATTTATGCTGGGGGTCGGCATTTTGATGCCACAAACAATGGCCGGTGCACTGGCACCCAACCCTCAATGTGCGGGCGCAGCGTCTTCTTTGTTTGGTTTTCTGCAAATGACGATTGCCGCTGTGGTAGGCGGATTAGTCGGGCAATTCCACGACGGCAGCTCGCGCACCATGGCCTTGACGATCGGACTGATGGGGCTGCTCGCCCTGCTAAGCCACTGGCTGCTGGTACGCCGCCGAAAAGAGACCTAGCTGAATCACTGTCACTCCCAGCCACCAACTCCCGTCATTCCCGGCCACCGCACTGTCATTCCCGAGTTACCGCACTGTCATTCCCGAGTGGGGTTATCGGGAATCCACCTTGACCTTAGCCGCTGAGGCTGGGGTATGAAAATCAAACTGGATTCCCGCTAAGGGCATGCGGGAATGACGAAGTGGCAGGGCATGCGGGAATGACAGAATAGAAAGTGTCATTCCCGGCCACCAAACCCCGTCATTCCCGAGTGGGGTTATCGGGAATCCACCTTGACCTTGGCCTACAATGGCCTACAAACCCAGCCCATCGGCTAATGCCAGTCAGCCTTAACTGACTGGCATTATACTCATTGCGTGGCCTTTTTTACCTATATTGGGTTGCCTTAAGCGACTTCGACAGCGATGGTCTTCGAGCGCCCTTCACGTAGCTCCTTCAACAACGTCTCGCGGCGCTCGTTGGCTTTCTCAGCGGCAGCTTCGCGAACGGGTCCGAAACCACGAATCTCTTCCGGCAGCTTAGCAAGCGCTATGGCCGTGGCGTGATTTGTGCCATCAAGACGAACCACTAACTCATCGATCAACTGCTCATAGTCAGCCAATAAAGCGCGGTCGAGTTTGCGATCAGCGCTGAAGCGGAAAGGGTCAAGCGCGGTGTTGCGCAAACCGCGCAGCTTGGCCAACGCGCCCATTGCCTTCAGCACCCAAGGGCCAAAACGACGCTTCACCGGACGCCCTTGGGCATCTTTCCGCCCACCCAGCAGCGGCGGCGCCAAATGGAAGGTTAGCTGGTAATCACCCGAGAACGTTGCTTTGACCTCATCCAGAAAATCGCTCTGGGTGTAAAGGCGCGCCACTTCATACTCATCTTTATACGCCATCAAGCGATAAAGCTGATGGGCGACGGCTTCACTCAACGATTGGCTACCTTTTAGCGCGGTTTCTGCTTCACGCACTTTCGTTACTTGAGTAACGTAACGCTCAGCCCAGGTACGGTTCTGATAGCGCTCCAGGTGGCGGCTGTTACGCGCAACTACATCGTCCAGTGTGGCATTCGCGGACAGGGGTAGCGTATCCAAATGCTGCTGAAGGTAGTCGGGCTCCACCGCAGCCAAACGACCCCAGGCAAATGCCTGACGGTTCTTCTCCACAGCGACGCCGTTTAGCTCCAGAGCACGCTGCACCGCAGGTTCAGAAAGCGGCACCAACCCCTGTTGCCAGGCAAACCCCAGCATCATCATATTGGAAAACACCGTATCGCCCAGCAGCTGTTCGGCTAGGCGATTGGCATCCAGGGAAGCAAAGCGTTCCTCGCCTACCGCTTCACGCAACATATTAAGGCGCTTACTGGGCTGCATATCCGCATCGCGATAAAGGACATAATCCGCCGTGGCTAGCTCGGCCAGATTCGCCACGATACGCGTGGTCGGCTGCAGCACATTTAGCGCTTTCTGCGAACTCGCTACGACCATATCGCAAGCGATCATCGCATCGGCCTGACCAGCTTCGATACGTACCTGATTCAGTTCACTGGGCTGTGATGCCAGACGCACATAACTCAGTACCGCCCCGCCTTTTTGCGCAAACCCCATAAAGTCGAGCACGCTGCTGCCCTTGCCTTCCAGGTGAGCTGCCATGGTGATCAGCTGCCCAACGGTCACCACGCCCGTGCCTCCAACGCCTCCCACCAGCAAGTCGTAAGGAGCCGTTAAAGTGGCAATCGCAGGGGTTGGCAAATGCGCTATACGTTGCCAAAAGGCATTATCTGCCGTGACGCCCTGGCCTTTACGCAACCCACCACCTTCAACCGTAACAAAACTAGGACAGAAGCCGCTGACGCAGGACATATCCTTGTTGCAGGACGACTGATCGATTTTGCGCTTGCGGCCTAGTTCGGTCTCACGTGGCACCACCGATAAACAGTTGGACTGCACAGAACAATCACCACAACCTTCGCAAACATGATGGTTAATGAACACCCGGCGGGCGGGGTCTTCCATCAAACCACGCTTGCGCCGACGGCGCTTTTCAGCCGCGCATGCCTGGTCATAAATCAACACGGTGCAACCTGGAATTTCGCGCAGTTCACGTTGCAGCGTATCCATCTCTTCACGGCCGTGGAAGGTTACCTGCTTAGGAAACTCCTTTTCATGCCCGCGGTATTTTTCGGGCTCATCACTGACCACCACTACCCGACGAACGCCTTCATCCAGCGATTGCCGGGCGATCATCGGCACGTTGATTTGCCCATCCACGGGTTGACCGCCCGTCATGGCAACCGCATCGTTGAACAGGATTTTATAGGTAATATTAACGTTGGCAGCCACTGCCTGACGCACCGCCATTGACCCCGAGTGAAACCAGGTGCCTTCGCCTAAGTTCTGGAAAATATGGCCATTGCCGGTAAAGCGGCTCTTGCCCACCCAGTTAACGCCTTCGCCGCCCATCTGAATTAAAGATTCGGTGTTGCGGCCCATCCACGACGCCATAAAATGACAGCCGATGCCCGCTAAGGCTTTACTGCCCTCCGGCACCTTGGTCGAGCTGTTGTGTGGGCAACCGGAGCAGAAATACGGCATGCGGCGTACACCACCGAGCTCTTTCACGCCTGCTTGGCAAGCATCAACAGTTGCCAGCTTGTCGCTAAAATCAATGTTGAAAAAGCGCGCTAAACGCTCGGCGACAAAGCCTGCCAAGAGGCGCGGGCCCAGCTCTCCAACAAAGGGAATTAGCGGCTTGCCGGTTTCATCCTGCTTGCCGGTCACGATGACCTCGCCAGGATGGTCGGGTTCGGACATATACTCTTTAAGCTGACTTTCAATAATGCCGCGCTTCTCTTCAATGACCAGCACTTCGCGCTTGCCATGAATAAACTCAAGAATGCCGGGGCGATGGAGCGGCCACACCATCCCGACTTTGTATATTTCCACCCCCAATTCACGCAGCTTCGCTTCATCCAGCCCTAATAAACGCAGCGCCTCAAGTAAATCCAGGTGGCCCTTGCCGGTGGTAACCAGCCCAAACGTCGCCTGTTCCTGGCGAAATAAGTACTGATCAATCGGGTTGGCGGTGGCAAACGCCTGAACGGCGGCCAGCTTGTGCTCAAGGCGGGTCTCAAGCTGCGGTCCCGGCAGGTCCGGCCAGCGGTAGTGCAGCCCGCCTTCCGGCATTTCGAAATCCGGCGTGACATATTCCGGCAAGGGCGGCACGTCCACCGATGCGCCACTCTCTACGGTTTCGGAAACGGCTTTGAACCCCACCCAGCAACCAGAGAAGCGTGAAAGTGCATAACCCCATAGCCCAAAGCGCTCGTACTCCGCCAATGAGGCAGGGCTTACAACCGGCATAAACCAGGCCATAAAGGCGACATCCGACTGGTGTGGCATGGAGGACGACACACACCCATGGTCATCACCCGCGACCACCAGCACACCGCCAGTCGGTGAGCTGCCATAGGCATTACCGTGCTTTAACGCATCGCCCGCACGGTCAACGCCTGGCCCTTTGCCGTACCACATGCCGAAGACGCCTTCGACTTGCCGCTCAGGATCTGTCTCCACCTGTTGGCAACCAAGCATCATGGTAGCGGCCAGGTCTTCGTTGATCGCAGGGACAAAATCGATGTGATGCGCTTCCATAGCGGCTTTCGCCCGCCAAATTTCTTGGTCTACACCGCCTAAGGGCGAGCCACGATAGCCACTGATAAGCCCTGCCGTTTGGCGGCCATTGTGGCGATCAAGCTCGGCTTGGCGTAAGGCGATGCGTACCAATGCCTGGGTGCCAGTAAGAAAAATACGGCCTTCGCCGCGGCTATAGCGGTCGGCCAGCTGATAATTATCGAGTGCGATCTCGAGAGGCTGGGTAATAGAACCCGCCTGCTCAGCAATTGAGGGGGTTGTCATGAGAGTTCACCAGTACGGTTGAAGAGTTATGGTTGTAATACATCTGAGTCTAGCCAAGAGCGCACTAAAGGTGCTTGCTAATTAGCTCTTCAAACGTCTGGTTATTAATCATTACTTTCATTTTTTTAGCTTTGACGCAATGATATTCAACAAACCACAAATAAATGAAATGACACCATGAAAGAAGCAACCAAAGAAATCACTTTAGACAGGCATGATCAGCGCATTCTTACCCTGCTTCAGCAACAGGGGCGTATTACCAACAATGAGCTCGCCGAACAGATCGGGCTCTCCCCCGCTGCCTGCTGGCGACGCGTAAAAGCCCTGGAGGAGAGTGGCGTTATCCGCCGCTTTGCGGCGTTGGTGGAACCCAGCCTAGTGGGCCAACCACTATCAGCACTGGTCATGGTGACGTTGGTTCGCCACCACATCGACAATACCGTCGAGTTCGAAAATCGCATTCTGCAATATCCAGAAGTGCTGCAGTGCTATGCCACCACCGGCAACGCCGATTTCGTACTGCGGGTAGTGATCGAGGACATGGCAGCTTATGACCGATTTCTGAATGAAAAACTCTTCACCTTGGAGGGCATTTCCCAGGTCAGCTCCAATTTCGTGCTGCGTAATATCAAAGAAGAGACCGCTATCCCAATTCGTTGAATCAGCCGATTGAAACCACTAAGCCTTACTGTCCGTTAGAGCGAACCTCCAAAACTTTAAAAATTAAGACTTAAGTATCAATTCAATCAACTTTAAATTAGTTGCTATTGAAACTATCCAAAGGCAAGGTAAGCGTTGTAACTTACGCCACCTGAGAAGGCGCCACTTGCTCGGTGTTAGGCGTTACCAATAACAACACAGACGTTAATAACGTCGTTTTGGAGTTTCCGCATGAAACAACCAGCTCGCTTACTCGTGGGAGCTATCGCGCTTTCCAGCATGGCGTTCAGCATGTCTTCATTTGCTCAGGCAACGATCACCGTTAGCACGTGGGGTGGGCCGAATCACGGTATTAATACCATTGTTTGGCCGACCTGGAAGGCGTGGATAGAGGAAGCCACGGATGACCGTGTTACGGTAGAAGTGGTGCATGACATGGGGCCTCCTCCCGCACAAATGGAGATCGTTGCTGATGGCATTGCAGACGCCAGCTGGATTTTTCACGCCCATATGGCGGGCCGTTTTCTAGCCACGCAGCTACCTGAGTTCCCCACCTTTGAGGAGTTCTCTTCAGAAGATGCTTCGGCTGCCTATTGGCACACCCACCAAGAGTATTTGCAGCAAGCCAATGAGCACCGAGGTGTTGATGTCGTTGCGATGGGCGTACACGGGCCAGGGCAAATATTTACCCGTGACCAAATAAGCTCCATCGATGAGCTTGCTGGCAAACGGCTGCGCGTGGGCGGCGGCGTGATGAGTGGTTTAGCCGAGGCAATGTCAGTGACCGGGGTCTCCATTCCTCCGACAGGCACCTACGAAGCAGCTTCCCAGGGCGTTGTCGACGGCGCGATGCTAACGCTTGAGAGCTTGCGCAGCTTCCGCGTGGCTGAAGTGGCTCCGCACACCCTTACCGTAGACGGCGGTTTCTATCGCGGCAGCTTTGCGATTGTTATGAACCCGATGTTCTGGGACCAAGTGTCGGACGAAGACCGAGCGGCGATTGAAAGCGTATCGGGTGAGCGGCTTTCACGCTTGTTTGGCTATATGATGGATGTTTCCGACCAGCGCGGCGTTGAATTTGGTGAAGAGAATGGCGCAACCTTTACCCAAGCATCGGAACAAGACATTGACTACCTGAGAGGCGTTGCTAGCAACTTACAGGATGCCTGGAGTGAGTCGATAAAGAGTCGTGGTGTTGACGCGCCTGCCGCACTTGCCTTCTTTCATGAACAGTTAGTCAATGCAGCGGCCGAAGAGCGTATCGAAGCGAGTGTTGTTAGTCCCTGAGACGTTCTTTACTAAGCGTTTTATTATTAAATGTGCTTGGCTAAGCACTCTTTACCCAACGCTCGTCATCAAACACTCGCTATCAAATATTTTCTATTAAAGAGGGGAAGCGCTTCCTTCCCCTCTTCCTTCCCCACTCCTTCTCCTCCACTCTTATTTACCGCTAATTCCCACTTCTAATTACCTCCCTACTTTTTTCTCTCATTAAGGCGGGTACCCTCGCGCGCTTCATTAATCGCCGCGACTACCTGATTGATATCGGGTATCCGGTGGGCAAGCGCTAGCGCCAACTGGGCAAGCAGCCGTGTGTGCTGTGCCTCAGGCACCGAATCTAGCGTGACGGCTAGCTGTTCATAAACCTGTTCAAGGTCGGCAAACGGTAAAACTGCTTGTGAAGAGGCTGTTGATGTCGATATCGCTGTCATGGGCATTATTCTCCTAGTGCTTTCTTGAAAGCGGCGCTAAGGGAAGCAGCATCAACTGCTTTCCAGCGGGCGGTGATATGACGATCAGGGCGTACTAAGTAAGCGCTTCCAGCACTTGCGTCATAACCATCGAAACAAGCACCCTGGTGGTCAATCAATGTAGTAAAAAATGTCGGGCTGGCATGGCGGGCAATCACCAATACATCCAGACTGCTGTAGTGTTTCTGAAGGTCGACTAAGACGGCCTGCAGCTCAGGCGTGACGCTACCATCCTCACTAAACACCAGTAGGTTGAACCCCGTTCCCAAGTGGTCGAGCAAGAAGTTGTTTTCGCCTAATCGGCGATTGATTAACGGTGCACCAGGTATCGGACCTGCACTAAAACTCTTGTCATCCTCTGCCGTCACTGGGCTTTCAGCATAGGTGTAGGGCGTAACTTGCCGAGGATCGGCAAAGCGGCTTGCGTAGTCGTTACGTAGGGCCAACGATAGTGCGGCATCTCGCATCAACCGATATCCCTGACTGGGCGGGGTCATAAAGCGGGTGCTCTTACCGGCATTCGCGAAGACCTCTAATGTGGCACCACGCCGTTCTGGACTATAACTATCCAGCAGTTTCTCGGAAGCCTCACCTTTGAGTACCCAGGCTAGCTTCCAGGCGGCATTAATCGCATCGGCCAGCCCGTTGTTAAGCCCACGCACACCAAAAATGGGGACTAAATGGGCGCTGTCACCAATAAACAGCACACGGCCATGGCGATAATCGTCGAGGGCCAGCGTGTAGGCTTTGTAAAGGCTCCACCACTCAAGCTCCCACTTCCCCTCCTCGCCTAGCATCTCGATGATCATACCAACGCGTTCACGAATGGCACTCTCGGTAACAGCCTGCTCGGGGCTTTCGTTCGGCAATAGTTGATAGTCGATGCGCCAGATATCATCAGGCTGTTTATGCACCAGCAGGGTAGATTCAGGCATTACTGAAGGGCTGAAAAAAGCCCTGCGCTCGGTCGGAAAGTCAGACTTCATGCGTACATCAGCAATTACATAGCGTCCTTCATAGGACTCACCGTGCAACGAAAGATCAAACGACTTGCGCACAACACTGCGTCCACCATCCGCCGCCAGCAGATAGTCGGCCCTCAATTGGTAATCCCCCTGCGGAGTGGAAACACGCAGTGTTACGCCGGTATCACTTTGCGTGACATCGCTAACGGCCTGCTGCCAGCGCATTTCAATTAACGGGCTTTCCATCGCCTTACCGACCAGAAAATGCTCAATATACTGCTGCTGTAGGTTATACATCGGCAGAAAGCGTTCGTGTTCTGAGTGTGGCATCTCAAAACGATAGACTTCCTGATCATGGAAATAGGAGCGCCCTCGCGTCCAGCCAAGCGCTTTGTCTATAAATTGCTGCTCAAGGCCTAATTGTTGGAGTATTTCCAAGCTATGACGGGATAGGCAGATCGCTCTGGAACCATCATTGAGCGTCGCCTTATCATCAAGCAGTACAGACTGAACACCTTGACGCGCTAGCTCCAGCGCGGCAACGACGCCGACAGGACCTGCCCCGACAATGGCAACCCGGTGCTGTTGCCTCTCACCTCTCAATTCAGCGGGACACACAAAGGGGAAATGCGGATAATCAAAATATAACGAGTCAAGCTCACCCTTGCCTGCTGGTCGCATGACATACTCCTATTACTGTTATTTTTAAAATGGGTGTTTTACGGAGGGTATATAGGCCGTATAGAGCGCTAGCCTACACTGAAGGTTTTAAGGGGGTTGTCCCGTAAAAAACGGGACATAACTGACCATTAGCTTTAGCTTATCTCGTGATGGCGGGGGACATATGCAAGAAATGACTAACACCCAGCTAATCGAATGGGGAAACCTTCTGCCAAGTGTGGCGACCTGCATTGAGGCCGTGGAAAGGGACAACTTCGAAAGCCAACTGCTCGCGTTACTGCATCAAGCCGTTGGTATCGAACAATGTATGATTTTTGGCTACTCGACGAACGGCGAGATCGATTGTTTACTGGCCGCCAATCATCAGCTTCCACGCGTTGCTGATCGTCTGGCTCACATCTACGTAAGTGGCCTGTTCCGGCAGGATCCGAATTACCTGCAACTAAGCCAACTGGCAGGCCAGCCGGAGAGTACGCTTATCGACGTATTAACTACTATGCAGGTGGAAGCGATGTCGCCAGCATATCGTAATCATCTATTTGCGTTTCCAGATCTTGTTGACAAGGTATCACTCAACATTGCCGCCAAAGAGGGCGCTTATTATCTTAATCTTTATCGAGGTACACAGAGAGGCCCCTTCACCTCAGCTAATCTGGATTGCTTAAATAGCTTAGCGCCGCTGTTGACCAGTTTAATTCGCCGCCATTACAGCAATGCTCCTGCCAGGCCCGAGCGGCTTAGTTCTTGCGAAGCTGCCGCGCTGGCCACGCTATCCGAACGCGAGCGTCAGTTGTGCCTCTATCTACTACGTGGCCACACGCTCAAAACAGCGGCGGCCAAACTCAAGATCGCTTTTTCAACCACTGAAACCTACCGCAAGCGTGCCTACGCCAAGCTCGGCGTAACATCTAAGGCGGGCTTAGTCGCACTTTGCAAAGCTGGTAAGTAGGATAAGATCCCCATCACACTGTCATCGTCACTTGGTAGCAACTATGGCCCCGCCTGTTTGTTTCACTTGAAACCAACTTGATCCGCATCAAGATAGTTTATCTCTCGTCGGTTGATACTGATGTCATCATCAAGAATCGCCGAGGGAGATTGACCATGGATACTGCCCAGCACACCGATACCACCTCTTGGTGGGGGCGCCTCACAGAGCGCTGCTATACAGCATCAACCACGACGTTAGCCCGCAACATAAAGCAGCAAGCAGGCGCTAGCTATGATGCACTGATCAATGACCTGGAAAGACCGCTAGAACCAGGCTTTGAGCAGGCAGTGGCAAGGCAGCTAGCAGCAGGCCAACCCGCTCATTTCAGCCCAGCCAACACCTTAATGCCAGTTATGCTGCAGCGCTTCGGTATCAGGGAGAGTGCTCTTAAGGAGAGTATGCTGAAGGAACACGGTTTTGCTGACTATCGTGCGCTGCGTGACACCTGCAACGCCTGCGCAGCCGTTGGCGATTGTTGGAAAGCAATGCGAGCAAGTGCTGAGCTTGATGAGTGCCGTCGCTTATGCCCTAACGCCAATGCCTTTGATGCGTTAGCGGCACGCTAATACAAAGCGCTCCCATCGACTAGCGATGGGAGCGCTTAGGTAGCTTACGACGCTTGGTGACGCAGGCGCGGGCTAGCCAACTCGCCCACCACGGTAATAACCACCAGCAGGGCTAGCAACCACGGCCACTGAGTACCTATCTGGAGGGTAGCGAGGCCCAGCGCATCGATGAAAATTAACACGATGCCTAACGGGCTAACGTAACGCACCATAAACAGCCACAGTGTGTGCTGGGTACGGGAGAGTCCTAGTTCTTCCCTGAATAGTTCAGTACGCAGCAGGAAGCCTGCCATCAGTGCCGTACCTAAACCGCCTAGCGGCATCATCCAGCGGGAGGTCAGGTAATCCAGCCAGTCGAAGAAAGTACGGCCTGCCACCGTCCAGTCTGCGCCCACATTGAACGACAGCATTGCCAGGGTGCTCACCAGCCACAGTACGATACCCACACCCCAGGATGCCCGTTTACGCGTCATCCCTTTACTGGCAACGAGCCAAGCCACTGTCGCTTCGATCATTGAGATCGACGACGTAAGCGCGGCCATTGATAGCATCACGAAGAACAGCACACCAAACAAGGTGCCAAACGGCATTGCTTGGAAGGCCAGCGGTAAGCTCATGAAAATCAATCCTGGCCCTTGGCCGGGATTCATTCCGTTAGCGAAAATAATCGGGAAAATAGCCAAGCCAGCCATCAGCGCGACAACGGTATCAGCAATGGCGACACTGAATGTCGTGCGTGCAATGGAGTGCCCTTCTGGCAGGTAAGAGCCGTAGGTAAGAATGGCACCAGACGCGAGCGACAAGGTAAAGAAGGCATGCCCCAGTGCTGCTAAGAGCCCTTCACTGCTTAACCCTTCGGCATTGAAAGAAAACAGAAAAGACCAAGCTTCGGCAAAGCCACCAGAAAAAGCACCGTAGCCGATCAGTATGCCCAGCATGATCACCATGCCTGGCATCATCCAACTAACACTCTTTTCGATGCCTGCTTGTACGCCTTTGCCGACGATGAACATGGTCAGCACCGTCACTAGCGTGCTCCAGGCACCTAACGTGAAAGGATTGGCATTATTAGCGGCAAAAATTGCCGCCATCTCATCGACACTATTACCGGCTAGCCCGCCGCTCAGCAGTTTCCACAGATAGGAAAATGACCAGCCAGCGACCACCACGTAGAACGACAGAATCATGAAACCACACAGCATGGCCATCCAGCCAAAAATCGACCAGAAACTGCCGCGCCCCGATTCATGCACCACTCGACGGATAGCATCAATCGGGCTGCCCCTGCCACGACGCCCGAAGCTGATTTCAGCCATCATGATAGGCACACCTACCGCCAATATGCAGGCCAAATAGACCAGCACAAAAGCGCCACCTCCGAATTCGCCAGTAATGTAAGGAAACTTCCAGATATTACCCAGACCCACTGCCGAACCAGTGGCTGCTAGCACAAACCCCCAGCGGCCCAGCCACAGTGTTTTGGGGGGCGTATTTGTCGTTGTCATTGGGAAACCTTATAAATTTATATTGTTTTTTAGGCTATTTATTATGAGCAGCTAGAACAGCTACTTAAGAGCGATTAACTGCCCATAAAAGCCAACCAACTGCGGTCAATCAGTTATAAAGAGCAATCTATAAAGAGTCTAGGGAGATAGCCATAGGGCAGGAATGGGGTTAAATCGCATTCGGCGAGGCGCTGCCCGTAGAAGCGGCACGAAACTGTAAAGAAATCGTTACACTCGGAAAAAAATGCCGAAGCGTGGTGTCTCGCTGTTGTATTTTTCTGACAAACTGTAAACAAATCGTGACAGTTAATTCGCTTGCTACACGCATTTTTTTAAGACTTTGCTTAAGTAGACTCTTGAATACGGCTTCAGGTGCTGTCTCAAGAGCTGTTTCAAGTGCCGTTTCAAGTATCGTTTCAAGTACCGTCTTGAGCACCAATACCGTAACGTTTGAGTTTATTGGCAATGGTCGTGTGGGAAACACCCAACCGCTTGCCTAACTGGCGGCTGGAGGGGTACTGCTGATACAGCGTACTCAAGATAGTTCGCTCCACCTCGCCTAGCATGTCGCTCAAGCTTCCCTCTAACGGAATACCCGCTAGCTCAGAAGACGCTTCGCTGTGAGGAAGACGCAAATGCACCGGCTGAATGGCTTGCTCTTCACATAGCGACACCGCCTGGAACAATACATTTTCCAACTGACGCACGTTGCCCGGCCAGTCGTAGCGGGTGATTTTTTCCAACGCAGCAGGTGAAAGTTCAGGCAAAGGGCAGCCTATCTGGCGCGCCGCACGATCAAGCACATAGCTCGCCAACTCCTCGATGCCGTCCAAACATTCACGTAAGGGAGGGACCTGTAGCAACAGCACATTAAGTCGGTGATAAAGATCCAGTCGAAATAGCCCGTCACTACACAGCTGCGGCAGGTTCTGTTGAGTAGCACAGATCACTCGGACATCCAGGAAGGTTTCTTCGTCGCTCCCCACGCGCCGGAAGCCGCCATCTTGAAGAAAACGCAACAGCTTTGTCTGCAGCCGTGGGCTCATTTCACCGACTTCATCGAGAAACACGGTGCCGCCTTCGTTAAGCTCCAGAAGGCCAAGCTTGCCTTCTGGCCGAGCGCCTTCAAAAGCACCCGGCGCATAACCGAAAAGCTCTGTCTCGGCCATTGATTCTGGCAGCCCGGCACAGTTGAGCACCACAAACGGCGCTTGCCCGCGATGGCTTGCCAAATGGCAGGCTCTGGCGACCAGTTCTTTCCCAGTCCCTGTTTCCCCTACAATCAGCAACGGCGCATCCAGTGGCGCCATGCGCCGCGCCTCATTGATCACGGCGGCCAGTCGTGAACTCGACTGAAAGATGGCCTCAAAGCCACGCAGCTCCTGGCGCTGCACCTGATAAATACGTGCCCCGATACGGTCGGCACGGTGCAATGTCACCACCGCTCCGGCTAATGAATCCACCTTAGTATCTTCGGTGTGCAGTGGTGCAATATCGGCGAGATAGGTATCGCCCTTCAGCTTAATCCGCAGCCCATTGATTCGTGAGTTGTTGCGTCGAATCACCTCAGGAAGATCGACTTCGTCAAGGTAGCGATCCAGCGATAGCCCTGGCACTTCTTGAACGCGTACCCCCAATACCTGAACGGCGATACGATTGGCCGCTACAATGCGACCCTGCATATCTATCGACATCACGGGGTCAGACAGCGAAGACAGCAATGCATCCAACTCCAAATGACGACGCTCGCTGGGCATCAAGCTCGCACGTTTGACGCCAAACACCCCTGGAATAGCTTCCAGTGCCGGTTTAAGCGTACTCAGTTGAGCATTAAGCAACTTCGGGACATGCAAGTAGATGGTATTGCCCTGCTCGCCGCCAACTTCGCCCCGCGCGACATTTATTCGGTAGTCAGCAAACTGGGCCACTATATCGCGAAGAATACCGATCCGGTTCTGACAGTAAAATTTTAGACGCATAGCACCCTCACCACACAAAACTAACGTAGTTGCTTAGGCCTGCCTGAAAAACCAGTGACTTCGGACATCGCTTAGCCACCGCTCACCGGCAGCCCCTGCTCTTCTTTCATACTCCGCAGTATGATTTCAGAGCGAACCTGGGTGACATTAGGATGAGGTAATAAGTGGTGGTGAATAAAGTCTGAAAACTCGGTGAGATCCTTGGCGATCACATGCAGTACATAATCCGCATCCCCCGACACAGAATAAGCCTCACGCACCATGGCGTGCTTTGTCAGTAACGTTACAAAATCATCATCCATGCTCTCACCATGCGCTTTGAGATTAACGCGAGTAATCGCACGCAAGCCAAACCCTAAGCTGGAGGCATCAAGCCTCGCCGAATATCCCTTAATCACCCCTTCAGCTTCTAGCCGCGCTTTGCGCCGGGAGCACTGAGAGGGAGACAGGCTGACACGTTCTCCCAACTCTGAATTGGTGAGGTCTGAGTTCTTCTGCAAAACTGATAAAATTGCAAGATCATATCGATCCAAAGAAATTCCGTGCATACAACACTCCAGTCACGCACAAGCTGTGCGCTATTTGGCGTTATCTTAGGTTAGTTTGCAACCTAATTGCACCATCTCTTCCCTATACTGAGCCTGTTCACTTACAAGATAATAATAGGAGAGACAGCGATGGGACCTTTTCCTCATGACGCGCCAAACGTAACCATAAGCGATGCAAACCCAGCGGGCACCGATGGTTTTGAATTTGTTGAATTTGCCCATCCTGAGCCGGAAAAGTTAGACAGCCTATTTCGGCAAATGGGCTTCGTTCCTGTTGCAAAACACCGTGACAAGTCAGTCACCGTTTATCGTCAGGGTGATATTAACTATCTGCTTAACAGCGAGCCTAACTCCCATGCGTCAGCGTTTATTGAGGCGCACGGCCCCTGTGCACCGGCCATGGCTTGGCGCGTTGTTGATGCTCAGCACGCCCTAAAACGTGCCGTTGAGTTAGGGGCTGAAGAGTTCACTGGCAATAAATCTATCGATGCGCCAGCGGTTGTCGGTATTGGTGGCTCGCTGCTTTACTTTATTGATACGTATGGCGATAAAGGTAGCTGTTACGCAAATGAGTTTGACTGGTTAGATGAGGTAGATCCTAAGCCTAAAGGGTTTGGCTTTTACTATCTTGACCACCTGACTCATAACGTTATTCGCGGCAATATGGACACATGGTATAAGTTTT
Source organism: Vreelandella venusta (assembly GCF_007989605.1). Taxonomy (GTDB): domain Bacteria; phylum Pseudomonadota; class Gammaproteobacteria; order Pseudomonadales; family Halomonadaceae; genus Vreelandella; species Vreelandella venusta. The sequence goes on along the minus strand of NZ_BJUL01000015.1, from coordinate 21,055 downwards.
ATCATGACACCTTTAACTTCCGCGAAATACGCTACTTTGATATCGCTGGTAAAGTTACCGGCCTTACTAGCCGCGCATTAACTTCTCCCGATGGCAAAATTCGCATTCCGATTAACGAGAGTGCCGACGATCACAGCCAAATTGAGGAGTACTTGCGCGAGTACAATGGCGAAGGTATTCAGCATATCGCCATTGCAACGAACGATATCTACACCGGCACAGATTCCATCGCTGACGCAGGGCTTGAGTTTATGCCTGGTCCGCCGAGCATCTATTATGAAAAATCACTTGAGCGCGTAAAAGGTCACCAAGAGCCTCTCGATAAACTTCGTAACCGCGGCATTTTGATTGATGGCGAAGGTGTCGTGGGCGGTGGCGAAACCAGAATTTTGCTACAAATTTTCTCTAAAACAGTGATTGGCCCGATCTTCTTCGAGTTTATCCAGCGTAAAGGCGATGATGGGTTTGGAGAGGGCAATTTTAAAGCTCTGTTCGAATCCATCGAAGAGGACCAAATTAACCGCGGCGTGTTACAAAGCACTGCAGAATAGCAAAAACGCTTAATAACATAATTAGCGCTGACGAAAAGGAAACACTGTGCAAGACGCTTGGCGTAACTATGCAAATGCCCCCCAAGAGGGGGCTATTGTTTGCCCTTCTCATCTTATAGAAGAAGGCAATGCACACTGCATAGAAGTTATTAGTAACGACACACCTTTCCCGATGATTGTAACGCGCATAAATGGTGTCATTTATTGCTACGTTAATGCCTGCCCCCACCAATACTTACCATTAAATTACCGGTCGGACAGCATCATTTCGTCAGATGGGCACCGCTTACTATGCAGTGCCCATGGCGCAGCATTCGATATTAAAACAGGCAACTGCTTAGCAGGTGCTTTTGATAATCTTGACGCAATACCGGTGTTTGAAGACCCGCAAGGCAATGTTTGCATTGGCTGATGCTAGATTAAGCCCTGCGATAATGGCCTCAGGCGGCCTAGCGCAGGGCTTATCGCTTACAGCGTGAGGCCGAGCAACAGGTAAGCAGCCAAGGAGAGTATGGCAACGGCAAGCGCAAAGGGAATTTGCGTCTTGATATGGTCGATATGGTCAGAAGCAGCCCCTGTTGAGGCAAGCACTGAGGTATCCGACAACGGCGAACAGTGATCCCCGAACACACCGCCACCCGCTACGGCTGCCACCGTGGCATATACCAGCGGTGTCAGCATATCGCTGCTGAAGTTGAATGCCAGCGGCACAGCCAGCGGCATCATGATCGCGAAGGTGCCCCAAGAGGTACCGGTTGAAAAGGCGATAACGGCAGCGATAAGGAATGTCATCGCTGGCAGTAATGCCGGTGTCAGCCAGCCACCGGTGGCTTCAACGATATAGCTGGCCGTGCCCATATCTTTGGAAAGCTGATTCAACGAATAGGCTAACGCCAGAATAATAATGGCTGGCATTACCCCCTTCATCCCGGCCATCGAGGTTTTCATAATGTCGTTGAAGGGAATGCCCTGAAGGCGCATAACGATACCGAGAAACACAGAAGCCGCCAGAAACGCTTCCATGGTCTTGGCCGAGTCCATCACGATAAAGGTGCCGACAGCAACGCTGATCACCACCAGCACCGGGGCGAAAAAATTCCAGAATAGGTTGGTACGCGCACCGTCATAAGGCGGAATTTCGGTCAGCTCCTCGCCCACCAGTGGTTCTGCCCCATCACGCAGTACTTTGCCCTCTTCCTGAGCGCGACGCTCGGCTTCGCGCATCGGTCCAAACAGTGGAATAACACCGACAATGACCAGCCCCACGACCAGCACTGAGAGCCATGCATAGAGGTTAAAGGGAACCGCATGTAGAAACACGCCCATCGCCTGAGCAGCATTTTCGATGGGCCCCATGCCAATCAGTAAGCCAGAAATAAACACCGCCCAGCCGGTAATCGGAATCATCACACTCACCGGGGCGGAAGTGGAGTCCGCGATATACGCCAGCTTTTCCCGCGATACCCGATAGCGATCCGTCAGGCCACGCATGGTGCTACCAACAAACAAGGGGCTGAAATAGTCGCTGAAGAAAACGAACATGCCCATCACCCAGGCAATCAACTGAACCCTTACCCGTGACAAAGCACGGCGTTCCACCCAGGCGGTAAAGTTCTGAATCGCCCCTGTGCGTTGGAAGAACGCGATCACTGTGCCAATGAAAAGCTCCAACAGCAGTATCCAGGAGAAACTGGTGGTGCCCAGAGTTTCCTTTAACAGCGTGGGAAAGCCCATCAAGCCATTGCCCAGGGTAATCACTCCAACGAAACAGGCGACTGCCAGCGAAAAAACGGTGTTGCGGGTAATAAATGCCAGCACAATAGCCAACGCCGCCGGCATGATGGACAGCAGCCCAATATGATCTTGAGGATCCATTGTCATCTCTCTTTTTTATAATGGTGAGTGGGGATCAAGTTTCTTGCTTTGCCTTACGGCGCTCCATTTCACTGGTCAGGTAGAAACCCAACCGACGCAGGGGATCGGCAGGCATCCAACTCGCCTTGCCGAATAACGACGCAATATTTTCGACCGGCTGGCCCATGGCATGGCGCGCCAAGGCATCGCCAAGGAAGGTACCCTTGACGATACCGCCGCCATTGCACCCCGCTGACACATACAAACCGGGCTGGATCTCCCCCCACAGTGGCGCACCGTTATAGGTCAGCCCGGTGGTCCCTCCCCAGACCTTATCGAAGCGCACTGGGGTGAGTTCGGGATAGCGCGCCTCAAGGCTCGCTTTCAGTTCAGCCTCAATACGGGCGTTATCGGCTTCGCGCTCATAGCTGTAACGCGAACGAATCATCAAGCGCCCATCGGCGGTGGTGCGCAGCGTACAACCCAAACGATGCGCGGGTAACAGCCCCCAGGTCGTCGCAGCAATGCGTTGTCGTTCAAGCTCTGGTAGGGGCTCGGTAATCGCGGCGTAGGTATAAATAGCGGTTAGCCGCGAAGGGTCTGCACCCAAGGCTCTAGAAAACGCGTTATTGGCGAGGATTACCTGCCCAGCCGTTACTTCGCCTTCGGGTGTGGTGACACGCCACTTTTTGCCATCAGGCTTGATTTGAGTCGCGGGCGAGTGCTCATGCAGTTCGATTCCGGCTTCTAATGAATCCGCTAAACCAACAATCAATGCTGCAGGCTGCACCAGATAACAGTCCGGTGAATAAATACCCTGTGTGTAGTAGCGCGTGCCAATTCGCTCAGCCAGTTGGCTAGCACTCAAGGTCTGGTAAGAAAGGCCTGCAGCGTTAAGAAAAGCTTCATACTGGGCCAAGGCGCGCTGGCCTATCGCACTGCGGGCAGCACGATAAGTGCCGCTACGTTCAAGTTGGCAGTCAATTCCCAGCCGTTCGACCCGCTCGCGCAGTAGCGCCATGGTTTGTCGGCTTAACGCGTTCAGTGTCCCCATGCGCTCAAGTTCTTCGGGACGAGCATCATTGGCTAAAGCGATTTCCAGCATGAAACCAGAGTTACGCCCTGGGCTACCTTCACCTACTTGGTCGGCCTCAAGAATTTTGATGCGGTCTTCAGGCCGCGCCTGCTGCCAGGCCGTAGCTGCCGCGAAGCCGGTGTAACCAGCCCCGATGATGACGACATCCGCCTCAGCTTGGCCACGCAAGGCGGGGCTCGGCTGGCGCTCTGGGAGCCAGGCGTTCCAGCCGCACAGGCGCTGATGTGATGGATGCGTGGGTTGTGGCATGACGATTTAATCCAAATACAGTAGGCCGTGGGCCTGGTTAACCATAGCGGCGACTTCTTCTTGCATGCCCTGGAGCACCTCCTGTTTATGGGCCGCTGTCATACGAGACTTGAGCATTGAGCAGCTCATGGCCCCCAAGGGGTGACCACTATGGTCGAGAATAGGAATGGCTAAGCCGCAGTATTCCGGGAGCAGAGAGCCTTCAACGCCACGGGCGTAGCCATGTGTTAGTAGATGATTAATCTCGGCTTCGACATCGGCGGTGGCAATCGCGTAATCATCCCGCAAGCGTGTCGCGTTGTGGTCGAGAATCTCGCTTCGCTCCTCCGCGCCGAGATACGCGAGCAAAGCAATCGACGCTTGACCGACACCCAGCGGTAAGCGCCCTCCCGTCGCCCTAACAAAACTGCCCACCGGATAAGCACCGTTCTGCACTTCCAGGCAGACCGCGTAGATACCATCGCGGGCGAACAGATAGAAACTGTCTCCCCAGCGCTGTGCCAACGCCAGCAATCTCGGCCGAGCCAAGTCTCTCAACCCAGCGCCATTGCCCGCCTGGGCACCAAGCACCAGCAGCTCATAACCCAGCAGGTAACGCCCCCGAATGGGAGAAGAGCGTAAAAACCCTTGCTGCTTGAGACCTTTTAACAACCGATAGAGCGTAGGACGACTGAAGCTCAATTCATTCAGATAGTCGTCAACACTCGCACCGCGATGTCCGCCCCGTGCAGTAACTTGCAGTATCTGCATAGCATGAACGAGCGTAGCGGGGCCTGATGAGGTGATGTTTTCATTTACCGGCATTATGGTTATCGTTGTTTGTCTAGATGCGCTAGAACATAGCAAGACAAATTCGCGAGTTCATCTCACTAGATGAGACACAACCATTTTCATGCGATAAATCAGGCATGCGGCAACTGCTTCTGTCGGGCAACCCGGATCATTGCCTATCATTTTGCCGGCCTGTGCGTCAGTCTATTCACTGGTGCCTGCTGTCGCTGAACAGTCACACCGCCAAGGCATAGTGTTGGCACACAAGGAGGATGGCAAACGATGGGGCGTAACCAAACAGCACTCAATGCCTTACTTCTACTACTGCCACGGCTGGCTCATTTTGCCTGGCGTGTCGTGTGTCACTTCTTGAAGAACCGCGGCATCCTGCTTGCCGGTGGGGTGGGCTACAATATTCTGCTCTCTATCGTGCCGCTATTTGCAGTATTGGTTGTGCTATTGACCCAAGTGGTGGATCAACAACATTTACTCAGCGTTCTTGCTGTACAAGCGCGCCACCTAGCACCGGCCCATGCCGAAGTATTGATGGATGCTGTCCGCAGCCTGCTGGAGTCTCGCGACGTCATCGGCATTCTTAGCTTACCCATTTTACTGCTCTTCAGCTCCTTCGCCTTTCGCATGCTTGAAGATGCTCTGGCAATTATCTTCCATACGCCAGAAAGCCCCCACATCAAGCGCAGTGTATGGGTTTCCGTGACGTTGCCTTACGCTTTTATGCTGGTGCTCGGAGCGGGACTACTGGCTTTAACACTGGTCGTCACCCTGGCCAGCTCGCTCAATACGCTGATGATGGCGCTCTTTGAGCGGCAACTGCCGTTTGCAGGGTTTTCCGAACCAGTCCTGAACTTATTCAGTTTTGCTGGGGTTTTCTTATTGTTTAGCGCTATCTACAAGGTGCTGCCGGTAGTGCGCATCGCGTTACGCCGAGCGGTAATCGGCGGTTTCGTCGCGGCACTGCTGTGGGAGGGCGTGCGGCTGCTACTGGTCTACTATTTCACTCACCTGTCGTTCGTCAACGCTGTTTACGGGTCCTTAGCAACGCTGGTGATTGTGCTGCTCAGCCTGGAAGTCGGTGCCATCATTTTGCTGCTGGGCGCGCAGGTCATTGCTGAGTTAGAGCGTAATACACGCCTCGGCTTACCTTGGCATATTGACCCAGACCGACAACCCATCACCCACGTTGAATAGGACATTATCTTGCGATGCCGCCATCTTTTGATGGCGGCATACCTTCTGATGCTCGCCTAATATCAGGCCATTGTATGAGCCATCTGGCGGTCACGTCTGGCACTCCACACCAGCGTCATCAGAAACAGTGCCAATCCCAAGAAATCCAGCAGCAAGTTTCCGTGAGGCCACAGCATTAAAGCACCAACGGGGAACATGGCTAGGCGCAGCCACCAGGGCAACTCGCTTTCCAGATAGCCTTCCAACCCTGCGATAATGGCGTAAATACCGAACAGCGCGAAGGCAAACACCACCAACATTTCGGTCGGCGTCCCGGTGATCATTGGCGACCACACAAAAAGCAAGGGAATGATGTAGAGGCCCTTGGCTATTTTCCAAGCGGTAAAACCAGTACGCATAGGTGGCGTTTTGGCAATCGCCGCCGCAGCGAAGGCGGTAAGGCATACCGGCGGAGTCACGTTGGAGTCCTGAGATAGCCAGAAAATCACCATATGCGCCGCCACTAACATCATTGATATCGTATGCGGCGAAAGCGCTTGTTCGTAAAGCTGTGTACGGAAATCGTCCGGTACCAAGGCCAGTAGTTGTTGAGCACTGGCAGCATCCATCGGGGCATTCAGCGCTTCTAAGGCATCTGGCGCGGCAAGCATAAAGATCGTTCGTGCCTGCTCGGGCAAATCACCGGCCATAATCAGTTCTAACAGCTGGCTTTGTGCCATCAGACCATACAACGCTGGTGCCGATAGTGTGCCCAATACGATATAAGCGGCCGTCACCGGCAACCCCATTCCCAGTACCAGAGAGGCCAGCGCGATCAACACAATGGTAACCAACAGACTACCGCCCGCCCAATCTGAGATCATCAACGAAAAGATGTTACCAATGCCGGTCGTCGACACCACGTTGACGATCAAGCCAACTGTCAGCAGTAGGATGGCGGTGGAAACCATGTTGCGGGTGCCCAGTACCAAAGCGTCGATAATTGCCTGAAGCTTCATGGGTGAACGTGATAGCCAGGAAGCAACGACCACCGACACGATAGCGATACCGGCAGCGTAAGTGGGGGTGAAGCCATTGATAAGGGCGACGACCAGCACCACGAGCGGCAACAGATAGTGCCAACCACCTTTCAAAACATCAATCAGCTTTGGTGCTTGCTCCATTTCTACCTGATGAGTACCGCTACGCTTGGCTTCTATACGCACGAACATGGCCACCGAGAGAAAGTACAGCAGCGCAGGAAGCGCAGCGACCCCGATGATGGTGAGATATGACACCTGGGTGTAAGAGGCCATGATAAAAGCCCCCGCCCCCATAACGGGAGGCATAAGCTGGCCTCCGGTTGAAGCAGCGGCTTCAACGCCGGCCGCAAAACGCGGTGGAAAGCCCGCTTTACGCATTAGGGGAATAGTGATCACACCGGTAGAGACCGTATTGGCTACGCTGGAGCCAGACACCGACCCCATAAGCCCTGAAGCGAATACCGCTACAAATCCCGGGCCACCAACAAAGCGACCCGCGGCACAACGTGCCAGCTCGATGATGAACTCCCCAGCCCCCGAACGCACCAGGAAGGCACCAAAGAGAATGAACATGAAAACATAGGACCAGGAAATCCGGGCAATCGAGCCCAGCATGCCGTCACCGCCGAGAAAGCTACGAAACAGCACGGTTTCCCAGTTCAGCCCAGGGAAATTGAACACCCCACCTACATAGCGCCCCCACCAGGCAACGTACGTCAGTGCAATGATACATAGCAGCGGAATAAACCAGCCGGTAGTCCGGCGGGCAAATTCGAGTACCAACGCCAAGGCGGTAATCGACACGATCCAGTCAGCCAGGGAAAAGCGTACCCCACGGGCATAAAGTGCATCCTCAAAACCGATTAAATAGAACGCACAGCCTAGGGCGGCTAGCCCAAGACACACATCAACAGCGAGTAATAGGCGCTGACCGCTAGCCGAGCGCGCTTTGAACATCGGCACGGAAAGCGCGCACAACAGGCCGAACATACCGAAGTGTAATGCACTAACCCAAATTTCTGAGACAGTGCCCAGGGTATTGAAATAGATATGTGAGAAAGCAACGACGATGGCGAGCAAGCTCAGAATCCGCCCAAGCCAGGGATGTTCAAGGCGCTCTGAAGCGCTGCTTGCGGATTCATCGCGCACCGTATCAGGTGTCGAATGACTCATGGTGTACCTCATGAAACGAAGTCAGGCATAGGGAGGCCATCCGCCCGGCTTATGCCAGGCAGATGCAGGGCGATAGGCCTTCAGCCTTCGAGAAGATGCTCAGGAATTTCAATGCCTTGTTCCTGGAAATAGCGCGCGGCACCGGCATGCAGTGGTATCGGCAGACCGTCGAGCGCTTTTTCCAGAGCCATATCACGCGTCGCCGGGTGAATGTTGTTTAGAAACGGTAGGTTCTCGAACATGGCTTTGGTGATCTGGTACACATGCTCCTCAGGAACATCGGCGTTAACCACCAAAATATTGGGCTGGGAAATGGTATTGATCGGGGCATCCTGACCAGGGTAAGTGTCGGCGGGAATTTCGAAAGCACTCCACACTGGGTACTGGCTGTTAATGCGCTCAAGTTGCTCAGCGGTCACATTCAGCGTGGTAATGTCATCGCCCATATTGGCATAGGCGCTGGTCACGGCAGAGGCCGGAACGCCTGCCGGTATGTTCATACCATCGATATTGCCGTTCTGCATGGAGTCAGCGCTGGCACTGTAGCCCAGGTAGGCGATATCCATCTGCTCCGGATCAATCTCCAGACCGGCAAGAATTTGCCGACCAGAGCCTTCGGTACCGGAATTGCGCGCACCAATGGAGAAACCGCGCCCGTAGAGTTGGGCCAAGTCATCAATGGTGCCAGTATCGACCAGTGCGTCACGCATCACAAAGTGTTCGACGTTCTGCCACAGCATAGAAACTGAGCGTACGTTGTCATAGGCTTTGGGCACTGGCCCCTCACCGGACCATGCCCAGGCGCCGTAGAGCGCTTGCAGAATGCCGAATTGAGCCTGGTTGTCATCCATCAGGCGCAAGTTTTCCGCTGAACCCGCCGAGCTGATGGCGGAAACGGAGATGCCGTGGGTAGGCTCGAGCTTGACACGTATCAGTGTAGAAAGCGCGACGCCTACTGGATAGAACGTGCCACCGGTGGTGGCAGTGCCCATGATGTATTGTCCGCCCTCGGTAGGTTCCTGAGCGGTAACAGCGGAGGCACTGACGCCGAATGCAGCGGCGGTAGCGAGACAAAGAGCGGTTTTAAGAAATTGGCGTTTCAGCATGGTGTTGCTCCCAGCTTATTAGAATTGTTGGAGTAATCACTACTCCTTCCCCAATAGAGCGAGAAGCTAGCCAACTTTAAACAAAGATATAAAAATCAATACATTATAATTTCACTTCTACGACAAAAGGCGAAGACGCCGGAGTGACCACCGGCCATTCTTTGCCGACGGTTTTTGCTCTCATCGGCAAAAAATGGCCGATGAATCAGCCCTAGCGCATTAACTCTTGAATTAACCGTTTAGGTCGCGAGAAAGTCTTCGCGGCGCAACTGGTGACGCTGCATTTTCTGATTGAGTGTACGGCGAGGCAGATCGAGTTCGTCGAGTACCGCTTGAATATTGCCATGATGGCGCTGTAGCGCTTCTTTCAAGACGGTAGCCTCAAATACTTCCATACGCACAGAGAGTGCAGACGCTTGGTGTGACGGCATAGACGAGCGCTGCCAGGGCAGATCCAGCCCAAGAATAAAGCGCGTGGCAATATTGCGCAGTTCGCGGAGGTTTCCAGGCCACCGATGATTACCGAGGGCAGTCAGCAGTTCTGTAGTGGGTTCGCGTAGCGGCCTTTCGTGAACATCTGCGGCTTGATGGCAGAAGTGACGAAACAGCAAGGGAATATCTTCGCGGCGCTCACGCAAGGGGGGAATCGCCAGCTCGGCAATCGCCAAGCGATAATAAAGATCCTCGCGAAAATCTCCTTGCGAGACCATTTGCAGCAAGTTCTCTTTACTGGCCGCCACGACCCGAAGATGGAGGTGGATAACTTGGTTGCTGCCTAACCGGGTAATTTCACCTTCCTGCAGTGCGCGTAACAGCTTAACCTGGGCAGACAGTGGCAGTGATTCTATTTCATCCAAAAAGAGGGTGCCGTGGCTAGCGGTTTCCAGCAGGCCTATACGTCGCTCTCCTGCCCCGGTAAAGGCGCCTTTTTCATGCCCGAATAGCTCTGATTCGATTAATTCACTGTTCATGGCACCACAGTTCAACGCCACAAAAGCGCCTTGGCTACCGCTGCCAAAGTCATGCAAGGCGCGAGCCACAACCTCCTTGCCGCTGCCCGTTTCACCATTGATAACCACGTTGGCGCGGCTAGCAGCTAAGTTTTCCACTTGGCGCCGTAGCACTTGCATCAGCGCAGAGTCGCCGAGCAGGCGCGTGCTTAAATAGTTATGCCGTAATGCCTGCTGTAACTGCAGGTTTTCCAGCGCCAGGGCCCGATGCTCTAGTGCTCGTCGTACACACTCTTCAAGGCGTTCAGGGTCGAAGGGCTTTTGCACAAAGTCCCAAGCCCCCTGCTGAATCGCTGCAACCGCCATGGGGACATCGCCGTGGCCTGTGATCAGAATCACCGGAGGCGGCGTATCAAGTGCTTGCACGGCGGCAAACAAGGCCAAGCCATCCATCTCGGGCATCTTGATATCACTGACGACGACACCGCACGGCTGGCCGTTTTGAAGTGCATTCAGCGCCTTAACGGCACGTGAAAACGTGCGAACCTCTAATCCCGACACCTCCAACCATTGGCTAAGAGAGTCACGGACATCAGCCTCATCGTCCACTAGCCAGACGGGCAGAGAAGCAGCCGATAGTCGAGCTAAGGTGCTAGAAGATGCTGGCGTCATGAAGGAGTCTCCTCAGCATGCGGTAGTGTCAGACGAAACCAAGCGCCCCCAGCGGGGTGATTACCAGCGCTGAGTTTACCGCCAAGATCCTGAGCAATGCCGTAACTAATAAACAGCCCCAGCCCTAAGCCCTCCCCAACCGGTTTAGTCGTAAAGAATGGGTCGAACATCTGCTCGATCACTTCTTGGGGCAAGCCTGGGCCATTGTCATGAATCGTCAACTGCACTTGCTCCACAGTGATCTCAACATGCAGACAAATGACCCCATTGGGTATGTCGTTCAACGCATCCAGCGCATTACGCAGCAGGTTAGTGAGCAACTGCTCAAGGCGAACGTCATCGCCACGTACCCAGAGTGACTGCGGCCAATCGCCGTCACGCTCCAAGCGCACTTTTTGCTGCTGGAAACGCTCCTCCAGTAGTTCTAGTACGAAGTTCAGGCTGGCCGGAAGATCCACACTCTCCCGGCTCTCGCCCTTGCGAGCAAACAGCTTTAGCTGCTCGATTAGCCGGGCGAGGCGTTTGCTTAATACCTGAATACGTTGGAAGTTGTCGCCTGCCATTTCCTGACGGCCAAGCGCCAACAACCGCTCACCGTTAGCAGCATAAGTACGGATGCCTGAAAGAGGTTGATTAAGCTCATGGGCAATGCCTGCCGCCATGGTCCCCAAGGCGGCCAATTTACCCGCTTGGACCAGTTCAGCTTGCGCATCCTCTAAGGCCTGGGTGCGTTCCTGGACACGTTCTTCCAAACGAATATTGGTTTGCTGGATGATTTTCGCCTGGGCATCGCGCATGTGTTGGCGTTTTTGGCGTTCACGCAACCACAAGCCAAACAACAAAAGAGCGGAAAGCGTGACTAAACCCGCCAGAAATACATTGCGAGCACTGATATAAAGTGGGCGCACCGGGCTGAGATAATGCATCGACCAACCCAGTGTCGCAAGCGGCAGGGAAGCGACCAGAAAACGCTCGCCTCCTCCTTGTGCTTGGTTACCTATTACCAGCGTATCGTCATGCAGGCGCTGACCGAGTGGGGAAAGCGGTTTATCGAGAAATTGACGTTGGGCGCTAATCTGCGCCAAAGCATCATCAGAAAGCCCATCTATGTGCTGAAACCGCCACTGCTCGCGGCTAGAAAGTATCACAACGCCATTAGCGTCCGACAAAATGACGTGCTCTTGTGCTCGACGCCAATCCTCTTGAAGCGCTTCCAGTGAGACCTTAACCACCAAGACTCCCGCAGAGGCAGTATCGTCGCCAAGCGTAACGACATAAGAGGTGAAATAACCCGGCTGTCCAGTTGTATCACCAATTGCAAAGAATTCACCGCTACCGCTCTGCATGGCATCGTAAAAATAGGGGCGAAAGTGGTAATCGTGGCCAATGAAACTTTGCTCGAGTGCATAGTTGCTGCTGGCCAGGGTGACGCCTTGCTCATTCATCAGAAAGATGGCGTCAGCGCCCGAACGCTCAGCGACCTCTGCCAAGTGCTGATTAACAGGCGACAGCAATAGCTCACTAGGTTCGCGCAGGGCAGCCTGGACTAAAGGCTGCTGGGCCAGTAAGTCAGGCAGGTAGTTAAAGCGCTCAAGCGCGCCTTGCAGGCTGCTGGTGTAGAGCGCTAGACGCGTATTCGCGTGACGCTGGGCATCCGCTTCGGCGTGGCTGTATTGCCAATGCCATAACCACCATAACCCTAAAAAGCTCAGCACGATTAAAGAGGCCAGAACCAGCGCATACAGCCAAATCTTTCTGCTCACTGTGAGTTTGCCTTAACGGTCGAGTTGATCAGACCTAAGAGCTTATCACCCAGGCGTAAGCTGGCGAATCACCTAATTAATGATCTTGCTCGTCAGAAATTTCGCCACTAAAACCTGGGGCATGCCAACCTACCGCTGCATTGGAGATGGCAGTGGTAGCTATGTGTGTCTAGGCCGATATAAGCGAGGTTGATTTACACTAGGCTGTTTCATGGTCAGTCTTCCTTAATAAAAGCCCTACGCTGCTCCTAAACCTTCCAAGTAACTCACGATGCTGGGGAAGGTGCAGGCCAATCCACTATGTCTATTAACGTTATCCGGCCTTGAATATAGTTCAAAAAGCGTCATGCATAAAAACAGCACCAACGTCATAACTACTGCACGCTATAGTATCGCAGTTTGTCTGTAGCGTTTGAGCTCAATATAGAAGGTATGCAGTGATGGGAATACTTCTCTCAGCCCAATAATTAAGCCCATGATATCCTTTTGGTTCGATACGAGACATTATAAAACGTTGAAGCTTCTTTCCAGTGCAACTGCGTGCCAGCGACTGAGCAGGCTATGCGAGTCATTGCAGAAAGCTCAACGAGCAGGTGTACACGGTGGCTCTCTCCTCTTGTTATTACCTTGCATTACTAAAGTCTTAGACGTTATTTAGCTTTCAAGCGCGTAAATGCTGATAGCGTTGAAGCGCCTAAACTAGTTGGTTTAGCAGATTGCCCTGCTGCTTGAGCAATGCAGTTTACTCGGCAGCCACCGAAGGTAAATGCCACCATTAGTTAAGAAATTACTCATACCTTGGAGGTATCATGGAACTACGCCACCTGAGGTACTTTTGCGTTGTTGCTGAAGAACTTAATTTTACCTGCGCGGCTGAAAGGTTGCATATGTCTCAACCACCTCTTTCCCGTCAAATAAAACAACTAGAACAAGAGGTTGGAGCTGAGCTGTTCGAGCGAAGTTCTAGAGGCTTGCGTCTAACGCCTTCCGGTGTATTTTTTCAGCAGCACGCTCTGCAGATATTAGAGAAAGTCGAGGTCACAATCGACGCCACTCGGCGCATGGCGCGTAGTAAGCGTACGCTGTTCGGCATTGGTTTTGTACCGTCCATTTTTTACGGGCAGTTGCCAACACTCGTACGTGATTTGCGCCGCATGGATAATGTTGAACTCACCCTCGCAGAGCTCACAACGGTACAACAAATTCAGGCGCTTAAGGCAGGCCGCATCGATATGGGGTTCGGGCGTTTACGCATTGATGATCCCGATGTCGAACAAGAGATTCTCTTTGATGAGCCATTAATTGCTGCACTCCCAAGCGGCCACCCACTAGAGGGTACCACCCCTAGCTGCGAAGAACTGGCCCGCTACCCGCTCATCGTGTTCCCCGCAAAACCACGCCCTAGCCTTGCCGATATGATATTGGGAATTTTCCGCCGCCAAGGCTTGAAGGTAGAGGTGGTACAAGAAGCAAACGAGGTTCAAACGGCGCTTAGCCTTGTCGCTTCAGGTATCGGCATTACGCTAGTTCCTGAACAGGTTAAGCGCGTTCAACGAGATGGTATTTGCTATGTGCCGTTGGCCGACAAGTCAATCACTTCACCCGTCGTCTGCAGCCGTCGGCGGGGAGAAAAACCCTCCCCGCTGATGCAGGAGGCTAATGCTATTTTAGAAGTTCTGGTTGAAAATCGCCGCTCTGGGCGCTATCCGTAAAGCCCCCTTTTAAGGACGCAGCACGGCCACGGGGCAAGTCGTCTCGTGCAGCACTTCATGGCTAACGCTGCCGGCCACTACTTGCGAAAGGCCACTGCGTCCATGGGTAGTCATGGCCAGCATCGTATTATGGCTTTCCGCTAAATAGCTGACGATAGAGTCTGCGGGGTCGCCATGCAGTACCTCCCAATCAACTTCTAACGCCTGCTCACTCTCGACACGGCGAGCCAGAGCACTCAGGTAGGCTGACTCCATGACATCAGTATGGCCTAGAGTCATGGTTTTTCTAGTGCTGTTGGCCTCAATCACCTGCAGTAGCTGCAACCGAGCGCCCAACCGTTTTACCAAGGCTGAAGCATAGGGCAAGATGTGCTCGGATAGCTTAGAGCCATCGACACAAACCGCTAACACTTCAATTCGCTGGTGAGCCCGGCTGTCATAGCGGGGGCCACACAGATAAATTGGGCGCTGTGCTCGGCGCACAACCCCTGCGGTTACGCTTCCTATCAGCATCTCCGGCACTGGGCGTCGACCGTGAGCCATCATACATAGCCCGACATCCTCGTGACTGGCAAGCTCACCCAGATATCCTTTGGCGCTGTCATGAGCAACGACATCAATGGCCACTGTTTCAAAGCGGTGGGCCGCCAAACGCCCCTGAAGTTTAGTGCGCTGGGGGGCGATCTCATCTTGCGTCAACACCACAGAGATAGCACTTACCTCTACTCCTAGTTGGGCCGCAAATATTTGCCCAAACGCCAGAGCATGCAAAGCACTTTCACTATCATCAACCGCTACAACGATCTTTTCCATGGTTCCACTCCCACTTCCGCTCAAGTAGTGACTACTGTTATTTAGTTTTATGGTTAAGCGAGTTAAAACTTCGATGTAGCAGGTTATAGGCAAGCGCACCAACGACGACTCCCCAAAAGGCAGAGCCTAATCCTAAAAAGCTAACGCCAGATGCCGTGGCAATAAAGGTAATAACAGAGGCTTCCAAGTGGCTTTTCTCGGCAGCGAACGCACTGATATTGCTACTGATGGCGCCAACAAGGGCTAGCCCCGCAAGTACGGCCACAAACTCCCCCGGCAATGAGATAAATAGCGCCACAATAGTGCCAGCAAAGATGCCACCAATAAGATAGAAAACGCCATTCGCCACTCCTGCAACATAGCGTTTATCAGGGTCTTCGTGCGCTTCCTTGCTCGTGCAAATGGCTGCCGTAATCGCTGCGATCACCGTAGTAATACCGCCGAAAAAAGCGGTAAAGAACGACGTTAAACTGGCAACAATAACGATTGGCTTGGCCGGGGTGGAGTAGCCTGAGGTGCGCAAAATTGCCATGCCGGGTAAGAACTGCCCCGTCAGACTGACCAAGACCAGCGGAATAGCCAGACTCAAGGTAGCGTTCCATGTCCACTCGGGGCGGATAAACTGTGGATCCGCAAACTGAACGGAAACACCTTCCAGGCTTGCGCCTTCTAACAAAACCGCCAAAATAACCCCGGCAATTAAAAGCAGCACTAAGCTGTAGCGCGGCGTAAGTCGCTTAAATAGTAAATAAGCGATAATCATACCAATCGCCAAAGCCGGTACGCTTTCCAAGGAGACGAAAACTCCTACACCAAATTGGAACAGAATTCCCGCCATCATCGCGCTGGCGATACCTGGGGGGATCATTCGAATAATCCTGTCAAAAGAGCCGCTAACACCAATCAAAAAAATAATAACTGCCGCCGTCAGGTAAGCACCTATCGCTTCATTGAGGGACAGGCCTGGGAAGAGTGTCACTAATAACGCAGTGCCAGGTGCCGACCAAGCGGTCACCACTGGCACTTTCAACCACAGGCTTAGAAGGATACCCGAAACAGCTGCGCCGATAGAGATGGCCCAGACCCAAGACGTCATCATGGCGTTGGATATCTCGGCGCTCTGAGCTGCCTGAAAAAAGATTGCCAAGGGGCCAGAGTAAGAGACCAGCACTGCCACAAAGCCAGCAGCGATTGCAGGAATCGACAGGTCCTTTAGCAACTGCTTGTGAAATTGCATGCAACACATTTCCCTGTATCAATGAATTTAACGCGATAGCCAACATCAATTCCGGCAATTATCCGCTTGCCGGAGCCATGTCAGGCGACCCCGAGATGGGTTTCAAGGATTGAAGGATTGTCTTTTAGCCCCTGGGAATCACCGCTATAGACCAATTCTCCCTTTACCAGCAGCAAGTGTTTTTCAGCTATATCCAGCAGGTTGTCGATATTTTTATCGACGATAATGGTCGATATTCCAGTTGCCTTGATCTCTCGTATGATCTTCCAGATTTCATCTCGGATCAGCGGCGCAAGCCCTTCAGTCGCCTCGTCAAGAATCATCAGATCGGGATTTGTCGTCAAAGCGCGACCAATCGAGAGCATTTGCTGCTCGCCACCCGAGAGAAAAGAGCCATCGTGGTTAATACGTTGACCCAAGCGCGGAAACGTATCCAGGACTCGCTCCAGCGTCCAAGGAGACTCCCCTCGCGCATTGGGGCGTGCGGCCATAGTTAGGTGCTCACGCACACTGATACCTGGAAAAATACCGCGTCCTTCCGGCACGTACCCGATGCCTTGACGAATCAGCTGCCAAGGACGTCGCTTAGTGGCAGAAACCCCTTTGATAAAAACCTCGCCTCGGCGTGGTGGAACAAAGCCAAGAATCGACTTCAGCGTCGTGGTCTTGCCCATCCCGTTACGCCCCAGAAGACTCAGCGTTTCGCCAGGCATTAGAGTCAAATCTACCCCATGCAAAATATGGCTCTCACCGTAGTAAGTATGCAGCCCTCGGGCATCAATCAATGGTGTATTGGTTTGCTCAGCGCTCATGCGGTTGCCCCCTCATCGTGGCGTCCCAGGTAGACATCGCGCACCTTTTCGCTGGAGCGTATCTGTTCTGTCGGCCCGCTCTCTAACACACATCCATCGACCATAACGGTGATACGATCTGCAAGCCGGAACACCGAATCCATGTCGTGCTCTATCAATACCAGTGTGTAGCGATCTGTTAGGCTCGCGAGTAATTCAGTGACCTGAACGGTTTCCTCTCGTCCCATTCCTGCCATCGGTTCATCGAGTAGCATCAGCGATGGTGCCGTCGCCAACACCATTGCGATCTGCAGTTGGCGCTGTTCGCCATAGCTCATATCTGATGCGGTCGTATAAGCGCGGTGATTCAATTGACAGGTATCCAGCACTTCCTGAGCTCGCTCGCTCACCTGCCGCGCGGTGAGTCTCGAATGCCAACTACCAAACACGCCGCCCATATGAATACGCGCTGCCAGCTCGCAGTTCTGCAGGCAATTCATGCGTGGAAATATGTTGGTCTTCTGGTGGCTACGACCAATCCCCATGCGCGCAATCTGCCGCGCGCTTTTTCCTTGAATCGGGTGATCTTTATAAAGCACCTTTCCTTCAGAAGGCGGGATCTCCCCGGAAAGCAGATTGATCAGTGTGCTTTTACCAGCGCCATTAGGACCCAAAATGGCATGTGTTTCGTTTGATTTAACATCAAAATCAACGTCATTCACCGCCACTAAACCGCCAAAGCGCCGGGTCAAACCCTGGGTGGCCAAAACAATTTCGTTGCTCATGGCTTAGTTCTCCTTGCGCTGGGTGGCGGTCTTAGCGGAGAGAGCCACCTGCTCCTTCCCATATTCAGGCGCGGTTTCGGGGTCTGTTTGGCGCTTGCTGCGCCAGGGTGGCGCGATAATCAAGCCCGCAATACCTCGTGGGAGCACCAATACGGCAATGATTATGGTCAGACCCATTAAAATCGGCCAGTGAGTCGTGGCATGCTCATAGATATAGAGCATAATCTCGTAAGCAAAGGCGCCTAAAATGGGGCCAAAGATAGTGCCCATGCCGCCTAAAATGAGCATCATCAGCACTTCGCCAGAGGTGTGCCAGCCAAGCTGAGCCGGGTTGGCGAAGCCATACTGCATTGCCGCTAACATGCCAGCAATCGCCGCCATCACCCCAGCGATAACAAAGGCCACCAATTTGTAGCCGCTAGTGGCATAGCCTAAGGCCTGCATACGGTGCTCGTTATCATGAATACCATCGAGCACTTGGCCGAAGTAAGAGCGCGTCAGCCAGCGTAGAAATAAGAAGCCAATCAACAGCATGCCCAAGCAGAAGTAGAAGAAGCTGTAAGGATTATCCAGGTTTACCAGCGGGGTACCTCCTATCTCCAAACTGGGGCGGAACATGATAAAGACACCGTCGGTGCCCCCTGCCATCGGGGAGGTACTAATGAAGTAGTAAAGCATCTGGCCAAACGCCAGTGTTGTCATGATAAAGAAGATGCCTTTAGTACGGATCACTAAGACGCCAACGATTAGCCCAACACAAGCGGAGACCCCCATGACAAGAGGCAACATCCACCACATGGAGGCTGGACTAAAGTCAGGGCTGGCTAACGCCAGGGTGTACGCCCCCAAACCGAAGAAGAGCGCATGCCCCAGGCTGACTAAGCCCACAATGCCGACCAATAGATCCAGGCTCATGGCAAACAGCGCCAGGATTAGCATGAGTGTTAGTTTCTCTAACATGAAGTTGGCTTGATTGCCGAAAACGGCTTCTCCCCAGAGAGGAAAGGCAGCCACCAACGCCGTCAACACCAGCATGATGTAGGCAACGCGCTTGGGATATTTATGTAACATTGCTTATTCTCCTCACGCGAACAGACCGCGCGGTTTCACCAGCAACACCGCCGCCATGATCAGGTAAATCACCATGCTGGCGAGACTGGGGATGAGCACCGCCCCAAAGGTAGTGGCCATGCCAATGATAATGGCGCCCCAAAAGGCTCCTTTGATAGAACCAATCCCACCGATAACCACGACAACAAAGCAGGTAATAAGAATGCTATCGCCCATGCCAGGCGCGATGGAGGTGAGCGGCGCGGCGATCATGCCCGCGAAGGCGGTGAGCGCTACACCGACGCTGAAAATCAGCGTAAAGAGGGTACGGACATTGATCCCCAGCCCTTCCACCATGTCGCGATTGACGGCACCGGCGCGAATGATGATGCCCAGCCGTGTATGGCGCATCACCCAATAAATAACCCCAGCCAATGCTAGGCACACGCCCATCACAAACAGGCGATACACCGAGTACTGCAGGTTATCCGTCAGTTGAATACTGGCATCGAACGGTACGGGCACTGCGACACGATGCACATCGCCACCCCAGATAATCCGCTGTGCTTCGTTGAGCACTAAAATTAGTCCAAAGGTCAGCAGCACCTGATACAGATGGTCACGCTTATAAAGCGTATCGAGAAACAGGCGCTCAATGATGAGCCCCAGAACAATAGCGATAGGGATGGCCGCCAGCATGGCCAGCCAAAAATTACCCAGCCGCAGGGTTAGGTCGTAAACCAGATAGGCACCAATCATATACATGGCGCCGTGAGCCAGGTTGATGATTCCCATGATGCCGAAAATCAACGTCAAACCGCTGGCAATTAAGAAGAGCAGCAGGCCGTACTGCAAACCGTTAAGTAGCTGTACGCTGAAGAATGCGAGATCCATAAGATCCCTCCGAGAATCAGAATGAGGGGCGGGTTTCCCCCGCCCCAATGTGAAGCAAGATGCCGTTATATCTGGCAAGCGTCATCAGGGACTTCAAGATTCTCGGAAGCGATACTGACGACCTCATGTTTGCCGTCGCGAATCTCACGTAGGTACACATTCTGGATAGGGTGGTGGGAATCAGAGAAGCGGAGCGGCCCACGGGGACTCGCCAGTTGTACATTGGCTAACACATCGATCAAACGCTCTCTATCCGACGTATCACCGCCAAGCACTTCAAGTGCCTGAACCAGCATCATGCCGGTGTCGTAACCTTGTACTGCGTAGGTATCAGGAGTTTCCCCGTAGGCATTCTCGTAGGCTGACACGAAGGACTGATTAGCATCATTTTCGAGGGTCTCGGCATAGTGCAGCGTGGTCATTACGCCCTCACCTGCATCGCCCAGGGCGGTTAAATTCCCCTCGGTAAGAAAGCCGGAACCTAATAACGGTATGCTTTCTTTTAGTCCGGCTGCCGCATAATCCCGAACAAAGCTAACGCCGCCACCGCCCGCAAAGAAGGTGTAAACCGCGTCAGGCTCAAGACTGGCAATTTGCGTCAGGTAACTCTGAAATTCTGTACTGGGGAATGGCACTAAAATTTGTTCGACGATTTCACCACCTGCAGCGGTAAATGCCTCCTCAAAGCCTGCCAGATCTTCCTTGCCTCCAGCGTAATCCCAGGTAATGGTTACAATCTTGCGATGCCCTTGATCGTAAGCCACTTTGCCCATGGGGTAGCTGTCTTGCCACATGCTGAACGAGGTGCGGAACACGTTTGGCATGCATAGTTCATTAGTAGCGGCTCCCAACCCCGCATTAGGAATGATGGTGATGGCACCGGTCTGTTTAGCCACTCGCAGCATGCCCATGGCAACACCCGAGTGAACGGGCCCAATGACGAAATCCACATCGTCACCATTGACCAAACGACTCATGTTTTGAGGCGCTTTAGAGGGATCAGCTTCAGAATCTAGCTCAATGTATTCCACATCGCGGCCGCCCAACTGACCGCCATCCTCCTCAATGGCCAATTTCAACCCATTGGTGATGGCCTCTCCAAGGGCGGTGTAGGTACCTGAATAAGGAAGCATCAAGCCAAGCTTCACCGGATCTTCATTGGCGAAGGCACTGCCTGCAGATAGCATGGCAGTGGCACTAAGGAGCGTGGCTAGGGAGGTCTTTTTAAATGTTTTCATTATAATTTCACCAGGGTTCAGTTGTTGTGAAGTTGTGTTGGCTACATTTACAGCAGTAAGCGACATCCCTGTCTCATCAGAGCTAAATCACACGTGATACACGTCGATAACCTGATGGA